>JBPCOC010000020.1:0-27783 GCA_051000635.1 Sphingomicrobium sp. | reverse complement strand
CTGGGGCTGGAGCAGGTCCCAAGGGTTTGGCTGTTCGCCAATTAAAGTGGTACGTGAGCTGGGTTCAGAACGTCGCGAGACAGTTTGGTCCCTATCTGCCGTGGGCGTCGATACTTGAGAGGAGTTGCCCCTAGTACGAGAGGACCGGGGTGAACATGCCTCTGGTGGACCTGTCGTGGCGCCAGCCGCGCAGCAGGGTAGCTATGCATGGACGGGATAACCGCTGAAAGCATCTAAGCGGGAAGCCTCCCTCGAGATAAGGTATCTTAGAGCCGTGGAAGACCACCACGTTGATAGGCCGGGTGTGGAAGCGCAGTAATGCGTGAAGCTAACCGGTCCTAATTGCTCTATTCGCGCTTGATGAATCTACACCATCATCGACAGGCCTGCTGTCCCATCAAGGAATTGATGGGTGGCCTGCCTGTTCGATGGTCGATTGATCTTGGCTGGATGTCCAAAACCAATGCACGGTTTCTAGAATTCGATCTGTTCGCCGTCACCATAGCTTGGTGACCATAGCGTCCGTGACCCACCCGATCCCATCCCGAACTCGGCCGTGAAACCGGACAGCGCCGATGGTACTACTGCTTAAGCAGTGGAAGAGTTGGTCGTCGCCAGGCTTTGCTGACGGCGAACCAGATCGAACCCATTCACAATGACGAACTTCGGAGCCGAAGGCTCTGCAAGGCCGGACGGCCGCCCGAGCTTATTGCGAGGAAAGCCAAGCGGGCGGATGCCCGCGCCGGCGCTTGAAGAAAGGAAGAATATCGCGGGGTGGAGCAGTCCGGTAGCTCGTCAGGCTCATAACCTGAAGGTCGCAGGTTCAAATCCTGCCCCCGCAACCAAGAAGACAATTAAGCCGCCCCTCCGGGCGGCTTTTTTTGTGCCCGAAACCCCGGGCAGCCCGCCGCCGGACTCCTCGTGGCACCATAACGGCCGTCGAAGCGTCTGAACTGCGACAAGTCGCAATTCTGGAGGGCGTGATGGCTTCGGCGAGACTGAGATGGAGACTGCTTAGGGACCTGGACGAGTGGCTGGCCGTGCCGATGTTGGTGCTTAGCCTGGCGTGGCTTGCGATCGTCGTTTGGGAGCTCGTGTCCGATTCGATCCTGCTGCTCGAGACGGTCGGCCTCGTCATCTGGGTCATCTTCATTGCCGAGTTCCTGCTCCGCTTCGCGCTCGCTCCGGAGAAGGGGCCCTTTCTCAGGTCGAACTGGCTGACGGTCATCGCGCTCCTGGTTCCGGCACTTCGGGTGTTCCGGGCGCTTGCCTTCCTCAGGGCCGCGCGTGGACTGAGGGGGCTGCGGCTGGTCCGTATCGTCGGCACCGCCAACCGGAGCATGAACGCGCTGAGGACGACGCTCGAGCGCCGCGGCTTCATCTATGTCGCCGGACTGACCGCGCTGGTGATCTTCCTCGGCGCGGCAGGTATGCTGAACTTCGAAAATGCGCGCGATGTCCCGGGTGGCTTCGCTACCTACGGCGATGCGCTCTGGTGGACCGGAATGCTGGTCGCCAGCATTGGCTCGGAGACCTGGCCGGTCACGACCGAGGGTCGGGTGCTGACGATGCTGCTGGCCATCTACGGCCTGGCGATGTTCGGCTATATCGCCGCGACCTTCGCCAGCTTCTTCATCGGCCGCGACGCCGACGAGGCCAGCGGGCCGATCGCCGGAAACAGGGACATGAAGCGCCTGCTCAGGGAGGTGAAGGCGCTTCGGCTGGAGCTGGCCGAGCGGCGAAGTCCGGCGGCGGATTGATCGTGCCGATGAAGGCCGCCACGGCCCCGATGGAAGCGCTCCTCGCGGCCGAGCTGCCGGCCGGGGAGGGCTGGCAATATGAGCCCAAGTGGGACGGCTTTCGATGCCTCGCGCGCCGCGACGGGGCCGACGTCGAGCTGATCTCCAAGAACGGCAAGCCGCTCGGCCGCTACTTTCCCGAAGTCGTCGAAATCCTGGCCGGGCTCAAGCCGAAGCAGTTCCTGCTCGACGGGGAGTTGATTATCCCGGTCGGCGACGTGCTGTCATTCGATGCGCTGCAGCTGCGGCTGCACCCGGCCGAAAGCCGGGTTCGAAAGCTGGCTGGCGAGACCCCGGCCGAGCTGATGCTGTTCGACCTGTTGTCGCTCGGGAGCAAGGACCTTGCCGGTCGGCCACTGTCGGAGAGGCGGTCGGCTCTCGAGAAGCTCCATTCCTCGATCGATGCGCCGGGAGCTCAGGCTGTCCCCGGCGACCCGCGACCATGGCATCGCGCTCGACTGGCTCGAGCGGGGCGGCGGAGCGCTCGATGGAGTGATCGCCAAGCGCCTCGACCAGCCGTACAAATCCGGCGAGCGGGCGATGGTGAAGGTGAAGCCGGAGCGCACCGCTGACTGCGTCGTTGGCGGCTTCCGCTATGCGGCCAAGAAGGCGGTGGTCGGTTCCCTGCTGCTCGGGTTGTACGACGCGGACGGCCTCCTCCACCACGTCGGCTTCACGTCGGCGATTGCCGCCAGCGAGCGCGATGAGCTTACCAAAACCCTCGAGGAGTTGATTGAGCCGCCAGGCTTCACCGGAAGCGCTCCGGGCGGGCCGAGCCGTTGGCGCACCGCTCGCTCGGCCGAATGGAAGCCGCTCAAGCCGGTGCTGGTCGCAGAGGTGAAATATGACCAGGTGACCGCGCGTCGCTTCCGCCACGGGACCGCGCTGCTTCGCTGGCGTCCCGACAAGGACCCCGGCGAGTGCACGTTCGACCAGTTGCAGCCGGAGCTTCGCCCCTCGGAGCTCAACGAGATTTTCGGCACATGACTGTCGACCTGTTCGGTGAGCCGCTGATCGCCGGCTTCGACTACCGGCCGGAGTTCATCAGCGCCGACGAGGAGCGCGCTCTGGTCGAGCACCTCTCCAAAGCCGAGCTGTCGCCGTTTCGCTTCCATGGCTGGACCGGTAAGAGGCTGACCAGCACCTTCGGCTGGCGCTACGATTTCGACGATTCGAGCTTCGCCCCTGCCGAGCCTATTCCCGACTGGCTGGAGCCGCTTCGCAACAAGGCGGCAGTGTTCGCCGGAGTCCCAGCCGACGCATTCGCTCACGCGCTCCTCGTCCGCTACGACCCCGGTGCCGGCATCGGCTGGCACCGCGACCGGCCGGTGTTCGAACGGGTGGTCGGCGTGTCGCTCGGCACGCCTGCGGTGCTTCGCTTCAGAAAGCGAAGGCACGGCGGCTTCGATCGCGAGCGGCTCGAGGTCCAGCCCCGGTCGGCCTATCTCCTGACCGGGCCCGCGCGCCAGGATTGGGAGCACAGCATCGCGCCGGGCGAAAGCCTGTGCTTTTCGATCACTTTCAGAACCCTGTCGGAGCTCGGACGGCGCAAGGCCGAGGCCGTCTAGCGCGCCTCGAAGCCGGCGACGCATTCCGCGACCCATCGCGCCGCGGTGAGGGCGCTGAGGTCGGTCTGGTCGAGCGAAGGGTCCCATTCGGTCAGGTCGATTACCCGCACCCGCCCAAGGCCGGCGAACGCCCGGACGGCCCAGAAAAAGTCGGCGACGTTCATCCCTCCCGGACGCGCTCCCGGTGCTCCGGGCATCTGCGAGCGGTCGATCACGTCGATGTCGCAATCGACCACCAGGGCTTCGCAGTTCGTCAGATGGTCGGCGGCGCGATCGACGGCCGCGCGAATTCCATCGCGGCGAACGTCGTCCATGGTGACGACGAGGTTGCCGGCGGCGATAGCGTCGTGGTGCATCCTGGCGCTGTTCGAGAAGCTGGCGAGCCCGATTTGGGCGATGTTCCTGCCTTGGAGCCCGTCCTCCATCAGCGCGCGCACGGGATTGCCGTTGCTAAGGCCCTCGTCGAGGTCGCGCATGTCGAAATGGGCGTCGAGCGTGATCAGGCCGACCTTGTCGAGAGGCATTCCGAGCGCCTGCACGGCCGGCCGGGTGATTGCGTTGTTGCCTCCGGCGAGGAGGGTTAGCGAGTGCTCGGCGACGCTCACTGCCACGGTGTCGCGGATCGGCCCCGTCGCCTGCTCAACCGAGAGCCCTGAAAGCTCGACGTCGCCGCGGTCGCGGATCGGAATCGACAGCTCGCGCCCGGTCTCGACGTCGTAGCGGCCGATCCGCTTCAATGTCCGCCGAAGCAGCTCGGGTGCCCGGTCGCAGGCACCGGGAGTGACGGAGCCTTCCGCAAGTGGCGCGCCGACGAGCCCGATCGGGATGTTCTCGCCATCATCGCGCAGAAGCTCGGAAAGGTTCGGCCAGGCGTTCATGGCTTTGCGGTAGCAACGACGCTCGCCTAAGGGCAAATCCCAAGGGGAAGAAGATGTGGGACCGCTTGCTTGTCGACTGCCGCGTCGTGACGATGGAAGGCGCGCGCGACGATCCGCTCGGAATCATCGACAACGGCGCGATCGGAATCCAGGACGGCCGAATCGTCCGCGTCGGAACGCGGACCGAGCTTGCTGGCCATCGGGCGCGCGAAGTGCTTCCCTTAAGTGGCGCCTGGGTGACACCCGGCCTCGTCGACTGCCACACGCATCTGGTGTTCGGCGGCAACCGCGCCGACGAGCATGCGATGCGCCGAGCCGGGGCCACATACGAGGAAATCGCGGAGGCCGGCGGGGGAATAGCGTCGACAGTGAAGGCAACGAGCGAAGCCTCGGAGCCCGAGCTGCTCGCCTCGGCAGCGATGCGGCTCGATGCGCTGATGAAGGGCGGGGTCACGACGGTCGAAATCAAGTCGGGCTACGGGCTCGACGTCGAAGGCGAGCTTCGCCTGCTCCGTTGCGCGAAAGCGCTTGCCGCCAGCGATGCGGTGCGGATCGTTCCGACCCTGCTGGCGCTTCACGCTCTCCCGGCCGATTGGAGGGACCGGCGCATCGGCTATGTATCGATGATCGTCGACGAGCTGATCCCGGCGACGGCCGAAGCGGGTCTGGCCGACGCCGTCGACGCTTTTTGCGAAGACATCGCCTTCACTCCGGACGAGGTCGAGCGGGTGTTCAAGGCGGCCAAGGAGCACGGGCTTCGAGTCAAGCTCCACGCCGAGCAGCTGTCGAACCAGAATGGAGCCGCGCTTGCCGCCAAGTACAAGGCGCTCTCCGCCGACCATCTCGAGCACCTCGATGAAGCGGGCGCCAAGGCAATGGGGCAAGCCGGTACGGTCGCGGTGCTCCTCCCGGGCGCCTTTTATGCGCTTCAGGAGACCCGCAAACCGCCGGTTCAGATGCTGCGCGACCATGATGTCCCGATAGCCGTGGCGACCGACTGCAACCCCGGCACCTCGCCTTTGCTGTCCCCTACTTTGGCGATGAACATGGCTTGCACGCTGTTCGACCTGACTCCCCATGAGGCGCTTGCGGGAATGACCGTCAACGCCGCCCGAGCCCTTGGTCTCGAGAACGAAATCGGCACAATCGCGGTGGGAAAGGCCGCGGACCTGTGCGTCTGGCGGCTCGAAAGCCTGGCCGAGCTCGGCTACTGGATTGGCCTTCCGGGGCCAGAGCGGCGGATCTACGCCGGGGACGACAGTTAAGCGAATGACAGACAGACGCGACAACAGCCGCCACATCCGGGCGCGCCGCGGGCCTGAGATCAAGGCGAAGCAGTGGACCACTGAAGCCGCCGTCCGGATGCTTCAGAACAATCTCGACGACGAGGTCGCCGAGGATCCGCAGAGCCTCGTCGTTTATGGCGGGATCGGCCGCGCAGCGCGCAACTGGCAGTGCTTCGACAGGATCGTCGAGACGCTGGAGCGGCTCGAGGAAGACCAGACCCTGCTCATCCAGTCGGGCAAGCCGGTCGGCGTGTTTCGCACCCACAAGGACGCTCCGCGGGTGCTGATCGCCAACTCCAACCTCGTCCCCAAATGGGCAAATTGGGAAGTCTTCAACGACCTCGATCGAAAAGGGCTGATGATGTACGGCCAGATGACCGCCGGCTCGTGGATCTACATCGGCAGCCAGGGCATCGTCCAGGGCACGTACGAGACATTCGTTGAAATGGGCCGCCAGCATTATGGCGGCGACCTAACAGGCAAATGGATACTGACGGCCGGGCTTGGCGGGATGGGCGGGGCGCAGCCGCTCGCCGCGGTAATGGCCGGAGCCCATTGCATCGCCATCGAGGTGCAGGAAAGCCGGATCGCGAAGCGGCTCGAGACCCGCTATCTTGACCACCGCGCGGCCAGCATCGACGAGGCGCTGGAGATCCTTCGCGACTCGTCGGAGCCGACGAGTGTCGGCCTCCTTGGTAATGCCGCCGAGCTCCTGCCGCAAATGCTGGAGCGCGGGATCAAGCCCGACGCGCTCACCGACCAGACCAGCGCCCACGACCCGGCCAACGGCTATTGCCCGGCCGGCTGGAGCGTCGCCAAATGGCAGGAGATGCGCGAGCGCGACCCGGCCGCGGTTGCCGAAGCGGCGCGCAAGTCCATGGCCAAGCACGTCGAGGCGATGCTGGCGTACAAGGACATGGGCGTTCCGACCTTCGACTATGGCAACAACATCCGCCAGGAAGCCTATGACGAAGGCGTGACCCGCGCGTTCGACTTCCCCGGCTTCGTGCCGGCCTACGTCCGCCCGCTCTTCTGCCGCGGGATTGGCCCGTTCCGCTGGGCGGCGCTGTCGGGCGACCCGGAGGACATTTACAAGACCGACGCCAAGGTGAAGGAGCTGATACCCGACGATCCGCACCTTCACCGCTGGCTCGACATGGCTCGGGAGCGAATCGCCTTCCAGGGGTTTCCGGCGCGGATCTGCTGGGTCGGCCTCGGCCAGCGCCACCGCCTCGGCCTCGCCTTCAACGAGATGGTGAAAAGCGGCGAAGTCTCGGCGCCGATCGTCATCGGTCGCGACCATCTCGACAGCGGCTCGGTCGCTTCGCCGAACCGCGAGACGGAAGCCATGAAGGACGGCAGCGACGTTGTTTCCGACTGGCCGTTGCTCAACGCTCTCCTCAACACCGCGAGCGGAGCGACTTGGGTATCGTTCCACCACGGCGGCGGAGTTGGAATGGGCTATTCGCAGCACGCCGGAATGGTGATCGTCGCCGACGGCAGCGACGATGCCGCCCGGCGGCTTGAGCGCGTGCTATGGAACGACCCGGCCAGCGGCGTGATGCGCCACGCCGACGCCGGCTATGAAGACGCGATCGCCTGCGCGCTTGAGCAGGGGCTGGATTTGCCGATGGTCGGCCGAGCCGCCGCAGAGTCTCAGAAGCCCGGCCGATAGCGCCCGGCTAGTTGCAGCTCTTGACCTGCAGGTTCGAGAAATAGGCAATCGTGCCTGAGCCTATCCAGAGGCCGACCTGTCCACGGCGATCCGCGCCCAGTTTGAGATCCCTGACGACCAGCACGGGCTGTTCTGAGCCGTTGACGAACAGCAGCGCCTCTTCGCCAAAGATTTCGAGGCGCATGCGAATCCATTTCCCGAGCTCCAGGTCGACATAGCTTTCGTAGTGCCCAGGAGCTTCCTTTCGCAGCCGGTGCCACGGGAAATCGGGATAGGAGATGTACTGAATCGAATGGTTGCGGCGGATCTGGTCGCGCGCGCGTCCGTTCGTCGGCCGTAGATAAATTGTCTCATAGCTTTCAAGGCCCGGTGCAGCCCGGAAGGCGAGTCCCGCGAAACCTCGTGATCCTTCCGGCGCGTCCTTTGCGAGCGTGCTGAGCACATCCGCTTCGATGATGCCGTCTGAAAAGCTAATCTTCGTGAGCGCTACGCCGCCCTTCGTGGCTCCACCAGCCGGTATTCGAACCCGCACCGCGGGCCGGCCAGTTTCAGTCACCGCCTGCGCTTCGACGGTTGCATCGGCAATCGTGACGTCCGGCACGTTCGAGTGGTCGTGGCGTTCGACGCATTGCTGCCGCACAGTGGGATCGGCATCTCCGCTTAGCTCGAGTGCGGCGAAACCTGCCTCCAGGATGTGACCGAAAGCAGGGGTTGCCGCTCCGAGTAGCATGGCAGTGAGAGCGACTGCCTTCGATGCCCGTAGCGCAGCCGCTAGTGGCGGCCATTGAAGCGCCCGCAGTTCCTTCATTGGTTCCCCCAAGTCTGAGCCCAGAAGTTGGTCGGGATATGTGCCCTCTTTTAGCATAGCAGATATAAGGCGAGCGCTGGGCAGTTCCCGCCAAATCTGCCAGATGCCGCGTGATGACGCTCAAGCTCAACCCTGAAAGCATCGATCTGGCGACCCTCCGCCGCCTTTGGGCCGGCGGGCCGGCGCAGCTCGACCAGGCATCGATGCGACGCGTTGCCGACGCTGCCGCTTCGGTCGAACGCATCGTCGAGTCCGGGGAAACGGTGTACGGCGTGAACACCGGTTTCGGGCTTCTTGCCAACACCCGCATCCCCGACGACCGCCTCGCAGAGCTCCAGACCAACCTGATCCTGTCGCATAGCGCCGGGATCGGGGATCCGCTCCCGCGGCACGTTTCGCGGCTGATGATCGTGCTCAAGTTGCTCGGCCTCGGGCGCGGCTATTCGGGCGTGCGGACCGAAGTGATCGAAGCGCTTCAGGCGCTCCTCGACAGGGAGGCGATTCCGGTCATCCCCAGCCAGGGGAGCGTCGGGGCATCGGGAGATCTTGCTCCGCTCGCCCACATGAGCGCAGCGCTGATGGGACACGGCCAGATCGATCTCGCCGGGGAGATCATGCCGGCTGGCGATGCTCTAAGAGCACTCGATATCAGTCCGCTGCAACTCGGCCCCAAGGAAGGCCTGGCGTTGATCAACGGCACCCAGGCATCGACCGCCATCGCTCTCGATGCGCTCTTCATCGGGGAGCGGGTATTTGGTGCCGCGATCGCCGCCGGGGCGCTGTCGGTCGATGCGCTGAAAGGTTCGGTAAAGCCGTTCGACGGTCGCATTTCCGACCTTCGCGGACAGCCGGGTCAGATTCGCGTCGCCGCCGCTCTTCGCGAGCTTCTCGAGGGAAGCGAAATTGTCGCCAGCCACGCCCGCTGCGGGCGCGTCCAGGACCCGTATAGCTTCCGCTGCCAGCCGCAGGTAATGGGCGCCGCACTCGACCTGCTCGCCAACGCCGCACGCACTCTCGTCATCGAGGCGGGGGCGGTGACCGACAATCCAATCGTCTTTCCGGACGAAGACAGCGCCATATCCGGCGGCAATTTCCACGCGCAGCCGGTCGGCTTTGCGGCCGATACGATCGCAATGGCTTTGTGCGAGGTCGGCTCGATCTCGGAGCGCCGGACCGCGGTGTTGATCGACCCGAAGATGAGCGACCTTCCGCCGTTCCTGGTCGAGGACAGCGGAGTCAATTCCGGGCTGATGATCCCGCACGTGACCGCCGCGGCGCTGGTCAGCGAGAACAAGTCGCTGGCCTATCCGGCAAGCGTCGACACGATCCCCACATCCGCCGGCCAGGAAGACCATGTGTCTATGGCGCCGATCGCCGCGCGTAAGGCGGCGCAGGTCGCGCGCAACGCCGCCGGAGTGGTCGCCGTCGAGCTCATCGCGGCTGCTCAAGGCGTCGATTTCCACACACCGCTAAAGACGTCGGGCAAGCTTCAGCGGGTGCACAAAAAAGTGCGCGAGATGACGCCGCATTTTTCGTCCGACCGCTACTGGGCGGACGACATGGCCGCGCTTCAGGCGGCGGTGCTGGCGGGTGGAATCGGGACCGGCGAGGAGTTTCTGGCCTAGCGCACCCGGTCCCAGGTCTTGGACCTGCAGAGAACTCCCAACACGCAGCCCCGCACCTTCAGCTGGTTTCGGGAAACCTGGTGGATGGTGCCGCTGGCATGGACGTTGCGATCGGCGACGAAGACCCGTCCGCGATAGGTGCCGGGCCCGGTCCGCTCGATCCCCTGGATGAGCGTGGCGCCGACCAGATCGGTGCCGCTTCCGCGCTCCGCCTTCGCCTGCTGGACCGGCGAGGCCTTGACCACGGTGCCGCACAGCGTCCGTCCGCACGGCGAAATGACGATCTCCATCTTGCCGTTCTTCCAGCGGCCTTCGAGCGGACTCTTGGCTGATGCGGCCGCCGGTACGGAAGAGACCGCAACGGCTGCAATGGCTGCGAGAAAAGTTTTCATATCATCGCCTTAGCTGCAATTTGTGGCAGCAATGGCGCGTCAAGATTGCGCTCGGATGAACGGGGAGGCGCTATTGCGAAGCCGGCAAGGGCCCTTCCGCTCGTGACCATAGCTGCGACTTGCAGATGCCGATCTCGCAGCCCGAGACCTTGAGCTGGTTGGCGCTTTGGGGCTGAATCCTCCCTTCCACGTGAAGGTTGCGGTCGGGCACGAACAATTTGCCTTCCCAAATGGCGCCCTTGGCCTTGAGATCGGTGAGAAGCTGCGTGCCGACGAGGTGGGGCGCGTGTTCGCGCGCGTCCTGCTGTGCCTTCGCATTTGCCCATTGGACGGTTCCGCACAGATTTTCGCTGCACGGAGCGATGGCGATGATCACGCTGTGATCGGGATTGACCCAGCGGCCCTCGATCGACGCCGGCGCAGGCGCCTGAGCGGCCGCAAGCGCGGCAAAACCGATTAGAATTGTCAGCATGAATTTTGCCCTTTCCCCGGATGCTGTTGAGCATAGAGGAGAATTGCTGACTAACTAGTGAAAATCGCGGCTTTTCGGGATGATCTCGACATCGCGCGGGTGGCGGTTCGGAGGACGGCCCCAGCTTCCGACATGCTCGCGCCGTTCGATGTTCTTCGGCAGTGGATCTTCGCTCAGGCGCTGTAGCATCGCCGTATGGTCCTCTAGCCGGCGTGCGACGACGTGGATCACACCGCCGTCCTCGTCACGCTGCACGATGCCGTGCACCGCCATCAACCGTGCGCCCATGACGATCTTGCGCTGGCGCTCGAAGACGTCGGGCCAGATGACGAGGTTGGCCACGCCCGTCTCGTCCTCGATGGTGATGAAGACGACGCCCTTCGATGTCCCTGGCCGCTGCCGTATCAGGACAATGCCGGCGATCGACAGGCGCTTGCCGTCCCGGATCGACCTGAGCTGCTCGGCGGTGACGAAGCCCTGAGCGTCATAATAGGCCCGGAGGAAGTGCATAGGGTGCGCCTTCAGGCTGAGGCGCACCGTCTGGTAATCGTTCACGACATGCTCCGAGAGCGGCATTTGCGGGAGCTCGGCGGGCGAGCTTTCCGCGCCTTCGTCGCGCTCTTGCCTGTAAGCGAACAGCGGCAGGTCGGGCGCTTGGCGCAGCGCTCGCGAGTCCCACAGCGCCGCACGCCGATCGAGCCCGATCGACCGGAACGCGTCGGCGGCGGCCAGGCGCTGGATCGCGTGGACTGGGACGTTGCCGCGGGTGCGCACGTCCTCGACCGAGGCGTAAGGCCGCTCCCCGCGCGCCGACACCAGCCGCTCGGCGGCCTCGCGGTGAAGCCCGTCGACCTGGCGGAGGCCAAGGCGCAATGCTCCGTCCTCAAGAGTGCAGTCCCACTCGCTGTGATTGACGTCCACTTCGCTCACCTCGACTCCATGCTCCTTCGCATCGCGGACGATCTGGGCCGGCGCGTAGAAGCCCATCGGCTGCGAGTTCAGGAGCGCGGCCGCGAACGCCGCCGGATATTTCCACCGCAGCCAGCTCGAAACATAAACGAGGTGAGCAAAGCTGGCCGCGTGGCTCTCGGGAAAGCCGTACTCGCCGAAGCCCTTGATCTGGTCGAAGCAGCGCTGCGCGAAATCGGGGTCGTAGCCGCGACCGACCATCCGCCCGACCATCTTCTCCTGCAGAAGCTCGATATTTCCCTTGGAGCGGAAGGTCGCCATCGCTTTTCTGAGCTGGTTGGCCTCGGCGGCCGAGAATTTCGCCGCATCGATGGCGATCTTCATCGCCTGCTCCTGGAAGATCGGCACGCCCAATGTGCGCCCCAGGATCCGCTCCAGTTCGTCGGGCGGGCCATATTCGGGGGCGGGGCAGGGGAAGAGGATGCTTTCCTTGCCCGACCGGCGCTTCAAATACGGGTGGACCATGTCGCCCTGGATCGGTCCCGGACGGACGATCGCGACCTCGATGACCAAATCGTAGAAGCAGCGGGGCTTAAGCCGGGGGAGCATGTTCATCTGCGCCCGGCTCTCGACCTGGAAGACGCCGAGCGAATCCCCGCGGCACAGCATGTCATAGACTTGCGCCTCCTCCTTCGGGACGGTCGCCAGCTCCAGGCGCTCGCCATGATGCCGTTCGACCAAGTCGAAGCATTTTCGGATGCAGGTCAGCATTCCCAGCGCCAGCACGTCGATTTTCAAAATCCCGAGCTCGTCGATGTCGTCCTTGTCCCATTCGATGAAGGTGCGGTCGTCCATTGCACCGTTCCCGATCGGTACCGTTTCGGTCAGCGGCCGCTCGGTGAGGATGAAGCCGCCGACATGCTGCGACAAATGCCGCGGCATTCCGATCAGCTGCTCGGCGAGCCGAATCGTGCGCTTGAGGTGCGGGTCGGAAAGGTCGAGTCCGGCGTCGGCGGCCCGCGCTTCGTGCATCTCGCCTTCCATATGACCCCAGATGGTCGAGGCGAGGGCTGCGGTGACGTCTTCCGACAGGCCCATGACCTTGCCGACCTCGCGGATCGCCGACTTGGGCCGATAGTGGATCACGGTCGCGGCAATGCCGGCGCGGTCGCGGCCGTACTTCTCGTAGATGTGCTGGATGACTTCCTCGCGCCGCTCGTGCTCGAAATCGATATCGATGTCGGGCGGCTCGCGGCGCTCCTCGGAGATGAAGCGCTCGAACAACAGGTCGCTTGCCGACGGGTCGACCGCGGTGATTCCAAGGCAATAGCAGACGGCGCTGTTGGCGGCCGAGCCGCGGCCCTGGCACAGGATCGGAGGCCTGAGCCCGCGCGCGAAAGCGACGATGTCGTGGACGGTGAGGAAATAGCGGGCGAAGTCGAGCCGCCCGATCAGCTCGATCTCGTGACGCAGCTGCTTGCCGACCTTCTCCGGAATGCCGTCCGGCCAGCGCTCTTTCGCCCCTTCCCAGGTCAGTTGCTCGAGATGTTCCTGCGGCGAGCGCCCGCTTGGCACCGTCTCCTTCGGATATTCATAAGCCAGCTCGTCCAAGCTGAAATCGAGAGCGTCGGCGAACTCGCGGGTCGCGGCAATCGCGTGCGGCCAGCGGGCGAACAGCCGCGCCATCTCTTGCGGAGACTTCAGGTGCCGCTCGGCATTGGGGTTGAGGAGGAATCCCGCTTTCGCGATCATCGTCTTTTCACGGATGCAAATGACGACGTCCTGCAGCGGCCGCCGGTCGGGCACGTGATAGTGGACGTCGTTGGTCGCGACGATCGTGCAGCCGTTGGCGCGAGCGATGCGGTCGAGCAGTTCGATGCGTGCATTGTCGCCGCCGCGATAGAGGTATGACGCCGCGACATGGCGGAGTGACGGCAGAGCTTCACGAAGCCGCGCAAGCTCGGCTTCGAAAGCGTCGAGATCGTCACCCGGCCAGGCAATGAAGGCGATTCCGTCCGTGTGCTCGGCGACGTTGGCCAGCGACAGCTCGCACTCGCCTTTCTTCGCGCGCATCTTTCCAAGGCTCAGCAGCCGCGAGAGCCGGCCATAGCCGTCGCGGTCGACCGGATAGGCGAGCAGGCTAGGCGCGTCCGCCAGGTCCAGCCGGCAGCCGATAAGCGGCCTTAGCCCCGCGCCCTTGCAGGCGCTGTGCATGTGCACCACGCCGGCAAGCGTGTTGCGGTCGGCGATCCCCATCGAATCCATGCCCATTTCGAGCGCTCGAAGCACCAGCTCGATCGCGTCCGACGCCCCGCGCAGGAAGGAAAAGGGCGAGGTGACGCCAAGCTCGATATAAGCTGCACGCTCAACCGGAGGCGGCGGCATGTCGCTGGTCCGCACCAGCTTCAGCCGAGAAAAGCCGACTTGCTCCGGCATCAGCCGAGCCTTCTCTCTTCGTCATTGCGAGCGCAGCGAAGCAATCCAGACTCGCGCGGCTGGATTGCTTCGTCGCTGACGCTCCTCGCAATGACGGGTGAGGGCGCCATCACCCGAACAGGCCGTGCAAATACCAGTTGGGCGCCCCGCCGCGGCCGTCGCCGGCAAGGCCTTCGCGGAAGATCCGGTAGCGGCGGCCGGCCTGGTCCTCAACCCGGTAATAGTCGCGAAGCCGGGCGGTCGAGCGCTCGCGCCACCATTCGGGCGCGATCCGCTCGGGCCCTTCGACCCGCGCGATGTCGTGAACCGAGCGCCGCCAGACGAAGCGGCGGGGAATGCCTTGAGGAGTCGCATAGATCACCGCGATCGCCTCGGGCCGGTCGAAAAGGCGTTGGGGGCGCCTTAGTTCCTCCCCATTTGCTGGGGAGGGGGACCGCCGAAGGCGGTGGAGGGGTCCTGCACGACGGCTCTGTACCCCTCCACCATGTGTCACATGGTCCCCCTCCCCATCGCTCCGCGACAGGGAGGAACTGACCGCCTCCACCCAGCCGCTCACCCGCTCCGGCACATGGCTTTCATTCGCCTGCGGCCGGCGTACCCTGCCGGGCCCGAGCTTCACGCTCAGACGATCAACGAGGTGCGCGAGGTCGCTTGTCCCTTCCGCTTCCTCGACCAGGCTTTGCTGTGCGGCGCCGAGGCTCTCCGTCCAGTCGGCTTGCAGAGCGAAAGCGTCGAAGCCGAAGCCGGGGCCGAGCGCGGCCGCCTCGTCGGCGAGCAGGCGCTGGAGGTGCTTCGGCTCGCGGCTGGGGATCGCGGTCGCGACGCTCGCTTGTGCGGTGCTGCCGTCGACGCAAAAGCCGGTGAGGCTGAGGCGGCGGGCGCCGAGATGCCGCTCCTCCAGCTGGCGGACGAGCTTGGGGATCAGCCGGTCGAGCGCCTGCGACGCGGCTTGCGCATGGGTCGCCGGCTCTTCGAGGCGCAGCGTCGCGCGCGGCACTGTCTGAGCCGGCGCGGCAGTCAGCGGCTCCGGCGTCTTTCCCCACGCGCGATCGATTGCATCGACGACGCTTTCTGCTCCGCGGAACCGCCGCGCAAGAGCAAGCCGCGGAAGGCCGGCCACAGCGCCGATGGTCTTCAGCCCCAGCCGCTCGAGAGTCCGCACCGTCTCCGGCTCGAGCCGGAGGGTTGAGACGGGCAGCGGCGAAAGCTTCGCATCGAGCTGTTCAACGCTGCAGATGCAGGGCGCATGATGCGCCAGCGCCCAGGCTGAAGCTGCGGTCGGGGCGACCGCGACCCGCGCCGTTAGGCCGGTCGCTGCGAACCGGTCCCGCACGTCCTCGGCCAGTGCCTCCTCGCCGCCGAACAGGTGCGCGACTCCGGTGACGTCGAGCCTCAACCCGTCCGGCCGATCTACTTCGACCAGCGGTGACCAGCGGCCGGCCCACCGCGCCAGCCGCTGAAGCAGGGTTTCGTCTCCTGCAGGATCGGCGGGAATCGCGATCAGGCCCGGCTCGAGCGCCCGGGCATCGGTGAGGCGAGCGCCGGCACGCGCGCCGAGTGTCGCTGCGGCTTTGGTCACCGCATGGATGACGAGCCCGTGCGTGCCTTCGACCGTGAGAACGACCGGAGACTCAGGCGCTGAGGCGCTCGACTTCTTCCAGCGCTCGACCGCGAGGCTCGGCAGCCAGATGGAAAGCGCCCGAGTCATGCGCGATGCTCCATCGCCCCGCCGGCATTCCGCGAGCGCGGAACAGGGCGGCATCCCAGGCCGGGGCTCCAGGCGCTCGCGCGTCGAGCGGGTTCACGAGCGACGGTGCGCTCGCGATCCGCCAGCGCATCCTGGCGCCGCTCAGATTGGCGCTTCCGCCAAGGCGCACCAGCCAGCACGGCACCTGGGCGCGTTCGGACGCGACCGCCAGCCGCCGGGTCGCGGTGAAGTCCAGAGCCGCCGGATCGCCGTACAGCTCGCCAATGACGGTGGAGAGGGCCGAGCATCTTACGCCCTCCTCCATCGCCCACAGAGCCGAGCGGGCGTCGCGCGCCTCGACGTGGAGGATTTGGAGGCCGCCGAGCCCCGGCGGATAGATGCGCCCCGATTCAAGGATCGCCATCCGCTCCTGGACCCACAGAACCGGCTTCGAGCGGTCGATCTGGGCCAGCAGGAAGCCCGCCCAGCCGCCGTCGCGGGGCGAGCCGGCGAACAGCTCGGACAGGGTGGGGCTGGGCGGCACGGGCACGTGCCAGCGCTCGCCCAATCCGCTGGGGAGACGAATTTTTTCGACCGTACGGCTTCCGCCGCCGGTGACCAAAGACAAGCTTTCCGCCACACGACTCACAACGCTTATGTTCTACTTTTGTTCTTATCTTGTGAGTCGACATGCAGAGTCAATTGCGCGACTCGGAAGCCTCAATTTCCTCGAGGAACTTCATGATCTCGGCGACCACCGCGCGGGCGCCTCTCGGCGACATCGCAAAGCCCATGTGGCTCGTTTCAACCTCGACCGCTTTGTCGCGGGTGATCTCTGCCCCGCGGGCAGACGGCGACGCGACGATGCCGTCCTCGCGCGACCAAAGCGCCAGCGTCGGAACCGGCGGTTTCTCCTCGCTGTCGGGGATCGGCGGATCGTCGACCGGGTGCCGCGCGACCCATTCGTACAGCCGCCATACGTTGGTGTAGCGGCGGCGGTCGCCAGAAACCGGCGAGCCGAGAGTCACCACCGCCCGCACGCGATCCGGCTCCGCGCGGGCGAGCTCGCGCGCATAGATGCCGCCCAGGCTCCAGCCGACCATAAGCATGGGCTCGTCATGGCCGCACAGATCGATCGCTTGCTTGAGCTGATCGAGAGTCCTGGCGCTTGCTCCCATGTTCCAGCCGTGCCGCCAGGGGTGAACCCGAAACCCGGCCCGGGCGAGCGCCCGACGCAATTGCGTCGTGTGCCGGTCATGGGCAAGGAAGCCGGGGATCACCATGGCCGGCGGGCCGCCCTTCGGCCCTCGCGGGCGCTGGTGGCCCGTCATCCTTGGCGAGTGTCGAACGAGCGCACCGATTTCCTTGAGCCGTGCGCGCGTGCCCGGTGCACAATCCTCGCCGCCCTCCGTCATTGCGAGGCTCCTAAGGAGCCGCGGCAATCCAAAACCGCCGCCTGGATTGCTTCGCTTCGCTCGCAATGACGATTCACTAGAGGAACTCGCCTCCTATCAGCTCCCGGAGCGCCTTGGAAAGCCTTACCCGCCCATCCTCGGTCTGATGATTCTCGAGCAAAGGCACGAGGATTCGCGGACTCGCCAGCGCCGTGTTGTTGAGCGTGTGCGCGAACCGCACCTTGCCGTCGGCTCCCCTGTAGCGAAGGTTCGCCCGCCGCGCCTGCCAGTCGTGCAGCGTCGAGCAGCTGTGGGTCTCGCGATATTTGTTCAGGGACGGCACCCAGCTCTCGATGTCGTTCATCCGGTACTTGCCGAGCCCCATGTCTCCGGTCGAGGTTTCAATCACCTGATAGGGGATCTCCAGGCTCGCGAGCATTTCCTCGGCAAGCTCGAGCAGTCGGGCGTGCCACTGCGCCGACTGCTCCTCGTCGGCCTCGCAGATCACATATTGCTCGACTTTGACGAACTGGTGGACTCGCAAGAGCCCGCGAACTTCCTTTCCGGCCTTGCCGGCTTCGCGGCGAAAGCAGGGTGAATAGCCGGCGTAGAGAATGGGAAGCCTGTCGCCATCGATAATCTCGCCCGAATGGAGCGAGGTCAGCGCAACCTCCGCGGTGCCCGCGAGCCACAGCTCGTCGGCCGGAATTTCGTACGTCTCGTCCTTGTGTCCGGGGAATTGGCCCTGGTTATAAAAGGCTTCGGCGCGGGCGATCGCCGGCACTGTGATCGCGGTAAATCCCGCCCCGGCGATCCGCTCGAGCGCCCACGCCATCAGCTTGGTCTCGAGCAGCGCGAGCCGGCCTTTCAGGCAATAGGTGCGAGATCCCGACACCTGGACGATGCCGCTGAGGTCGGCCCAGTCGTTATTCTCGATCAGCGCGACATGGTCGAGCGGCTCGAAACCGAACTTGGGCGGCTCGCCGACCGTGCGAATGATCTGGTTGGCGCTGTCGTCCGGCCCGACCGGCGCGCCATCCCACGGGATGTTGGGCACCAGGAGCAGCAGCGCCCGAAGCGCCTCCTGCTTCTCGCCGAGCTTCGATTCCAGCTCCGACGCGCGCGCCCCCGCCTCCTTCGCCTTGCGGCCCAGCTCGGTCTTTTCTTCCGGTTTCGCGTCCTTGAAGCGTCCGCTGATCGCGTTGCGCTCGGCGCGAAGCTCCTCGATCTCGGTCTTTAGCGACCGCACATCGGAATCGAGCGCGAGCACAGCGTCCAGGTCCAGCTCGACGGCCTTCGCCTCGGCGGCTTTCTCCACCGCCTCGCGGTTGGAGCGGATGAAGTCCATTCCCAGCATGGCGCGGGCACTGCGGCAAATGGCCGTCAAGGGCAAGCCGGGGCCGATTGGCAGCAGCAGCAGCTTCCACTAACCAGCCGTGATGCCCTCCGGCCTGATCGCCCTTCTCGACGACGTCGCCGCTCTGACCAGGCTCGCCGCCGCATCGATCGACGACGTCGGCCTCGCCGCCGGCAAGGCAAGCACCAAGGCGGCCGGAGTGGTGATCGACGACACCGCGGTCACTCCGCGATACGTTATCGGCCTCGCTCCCGAACGCGAGCTTCCGATCATCGCCAAGATCGCCGTCGGAAGCCTCAAAAACAAGCTTCTGATCCTTCTGCCGACGGGCCTGTTCCTGTCCGCGTTCCTTCCGGTCCTGATCGTCCCGCTGCTGATGCTCGGCGGAACCTATCTGGCGTTCGAGGCGAGCGAGAAGATCCTCGAGAAGTTTGCCGGCGAGCAGCACCATACCAAGGCCGAGCTGCTCGATGCGGTGACCGATCCCACACAGCTCGAGGACATGCAGGTAGCGGGCGCCATCCGCACCGATTTCATCCTGTCGGCGGAGATCATGGCGATCGCGCTTGCCGAGCTGAAGCTTGGCGCCGGCAGCTTCTGGATGCAGGCAGCGGCTTTTGCCGCGGTGGCGATTCTGATCACTGCCGCCGTCTACGGAGTCGTCGGACTGATCGTGAAGCTCGACGACATCGGGCTCAATCTGTCGAAGCGGGGAAACCGCGCCGCGCAGTCGATCGGCCGCTCACTGGTCCGAAGCGTTCCAAGGCTGCTCACCAGCCTGGCGGTAGTCGGCACTGCGGCGATGCTTTGGGTCGGCGGCGGGATCATCCTTCACGGGCTTGAGGAGCTGCACATCCTCGAAGCCGTGCCGCACGCGATCCACGACGCCGCACATGCGGTCGCCGTTACGATCGGGCTCGCCGAGCCGGTGATCGAGTGGGTCGCCAACGCCTTTGGCGCCGCGATTGCAGGCTTCGTTATCGGCGCTCCAATCGCTCTTGCGGTGATGGCCTGGCACCGCCGCCGCGATCAATCAGGAGCTGTAGCCGCCCATTAGTCGAAGTGCAGGCGCCGGTACCGACCGCGAAAATACAGCAGGGGATCCATATTCGGATCGAAGCTCGCACGGATCACCCGGCCGATGAGGATGTCGTGGTCGCCGCCGTCATGCACGGCGTGGCGTTCGCATTCGAACACAGCAAGGGAATCCATCAGCAGCGGCGCTCCCGTCTCTCCTGTCGACCAGGGCGTGGTTCCAAAACGATCCTCGTCGGGGGTCGAAAAGCGGATCGAGGCGGGCTGCTGGCCCGTCTGCAGGACATTGACCGCAAAGTGGCTCGCGGCGATCAGCGCCGGCGCGCATCGCGTTAGCCTGGCGATGCAGACCAGGAGAAGCGGCGGGTTGAGCGAAAGGGACGTGAAGCTGTTGACGGTGAGGCCGAACGGCTGGCCCTTGCCGTCGACACAGGTCACCACGGTCACTCCTGTAGCGAACGAGCCGAGCGCGTCGCGAAGCGTGCGCTGGTCCGATCCGCTGCGATACTCGCGAGAAGGCGCGTCAGCCGGCATTCGCGACAAGCCTATAACGCAGCCAGCCGAAACCTCCACTCGGCAGGCGCTCGTTACGGGACGTTAGCAATTTATTAGCCCTGCGATGCGAGACCTCACTCTGGGATAGTCCAATCGAGGGGGCAGCGATGCAGCCACTGATCGTACCCAAAAGGACGCCGAAACGTTCTCGCGTGTTCCTCAAGGCCGAATTGGACAGCGGTGCCGGGCCGGCGCCGGTCCACCTCCGCGACATTTCGCGTTCGGGCGCACTCCTCGAAGCCGAAAGTGTTCCGAAATTGGGCGCCGAAGTGCGCCTGGCCTGCGGTAACAACATTGTCGACGGCCGAGTCGCCTGGGCCAAGGACAATTGCTTCGGCGTGAAGTTCGCTACTCCGCTGCTGGCCGGCGACCTTATGGACGCGACCGGTGCCAGGCTGAAGGTTTCCGCGCCGCGCACCTATCGCTCCGGCGACCTCCTCGACTGATCAACCCGGAAATTTCGCTCCCGGCATTCCGATTGACGCTACATTTGTAGCGCAGTAGGGTCTGCACTCCTCAGTCCCGGAGTTGCCAAGTGCCCGTCCGATCCTTCCTTAGCCTCGTTCTCGGGGTTGCAGCCCTTTGCGGTCTCGGCGCGCCTGCAGCCGCCGCAAACCCCTCTCTTGAGCAGCAGGTGGACGACTATCTCCAGCCCCTGCTCAAAACCAACAATTTTTCGGGCGTGATCCTTGTCGCCAAAGGCGATCGGATCGTTCTTCAAAAGGGTTATGGCGATGCCAGCATCGAGCATCGCGTGCCCAATAGTCCGGCAAGTGTTTTCCAGGTCGCGTCGGTCTCGAAGCCGTTCACTTCCGCCGCGATCATGCTGCTCGACGAGGAAGGGAAAATCGACCTCCAGGCGCCTCTCACCGCGATTCTGCCCCGATATCCGAACGGCGAGAAGCTCACGATCCACCATCTCCTCACCCACACGTCAGGAATTCCCAACATCAACGATTTTCCCGAATATGAGGAGCTCCAGCGCAAGCCGCATACTCCCGCCGAGCTTGCCGCCTACTTCCGCGACAAGCCGCTCGAGTTCGAACCGGGGGAGCGGTACCGCTACAGCAACTCCAACTATAATTTGCTGGCCCTCCTCATTGAGGAGGCCTCGGGGCTCGGTTACGGAGCCTTCCTGCAAGCCCGCATCTTCGCTCCGCTGGGACTGGCGAACACCGGACATCACGGCTCGGCGGCGCAAATCGTGCCTGGAATCGCCACCGGTTACGCACCCGCTGGAGCGATCGGCCTCGAACGTGCTCCGTACATCGACTGGAGCGTGAAAACCGGCAACGGTTCGCTCTATTCGGATGCCGCGGGAATAGCGCGGTTCATGCGTGCAGTTCACAAGGGGCGATTGCTCACTCCTGCAAGTGTGGCGGCCACCTTTGCTCCTCACACGGCCACGGCAGGCTACGGCTGGTTCCTGAGCAAAGCCAACGGCCGGGACATCCACCACATCAACGGCCGTTCGCCAGGCTTCGCCGCGCAGGCAGACTATTATGTCGCCGACGACGTGACCGTGATTGTCCTTGCCAACACGTACATCTCGGTGACCACCGACATCGCCCGCGCTGTCGGCGCGCTAGTTTTCGGAACGCCTTTCGAGCCGATGCCAGCACTTAGGCCGGAGCCTCTCGACGCTGCAAGGATTGCGGCATTGACCGGCGCTTATCAGTTCGGCCCCGATTATTACGTCCCGGACGCCTTGATCATGGTTCGCGCACAGGACGGCCATCTGGAAGCGATGGTCGGCGACTACGGTCCCTATCCGTTTGTCCAGATCAGCCCCACGCGCTTTCTGATCAGGTCGTTCTGGGTGCCTGCCGAATTCACGCTTGGGACGGACGGACGCGCAACCGGGCTCAGCATCGACGGCCGCAAGGGCGTGCGGGCGCAATAGAATCGTCGCGAACGCGCAGGCGCGGCTGCGCCGCCGCTAGCGCGGCTTGACGAACTTCAGAGTCATCCGGTCGCTCTCGCCGATGGCGAGATAGCGGTCGCGATCCTTGTCCTTGAGGCGAAGTGCCGGCGGCAGGGTCCACACGCCGTCCGGCCAGTCGGCAGTGTCGCGCGGGTTGGCGTTCACCTCCGACGTTCCGGCGAGCCGGAAGCCGGCGGCTTCGGCGAGCCGCCGGACCGTCGACACCTTGATGTAGCCGCTGTTGAGCTCGCGTTCGTCGCTTGCGCTTTCCGGCAAGCGGTGGTCGACGACGCCGAGCACTCCGCCGGGTTTCAGCATCGCGTAAATCTGGCGGAAGGCTTCGGCGCTGTAATCCTGCTTGTCGTCGCGCCGGTATCCCATCCTCCAGTTATGGACGTTGCGGAACGTCAGGACGACATCGGCAGTGCCGTCCGGCACCCGCGCGGCAGCGCCGTCGAAGGCGGGGAAATCGACGACCTCGGCGGGGCCGTAGAGCGCCGGATTGGCGGCCTTGAGCTTGTCGATTCCCGACCGGCTCCAGTCGGGCGCAGCGACGTAGAGCTTGCCTCCGCCCCAAGCGAGATAGGGGGCAAGGATTTGCGTGTACCAGCCGCCACCCGGCCACAGCTCGACGACGGTGTCGTTCGGGTTCACATCGAAGAAATCGAGCGTCTCGACCGGGTGCCGGTAGCGGTCGCGCTCGACGAATGCGGGTGTCCTGTCAGGATGGGCGACGGCCTGCAGCAGCAGTGCAGTCCGGTGGGCCGTTGCTGCAGCTTGCACCGGCTCCTGGCCCGCCTGGACGCCCGCTGTCGATTGGCACGCACTGACCAGCAGGGCTGCGGTGCCTGCAAGCGCAAATGCGATTCGGTGGTTCATGGCTGGGCTCCCCTTGAGTGACGGACCGCTCCTAATGCGGGAGCGATGCTCGGGCTGCAAGTGGTGAGCGGGTCCGAAGCGGGAGCGGCGTCGGATGACCGAATGCTAACGTCCGTTTTTTAAACCAAAGCGGGCATTCGGGCTCAACCGTTCGCCAGCCCATTGATGGCTTCGGCCAGCTTTTTGTCCCGCTCGGTCACGCCCCCGACATCGTGGCTGGTGAGGCGGAAATCGACTCGGTTCCAGACGCTGGTGAACTCGGGGTGATGATCGGCCTTCTCCGAGTGCAGGGCGATCCGCGTCAGGAAGGCGAACGCTTCGCTGAAATCCTTGAACTTGAACGTGCGGACCAGCGCCTTCCCGCCGTCCTCGAGAGCCCAGCCGTTCGGTGCGTCCATCGATTTTCTCCTGTCCTGCAGCAGTATCTTCGGTCTAGCTGAACCGATGCGCCGCCTGCTGCATTGTTCCCTCGCCACGTCTGCGCTCACACGCGCGCGTCCGCGCACACGGGCACGTACGCACGCGTTGAGGAGCGAACTTAGCGAACTTTCGGGTGCTTGAAATGGCGCCCGCGGGAGCGCAGTTGGGCCGCAAAGGAGAATGACCATGGCCACCCAAGTCGAGGAAAAGACCGTTCTCGGTCTCGAAAACCCGATGGGCACCGACGGGTTCGAATTCGTCGAATATACCGCGCCCGACCCGCAGCTCCTGCGCGACCTGTTCACCAAGATGGGCTTTCCAGCGGTCGCCAAGCACAAGAGCAAGGACGTCACTCTGCACCGGCAGAACGACATCAACTTCATCATCAACTCGGAAGCCGGCAGTTACGCCGAGGACTATGCAAGCGCCCACGGGCCGAGCGCCTGCGCGATGGCGTTCCGAGTCAAGGACGCGAAGAAGGCGCACAAACGGGCGCTCGACCTGGGGGCAACTAACGTCGAAACCGACGTTTCGGAAGGCGAGCTCGACATTCCGGCGATCGAGGGCATCGGCGGCTCGCGACTGTTCTTCGTCGACCGCTATGGCGGAAATGGTTCGATCTACGATGTCGATTTCGACTTCTTCGAGGATGTGGACCAACTCGAGGCCGATCACGCATCGCACCTCACCTATATCGACCACCTCACACACAATGTTCACCGCGGACGGATGGCGGTATGGGCCGATTTCTACGAGCGGCTCTTCAACTTCCGCGAGATCCGCTACTTCGACATCGAGGGCAAGCAGACCGGCCTGTTCTCGAAGGCGATGACTTCGCCCTGCGGCAAGATCCGGATCCCGCTCAACGAGAGCCAGGACGACAAGAGCCAGATCGAGGAGTTCCTACGCGAATATAAAGGCGAGGGAATCCAGCACATCGCGCTCGGCTCCGACGACATTTACTTGGCGGTCGACGTGATTCGGGAGCGGGGCATTCCGTTCCAGGACACGCCCGACACCTATTACGAAATGCTCCCGGAGCGAATCCAGGGCCACGACGAATCGATCCCCGAGCTCAAGAAGCGCGGTATCCTGATGGACGGCGCCCCGACCGAGGGGCAGGGGCTGCTCCTGCAGATCTTCACCCAGAACGTGATCGGCCCGATCTTCTTCGAGATCATCCAGCGCAAGGGCAACGAGGGATTCGGCGAAGGCAATTTCAAGGCGTTGTTCGAATCGATCGAGCTCGACCAGGTGCGCCGCGGGGTGATTTGATTGCTGTCATTACGAGGAGCCGAAGGCGACGCGGCAATCCAGCGGCGCGAGGGTGGATTGCTTCGCTACGCTCGCAATGACAGGGCGCGGCCATGACCGAAGCGTACATCTGCGACTACGTTCGCACGCCCATCGGCCGCTACGGCGGCGCGCTGAGCTCGGTTCGCGCCGACGACCTTGCGGCGATCCCGATCAAGGCGCTGACCGAGCGCAACCCTGGCGTCGACTGGGGCGAGCTCGACGACGTGATTCTCGGCTGCGCCAACCAGGCCGGCGAGGACAACCGCAACCTCGCCCGAATGGCCGGACTTTTGTCGGGGCTTCCGGACAGCTCGGGCGGGGTCACTCTCAACCGCCTGTGCGGCTCGGGTCTCGACGCCGTGGCGATGGCGGCGCGGGCGATCCGGGGAAGCGAAGCCGAGCTCATCATCGCTGGCGGGTCGGAAAGCATGAGCCGCGCACCGTTCGTCATGGCTAAGGCGACGCAGCCGTTCGACCGCAACGCAGAGATCTACGACACGACGATCGGCTGGCGCTTCGTCAATCCCAGGATGAAGCATGCCTACGGCGACGACACCATGCCGTCGACGGCCGAGAATGTCGCCGAGGAATATCAGATTCGGCGCGACGACCAGGATGCGTTCGCGCTTCGAAGCCAGGAGCGCACTGCCAAGGCGCAGTCGAACGGCCGGCTGGCGGCAGAGATCGTCGCCGTCGAGATCCCGCAACGCAAGGGCGACCCGGTCGTTGTCGAAAAGGACGAGCATCCGCGTGTCACCAGCCTCGACAAGCTTGCGGCATTGAAGCCGATCGTCCGCAAGGATGGCACGGTGACTGCGGGCAATGCGTCGGGCGTCAACGACGGGGCTGCGGCACTGATCATCGCCAGCGAGGAATCGGCCAGGCGTAACGGCCTGACTCCAAGGGCGCGGGTGCTCGGCGCTGCAGTCGCCGGGGTTCCGCCGCGCATCATGGGGATCGGACCGGCGCCGGCGTCGGAAAAGCTGATGAAGCGCCTGGGCCTGACGATCAGCGACTTCGACGTGATCGAGTTGAACGAAGCGTTCGCCGCGCAGGCGCTCGCGGTGATGCGCCAGCTCGGCCTTCCCGACGACGCGGCCCATGTGAACCCCAACGGCGGCGCGATCGCTCTCGGCCATCCGCTCGGGATGTCGGGCGCCCGCCTCGCGCTGACCGCAGCCGAGGAGCTTCAGCGCAGCGGCGGCAAGCTCGCTCTGGCGACGATGTGCATCGGCGTGGGCCAGGGAATCGCTCTCGCGCTCGAACGGGTGTAGACTGCCGCGATGGCGACGGCGGTAAAGGACATCGATGAGGCCGCGGTCATGGCGGTGCTCGACCGGATTCCGGACCCGGAGATTCCGGTCGTGTCGATCACCGACCTCGGAATCGTTCGCGCAATTGCCCATGACCCGCCGCGGGTGATGATCAGCCCGACTTACACCGGCTGCCCCGCGACGCTGGCGATCGAGCAGTCGATCCGCGATGCGCTCGACGACGCGGGGTTCAATCACGTCTATGTGGAGCGGGTGCTGTTCCCGCCATGGACGACCGACTGGATCAGCGAGCGCGGCCGCGAGCGGCTGGAGGCCTATGGAATCGCCCCGCCAAGTCCGTCAGCCACGGCAATATGCCCGCGCTGCGGCTCGACCGAGACTCACGAGGTCAGCCGGTTCGGCTCGACTCCGTGCAAGGCGCAGTGGCGGTGCGATTCGTGCCTGGAGCCGTTCGACCGCTTCAAGTGTCACTAGGAGCAAGAAGGGCGAGAAGCGCGAAGCTCTGAAGCCAATGCTCGCCCATATAATCGCCCGAAAGGTGCGGTAGCGCCGCTTCGAGATGCCCGTTGGCGTGCTCGGGATGGCCGAGCCACGTCCAGCACCAGGCGCGGCTGAGGTTGAGCCCGTCGAGATGGGCGATCTTTCCGTCGCTCCGGTCGCTGACGGTCGCCGGTGTGAACAAAGTTGCCGGCTGTTGTTCGCCGATACGCGGCAGGAAGGCCGCGAACCAGGTGCGGAACTCCTCGACCTCCATCACGCGGCTCATTAGCAGAGCTTCGGTCAGCGCGGGCGAGAGGAAATCGTCGCCGCTCGGCTCCCAGGCCTGGCAGTCCCGGTCCCCGCCGAACCAATGGCTCGCACTCGTCTGGATCAGCTCGGCCAGCTTTGCATCGAACTCGTCCGCCCACTCAAGCGCCAGCACCAACGCGAAGGCTGTGTTGAAGTGGGTGCCGGCGCGGATCGGATAAGTGAGGATCCGGAGATAGTCGCAAAATCTGTCGGCGAATGCCCTCGCAAGCGGCTCAAGTTCCGCACCCCAGCCCCCGTCGGCATGACGGCTGGCCTCGAGATGCAGGTACAGTAGCCAGGCCCAGCCGTACGGCCGCTCGAAGCCACGGCTGAGCGGCCGGTCGAGATAGCCGAGCTCAACCGCGACCTTTTCTGAGGTGAAACTGTCACTCGCCAGTTGCCCGATCTCGAGCGCCTCCGGGATTCCCGGAAACACCCGCCGAAGCGTCAGCAGGCTCCACCAGCCATGCACGCAGCTGTGCCAGTCGAAGCTTCCGAAGAAGATCGGGTGAAGATCTCTGGGTGAGCGCGCGTCCTCGTCGCCAAGCATCACATGGTCGAGCTTGTTCGGATATTCGCGGGCGACATGGCCTAGCGCAATCCGCGCCATCTTCGATGCGGTGTCGGGATTCAGAATGGCCATGCGAAGGCCGCGAAGTAGATGATCAGGATGTTGGCGACGAGCATCGGTATCGCCGTCGCGATCTGCGCTTTGATGACTCCGTACTGGTCCCTGAGCTCGAGCAAGGCAGCGGGCACGATGTTGAAGTTGGCCGCCATGGGGGTCATCAACGTCCCGCAAAAGCCGGCGAGCATTCCCACCGCTCCGACGACTGCGGGATTTCCGTCATAGCCCTGGATCAGAAGCGGCACGCCGATCGCTGCCGCCATGACTGGGAAAGCGGCGAACGCATTGCCCATGATCATCGTGAACAAGGCCATTCCGACCCCGAACACGACCACCGTCAGGAACACGCTCCCGCGCGGGATCATCGCTGCGGTCATCTCGCCGATAATCGCTCCGACTCCCGCCGCGGCGAACAGTACGCCCAGAGCTGCAAGCATTTGCGGCAGAACCGCCGCCCAGCCGATCGCGTCGATCAGCCGCCGCCCCTCCTGGAGCGGAGCCAGCGGCGGCGGCTTCAGCCAGGCAAAAATCGTCGCAAGAGCAATCAGCACGCCGACGCCGAGAAGCACATGATCTGCCCCCTTTTGAGTGGTCCAAAATCAATGTTATTTTGGATCATGAAGGAGGTTGGGAATGCCATCGAAAAAGCACAAGCCGGAGGAGATTATCGGCAAGCTGCGTGAGGCGGAGATCGTGC
>JBPCOC010000072.1:0-25360 GCA_051000635.1 Sphingomicrobium sp. | reverse complement strand
ATCTCGATTACAAGACCGGCTTCGATATCGACGCGATCGCCGGTTACGATTTCGGAATGTTCCGTCTCGAGGGCGAACTCGGCTACAAGCGGGCCAAGATCGACGAGATCGAGCTCGATCAGGGCTTCGTCAACGACTATGAAGACGCGACGGGAGTCAATCTTTCGAACGTCGACTTCGACATCGACGGCAGCACCAAGGTTACCTCGGCGATGGTCAACGCCCTCGTCGACGTCGATGCCGGCGGAATGGCTCTCTATGCGGGCGGCGGCATCGGCCGCGCGTGGGTCAAAATGCTTGGCGACAGGGACAGCGCCTGGGCCTATCAGTTCATCGCCGGCGCCCGTGCCCCGGTAACGAACACGATCGATGTGGGCATCAAGTACCGCTACTTCCGAACCGCCGGACTGAACTTCAGCAACGATCGGAACTTCACCGACGCGGACGTCCTGCTCGCCAACGACAGCAAGTTCAGCTCGCACAGCCTGCTGGCGAGCCTGATCTTCAACTTCGGCGCGCCGGCAGCGGCACCGGTCTATGTTCCGGCAGCAGCGCCACCGCCGCCGCCGCCGGCCCCTCCTGCGACCCAGACCTGCCCTGACGGTACGGTGATCCTGGCAACCGAAATGTGCCCGGCTCCGCCGCCTCCGCCGCCGCCGCCGCCGCCGGCGCCCGAGCGCGGCTAACACGCCGTTCAGCAGAACGACGACAGGCCCGGATGGAGCACCCGCTCCGTCCGGGCCTTCTTTTGCACCGCTGCGCTTGATCGCACGGACGAAACCGCTATAGGCCCGCATCGCACCGGCTCGTCCGGTGCAACCGTCCGAGACAGCTGGTGCCCGAAACCCGTTTGCGCGGGACGGGCTTAATCTCCAGCCTAGGCGGGGACAGGAATTTCAGGCCGTTGAGCGTGCGATGCTTCACCGGCCCGTGCGTTGCGGCTTTTGAGGCCGCGCCGCCGATCCATCCCCACGGACATGAGCTCTCGTTGCAGCCTGGCTGCAGCGGGTTTTTGGATCCCCGTCCAAGCCTGGCGGCTTGGGCGGGATAGTAATGGAGTTGGAATGGATCGTTCGCAAAAAACCGAAATGGTCGACCAGCTAAAGCAGCTCTTCTCCGAGACGAGCGTGGTGGTCGTCACCCGCAATCTCGGCCTGACCGTGGCTCAGTCCACGGACTTGCGCCTGAAGATGCGCGACGCCGGCGCCCAGTTCAAAGTTGCGAAGAACCGGCTTGCACTCATCGCTCTGGACGGCTCGCGCTACCAGCCGATCGGCGACCTTCTCAAAGGCCCGACCGCGCTTGCGACCTCCAGCGACCCCGTCGCGGCCGCCAAGGTCGCGGTGGACTTCGCCAAGACGAACGACAGGCTCGAGATCGTCGGCGGAGCGATGGGCGACACATTGCTCGACGTCGACGGGGTCAAGGCTCTCGCCGCGCTCCCGTCGCTCGACGAGCTTCGGGCAACGATCGTCGGCCTCGTCATGGCGCCGGCGAGCAAGATCGCTCGAACGGTCAACGAGCCGGGCGCGCAACTGGCACGGGTCTTCGCGGCCTATGGGGCCAAGGAAGCCGCTTAATTTTCACATCAACGCACGAGCAAAACGGGCATCACGCCCCGCACAGGAGTTAGATAAATGGCTGACATCAACAAGCTGGTCGACCAGCTTTCCGAACTGACCGTTCTCGAGGCCGCCGAGCTTGCCAAGGCGCTCGAGGAGAAATGGGGAGTCTCTGCGGCCGCGGCTGTCGCTGCCGCTCCCGCGGCTGCTGCCGCAGGCCCGGCCGCCGAAGAGAAGACCGAATTCGACGTCATCCTCACCGGCGACGGCGGCAAGAAGATCAACGTGATCAAGGAAGTCCGGTCGATCACCAACCTTGGCCTCGGCGAGGCCAAGGCGCTGGTCGAGGGCGCTCCCAAGCCGATCAAGGAAGGCGTCAACAAGGAAGAGGCCGAGAAGATCAAGAAGCAGATCGAGGAAGCCGGCGGAACCGTCGAGCTGAAGTAGGCTTCACTTCTCGCTTGCGAACAAGATGAAGGGCGGCTCTTCGGGGCCGCCCTTATTCATCTCGCATAATGTCCGCTTTGGGTGGAAAGCGGACATGAAAGCGACAGC
This sequence comes from Sphingomicrobium sp., assembly GCA_051000635.1. GTDB lineage: Bacteria > Pseudomonadota > Alphaproteobacteria > Sphingomonadales > Sphingomonadaceae > Sphingomicrobium. The sequence continues at coordinate 23,243 of JBPCOC010000072.1, read as the reverse complement.
GCCTCAATCCTTTCCGACACGAAGTTTCGAGCGACGCCTCGGCGGCCTCAGCTGGCGAACATGTAAATAGCAAGGGCCCCGCTGCCGATCAGCAACAACGCGGTGCATCCCCACCGAACCCATGTAGGCGCACGGCCGTCGTTAGGATGGTCTCGCGACGAAAGCTCTTTGTCGTCCACGGTGCCCCGGGCTCCTACTTCGCCATGTCCCGCATCTCGACCCCTCGTTCGGAGCCGTTGAGATGCGTCGGACAACAATGAGCCCACATCTCAGTGCTTGCAATGGGTTAGACCCCGGCTTCCGCTTGGATCTCCGAGGGATGATAAGGCTCCCGGCCGGACCGACCGATACGGATGCATCCACAATCCCCCGTTCATTCCATGCGCCTACCGCCGGTGCATGGGTTCGATGGGATATGCGATCAGATGGTAAAGGACGAACAGCCGGAAGTCGCCCCGTCCGAGGCATCCGACTGGATTACCGAGGTTGCGCACTCACCCATTGCACATGTCCTGGCAGGCGCCGGGATTGGCGTTTTCCAAATCGACATGGCCATGGGTCGAGCAACCTGGGACGAGGTGACCGGCGAGATTCTCGGGCTTGGCGCCGTCGCTCAACTCGATCCAGTACCCATGCCCATCCACGACGATGATCTTGCCGACGTTTCGCGCCGGCTCGATCGCATATCCAAAGGCGGCGGCAAAAGGGATGTGGAACTGCGGATCGTCCGCAGGTCCGGCGAGGTCCGGTGGGTCAGGGCCACCGCGCGCCAGGCGCCGGGTGATCATGCCAAAGGCCGGTACGTGGTGGGCGTACTGACGGACGTCACCGAACGCCATCGCGAGTGCGTGATGCTGGCGGAGGCCGAGCGCGGCGTAAGCGACCTGCTGGATTCGCTTCCGCACATGATCTGGTCGGCCGACGCAGCCGGCAATTCCGATTATGTGAGCACACAATGGATCGAGTTTACCGGCCGCGATCCGCGAGCAAGCTGGGGTCAAGGCTGGGCGGTCGCTCTCCATCCGGAGGATCGCGACGCCGCGTTGGCACGATGGCTCGAATGCGTTCGAACGCTCTCCCGCTTCGATGCGGAGGTCAGGTTCCGGAGCCGATCGGGTGAGTATCGCTGGTTCTCCGTTATCGGCGTGCCAAGGTTCAATGCCGCCTCCGAGCTTACCTGCTGGCGCGGCACTTCCACCGATATCCAAGACCGGGTTCTCGCGCAGAATGCGCTGGATGATTCCGAGCGGCTGAGCCGGGCCATAATTGAAGCGACTCCGGACTGCATGTCTCTGCTGGACGCTGACGGCACTGTGCTTTTCGTCAACCAGCCCGTGTTGGCCGCACATCAGGTCGAGGATCCATCCGAGCTTTTGGAGAAGCGGTGGACAGGCCGGTTCGCGCGGCGGCTTCGGATTCGCGCGGAAGCCGAGCTGAAGCGAGCCCAAGAGGGCGGGATCGGCCGCCTGAGTGTTCGCGGCGGCGCCACTGGAGACCGATGGTTCGACGTCATGATTACGCCCATCTACAACGCCAATGGCCGCCTCACTCGCCTGCTTGCCGTATCCAGAGACGTCACCGAACAGAAGAAGGCGCAGGAAGAAGCCGAGTGGTCCGCGAACCACGACGCGTTGACGGGCCTTCCAAACCGGGCCCTCGCGCAAAAGGTAATCGACGGAGAATTCGCCAAAGCAGGTGGCGACGGGCCTCGACTGGGTCTCATCCTGCTCGATGCCGATCATTTGAAGCGCGTGAACGACGGGCTCGGTCACGATGCCGGGGATGCGATGCTGTGCGAGATTGCGCGGCGTTTGAAAGCCGCCGTGCCCCAGGCGACTCTCGTCGCTCGGCTGGGCGGTGACGAATTCGCGGTGGTGATATCCGACGCCATGTCCGAGGCCGACCTGGTGACCAAGTCAGACTTGCTGATGAGCGCGCTGGCGAAACCCTTCTCTTACGCCGGGCGACTGATCGACTGCCATGCCAGCGGCGGTGCAGCTGTCATCGGCTGCCACAGCCGAACAAGAGTCGAGCTGATGAAGAACGCCGATATCGCACTTTATGGAGCGAAGCGGGCCGGCCGGGGCAACGTCAAAATCTTTGAGCCCGCGATACGTCTTGGTGTGCAGCGCCGGGACTTGATGCTGAACCTGGCAAGCGACGCCCTCAATGAGGGCCGGATACTCGCCTACTACCAGCCGAAAGTCGATCTCAGAACCGGAAAGGTCGCCGGTCTGGAAGCCTTGCTTCGATGGGAGCACGACCGATTGGGAGTGCAAGGTCCAGATGCCATTGCCGCAGCATTCGAGGACTTGCGGATTGCGACACGCATGAGCGACCGAATGGTGGAGGCCGTCGTTCGGGACATTGTGCGCTGGCGCGAGCAACAGTTTGAATTTGGCCACGTGGCTCTGAATGCCGCCGCGGCCGAGTTGCGCCTCGAGCACTTCGCCGATCGCTTGCTCGACCGGCTTGCGGCAGCAAACATTCCGCCAAATCAAATTCAACTCGAGGTAACGGAGACGGTGTTTCTGGGTCGCGGCGCCGAACATGTCCACCAGGCACTGGAGCTCTTGAGCGCCGGGGGAGTGACTATCGCATTGGATGACTTCGGCACCGGCTACGCATCGCTTCCCCATCTCCGTGAATTCCCGATCGCCATAATCAAGATCGACAGGTCGTTCGTGAGGGACATAGGCACGACGGATGACGCAAGAGCGATCGTTGGCGCCGTGGTCAGTCTCGGGACGAACCTCAACATGGAGATCGTCGCGGAAGGAATCGAGACCAGCGAACAGGAAAGTGCACTGCGACAGCTTGGTTGCCACTATGGTCAGGGCTTCTTGTACGCCAAGGCCCTCCCGGCCAGCAGGATGGCTGAGGAATTCACACGTCTGAACGCGAAGCGCAGCTCTGAAATTTGGACTGCACCCCGACGGGCAGCGTGACCTGAACTCGATCAACGGCCTTCAAGGGTTGACCCGCCACGACCAAGTCGCTTCCAAGCGCAAAGCGAAACTCCAGCCGCCCGCAGATTATCGGCCTGTGTCGCGGGATCATCGCGCCCTCCCGTCCAGGCTCTTGCACCTCAGCCGAAAAAGGCTATATCGGCGCAATCCAAACATAACGGCTCTGGCCGCGCGATAGCGTGCGTCCGGAGCTTTTCCCGTCCTCTCCGGGACAGGGCCCGAACGGCGCACGGGCTCAACGCATTGGAGGGGGAAGCGGGGCAAGCGCTCAAAACCTAAGTCCCTGCGAAAGCGGGGATCTCATGGATCCCGGCCTTTCTCCGGGATACGCGAGCCACCGCCAGCGCCAAACGCGCCTGCGACGGCTCATTAGCGCAGGGAATATAATGGCGACAAAGTCGATCGACGCTCCGGCCATCACCACCGGCCGAACCACTTCCGCGCGGCGAATCCGCAAGATTTTTGGCAACATCCACGAAATCTCCGAGATGCCGAACCTCATCGAGGTTCAGCGCGAGAGCTATGAGCAGTTCCTCCGCTCCGATCCGGCGATTGGCTATGTCTCGGGACTGGAGAAGACTCTCCGCTCGGTGTTCCCGATCGAGGATTTTGCCGGCACCGCCCACCTCGACTTCGACCATTATGTTCTCGAGGAGCCCAAATACGACACCGACGAGTGCCGCCAGCGCGGCCTCACCTATGCCGCTCCAATGCGGGTCACCTTGCGCCTGACAACGTTCGAGATCGACCCCGACACCGAGGCGCGCTCGGTCATCGATATCAAGGAGCAGGACGTTTACATGGGCGACATGCCGCTCATGACCCAGAACGGCACCTTCATCGTCAACGGCACCGAGCGGGTGATCGTCAGCCAGATGCACCGCTCGCCCGGCGTGCTGTTCGACCACGACCGCGGAAAGACCCACGCAAGCGGCAAATTCCTGTTCGCGGCCCGGGTCATCCCGTATCGCGGAAGCTGGCTCGACTTCGAGTTCGACGCCAAGGACATCGTCAACGTCCGAATCGACCGCAAGCGCAAGCTGCCGGTCACCGCGCTTCTCCACGCTCTGGGGCTGACGAGCGAGGAAATCCTCAACACCTTCTACAACATCGTCGTCTACGAGCGCGGCAAGAACGGCTGGCAGATCCCCTACCTCGCCGAAGCGTGGCGCGGCCACAAGCCGATGTACGACGTCGCCGACGCCAAGACCGGCGAGATCATTTTCAAATCCGGCGAGAAGATCACTCCGCGCCGCGCCAACCAGGCGGCCAAGGAGGGCCTCAAGAACGTCATCATCCCGACCGAGGAGATTTTCGGCCGCTTTTCGGCGCACGATCTGATCAACGAGAAGACCGGCGAGATTTACATCGAGGCCGGCGACGAGGTCAGCGAAGAGAATCTCGCCAAGCTCGACGAAGCCGGAGTGAAGAGGCTCGAGCTTCTCGACATCGATTACGTCAACACCGGCCCGTGGATCCGAAACACGCTCAAGGCGGACAAGTCGGAAGACCAGGATTCGGCGCTTGCCGACATCTACCGGGTGATGCGCCCGGGCGAGCCGCCGACGCGCGAGACCGCCGACGCCTTGTTCTTCGGGCTGTTCTTCGATTCCGAGCGCTACGATTTGTCGGCGGTCGGCCGGGTCAAGCTCAACATGCGCCTCGGCCTCGACGCCGAGGACACCGTCACCACGCTTCGCCGCGAGGACATCCTCGCGGTCGTCCAGGAGCTCGTGAACCTCAAGGACGGCAAGGGCGAGATTGACGACATCGACAACCTCGCAAACCGGCGGGTCCGCTCGGTCGGCGAGCTTCTCGAGAACCAGTACCGGATCGGCCTCCTTCGAATGGAGCGGGCGGTCAAGGAGCGGATGAGCAGCGTCGACGTGTCGACGGTGATGCCCAACGACCTGATCAACGCCAAGCCGGCGGTGGCCGCGGTCCGCGAGTTCTTCGGCTCATCGCAGCTGTCGCAGTTCATGGACCAGACCAATCCGCTGTCGGAGGTCACCCACAAGCGCCGGGTGTCGGCGCTCGGGCCTGGCGGCCTCACCCGTGAGCGAGCGGGCTTCGAGGTCCGCGACGTCCACCCGACCCACTACGGCCGGATCTGCCCGATCGAGACTCCCGAAGGCCCGAACATCGGCCTCATCAACAGCCTCGCGAGCTTCAGCCGGGTCAACAAATACGGCTTCATCGAGACCCCGTACCGGACGGTCGTCGACGGCAAGGTAACCGACGAGGTCGTCTATCTGTCGGCGATGGAAGAGGCGAAGCACACGATCGCCCAGGCCAATGCGGAGCTGAACAAGGACCGCACATTCGGCGAGGACATCGTCTCGGCCCGCAGAAGCGGCGACTTCCTGATGGCGCCGCGCGACCAGATCACGCTGATGGACGTCAGTCCCAAGCAGCTGGTTTCGGTCGCCGCCTCGCTGATCCCGTTCCTCGAGAACGACGACGCCAACCGGGCGCTGATGGGATCGAACATGCAGCGCCAGGCAGTGCCGCTCCTGCAGGCCGAGGCGCCGCTCGTCGGCACCGGAATGGAGGAGACGGTCGCCCGCGATTCGGGCGCCGCGATCGCCGCCCGCCGTCCGGGCATCGTCGACCAGGTCGATGCGGCCCGGATCGTAGTGCGCGCAACGGGCGAGCTCGGTCCAGGCGAGTCCGGGGTCGACATCTACACTTTGATGAAGTTCCAGCGGTCGAACCAGAACACCTGCATCAACCAGCGCCCGCTGGTGAAGAAGGGCGACACGGTCGAGGCCGGGCAGACCATCGCCGACGGCCCGTCGACCGATTACGGCGAACTTGCGCTCGGCCGCAACATCCTCGTCGCGTTCATGCCGTGGAACGGCTACAATTATGAGGATTCGATCCTGATCTCCGAGAGGATCGTCAAGGACGACGTCTTCACCTCGATCCATATCGAGGAATTCGAGGTGATGGCCCGCGACACCAAGCTTGGCCCCGAGGACATCACCCGCGACATTCCCAACGTCGGCGAAGAGGCGCTCGGAAGCCTCGACGAGGCGGGAATCGTCTACATCGGCGCCGAAGTCGAACCTGGCGACATCCTCGTCGGAAAGATCACGCCGAAGGGCGAGAGCCCGATGACTCCGGAGGAAAAGCTGCTGAGGGCGATCTTCGGCGAGAAGGCTTCGGACGTCCGCGACACGTCGCTGCGGCTTCCGCCAGGCGTTGCCGGCACCGTCGTCGAGGTGCGCGTGTTCAACCGCCACGGAATCGACATCGACGACCGCACACGATCGATCCAGACCGAGGAGAAGGAGCGGCTCCAGAAGGACGCCGGCGACGAGCGCGCGATCCTCAACCGGGCGACCTTCTCGCGCCTCAAGGAGATGCTTCTCAAGCAGACCGCCACAGCGGCTCCCAAGGGCATCAAGAAGGGCAGCAAGCTCGACGAGGCGACCCTGGAGTCGGTGCAGCCGCACGAATGGAGGAAGATCGCCGTCAAGGACGACAAGTGCCAGGCCAACATCGAGGCCCTCAAAGCGCAGTACGACGAGGCGATCAACGTGATCACCCGCCGCTTCGAGGACCGGGTCCAGAAGCTGGAGGCCGGCGACGAGCTGCCTCCGGGCGTGCTGAAGTCGGTCAAGGTGTTCGTCGCCGTGAAACGCAAGCTTCAGACCGGCGACAAGATGGCCGGCCGCCATGGCAACAAGGGCATCATCAGCCGGGTGCTGCCGATGGAGGACATGCCGTTCCTCGAGGACGGAACCCCGGTCGACATGGTGCTGAACCCGCTCGGCGTGCCGTCGAGAATGAACGTCGGCCAGATTTTCGAAACCCACCTCGGCTGGGCCGCGCGCGGCCTCGGCAGGCAGATCCAGGACATGCTCGAGGACATTCACGAGCGTGGCAAGGGACTTGTCGACAAGGACGTCAAAGCCGTCCGTTCGAAGCTCAAGGACATCTACGGCAAGCATTATGCCAAGGAGATCGACTCGCGAGGCGATGAGGATCTGATGGAGCTTGCATCCGCGCTCACCAGCGGAATCCCGATGGGAACGCCGGTGTTCGACGGCGCCCGCGAGCCGGATGTCACTCAAATGCTGGAGAAGGCGGGCCTCGATCCGTCGGGCCAGGTGACCTTGTTCGACGGCCGCTCGGGCGAGCCGTTCGACCGCAAGGTGACGGTGGGCTACATGTACATGCTCAAGCTTCACCACCTTGTGGACGACAAGATCCACGCGCGCTCGATCGGCCCGTACAGCCTCGTCACCCAGCAGCCGCTGGGCGGAAAGGCGCAGTTCGGCGGACAAAGGTTCGGCGAAATGGAGGTGTGGGCGCTGCAGGCCTACGGCGCCGCCTATACGCTCCAGGAGATGCTGACGGTGAAGTCGGACGACGTCATCGGCCGGACCAAGGTCTACGAGGCGATCGTCAAGGGCGACGACACTTTCGAGGCCGGAATTCCGGAAAGCTTCAACGTGCTCGTCAAGGAGATGCGAAGCCTAGGCCTCAACGTCGAGCTCGACACCATCGAGCGTGACGAGGAGCCGCCGGCGCTCGCAGCAGAGTGATGTTCCTCCCCTCCCGAAGGCGGGAGGGGAATGAGGGGTGGGCCTGACGGCCCACCTGCCCACCCCCGGCCCCTCCCGTGAATGGGAGGGGAGCTAGGAAGAGAAAAAAATGAACGAACTGACCCCATTCGCCAATCCGATCGCCAAACCGGAGACGTTCGACCAGATCCGGATCGGCATTGCGTCGCCGGACAAGATCCGAAGCTGGTCGTTCGGCGAGATCAAGAAGCCCGAAACCATCAACTACCGCACGTTCAAGCCCGAGCGCGACGGCCTGTTCTGCGCCCGCATCTTCGGCCCGATCAAGGATTACGAATGCTTGTGCGGCAAGTACAAGCGCATGAAATACAAGGGAATCGTCTGCGAGAAGTGCGGCGTCGAAGTGACCGTCTCAAAGGTTCGGCGCGAGCGCATGGGCCATATCGAGCTCGCCGCTCCGGTCGCTCACATCTGGTTTTTGAAGAGCTTGCCCAGCCGGATCGGGCTGCTGCTCGACATCCAGCTCAAGCAGCTCGAGCGAGTCCTCTATTTCGAAAGCTATGTCGTCCTCGAGCCGGGCCTGACCCCGCTCGAGCGGCTCCAGCTGCTGACCGAGGACGAACTTCTCGAGGCGCAGGACGAATATGGCGAAGACGCGTTCTCGGCCGGGATCGGCGCCGAAGCCGTCAAGCAGATGCTGATCGACCTTGACCTCCAGGCCGAGAAAGACGCGCTGCTCAAGGAGCTTTCCGAGACCAAGTCGGAGCTCAAGCCCAAGAAGATCATCAAGAGGCTGAAGGTCGTCGAGAGCTTCCTTGAGTCGGGCAACCGGCCCGAATGGATGATCCTCGACGTCATTCCCGTCATTCCGCCCGAGCTTCGCCCGCTGGTGCCGCTGGACGGCGGCCGCTTCGCGACTTCCGACCTCAACGACCTTTATCGCCGGGTCATCAACCGCAACAACCGGCTGAAGCGGCTGATGGAGTTGCGCGCCCCGGACATCATCGTCCGCAACGAGAAGCGGATGCTCCAGGAAGCGGTCGATGCCTTGTTCGACAACGGCCGCCGGGGCCGCACCATTACCGGCGCCAATAAGCGCCCGCTCAAGTCCCTGTCCGACATGCTCAAGGGCAAGCAGGGCCGATTCCGGCAGAATTTACTCGGAAAGCGGGTCGATTATTCGGGCCGCTCGGTCATCGTCACCGGTCCGGAACTCAAGCTCCACCAGTGCGGCCTGCCCAAGAAGATGGCGCTCGAGCTGTTCAAGCCGTTCATCTATTCGCGGCTCGACGCCAAGGGCCTGAGCATGACTCTCAAGCAGGCCAAGAAGTGGGTCGAGAAGGAGCGCAAGGAAGTCTGGGACATTCTCGACGAAGTCATTCGCGAGCACCCGGTCCTTCTCAACCGCGCGCCGACCCTCCACCGCCTCGGAATCCAGGCGTTCGAGCCGGTGCTGATCGAGGGCAAGGCGATCCAGCTCCATCCTTTGGTGTGCGCCGCGTTCAACGCCGACTTCGACGGCGACCAGATGGCGGTCCACGTTCCGCTGAGCCTGGAGGCGCAGCTCGAAGCGCGGGTGCTGATGATGAGCACCAACAACATCCTGTCGCCGGCGAACGGAAAGCCGATCATCGTGCCGTCGCAGGACATGGTGCTCGGGCTCTACTATCTGTCGATCGAGAAGGAGGGTGAGCCCGGCGAGGGCATGATTCTGTCCGACATGGCCGAAGTTCACCAGGCACTGGCGGCCGGAGCGGTGACCCTTCACACGAAGATCACCAGCCGGGTCCCGCAGACCGACGAGGACGGCAACACCTACATGAAGCGGTTCGAGACCACCGCCGGCCGGATGCTGCTCGGCGAGACCCTGCCGAAGAGCCACAAGGTGCCGTTCGAGACCATCAACCGGCTCCTCACCAAGAAGGAGATCGGCGACGTCATCGACATCGTCTATCGCCACACCGGCCAGAAGGAGACGGTGCTGTTCGCCGACGCGATCATGCAATTGGGCTTCCGTCACGCGTTCACGGCCGGAATCTCGTTCGGCAAGGACGACATGGTCATCCCGGCCGAGAAGGAGTCCCTGGTCGAGGAGACCCGGGCGCTGGTGAAGGATTACGAGCAGCAGTATCAGGACGGACTGATCACCCAGCAGGAAAAGTACAACAAGGTGATCGACGCCTGGTCGCGTTGCGGCGACCAGGTCGCGTCGGAGATGATGAAGGGAATCTCGGCGACTCCCAAGCAGGACGACGGCCGCGAGGCGCCGGTCAATTCGATCTACATGATGGCCCACTCGGGCGCTCGTGGAAGCCAGGCGCAGATCAAGCAGCTGGCCGGAATGCGCGGCCTGATGGCGAAGCCGTCGGGCGAGATCATCGAGACCCCGATCATCTCCAACTTCAAGGAGGGGCTGACGGTCCTCGAATATTTCAACTCGACCCACGGCGCCCGCAAGGGTCTGGCGGACACGGCGCTAAAGACCGCGAACTCGGGCTATCTGACCCGCCGCCTCGTCGACGTCAGCCAGGACGCCGTCATCATCGAAGAGGATTGCGGCACCGACCGTGCTCTCGAGATGCGGGCGATCGTCCAGGGCGGCTCGGTTATCGCCTCGCTCGCCGACCGGGTGCTGGGCCGAACCACAGCCGAGGACATCGCCGATCCGAAGACTGACAAGGTCGTCATCCCGGAAGGCACCCTTCTTGACGAGCCGATGGTCCAGCAGATCGAGGACATCGGCCTTCAGGGGATCAAGATCCGATCGCCGCTGGTGTGTGCGTCCAAGCAGGGAGTGTGCGCCAAATGCTACGGCCGCGATCTTGCGCGAGGAACGCCGGTGAACATCGGCGAGGCAGTCGGAGTCATCGCCGCCCAGTCGATCGGCGAGCCTGGCACGCAGCTGACGATGCGGACCTTCCACATCGGCGGAGCGGCCCAGATCAACGAACAGTCCAACCTCGAGGCACCGATCGACGGTACGATCGAGCTTCGCGACATGCTAACGATCCTCGACCCGCGCGGGCGGCATATCTCGCTGTCGCGTTCCGGCGAGATCGCGATCGTCGACATGGACGGGCGCGAGCTTTCGACCCACCGGGTCCCCTATGGCGCTCATTTGTTGTGCGAGGGCGGTCATATCGTCAGCCGCGGCGACCGAATCGCCGAGTGGGATCCGGCGTTCAGCCCGGTGATCACCGAAACCGGCGGAACGGTGGCGTACCAGGATTTGATCGAGCAGCGCACGCTCACCGAGCAGGTCGACGAATCGACCGGAATCACCCAGCGCGTGGTGACCGAGGATACTGGACGGACGAAAAAGGACACCTTGCACCCGCGCCTGACCCTGACCGGAGCCAAGGCCAAGGAGGCCGGCGTCTACCGGCTTCCGGCGGGCGCGATCATCGCGGTCGAGGACGGGCAGAAGCTCGAGGGCGGCGAAGTCGTCGCCCGGCTTCCGCGCGAAGCGACCCGAACGCGCGACATCACCGGCGGCCTGCCGCGGGTCGCCGAGCTGTTCGAGGCCCGCAAGCCCAAGGAGAACGCGATCATCGCCAAGGTATCGGGCAAGGTCACCTTCCTTCGCGACTACAAGGCCAAGCGGAAGGTCGGGATCATTCCGGAGGACGGCGGCGAACCGGTCGAATATCTGATTCCCAAGGCCAAGCTGATCGAGGTCCAGGAAGGCGATTATGTGAAGCGCGGCGACAATCTCGTCGGCGGCTCACCCGATCCGCACGACATCCTCGAGGTGCTGGGGGTGGAGGCGCTGGCCGAATATCTCGTCAGCGAGATCCAGGAAGTCTACCGGCTCCAGGGCGTGAAGATCAACGACAAGCACATCGAGGTGATCGTCCGCCAGATGCTGCAGAAGGTCGAGATCACCGAAAGCGGTGACACCACTCTGCTTCCGGGCGAGCAGGTCGACCGCGAGGAGATGGATGAGATCAACTCCACGCTCGAGAAGAAGCAGAAGCGTGCGGAAGGCAAGCCGGTGCTTCTCGGAATCACCAAGGCGTCGCTCCAAACTCGCAGCTTCATCTCCGCGGCATCGTTCCAGGAGACGACTCGGGTGCTCACCGAGGCCTCGGTTCAGGGCAAGGTCGACACGCTCCAGGGCCTGAAGGAAAATGTGATCGTCGGCCGGCTGATCCCGGCAGGCACCGGCGCCGGAATGAACCGGCTTCGGGTCACTGCCACTGCCCGCGACGCGGCTCTGCGCGCGCAGCAGCGCAAGCTCCAGGAATCGCTGATCGCAGCGGAAACCGCGGCTGAGGAGCATGCCGCCGAGCTGGCGCAGGGCGAGGAAGCGGCAGTGAACGCCGATCCTCTCGCCGAAGTCGCGCCGTCGGGCGAAGGGCTCGACGCCGATGCTGGCGACTATCTGAAGGAGTAGCCGGCGCAGCCTGTCCGGGGGACAGGCGAGCACGGCTACCTGAGCGCGGACAACAAAAAGCCCCGCCAGCTGCAAACTGGCGGGGCTCTTTTTCGTGTCGAGCGCTAGCTCAGCAGCTCAGCACTCGCCGCGGTTGATCATGTCCTGAGTGCAGTTCGCGACCGACTGAACGTCCTCGCCGGCACCGCGGACCGTGTTGCACGCCGCGATGAGAAGTGTGCCGCCAACGAGCGCGCCGGTAATCATCATTCGTAACATCGTCATTCTCCTACTGCCGTGGGATTGAACGCCGAATAAGCTGCAGAGTTCATTCCGCCAACGTAATTCCCGCTCGTCACACCGCGACCGGTGCGGAGATGTGCGGGTGGGGATCGTAATTTTCGAACGCGAAATCCTCGGGCTCGTAGCTGTCGATCGCCTGGCCGCGGTCCTTGAGCACCAGTTGCGGAAGCGGCCGCGGATCGCGGCTAAGCTGAAGCCGCACCTGCTCCATATGGTTGGAATAAATGTGGCAGTCGCCCCCGGCCCAGACGAACACTCCGGGCTGAAGCCCGCACTCGCGCGCAAGCATGTGGGTGAGCAGCGAATAGCTGGCGATATTGAAGGGCACGCCGAGGAACATGTCGGCGCTGCGCTGGTAGAGCTGGAGGTTGAGCCGCCCGGCCGCGACCTGGGTCTGGAACAGGCAATGGCACGGGGCGAGCGCCATTTTGTGAATTTCGCCGGGGTTCCAGGCGGTGACGATCTGCCGCCGCGACGACGGGTCGCGCTTGATCAGGTCGATGAGATTGGCGATTTGGTCGATGTGGCGGCGGTCGCTGGTCTCCCAGTCGCGCCATTGCTTGCCGTAGACGGGCCCCAGGTCGCCGCTCTCGTCCGCCCATTCGTCCCAGATGCGGACGTTGCGGTCCTTGAGCCAGGCGATGTTGGTGTCGCCGCGAAGGAACCACAGCAATTCGACGATGATCGAGCGCAGGTGAAGCTTCTTGGTAGTGAGGAGCGGGAAGCCCTTCTGCAGGTCGAAGCGCATCTGCGCGCCGAACCAGGTCAGCGTCCCGGTGCCGGTGCGGTCCGGCTGCTCCACGCCTTCGTCGAGGATTGTCTGCAGAAGGTCGAGATATTGGCGCATCGTTTCCGACCCTAATCGGGGGCCGTGGAAACTCAACCGGACTTGTGGCGCCGCAGCGGAAAACCGGACCTGTTGTTAGCGCGCGGCTCTTCGCTCTCCACGGCAAAATCGACCGGCGGCGCGCCGCCTAGTAGCCCATGAGGGCGAGGACTTCCCGCCGGCTGCGCTCGTCTTCGCGGAAGGTGCCCATCATCCGGCTGGTGGTCATCATCACTCCGGGCGTGTTCACCCCGCGCGCGGTCATGCACGAATGGCTGGCCTCGATCACCACCGCCACCGCCTTGGGGTCGAGATGCTCCCAGATGCAGTCGGCGACCTGGGCGGTCAGCCGCTCCTGCACCTGAAGCCGCCGCGAATAACCGTGGAGTACGCGGGCGAGCTTGCTGATCCCGACCACCTTGTCGCGCGGCAGATAAGCGATCGCCGCCTTGCCGATGATCGGCGCCATGTGATGCTCGCAATGCGACTGAAACGGGATGTCCTTCAAAAGGACGATCTCGTCATAGCCTCCGACCTCGTGGAAGGTGCGGCTGAGGTGGATTGCCGGATCGTCCTCATAGCCGCGCGAATATTCGGCCCAGGCGCGGGCGACTCGCTCGGGGGTGGCGAGCAGCCCTTCGCGGTCGGGATCGTCGCCCGCCCAGCGAATCAGTGTGCGGACCGCGTCCTTGACGTCTTCGGGAACGTCGATGTGCGGCGGCGAGCCGTACAGGTCGCCGTCGTCGGGCGTCGGGCTCATTCCTTGCTCCCCGTCAAATCTCGTAATCCGGCCAGCCGTCCGGATTGTCCGCGCCGGCCTTCCGGCTGACGATTTCCGAATGCATCCGGGTGATCGTCCTGCCGGCGGTCTGAGTGAACCAGCCCGGGACGACCGCATGGACGAGGCAGGCGACGCCGACAGCGATGAGCTCGACGCCGATCTTCGCCGCTCCGATTCCGTGCCGGGCCCAGCTCATTCCCAAGCTTCGCGGATGCTCGATAAAGAAGCGGTCGGCCCAGTGGCCGGTGCGGCTCGAGTCCATGTCGCTCCCCTCAAAAAGCGGCGGTCCCGACAAGGTTTGACCCCTTGTCCCCCGGATCAGGAACCCACAGACCGGGAGCCGCAGCACTCATTCAAAAACCGGGTGGCCCTTAGCATTCGATTTGGCCGGCAGACCAGCGTTCTAAAAGTCGAGGTCTTTAGACGGGCCTCCTCACCCTCTGTTAGAGAGCCGGTTGCGTCAGTTACCTACGGCGGGACTGATGCGCGAAAAGCGTACGGTGACACGATCCCCGAACGAGACTAACGCTGGTTCGGGGAACCGCCTTGGGCGCAAAAGCGGATCGACGCTGCTGCCTGACACAGCTTAATGCCTCTGGCGGCAGCTGGCCAAGCAGAAAGCCTGATGAATGGAGGCAGGGCTAGATGGAAATTATGCTCACAGCAATTGTCATCCTCGGCTTCGTTGTTGTCGCAGTCCAACTCGGTCTGCTTCGCATGTCGCTCGTTGAGATCATCAAAGAACTTAGGATGTTGAACATCGGTGGTGGTGAACCAAAGGTTCCGAGGGAAGAAGAAGCTCAGGTCAGCATAGATAGCGAAGCTGGCAGATAGGCTGAGGCACTGCCGCCGCTAGCGTCCGCTTTCCACCCATTGCGGACATCGCCGACAGGTGGAAAACTATGGCGGGACCGGCCATTCGTTTGCGGTTTGCTTGGCCAATCCGAAAGTGAAACCATGCGGCAGGGGTAACGCGATGGCCCAGAACCAGGCCGCCACTGCAGCGCGGGACCGTATTGACATTCTCGATGCGCTCCGCGGTTTCGCGCTCTTGGGCATATTGCTCGCGAACTACGTGGGTTTTTCGGGCTGGGCGGAGATGGGCGAGCCCGCGCGGGTCGCGCTTGCCGGCCAGGCTTGGGCTTTCTGGTCGATCTTCCTGAACACGATGCTGGTCGAGGGGAAGTTTTACACAATCTTTTCGTTCCTCTTCGGCCTGGGCTTCGCCCTTCAACTTTCGCGACTGGAAAACCGGGGAGCGGACGGCATAGCCACCTTCCGCAGGCGCCTTCTGGTGCTGCTGGGAATCGGAATCGTCCACATGACCCTGATCTGGGAGGGCGACATCCTCGCGCTCTATGCTCTGCTTGGATTCACTCTCCCGTTCTTTCGTCCGTGGTCGGAAAGGCGGCTGCTGCTCGCCGCCGCGATTCTGATTCTCCTGCCCGTGGCCGGCTACGCAGTGGTCCACGCGGCAGGCATTCCCCCGACGTTCGGTTTGTACGGGCTCGGCGAGAGAATGTTCGTGGCCATGGGAGGCATCGAGGGGACCAACATTGGCATAGAATGGCGCCAGCGGGAGGATTGGCCCTCCTTCTTCGCGTGGGTGCTCAGTGGACCGCCCTATCGGCTCGGGGTCTTCTTTGAATCGTGGCGCATTCCCAAAGTGCTTGGAGTCATGCTGATCGGTGTCTGGGCCGGTCGGCGGCTAGTCGCAGGCGAGCTCCTGGGGAACAGGGCCCTGCTGCGATCAGTAGCGTTGATCGGTTTCCTCGTCGGCCTGCCCGCGAATGCCGGCTATGCGGCGATCGGCGGATTGTCACAGGACAATTTCACGGACGGGCTGCTGGCTACGGTGCTTTATGCCGTTGGAGTGGTCCCTCTCGGCCTCGCCTATGCGGCCACCTTCGCGCTTCTTTGGCCGTCAGCGGCGCCGGCACTTCGAGTTTTCTCATCGGCGGGACGGATGGCGCTTACGAATTATCTTCTCCAGTCACTGTTCGCGATTGCCATCTTCTACGGCGTCGGCTTCGGGCTGATCGGCCACGTTCCGGCCTGGACCCTCTACGCGATTGTAGCTGCAGTCTTTACGACGCAGGTTCTGCTTTCGCGTTTCTGGCTGGCGCACTTCGAGCAAGGCCCGATGGAATGGCTCTGGCGACTTGGCACCTACGGTGGCCAGAGACCGGCTCGCGCATCCTGAGCGATGCTGTTCGTAGTGTCCGCTTTCCTCCCATTGCAGACTCTGGCGCAGCTTGGGCCAGCATGAGGTCACGACGGATCGGGACGCCCTCCACGAGGGAGGCGACCCGCTGCGTGGCGACCCCGACAGGATTGTCCTCGGCCTTCGGCCTCGTTCGTCTCCGCTTCGCTCCGACTCCGAACAAGGTTCGACCCTGCATGGGGTCAACAACGCACCGGGCCGCTCCCCCAGGAGAGCGGCCCGCTGCGTGGCGACCCCGACAGGATTCGAACCTGTGGCCCTCAGATTAGGAATCTGATGCTCTATCCTGCTGAGCTACGGGGTCGGCCTGCTTCGTGAATAGGGATTGGGGGAGAGTTCTTCAATTCACTTGGCTGGGCGGGACCACGGCAAGCGGAAGCGGGGCGACCGGAACGCCGTCGTCGATCAGCGACTTCGCTTCGGCAGCCGTCGCACTGCCGTGGACCGGCCGCGGATCGATTTCGCCAAGGTGCATCGAGCGCGCCTCGGCCGCGAAGCGCTCGCCGACCCATTCCGAATCCTCGAGGATTGCAGCCTGCAGTGCGGCGAGCCGCGCAAGCGGCGACGTCTCGACCGCCGATTTGCGCGGAACTCGCGGAGCCATCGGCGCCTTGGCGACACTGGTCGAGCCGCACATCGGGCATTCGACCAGCCCGCGGGCCGACTGCTCGTCGAAATCGGCGCCGGAGCGGAACCAGGCCTCGAAGACGTCGCCGCTGTCCTCGCACCGAAGGTCGAAGACAATCATGGCGAAGTCACTTCGCCGACCGGCCGGCGGTGGTCGATCGCCGGAATGCGGCTGCGCACCTCCGCGACCTTCGCGAGGTCGACGTTGGCGAACTCGACTCCGACAGCCTCGCCCATGTCGAGCTTTATCTCGCCCCACGGATCGACAAGCAAGGAATGGCCATAAGTCTGGCGCCCGTCCTCGTGGTTGCCGCACTGGGCGGCGGCGACAACGAATACGCCCGCTTCGATGGCCCGGGCGCGAAGAAGCACCTCCCAATGGGCTCGGCCGGTCGGAACCGTGAAAGCGGCGGGAACGGCAATCACCTTCGCCCCGGCTCCGGTCAGGCGCTCGAACAGCGCCGGGAACCGCAAATCGTAGCAGATGGTGAGGCCGAGCCTTCCGACCGGAGTGCCGTCGACCACGACCGCGTCGGAACCGCCGACATAAACGGCGGATTCGCGCCAACTCTCGCCAGTCGGAAGATCGACGTCGAACAAATGGATCTTGTCGTAAGCCGCGCGAATTTCGCCGCCGGAATCGATGACGAAGCCCCTGTTGGCGAACTTGCCCTGGTCGGCGGCGACGGCGAGCGAGCCGAGGTGCACCCAGATCGAATTGTGCCGCGCCGCCTCGCGGCAGGCGGCGAGCGCTTCATCATCCTCGGCCGGTCGGATGTTGCGCCTCGCCCGCTCGGTATCGCGGTCGAGCAGCCCCGACATTTCGGGGGTGAACAGAATCTGGGCGCCGCCCTCCGCCGCCTTCTCGATCGCGCCGACCAGCGCCCTGGCGTTGGCGGCCGGGTCGATCCCGGTCCGGGACTGGAAGATCGCGATCCTGGTCATGACACGCCGAGGAGCTCGCCGAGCCTGCCATCGCGCTCGAGAACGAGCAGATCGGTGCAGCCGCCGACGTGGAGCCCGTCGATGAAAATCTGCGGGACGGTGGTCCGGCCGCCGGCGCGCTGGATCATCTCGTCGCGCTTTGGGCCGCCGCCGTCGATCACATATTCCTCGAACTCGATACCCTTGGCCTCGAGCAGCTCGCGAGCGCGCCAGCAATAGCCGCACAAGGTCTTGGTGTAGATTTCAACACTCGCCACTTTCGTCCAAATCCTTGTCATACGTTGAGCTCGGACGGCCTCACGACGCGAGCCCAGCAGATCAGGTCGACCCGCGCCGCCCCTGCCCTCTTGAGGACTCGCGCGCAGGCGTTGGCGGTGCTCCCGGTGGTCAGCACATCGTCGACGAGAACGATGGTGCGGCCGCGAAGCTCCGCGCCCGGACCGGCGCGAAACGCACCGGCGACGGTCCGCCGGCGCTGGCGCAGGTTCAGACCCTTGAGCGGCGGCGTTCGCCTTGTCCTTCGAAGCGCATCGACCGCCACGGCAAGGCCGGTCCGCCGCGACAATTCCCGGGCGATGATCGCCGACTGGTTGAACCCGCGCGACCACAGCCTCACGCGGTGAAGCGGGACCGGCACCAGAAGCGCTTGCGGCGGCAATTCCCCGACCAGCGGCTGCATGTATCGCGACATCGTCCGCGCAAGCGCGACTTTGCGGCCGTACTTCAGGCGCATGGCGATCGAGCGGCTGATGTCGTCATAAGCGACGGCGGCCCGGATCCGGTCGAGCCGCGGCGGCTTCGCCAGGCAGACGGCGCAGGTTTCGATGTCGGTCGCCCTCAGGGGCAATCCGCAGCGCGTGCAGCCGGCGGGGCCGAGGAATTCGAGCTTGCGCCAGCAATCGGCGCAAAAGCTGTCGACATCGTCGACGATCGTCCCGCAGCCGCCGCAACGCGGCGGAAGCGCGAAATCGAGCACTGGACGGAACAGCCTCGGAGCGGCGCTTATGAGCTGCATCGCCTGCTTGTCGCGCACGTCCCGCCAGCGCACAAGCGCCTCAATGCCGGCAGAGCTTTTCGACATGAACGCCCGAGCGCTAAGGCGCGACCGCGCTTTCCGGTCGGGCCCGGTGCTGTTCCTGTACGAGCGCGCGTTCGACGAAATCGTCGACCGGATGGCGGACATCAAGCACCGCTTTTCTTCCGCACTCCTGATCGGCGTGCCCGATCCGGAATGGGCGGACTGTGTCGCCGAAATCGCGGGAAGTGTGACCGTTCTCGACCCCGGGGCAGCTTTTGCGAGGGCGGCAGACGGAGTGCAGGCGATCGAGGACGATCTCGATCTCGAGCCCGCAAGCTTCGACCTTTGCATCGCCATAGGGACGCTCGACACTGTAAACGATCTTCCAGGCGCACTTCTTCGACTGCGCTTTGCGCTGAAGCCCGATTCACTGCTCATCGGGGCAATGTCAGGAGGCCAGACCCTTCCCCGGCTGCGCCAGGCAATGCGTGCCGCCGACTTGGTGACTGGCCTTGCCTCGCCGCACATTCACCCGCGAGTCGAACCTTCGGCACTGGCGCAGCTGCTGACCGCCTCGGGCCTGGTCATGCCGGTCGTCGACGTCGAACGGGTCCGGGTCGCCTATCGCGGGTTTCGGCAGCTGATTGCCGATCTGAGAGGCATGGGCGTTACCAACATCCTGAACGCGCGCTCACGAGTGCCGATGGCTCGCGAGGCCTTCGCTGCGGCGATACGCGAGTTCGAGAGCGGCGCCGTCGATTCGAGAACGACCGAGACTTTCGAGCTCCTGCACTTCGCCGCCTGGACTCCAGCCGGAAGATGACCGCGGATGAAATGGGTGAGAGGGCGTTAACCGCACCTCTCCACAAACTTGTTAACCCGGAGCTTTTACAACCGTAAGCGTGGACGTGGACCAGAGGAGGGTGGCTTGGACGCTATCCGACGGACTTTGCGCAGGCTGCTCGCCGACGAACGGGGTGCAACCGCGATCGAATATGGGTTGATCGCAGCGCTGATTGCGCTCTCGATGATCGGCGGTCTGTCAATGCTCGGCGGCGGCGCCGGCGGAATGTGGACCGACATCGGCAGCGAAATCGCGAACGCCACTTAGGCTCAACTGCGGCGCTCTCCGTAGACGACGAGCTTGACCTTCTGGCCGGGCGCCAGCCGGGCATTGGGTGCAAGGCCGTTCAGCGCCAGGAACCGGTCGACCTTGAAATCGCGATAGGCCATCCGGTTTGCTAGCGACTGCACCGTGTCGCCGGCCGCAACCGTCACCACGTCAATGACCCGCGGACGAATTGCAGCCGCTTCGGCGGGCGTGATCTGGCGGATCGAATTCACCATCGGCGCAAACGGCCCCATCCCGCTGCCGCCCGGGGTCAGCATCACGAAATGATAGATCGTGCCGGGGGCCCACTGGTAGGCAATCACGCTGACGTCGAGGACTCCCGACGAGGTATTGGCGCGGGTGATTGTATAGGCCGCCGGAATGCCGTTGATCGTCGTCCTTTGCGGCGGCGGGACCGCGAGCCGGCGATTCCCGGCGAGTTCTTGCACGGCCGCATGGATGTAATTCTCGAGCGAGCCGTTGTAGCGGCCGCCGCCGAATTGCGCCTGTCCGCCCGAGCCCTTGATGGTTACCGCGCGAGTGCTATTCTGCATCAGATATCCGACCGGAACGGCGAAGTAGATCCGAAGGTCGGGATGGGTGAAGGTTCGCCCGTCGATCACACCCTGCTCCGGGTCGTCGTCGACGAACACCCCTTCGAGCTGGTTGAGATACTGGTCACGATTGCGAACGCCGGTGCCGAGACGGCCGCTCGATTGGGCGGCAGCCGCGGCGCGCTGCATCCGGTTCTCGCTCAGCGGGTGAGTAAGCGCCCATTCGGGAAGCTGGCGATTGTCGCGGCCGTGCACTCGCGCCTGGAGCGCGCTGTTGCGGGTCAGCGCCGCAAGGATGCCCGGAGCGCCGACCGGATCGTAGCCGGCCGCAACCATGTAGCGCATTCCGAGCGTATCGGATTCATATTCCTGTGCGCGGGAGAAGCTCAGCGTCTGAAGCTTTGCCCTCTGCGCGGACATTTGCGATATGACGTTGCCGAAGCCGCCGCCCATCACGCTTCCGAGGATCGCCCCGAGCACTCCGCCGATAGTGTTGCGCCGAGCGACCTGCTCGCGGGCCTGCGAATGGCCGGCGGCCACGTGCCCGATCTCGTGGGCGATTGCGAAGGCGAGCTCCGACTCATCGTTCGCCAGGGCCATCAGCTGGCGAGTCACGTAGATGTGGCCGCCAGGCACGGCGAACGCATTCTCGACCGCGGAATTGAGCAAGGTGAAACGATAGGCGGCCGCCGGGTTCGCCAGGCCCGACCGGGCACCGAGCCGATGTCCGATGGCGCTGACATAGGCCCCGCGAGGTCCGGTCTCGGCGCCTCCATATTCCTGGACGAGCTGGGGATGCTCACGCTGCGCCTCGGCGACCCGACGCGGGTCCAGCGTTCGCGCCGGATATTGCCCCGGATATTGCCCCGCATATTGCCCCGCATATTGCGCCGGCACCGCCGACGGCGACAGCGCCAGAGTGGCGGCAGAAAATAACAGCAGCGCTTTTCGCATCGCTCCTCTCGCGTGGTTTATGGGGAAAGTACGCTGCGGATTTGAACGACAGATGACTGGCGCAAGTTCCTGACCGAACTCAGCCGATCGCCAGGAACTTCGCCCTTCGCTGCTCGAGCAATTGCTTGGGCTTCATCGCCGAGCAGCCGTCGAGCTCCTCGAGGATCGCCGACTTGAGAATTGCCGTAGCGGCAATCACGTCGCGATGGGCTCCGCCGATCGGTTCGGGAACGATCCGGTCGACGATTCCGAGCGCCTGGAGATCATTGGCGGTAATCCGCATCGCTTCGGCGGCATCGGCGGCCCTGTCGGCGGTCCGCCAAAGAATCGACGCGCAGCCTTCGGGCGAGATCACCGAATAGACGGCATGCTCGAACATCAGCACCCGGTTGGCGGTGGCGATGGCGACCGCACCTCCCGAGCCGCCTTCGCCGACGATCGCGGCGATGATCGGTACCTTCACCTGAAGGCACTCCTCGGTGCAGCGAGCGATCGCTTCCGCCTGGCCGCGCTCTTCGGCCTCCACTCCGGGAAAGGCCCCCGGCGTATCGACGAGGGTAATTACCGGAAGCCCGAAACGGTCTGCGAGCCGCATCAGCCGGATCGCCTTCCGGTAGCCCTCCGGCTTGGCCATCCCGAAATTGTGCCTGAGCCGCGATTCGGTGTCGGCGCCCTTCTCGTGCCCGATCAGCATCACCCGGCGGCCCTCGATCCGGGCGAAACCGCCGACGATCGCCGGATCCTCGGCGAACGACCGGTCGCCGGCGAGCGGAATGAACTCGTCGGCGATCCCGGCGACATAATCCTTGTAGTGCGGTCGGTCCGGGTGCCGGGCGACCTGCGCCTTCTGCCACGCCGACAGCTTCGAATAAGTGTCGTTAAGAAGCTTCGCTGCCTTGGCCTCGAGCTTGTCGACCTCGGACTGAATGTCGATCTCGCCGGTGCCGGCCGTTTCCTTGAGATCGCGCACGCGCGCCTCGAGCTCCGCGATCGGCTTCTCAAAATCCAGATAGGTACGCATTGGCAGCGGCGGGTAAGCGGGGCTGAGCGCAGCGTCAACGACGACCGTCAGCGAGCGGGTGCCGCTCGTTGACGAGTTTGACGAGCCGGGCGGCATCGACATGGGTGTAAATCTGGGTCGTCGCGATGTCGGCATGGCCGAGCAGCGCCTGCAGGACTCGAAGGTCGGCGCCGCCGGAGAGAAGATGCGTGGCGAAGGCGTGGCGAAGCACGTGCGGGCTGATCCGGTCCGGCGCGATTCCGGCATCAGCGGCCATCTGCCGCACCAGCTGGAACAGGCGCATCCGGCTGATGTGCTTGCGTCCGCCAGGGAAGAGCCATTGGCTCGAGGCCGGGACATTTTCGAGCCAGTCCCGGACCGCTGCTTCGGCCCGGCTCGAAATCGGCACCAGCCGCTCCTTAGCCCCCTTGCCGCGAAGGATCAGGAACGGCTGGCCCTGGCGCACCGCGCCCCTTGGCAGGGAGATGACTTCGCTTGCCCTCAGCCCGGAGCCGTACAAAAGCTCCAGAAGCGTGAGGTTGCGAAGCGCAAGCGGCTCGCCGCTCGCGGCCTTGGCGCCGGCGGCTTCGAAGATCGCCTCGACGTCGGGCTCCGAGAGCACTCGCGGAAGCGGCCGCTGGAGCCTCGGCTTCGGGAGCGAGGCGGACGGATCGTCGCTTCGAAGCCCGTCATCGACGAGGAAGCGGTAGAAACGGCGAAGCGCCGACGAGCGGCGAGCGACCGTCGAGGCGGCCAGCGACGACCAGCGCTGCCCGAGGCGGGAGAGAGCGACAGTGTCGGCCGTTCCGAGTTCTCCGCCAAGATCGGCCGCGGCCTTTTCAAGATCGTTGCGGTAGGCAGCAAGCGTGTTTTGCGATGCCCCTGCCTCGGCTGCAAGCATGTCGAGAAAGCGGTCGACCAGCGCTTGGTCGGCCTCGGTCACGTCCGGGCGAGCGCCTCGGCGGCGATCATCCGCGAAGAGAAGTCCTGGCCGGTGTTGCGGAGCGCCATCACGATATGGAAC
>JBPCOC010000060.1:0-5953 GCA_051000635.1 Sphingomicrobium sp. | reverse complement strand
CGGTCATTGTCTATGACGATCTGTCGAAGCAGGCGGTCGCCTACCGCCAGATGTCGCTTCTGCTTCGCCGGCCGCCGGGCCGCGAAGCCTATCCGGGCGACGTCTTCTACCTTCACAGCCGCCTTCTCGAGCGCGCCGCCAAGATGAACGACGACAATGGCGCGGGATCGCTGACCGCGCTTCCGATCATCGAAACGCAGGCGGGCGACGTGTCGGCCTACATTCCGACCAACGTGATCTCGATCACCGACGGCCAGATATTCCTCGAGACCGACCTGTTCTACCAGGGCGTCCGGCCGGCGATCAACGTCGGCCTTTCGGTGAGCCGGGTCGGGTCGGCTGCCCAGACCAAGGCGATGAAAAAGGTCGCCGGCTCGATCAAGCTGGAGCTCGCGCAATACCGCGAAATGGCCGCGTTCGCGCAGTTCGGCTCCGACCTCGATGCGGCGACCCAACGCCTGCTTGCGCGCGGCGCCCGGCTGACGGAGCTGCTGAAGCAGCCGCAGTTCGCCCCGATGCCCGTCGAGGAGCAGGTCGCGTCGATCTTCGCCGGGACGAAAGGCTTCATCGACAAGATCGAGGTCGGCGACGTCACTCGCTACGAGGCCGGGATGCTGAGCTATTTGCGCTCCGAGCATGGCGACATCCTCAAGACGATCCGCGAGACCAAGCAGCTCGACGACGATACCGAAGCGAAGCTCAAGGACGCTCTGACCGAGTTCGGGAAGACGTTCGGATAAGATGGCGAGCCTCAAGGCCCTCAAAGATCGCATCGGCTCGGTCAAGTCGACGCAGAAGATCACCAAGGCGCTCAACATGGTGGCGGCGTCGAAGCTTCGGCGCGCCCAGCAGAATGCAAAAGCCGCCCGCCCCTATTCGAAGCGGATGCGCGACGTCGTCGAATCGATCGCCAGCCGGGTGACGGTGGGGCCGCAGAGCCCCAAGCTTCTCGCCGGAACGGGAAGCGACGAAACCCATTTGATCGTCGTCGTTACCAGCGACCGCGGCCTTGCCGGCGCATTCAACAGCAACATTGTTCGGGCGGCGCGGCGCAAGGCCGACGCGCTGATCAAGGACGGCAAGACCGTCCATTTCTACCTGGTGGGCCGAAAGGGCCGCCCGGTGCTCCAGAGGGTCTATCCCAAAGCGATCGTCGGCCAGTACGACAGCAGCGAGATGAAGGCGCCGGGCTATGAACATGCCCAGGCGATCGCCGACGAGGTCATCGACCGCTTCGAGAGTGGCCGGTTCGACGTCGCCCACCTCGCCTACGCGAATTTCAAGTCGACCTTGGTCCAGGAGCCGACGGTCGAGCAGATCATCCCGGTCCACCCGGCCGGCGGGTCCGAGGAGTCCGTGGACAAGGGCGCGTCGGGCAATGCGATGGTCGAATATGAGCCGGACGAGGAGGAAATCCTGTCCGCTTTGCTGCCACGCAATATCGCGGTGCAGGTGTATCGCGCCCTGCTCGAGAACCAGGCCGGCTTCTACGGATCGCAGATGACCGCGATGGACAATGCGACCCGAAACGCCGGCGACATGATCAACCGCCTAACGATCAAGTACAACCGGACCCGCCAGGCGGCGATCACGACCGAGCTGGTCGAAATCATTTCCGGCGCCGAAGCGCTCTAGAGTTTCCAAAGAGGACGAGTAACCATGGCCACCGCCGCTAAAACCAAGCCCCGCACGAGGAAAGCCGCCGGCGCCGCCGAGAAGCCGAAAGCGCCGGTGCAGACGCACAATCTCACCGGCCGGATCGCGCAGGTGATCGGCGCCGTCGTCGACGTGTCGTTCGAGGGCGAGCTTCCGCCGATCCTCGCGGCGCTCGAGACCGACAACCACGGCAACCGCCTGGTCCTCGAGGTCGCGCAGCACCTCGGCGAGAACGTGGTCCGAACGATCGCGATGGATGCGACCGAGGGCCTCACCCGCGGTCAGGAGGTCCGGGCGACCGGCTCCCAGATCGAGGTGCCGGTGGGGCCCAAGACGCTCGGCCGGATCATGAACGTCGTCGGCGAGCCGATCGACGAGCTCGGCCCGGTCGGCAGCGACAGCAAGATGCCGATCCACAGGGAAGCGCCGGACTTCGTCGACCAGTCGACCGAAACGTCGATCCTGGTCACCGGGATCAAGGTGATCGACCTGCTCGCGCCATATTCGAAGGGCGGAAAGATCGGACTGTTCGGCGGCGCTGGAGTCGGCAAGACCGTGCTCATCCAGGAGCTGATCAACAATATCGCCAAGGGCCACGGCGGAACATCGGTGTTCGCCGGCGTCGGCGAGCGCACCCGCGAGGGCAACGACCTCTATCACGAGTTCCTCGACGCGGGAGTCATCGCCAAGGACAAGGACGGCAACGCAATTTCGGAAGGGTCCAAGGTGGCGCTGGTCTATGGCCAGATGAACGAGCCGCCGGGCGCCCGCGCGCGGGTCGGGCTGACCGGCCTCACGCTCGCCGAATATTTCCGCGACGTCGAAGGCCAGGATGTCCTGTTCTTCGTCGACAACATCTTCCGCTTCACCCAGGCCGGCTCGGAAGTGTCGGCGCTGCTCGGCCGAATTCCTTCGGCCGTTGGCTACCAGCCGACGCTCGCCACCGACATGGGCGCCCTGCAGGAGCGGATCACCTCGACCAACAAGGGCTCGATCACCTCGGTGCAGGCGATCTACGTTCCGGCCGACGACCTTACCGACCCGGCGCCGGCGACCTCCTTCGCCCACCTCGATGCAACGACAGTTCTGAACCGCGCGATCTCGGAGCTCGGCATCTATCCCGCCGTCGACCCGCTCGATTCGACCAGCCGGGTGCTGACCGCCGCCATCGTCGGTCAGGAGCATTACGAGGTCGCCCGCAAGGTCCAGGAGACCCTTCAGGGCTACAAGTCGCTGCAGGACATAATCGCCATCCTGGGCATGGACGAACTGTCCGAAGAGCAGAAGCTGACCGTTAGCAGGGCGCGCAAGATCCAGCGCTTCCTGAGCCAGCCGTTCCACGTCGCCGAAGTGTTCACCGGCATCCCCGGCAAGTTCGTCCAGGTCGAAGACACTGTCGCCTCATTCAAGGCGGTCGTGAACGGCGAATATGACCATTTGCCGGAATCGGCTTTCTACATGGTCGGCGGAATCGACGAGGCGCAGGCCAAGGCCGAGAAAATGGCCGACGAGGCGTAGCGCCGGTGGCCGACCTGCATTTCGAGCTCGTCACTCCGGAAAAGCTGGTGATGTCGGAGGACGTCCACATGGTCGTCGTACCCGGCACCGAGGGCCAGTCCGGAATCCTCGCCGGGCACGCGCCTTACATGACGGTCCTGAAGGACGGCGACGAAATCGCGGTCTATCGCACCGCCGGCTCCCAGCCCGAGCGAATCCCGGTGAGCGGCGGCTTTGCCGAGGTCGGCGTCAACGGCCTCACGATTCTGGCGGAAAAAGCCGGCGACCAGGCCTCGGCGCCCGCTGCGATAAAATAAACGCGGTTAGCTTTTCCTAAAACATTCGCGCCTATCCCGACCACCGTTTCCGTGGACGAATCGGATCGGGGTTGGAATGAACGCATTCGGCAATCGTGGAAGCCTGAAAGCCGGGCAGCGGCCGAGCTTTGGAGTCGCGAAACCGATGAAGGGCGGCCCCGGTGCAGCCGCCGCGTCGGAGCCGGGTGAAGGCGAGCAATTCCCGCCTGTCGAGGATCTCGAAATTCCCGACGACGGCGCGGAGCCGCCGATCCCTGGCGGTGCGATGGACCGGCTCAACACCCGCCAGAATGCGAGTGGAGCGGCCGCAAGCAGCAAGCAGGAGGGCTTCGAAGCTTCGGTTCACAAGATCAAGGAGCAGGTGCTCCCCCGTTTGCTGGAGCGCGTCGATCCGGAAGCCGCGGCAACCCTCACCAAGGACGAGCTCGCCGAGGAATTTCGGCCAATCATCGGCGAGGTTCTTGCCGAATTGAAGATCACTCTTAACCGCCGCGAGCAGTTTGCCCTCGAGAAAGTCCTCGTCGACGAGCTTCTCGGCCTCGGACCGCTCGAGGAATTGCTCGCCGATCCGAACATTTCCGACATCATGGTCAACGGCCCCGACCAGTGCTTCGTCGAGCGCCAGGGCAAGCTCGAGCTCGCCCAGGTCCAGTTCCGCGACGAGGAGCATCTGTTCCAGATCGCCCAGCGGATCGTCAACAAGGTCGGCCGCCGAGTCGACCAAACGACGCCGCTCGCCGACGCCCGCCTCCAGGACGGAAGCCGGGTCAACGTCATCATCCCGCCGCTCTCGCTTCGCGGCACCGCCATCTCGATCCGTAAATTCTCCGAAAAGCCAATCACCATGGACATGATGCGCGGCTTTGGATCGATGTCCGAGAAGATGGGAACGGTCCTGAAGATCGCCGGCGCTGCGCGAATGAACGTCATCATCTCGGGCGGCACCGGATCGGGCAAGACGACGATGCTCAACGCTTTATCGAAGATGATCGACCCGGGCGAGCGCGTGATCACGATCGAGGACGCGGCCGAGCTTCGCCTTCAACAGCCGCACTGGCTGCCGCTGGAAACCCGCCCCGCGAACCTCGAGGGCCAGGGCGCGATTTCCATCCGCGACCTCGTCATCAACGCTTTGCGTATGCGTCCCGACCGGATCATTCTGGGCGAGATTCGTGGGTCAGAGTGCTTTGACCTGCTCGCGGCGATGAACACCGGCCACGACGGCTCGATGGCGACGCTTCACTCAAACTCCCCGCGCGAATGCCTCGCGCGAATGGAGAACATGGTGATGATGTCGGACATCAAGATCCCGAAGGAGGCGATCAGCCGCCAAATCGCCGACTCGGTCGACCTCATCGTCCAGGTCAAGCGTCTTCGCGACGGCTCGCGCCGAACCACCAACATCACCGAGGTAATCGGCATGGAAGGCGACGTCATCGTCACCCAGGAGCTGTTCAAATTCGAATATCTCGACGAGGGCGCGGACGGCAAGATCCTCGGCGAGTACCGATCGATGGGCCTGCGACCGTACACTCTGGAGAAGGCCAAGCAGTTCGGCTTCGACCAGCCGTACCTCGAGGCCTGCCTCTAGCGCCTACCTGCGCGCTTATAGAACTCCGCTGCGCGGGTGCCCCGCTCCGTGCTCAGCGAAAGCCTCACAAGCAGGTTATGTGGCGGTGGTTGTTTCTGTGAAGTTGAACAGCCTGTCTGGCTCACAGTCAATTGTGTTCAAGATCACCGAACGGAACTTGGCGTAAACAGCGGCCATGGTGATACATCCGTTTATCCTCCTTCCTCTCGTCCTGACGATTTCAACGGCCCAGCAATCGACAGAGGCCGCGGAGCAGGCGCTTCGCTCTGCATCCGGACGCGCCCTCCAAGGCAATGCGGTAGAAGCAGTGGCTCTGTTGGAGCAGGTGCCACCTTCTGAGTTCGGAGAAAAAGACCGGCCGATCCGAGACTGCATGATCGAGAGATTCCGCTCCAGCCCCGACGAGAGTCGAGCAAGTCCAGTCGGAACTGTCATCGACCAGTCACTGGGCCTCTACCGCTCGTACTGGCGGGCTTCCCTTTTGCAGCCTGAACGAGAGCGGCACAAGAAGAGCATCTTATGGAAGGCCTTCGGGTGCTGCTGGAATTGCCAGCAAACTCGGGATCGGACGTAGTGGAGGCGAAGCTACGAGAGCGCCTGAAAGCCGGAGGTCACCATGTGCTGATGGGGCGAACCCCACCGCTCTTGGAATTTATGGTGTGGAGTTCCGAAACTTCAGATGTCCACCAAGTTGCTCTTCCGGAAGGCAGCCACTCGATAGAGGTCAAAATACTAGATGATTTCGCCAGCCTCGGCTGGTCAGCTTATGCAACTTGCGACCGCAGCTTCACCGGCGGCTGGGTGAAGCCGGATGCCATCTACGCGGTTCGGCCAGGGTGGAAGGACCTGACAGCGGAGAATTTCCAAGTCAGCTTTCTTGCGCATGAGACAC
>JBPCOC010000046.1:0-30274 GCA_051000635.1 Sphingomicrobium sp. | reverse complement strand
TCGTCGCCTTGTCGGTCTCGATCTCGGCGAGGATGTCGCCGCTCGACACCTCGTCGCCTTCCTTCACCAGCCATTTGGCAAGCGTCCCCTCTTCCATCGTGGGCGAGAGGGCGGGCATCTTGAGCTCAATTCCCATCAGTAATTCCCCACCAGCACGTCGGTGGAGAGCTCGGACTCTTCGGGCTCGGGCGAACCTTCGGCGAACTTCGCAGCTTCGACGACGATCTCCTTGATCTCCTTGTCGATCACCTTGAGCTCGTCTTCCTTCACACCAAGCTTCTTGAGGTCGCGCGCAGCATTCTCGATCGGGTCGTTGCTTTCGCGGTACTTCTGCACTTCCTCACGGCTACGATATTTGGCCGGATCGGACATCGAATGGCCGCGGTAGCGATAGGTCATGAACTCGATGAGGATCGGCCCCCTGTCTGCGCGCACCCACTCCAGCGCCATTTCCGCCGCCCCGCGGACCGCGAGCACGTCCATCCCGTCCACCCGCACTCCCG
Organism: Sphingomicrobium sp.; assembly: GCA_051000635.1. Taxonomy (GTDB): domain Bacteria; phylum Pseudomonadota; class Alphaproteobacteria; order Sphingomonadales; family Sphingomonadaceae; genus Sphingomicrobium. Next base: position 29,771 of record JBPCOC010000046.1, on the reverse strand, counting down.
GAATCCGGAAGCTTTCGCCGCGCTTGTAAAGGTCGGGCTCCGAATGGGAGCGCTCGACCGAGGTGCCCATCGCATAGTTGTTGTTTTCGATCGCGAAGATGATCGGCAGGTTCCACAGCTTGGCCATGTTGAAGGCTTCGTAGACCTGGCCCTGGTTGACCGCTCCATCGCCCAGGTAGGTCAGGCACACTCCGCCGTCGTCGCGATATTTGTGAGCGAAGGCGAGGCCGGTGCCGAGCGGCACCTGCGCGCCGACGATGCCGTGGCCGCCGTAGAATCCGTGCTCGACGCTGAACATGTGCATCGAGCCGCCCTTGCCCTTGGAGATTCCGGCCGCGCGCCCGGTCAGCTCGGCCATGATCAGTTTGGGGTCTATCTTGTAGGCGAGCATGTGGCCGTGGTCGCGATAGCCGGTGATGACGCTGTCCTTGCCGACGGTCATTGCCGACTGAAGCCCCACCGCAACCGCTTCCTGACCGATGTAGAGGTGGCAAAAGCCGCCGATAAGCCCGAGGCCGTAAAGCTGCCCGGCACGCTCCTCGAACCGGCGAATGAGGAGCATCTCGCGATAGAAATCGAGCAGCTCGTCCTTGTCCGCCTTGAAGCGCTTGGGCTCGGGCGCCCGCTTCGCCTTGCTTTCGGCTTTGGAAGCGGATTTCGTCTTCGCGGAACGCGCCACTTGTCTCGTCTCTTCAAGCTGTGATGGAGCGCGGCGGTCTATAGGTGCGACGCCTGCCACCGGCAACAGCCGCTACCTCTCGCCCTGTTGCTCAGAAGACGAGCTTGAAGCAGCCTGCGACGACGAGGAACCCGATGAGCGCGAGAAATCCGACGATATAGAGGATGATTTTCATGGCCGGATAACCGGCTCGGTCGGCCCTATGTTCCGCTGCTCACGCTTTTCACAGTACCCGGCTATTTGAGCGGGACGATGACCTCGTCGGGACGGACCAGCCCCAGGTCGCGGCGGACCAGCTCGTCGGCAATGTCGGGATCGGCCTTCCTCGGGTCGAGAAGCGCCGAGCGGTGGCGAAGCCTGGCTTTCTCGGTCTCGAGCTGCGCCAGCTCGACCTTCCGCTCTTCGAGTTCGCGGTTATAGCCGCCCCAGGCGAGCAGCCCGTTCGGCCCTGCCACCGCATAACCTGCGAAATTACCGACGATGAGCAGCGCCAGTGCCGGCCACAAGCTCCGGCGGATCAATCCGATACTGCGTTTTCCATCCATCGCATCTCCAGAAGAATCACGAAGGAGTCACGAACGCAAGCGAAATCCGTATGTTGGTCGCTCAATTTTGTGGATCAGCCGCGCGTGTAGGCCTTGACCGCGCCGACTCCGGGATAGGCGGCCCGGTCACCGAGCTCCTCCTCTATCCTGAGCAGCTGGTTGTACTTGGCGGTGCGGTCCGATCGCGCCAGGCTCCCCGTCTTGATCTGGCCGGTGCTCAGCGCGACCGCGAGATCGGCGATCGTCGAATCCTCCGTCTCGCCCGAGCGGTGGGACATCACCGCGGTATAGCCATTGTCCTGCGCCAGCCGAACCGCAGCGATGGTTTCCGTAAGGGTCCCGATCTGGTTGACCTTGACCAGAATCGAATTGGCGATGCCGTCCTCGATGCCCCTGGCGAGCCGCTTCACGCTGGTGACGAACAGATCGTCGCCGACCAGCTGGATGCTCGCTCCTAGCCGCTCGGTCAGCATCTTCCACCCGGCCCAATCGTCTTCGGCAATGCCGTCCTCGATCGATGCGATGGGATAGTCGCCGGCCAGCTCTGCGAGGTAGGCCGTCATCTCCTCGGCGCCGAGCGTCAGCCCCTCGCCTTCCATGTGATAGGCGCCGTCGCGGTAATATTCGGTCGCCGCGCAATCGAGCGCGAGCACGACGTCGCATCCGGCGCGGTAGCCGGCCGTCTCGACCGCCCGGGCGATCAAGTCGAGCGCCTCGCGGGCTGAGCCGATGTCCGGAGCAAAGCCGCCCTCGTCGCCCACCGAGGTGGACAGGCCGGCGCGGGTAAGCGCCGATTTGAGCGCTTGGAACACTTCCGATCCGCAGCGCAGCGCTTCCGAAAAGCTCGATGCGCCGACCGGCATGATCATGAATTCCTGGAAGTCGATCGCATTGTCGGCATGGGCGCCGCCGTTGAGAATGTTCATCATCGGCACCGGCAATATGTTGGCAGTGTTTCCGCCGAGATAGACGTAGAGCGGCTCGCCGGAAGCCTTGGCCGCGGCCTTTGCGCACGCGAGGCTGACTCCAAGGATCGCGTTCGCTCCCAGGCGCCCCTTGTTGTCGGTGCCGTCGAGCGCGATCAGCGATGCATCGATCTCGCCCTGGTCTCCGGCGTCGCGGCCGACCAGCGCTTCGGCGATCGGCCCGTTGACCGACTGGACCGCTTTTTCCACGCCCTTTCCGCCCCAGCGCTCCTCGTCTCCGTCGCGAAGCTCGACCGCTTCGTGCGCCCCGGTCGACGCCCCCGAAGGCACTGCGGCGCGGCCGACGCTGCCATCCTTCAGAACGACATCGACCTCGATCGTGGGATTGCCGCGGCTGTCCAAAATCTGACGTCCGCGGACGGCGGTGATTGCGGTCATGAAAATCCTTCTTACGTAAGCGTAATGAAATCGACCGGTGCACGGACCTATAAGCGGCGCGGTGACGTGCGCAACTTTCCTCGCCGGTCGGCGGAACGAGGGCGCGGCCACAGGGGTTGAAGTCTCAAAGGAGGATGATGCATGACACAACGAGAAACCGACCTTCCCGAAGGCACCGACAAGGTAGTTTCGGGCGCAATGGACACCGATCTCGACCGGCTTCAGAATACCGGCGCGATCTCCACTCCGGCAGGCGAACCGCGCAAGCGAACGAGCGGCGGCGGATCGCGGTCTGGCTCGCGCAAGTCCGGCTCGGCCGGCGGTTCGACCGGCAACGCAATCATGGAGAAGGTCCGAAGCGGCAGCGACAAGCTGTCGGAGCAGGCGGCTGACAAGGCGCGCGGCTTCGTCGGGCAGGGGATCGAGCGCTCGGCCGAAACGCTCTCCAATGTCGGCAAGCTGGTCGGCGACACCGCGTCCGGCCTCGATGAACGGCTCGGCAAGGAATATGGCGACTATGCAAGGCGCGCGGCCGAGACCCTGGAGAGCACTGCCGACAAGATAGCCTCCAAGGATCCCGACGAGCTGATTGACGATACGCGAACCTTCATCCGCAAGAGTCCGGGAGTTGCGCTCGCGGGCGCGGCGATCGTCGGATTTGCGCTAGCGCGGCTGGTCAAGTCCGGCCTGTCCGCCGGCGATGGCGACGACGAAGACGATCGCGGATCGCAGTCGCCGCGCAAGCGGAGCTGATGCTGAAGCCGACCGATCCGCCACCGCCGGGGAGCGAGCGCCCGATCGGCGAAATCGTCCGCGATATCGTCGATGACGGAAAAGCCTATGCGCGCGCGGAGCTGAACGTCGCCAAGACTATGGTCACGGCGAAGCTCGGCGCGCTCAAGGCGCCGGTCATCCTGCTGGCCGCTGCAATGTTCGTCGGAATGGCGGCGCTGAACGCGCTGGCGGTGGCGATCTTCGTCGCTCTGGCCACGGTGATGAGCCCGCTTCTCGCCGGAATACTTGCCTTCCTTCTGATCGGCGCCGTCGCGGCGCTGCTCGGCTGGCTCGGAATTCGGAAGCTGGGGGATCTTGGATGACCGACGTTTCCCAGGTGCAGGCGGCCCGAAACGAGGCCGAGCAGGCGCAGAGCCGGCTGGTCGCCAGGCTTCACGAGCTTCAGCAGCGGATCGCTCCCAAGACCCTCGCGCGCGATGCGTGGGAAGGCGCCAAGTCGAAGGGCGCCGATCTGGCCGAAGATGCGGTCGACGCGGTCCGGAACCGCCCTATCGCGGCGACCGGGATCGTTGCAGCGCTTGCGCTGTTCCTTGCCCGTAAGCCGCTGATGGATGCCGCAGGCAAGCTGGTGAACGGAAAGACGAAGAAGAGCAGGGCTGGAAAGAGCTCTAAGAAAAAGATGGAGACGGCATAGATGACTGACACCAACCGAACCGCCGGGCAGGCGGGACAGGACGAAGGCTTCGTCGAGAACATTCGCCAGAGAGCGGTCGAAGCCTATGATTCCACGCGCGAAACCACGTCGGACGCAACCCGGCGCGCCGGAGACGCCATAGGCCAGGCGCCACTGGTGGCGCTTGGCGCGGGTATCGCCGTGGGAGCTGTTGTCGCGGCGCTGCTTCCGACCAGCCGCCGCGAGCGCGAGCTGCTCGGCCCGTATGCCGACCGGGTGACCGGAGCCGCTAGGGATGCGGCCGGAGCGGCGCGCGAGGCAGGATCGGAGAAGCTTCGCGAGCTCGGGCTGACACCCGATGCGGTCGCCGAAAAGGCCAGTGAAGCAGCCAAGGCGTCGGCCCAGGCGGCAGCGGGCAGGTTCCGCGACGAAACAGCCAAGAGCTGAGCGTTCGCCTTGCCGGTATTTGCTGCTAGCGCGGGGCAATGAGCAAGCTTCACCTGGTCTTCGGCGGGCGAGTCAACGACCCGCGCGGTCTCGACTTCGACCTGGACTCGATCGACCTCGTCGGCCTTTACGGCAGCTATGCCGATGCCGAGGACGCCTGGCGCTCAAAGGCCCAGAAGACCGTCGACGATGCCGAGATGAAATATGTGGTCGTCCATCTCCACCGACTTCTCGAGCCCGACGAGGAAGGCCTTTTACGGCCCAAGGCAGCGGACGCGACCAGGCCGTCCAGCTAGGCGCCTCTGTAACGCCAAATCAGAAGCGGCCGCTGGAGCGCGAGGCCGGCGAGGAAGCCGCCGACATGCGCGGGAGTCGCCAGAAGGACACCCTGCATCCCGGCGAGCAGCGCAATCATCAGCTGGAGAACGATCCAGGCGGCAAGCAGCCACAGCGCATTGAGCATCCGGTTGAGCGACTGCGACGCGACGATCCGCTTCTGCTGGCCGAAGCTCAGCGCAAAGGCGCCGATGACACCGCTGATGGCGCCGCTGGCGCCGACCATCGGCACCTGCGCATGCGGATCCACCAGCCATTGCGCGGCCGCCGCCGCATAAGCGGAGACTCCGTAGATCAGAAGCAGCGGCCCCTGGCCGAGCACGCGCTCGACCGCGGTCCCGCACCACACGAAAATAAGCAGGTTGAGGCCGAGGTGCAGGATTCCGGCATGCACCAGGGTCGCGCTCAGCGGGGTGAGAAGTGCGGGAACCGCCGGCCCCAGCAGGACTGCCCCGCTCCACCGGTCGGGAATGAAGCCCATGGATAGGATCGCGGCCTCGCTCAGCCCGAGGACGAAGGCCAGCAGCCAGAAGGCGGCGGTGACGATCGCAATCCAGGCGGTGGCGGTCCGAGGCATGGTCACTTGGTTGACCCATCCTCCCGTTCGTCCCGAGCGAAGTCGAGGGGCGTCCGTGTCTCGACTTCGCTCGACACGAACGATTTGGCTATAGGCACGCTTATTTGAACTCGACCTTGGCAATCTCGTAATAGCGCTCGCCCGACGGGGTCGACACCTCGACCTCGTCGCCGACCTCGCGTCCGATCAGCGCCCGCCCGAGCGGTGAATTGTAGCTGATCTTGCCCTCCTTGGCGTCGGCCTCGGACTGGCCGACGAGCTGGTATCTGACCTTCTTGTCGTCCTCGTCGACCAAAGTGACGGTCGCTCCGAACACCACTTTCTTGCCCGACAGCGTCGCTGGATCGATCACCATCGCCCGGCTGAGCTGGTCCTCGATCTCGGCGATCGACGCCTCGATGTGGCCCTGGCGCTCCTTGGCGGCGTGATATTCGGCATTTTCGGCGAGATCGCCGTGCGCGCGCGCCGCCTCGATCGCCTCGACGGCCGCGGGCCGCTCGACATTTTTCAGATGCCGGACCTGCTCGCTCAGCCTGCGATGGCCTTCGGCCAGCATCGGCACCTTGTCGGCACTCGCCATTTGATCGGACCCTTCCCTTCAAACCCGACCCCACAAATTACACTGGCGACGCCGTTTCGGCACCGTGCGTCAGGGACGGATTGTCAGCTAAAAATCAGTTCACAGAGGCGGAATAATAGGATTGCAGGGAGCGCACTTCAAGCGCGCGTCCGCGAAGGGTTCCCAGCGAGCGCGCAATCGCAAGGCACGCCGCTGCCGTCGTGAAATAGGGAATTTTGCGCTGCAGCGCCGTCGCCCGGATGGAATGGCTGTCCTTCAACGACTGCCACCCTTCCGTTGTATTGAATACCAGCTGCACCTGCCCGTCGGTGATCCTGTCGACGATGTGCGGGCGGCCCTGGGCGACCTTGTTGACGAATTCGACGGCCAGGCCCGCTCGGGTCAGATAATCGGCCGTTCCGCCGGTCGCGATCACCGTAAAGCCGTGCTCGACCATCGCCTCGACGGCGGGCACGATGTGGGCCTTGTCACCGTCCTTGACGGACACGAACACCGTTCCCGACTGCGGAAGGGTGATTCCGCCGGCCAGTAACGCCTTGCTGAACGCCGCGTCGAAGTCGCCGTCGATTCCCATCACTTCGCCGGTGCTTCGCATCTCCGGGCCGAGCACCGGGTCGCAGCCGGAGAACCGGACGAACGGAAACACCGGCTGCTTGACCGCGACCCGGTTCAGCTTTCGCTCCATCGGATCGAACGCGCTCAGCTTCTCGCCGGCCATCACGCGGGCGGCGATCTTGGCAATCGGCCGGCCGATCGCCTTTGCGACGAACGGCACCGTCCGGCTCGCTCGCGGATTGACCTCGATCAGATAGACGTCGCGGTCCTTGACCGCGAACTGGACGTTCATCAGCCCCTTCACCTTCAACGCCTCGGCAAGCGCGGTCGTCTGCCGCTCGATTTCGGCGACGACGTCCTCGGGCAGGCTGTGCGGCGGGATCGCGCAGGCGCTGTCGCCCGAATGCACGCCCGCCTCCTCGATATGCTGCATCACACCGGCGACCACGACGTCGGTGCCGTCGCTGATCGCATCGACGTCCACTTCGACGGCGTCGCGCAAATAGCGGTCGATCAGCACCGGCGACGTTCCCGAAACCTCGACGGCGGTGGCGATATAATGGTCGAGCTGCTCCGGCCCATCGACCACCTCCATTCCCCTGCCGCCGAGCACGTAGGACGGCCGAAGAAGCACCGGATAGCCGATGCGCTCGGCGACCTGCAGCGCCTCGTCGCGACTGCGGGCGATCCCGTTTTCCGGCTGCTTGAGTCCGAGCCTGCCGACCAGCTTGGCGAACCGCTCGCGGTCCTCGGCAAGGTCGATCGAATCGGGATCGGTGCCGAGGATCGGCACCCCTGCACTCTGGAGGTTCTGGGCCAGCTTGAGCGGGGTCTGGCCGCCCAGCTGGACGATCACCCCGAGAAGCTCGCCCCGCTCGGTCTCGCGGGCGACGATCTCGAGCACGTCCTCGACGGTCAGCGGCTCGAAATAGAGCCGGTCCGAGGTCTCCGGGTCGGTCGACACCGTTTCCGGATTGCAATTAACCATGATCGTCTCGAACCCCTCCCCTTCCTGGCCATCGACTCCGCGGCCGAGGGCGAAGGCGGCATGGCAGCAGCAATAATCGAACTCGATCCCCTGCCCGATCCGGTTGGGGCCGCCGCCCAGGATCATCACCTTCCTTCTCTCGGAAACCTTGGCCTCGTCGACCGGCTCGCCGAACAACGGCGCCTCGTAGGTCGAATAGAGGTAGGGCGTGGTTGCCTCGAATTCGGCCGCGCAGCTGTCGATGCGCTTGAACACGGGCCGGACCCCGAGCTTGAGCCGGTGCGCCCGCACTTCGTCCTCGGTGACTCCGCCGGTCATGTACTTGAGCGCGTCGTGAACCACCCCCGACTGCCCCGGGTGCGCCGCGGCTCCCGACGAGCGGACCGACAGCTGCGCCAGCCGAGCGTCGGAAAAGCCAAGCGATTTCAATCGCCGCATCCCATCGGCGTCGATCGGAAGTCCGCTTGTCCGAACCTCCATCTCCGCCAGGACGACGGCGGCCAGCTGCCTCAAAAACCACGGGTCGAAGCCGGAAATGGCGTTGATCCGCTCGACGGTGAAGCCCTGCCGAAGCGCCTCGGCAGCGATCAGCAGCCGGTCGGGCGTCGGTCTCGCCAAAGCGCTCTCGATCCGCGCCTCGTCGGCGTTCTCCAGCTCCCGCACCCGGTCGAGGCCGGTCAGCCCGGTCTCGAGTCCGCGGAGCGCTTTTTGAAGGCTCTCGGGAAACGAGCGGCCGATCGCCATTACTTCGCCGACCGACTTCATCGATGTCGTCAACACCGCCTCGGCGCCCTTGAACTTCTCGAACGCGAAGCGCGGGATCTTGGTGACGACATAATCGATCGTCGGCTCGAAGCTCGCCGGGGTCGCTCCGCCGGTTATGTCGTTGGAAATTTCGTCGAGCGTGTAGCCAACCGCTAGCCTTGCGGCGACCTTGGCAATCGGAAAGCCGGTCGCCTTGGACGCCAGCGCCGAGGATCTCGATACCCGCGGGTTCATCTCGATCACGACCATCCGCCCCGTCTTCGGATCGATTGCGAACTGTACGTTCGAACCGCCTGTTTCGACACCGATTTCTCGAAGCACGGCAATCGATGCAGAGCGCATCCTTTGATATTCCTTGTCGGTCAGGGTCAGCGCCGGTGCAACGGTAATGCTGTCGCCGGTGTGCACGCCCATCGGATCGATATTCTCGATCGAGCAGATGATGATGGCGTTGTCGGCCTTGTCGCGCACGACCTCCATCTCAAATTCCTCCCAGCCGAGCACCGATTCCTCGATCAGCACTTCGGTGGTCGGGCTGGCGTCGAGCCCGCCGGCGACGATGTTCTCGAATTCTTCGCGGTTGTATGCGATCCCGCCGCCCGTCCCGCCCAATGTGAAGCTCGGGCGGACGATCGCCGGGAGACCGACCTTCTCGAGTGCGCTCAGAGCCTCCTCCAGGCTGTGCGCGATTGCGGACGCCGGGCTTTCGAGGCCGATCCGGTCCATCGCCTCGCGGAATTTCAGCCGGTCCTCGGCCATCTCGATGGCCTCGGCATTGGCGCCGATCAGCTCGATCCCGAGCTGCTCGAGAGTCCCGTTCTTGTAGAGCGCGAGCGCGGTATTGAGCGCGGTCTGGCCGCCCATCGTCGGAAGCAGCGCGAAGCCTCCGGGCTCCTTCGGCCGCTCCTTCTCGAGGATGCTGGCGACGAAGCCGGGCGTGATCGGCTCGACATAGGTGACGTCGGCAAGGTCCGGGTCGGTCATGATCGTCGCCGGATTGGAATTGACGACGATCACCCGATAGCCTTCGGCTTTCAGCGCCTTGACCGCCTGGCTTCCCGAATAGTCGAACTCGGCGGCCTGGCCGATGACGATCGGCCCCGCGCCGATGATCAGGATCGACCCGATGTCAGTGCGCCTGGGCATCAGCCGACCGGCTCGTCGATGGCTTCGATGAACACCGGCCGCAGGTGGTTGCGCTTCGCCCAGAGCGTGACGCAGGCGCCCTCCTGCAGGGTCGGCTGGACCCTGAACAGGAACAGCAGCCGTTTCTCGCTTTCGTCCTGGAATAGCTCGCCGGCCGCAAGCCCGCACTGCCGGCTGACGCTGTCGATCTCGGCCTGGCTGTGCATTCGCGCCGTCGCGCAGCCGGAAAGGGCGAGCATCGCGAGGAGGGTGGCGATAACCCTCACCGCATCGCCCCGACGAACTTTTGAAACAAATAGAAGCTGTCCTGCGGCCCCGGGCTCGCCTCCGGGTGGTACTGGACGGAGAACACGGGCCTGTCGGCGAGCTCGATCCCGCAATTGGACCCGTCGAACAGCGACACATGAGTCTCTCGCACGCTCTCCGGAAGCCCGTCGCGCTCGACCGCGAAGCCGTGGTTCATCGCCGTGATCTCCACCCGCCCGTCGGCGAGGCGCTTAACCGGATGATTGGCGCCGCGGTGGCCCTGGAACATCTTGCTCGTCTTACCCCCGACGGCGAGCGCCAGGAGCTGGTGGCCAAGGCAGATCCCGAACAGGGGCTTGCCCGTTTCCAGCAGCTTGCGGATCACCGGTATCGCATAGCCCCCGGTCGCGGCCGGGTCGCCGGGCCCGTTCGACAGGAAGAATCCGTCCGGCTTGTGCGCCATGATGTCGTCGAACGAGGCGTTCGCGGGCACCACTGTCACCCGCGCTCCGGCTTCGCACAAGTTGCGAAAGATATTGCGTTTGGATCCATAGTCGATCGCCACGACGTGCGGTCGCCCGTCCTCGTCGCCTCCGAGCTCATACCCCTTGCCCCACGCCCATTTGCCGCCGGCCCAGCGCTCGACCTGGAGCCGGCTGACCTCCTTGGCCAGGTCCATGCCTTCAAGACCCGGCCAGTCGGCGGCCAGGCGCTGCAGCGCGTCGAGATCGAACTGGCCGTCGGCGCGGTAAGCGATCGCGATCGTCGGCGGCCCTTCCTCGCGAACCAGCCTGGTCAGCGCCCTCGTATCGACCCCGGCGATCCCGATCCGGCCCCATTTGCGCATCCAGTCGCCGAAATCCTGGGTCGAGCGGTAGCTCGACGGGCTGGTCACCGGCTCGCGCACCAGGCAGCCGAGCGCATGCGCCGCGACCGCCTCGATATCCTCGTCATTGGCTCCGACATTTCCGATGTGCGGAAAGGTGAAGGCGATCACCTGTTTGGCGTAGGAAGGATCGGTCATCACTTCCTGGTAGCCGGTCATCGCGGTGTTGAAGCACAGCTCGCCGACGGCTTCGCCTTGCGCTCCGAAGCCCTGCCCCCAGATTGTCCGCCCGTCGGCAAACACCACGACTCCTGTCGCGCCCTTCGGCTGGAGGGCGCGTTCAGGTCGTGCGTCGGCCATAGGCGAAAGGAGCCTTTCCGTGAGCGGTAGAACAGCGATGTCGCTAAGGCATCGCAGCTAGGCTCCGAGCGGCCCCGCGTCAACGCTGCAAAATCTTTGCTGCCGCACTATGTCACCCGTTTACCGCAGGACGATCGGACAGGGCATGATTCGCGACGACATCAAGGCTGCCACCATCACCGCAATGAAAAGCGGCGACAAGGCGGGCGTGGGCACGCTCCGCCTGGTCCAGGCGGCGATCAAGAACCGCGACATCGAGGCCCGGACCGGCGGCGCACCGGCCGACGACGACGCGCTGGTGACCGACGTCCTCCACAAGATGATCAAGCAGCGCCGCGAATCGGCGGAGCTGTACCGCAAGGGCGGCCGCGAGGAGCTGGCCGCGGCCGAGGAAGCCGAGATCGCGGTCATCGAGCGCTTCTTGCCCAAGCAGATGAGCGATCAGGAAGCACGCGACTCGATCTCCAAAATCGTCGCCGACCTCGGCGCTTCTGGAATGAAAGACATGGGCCGGGTGATGGCTGAGGTGAAGGCGCGCCACGGTAGCGAGCTCGAGCCCGCCCGCGCCAGCGCCTTGGTAAAGGAAATGCTCGCCGGCTGATCCGGCCGATTCGCGTCTGTGGATAAGTCGCACAGGCGACTTGCGGCTGCGCCCCGCCCTGCACAAAGTGGTCGGGTGACCCTCTCGCCCGCCTGGCTCGACGAACTGCGCGCCCGAACGCTCCTGTCGGCCGTCATCTCGCCGTCGGTGAAGCTGATTCGAGCCGGGCGTGAATTCAAAGCTTGCTGTCCGTTTCACAACGAAAAAACACCAAGCTTCACCGTCAACGACGAGAAAGGCTTCTACCATTGCTTCGGCTGCGGTGCCCACGGCGATGCGATCCGCTTCCTCACCGATCACCGCGGTTTGCCGTTCATGGACGCGGTCAAGGAGCTTGCCGCCAAGGCGGGAATGGACGTTCCAGCGCCCGACCCGCGGGCTAAGGAACGCGCCGAGCGCACCGCCTCGCTGACCGACGTCATGGCGGCGGTCCAGAGCTGGTATGCCGAGCAGCTCCAGGGGATCGAAGGCGCCGCCGCCCGCGAATATCTGAACAAACGCGGCATCGACTTCGCCGCCGTCGAGCGCTTCGGAATCGGGTTGGCGCCGGACAACCGCACCGCGCTCAAGCGAGCCCTCGCCCACCTTGGCGAGGACAGGCTGATCGAGACCGGAATGCTAATCAAGCCCGATGACGGCGACACCTACGACCGCTTCCGCGGCCGGCTGATGATCCCGATCCGCGACCCGCGCGGCCGGGTGATCGCGTTCGGCGGGAGGATTCTCGGGGACGGCGAGCCCAAATATCTCAACTCGCCGGACACGCCGCTTTTCGACAAGGGCCGCACCCTCTACAATCTCGACCGCGCCGGCCCGGCCAGCCGCCAGGCGAAGAGGCTGATCGTTGTCGAGGGCTATATGGACGTGATTGCGCTCGACCGCGCCGGGATCGGCGAGGCGGTGGCTCCCAACGGCACCGCGGTCACCGAGGCGCAGCTCGAGCGCATGTGGCGGCTCGAGCCGGCGCCGATCCTCTGCTTCGACGGCGATTCGGCCGGTCGCAAGGCGGCGATCCGGGCCGCGACCCGCGCTCTGCCGATGCTCGGTCCCGAGCGGACTCTCCGCTTCGTCGAGCTTCCCGCCGGCCAGGACCCCGACGATGTTGTGCGCTCCGGCGGTCGGGAAGCATTGGAATCGCTCCTGTCGGAGCCGGAGCCGCTCGACCAGCGCTTGTGGCGACACGAGCGCGACAGTGCGCCTTTGACCACGCCGGAGGCCCGCGCCGGGCTTCGCCAGAGGCTCGTCGAGCATAGCCAGGCGATCGGCAACCACCACCTCCGGCGCCTCTACCGCGACCAGTGGCTGGCCCGCTTCGACAAGGAGTTCGCATCGGTGCGGCCCCCGTTCCGACGGACCCAGAACCGCTTCGACAAACGCACCGGCCGCTGGGCGCCGCCCGAGCCTCCTGCGAGCGACACCGCGCGGCGCATCTCCCGTTCGGGGATCGACACGTCGACCGCCCGCGCGCTCGTCCTCGGATTCGTTTACTATCCCGAAGCGATCCCCGCCCATTGCGAGCAGCTCGCGGCACTTCCGATCTCCGACCGCAGCTTGTCGTCGTTACGTGACCGTATCGTCGACGCGGCCCTTGCAGGACAGCCGCTTGATCGCCAAAGGCTTGCCACCATATTGCAGTCAGCCGGAGCGGCCGCAGCCCTGGAGCAGGCGCGTCGAGCTGGTGGAATCGGCTTTTCCTTCACCCGCAGCGACACCGAGCCTGAACGGGCGGTTCGCGACTTGGGGGTCGCGATCGACGCGCTCGCTGCGGAGGAAGAGATCGGTGCGGCTCTCATCGAGGCCACCGAGCGTTTGAAGGCCGGCGAGATCGAGGCGCTCGAGGAGCAGCTCCGGCTGCACCAGGTGCGCAAGGAAAATATGCAACGGCTGGCGTCACTCGTCGGCACTGAATGAGCGGCGATTCAAGAATGGCGAAGAACGAAGCAACAGAACCCGAGACTCCCGACAGCGGCGATGCGCCTCTGATCGACCTCAACGATGCGTCGATCAAGAAGCTGATCGCTCGCGCCAAGAAGCGCGGGTTCGTCACCTATGACGAGATCAACAAGGGGCTTCCCCAGGACCAGATGGCGTCCGAGCAAATCGAGGACGTCATGTCGGCGATCAATGAGATGGGGATCAACGTCGTCGAGAACGAGGAAGAAGCCGAGGACGAGAAAGACCAGCCGCAGCCGGAGGACGAGGTCGATCCGCTCGACGACGGCGGCCCCAAACCCGCCGCTGCGACCAAGAAGGAGCCCGTCGACCGCACCGACGATCCGGTCCGGATGTACCTTCGCGAGATGGGCGCCGTCGAATTGCTCTCCCGCGAGGGTGAGATCGCGATCGCCAAGCGGATCGAGTCCGGCCGCGACATCATGATCTGGGGGCTTTGCGAAAGTCCGATGACCTTCAACGCGATCATCGACTGGTCGAAGGCCCTGAACGAAGGCACGATGCAGCTTCGCGAGATTCTCGATCTCGAGGCGATGCTGTCGAAAGGCCCGACGCCCGAGCAGATCAGCGAGGGCGAGGAAGGCGGCGAGAGCGGCGAAGAGATCAGCGAGAAGACCGCCGGACCGACCATCAAGGAAGACGAGGACGAGCCCGAGGAGGCGCCCGCCGACGACGAGGAAGAGGACGACATGGTCGAAAGGCGCGCCAAGCCGGCGGCCGCTGACGACGACGATGAAGACACTGCTCTGTCGCTCGCCCAGATGGAAGAGCAGCTCAAGCCCCAGGCGCTAGAGAAGTTCGCGACCATCACCTCTTTGTTCAAGAAGTTCGCAAAGCTCCAGACGGCCCGGCTCGACGCGCTCGCCGCCGGCGAGGATTTCCCTGCGAGCGCGGAAAAGAAATACCAGAAGCTCCGCGAGCAGCTCACCGCCGAGGTCGAAAGCGTCCAGTTCCACCAGGCGAAGATCGAATATCTCGTCGACCAGCTCTATTCGTTCAACCGCCGGCTGATGACGCTCGGCGGCCAGATGCTCCGCCTCGCCGAGCGCCACCGGGTGCCGCGAAGGGCGTTCATCGAAAGCTATTCGGGTAGCGAGCTCGACGATACCTGGCTCGAGCGCGCCGCCAAGATCGACAAGAAGTTCGCCGCCTTTGCCAGTGCCGAGGCCGACAGCGTCGAGCGAATCCGCGGCGAGATCGCCGAGATCGCCCAGGGCGTCGGAACCTCGCTCCCCGAGTACCGGCGGATCGTCAACCAGGTCCAGAAGGCCGAGCGCGAGGCGCGCATCGCCAAGAAGGAGATGGTCGAGGCCAACCTTCGCCTCGTCATCTCGATCGCCAAGAAATACACCAACCGGGGCTTGCAGTTCCTCGACCTGATCCAGGAAGGCAACATCGGGCTGATGAAGGCGGTCGACAAGTTCGAGTACCGCCGCGGCTACAAGTTCAGCACCTACGCGACCTGGTGGATCCGCCAGGCGATCACCCGCAGCATTGCGGATCAGGCAAGAACCATCCGAATCCCGGTCCACATGATCGAGACGATCAACAAGCTGGTCCGCACCGGCCGCCAGTTCCTCCACGAGACCGGCCGCGAGGCGACCCCGGAGGAGCTCGCCGAGCGCCTGAGCATGCCGCTCGAGAAGGTCCGCAAGGTGATGAAGATCGCCAAGGAGCCGATCAGCCTCGAAACGCCGATCGGCGACGAGGAGGACAGCCACCTGGGCGACTTCATCGAGGACAAGAATGCGGTGATCCCGGTCGACGCGGCGATCCAGGCCAACCTCAAGGAAACGGTCACCCGGGTCCTAGCATCGCTGACCCCGCGCGAGGAGCGGGTGCTGCGCATGCGCTTCGGCATCGGAATGAACACCGACCACACGCTCGAGGAAGTCGGCCAGCAATTCTCCGTCACTCGCGAGCGAATCCGGCAGATCGAGGCCAAGGCTCTTCGCAAGCTCAAGCATCCGAGCCGCAGCCGGAAGATGCGGAGCTTTCTCGATCAATAGACGTGGCTGACCCCGCCCCCCCCGAGCGCAACGAGACGTTGCTGGAAACGCCGCACCTCGCCGGCGCATTGGGAAGCGAGCAGTTCAAATCCTTCCTCGACCATGTGCCGGTGGCGATCGCGGTGTCCGAGCTGAGCCCGTCGGAGCGCATCGTCTACGTCAACCAGGAGTTCGAGCGCCTCTCGGGACAGGCCGAATCCGACCTGGTGGGCGAAATCTGGGGAGCGCTCACCGGAAGCGCGACGGCGGCCAGCGACGACCGCGAGCTTAGCGACGCTATCGCCGACGACCAGGACTATATCGGCGCCTTCACCATCGCCGAATCCTCGCCCGCCAGCCTCAATGCCTGGTCCAACATCATTCGCGACGATTCCGGCGCCGCGGTCTTCCGCCTCGTCGCTCTGTCCGAGGCCCGCGAGCGCGGCGAGGGCGGCCAGGCCCGGCTCGAGCAGCTGGTCGGCGAGAAGGACACGCTCCTTCGCGAGCTCCAGCACAGGGTGAAGAACAACCTCCAGATGATCACTGCCCTGATCCGGCTCGAGGCGCGGGCGCTTCCCGACGAGGCGATCGTTACCCGCTTCGACCGGCTGGCCGGAAGGATCGAGGCGCTCGCCCTCCTCTACCGCTCGCTGTCCGCCGGCTCGGAAGGCCAGCGAGTCGACCTTGGCACCTATCTCAGCGAAGTCGCCTCGGCGGTCATGCACGCCCATGCGGTCGAAGGCATCCGCCTTGACCTCAAGGTCGACAGCTGGCCGGTCTCGCTCAACGTCGCAATGCCCGCTGGCCTCGTCGTCAACGAGCTTTTGACCAATTCGATCAAGCATGCGTTCAAGGGCCGCGACGGCGGCACGATCACCCTCCACTGCATTGTCGATGACAGCGGATGCCGGGTCCTGGTCGCCGACGACGGAGTCGGCCTCGGCGAGGGCCAGAAATGGCCCACGGAAGGAAAGATGGCCGCCCTGATCGTGCGCTCGCTGGTTCAGAACGCCAAGGCTCGGTTCGAAGTCGACGCCGCTTCGGCCAAAGGCCTTCGCGTCACGATATATTTCGACCGCTCGGACGCGCAGGCGGAGTGAGGAGAGTGAGATTGGCAGCTATTCAGCGTCACTCCGCGAGCGAATCCGGCAGATGACCGCGCGAATGCTGCTCCGGGGGAGCAGCCGAGCACGGTCACGAAGGCCTTGCGTAAGCTCAAGCATCCGAGCCCGTCGCGGAAGATGCGGAGCTTCCTGGATCAGTAGTCAGTGAGGCCGCGCGGGATGAACGCTGTTAGCCCGGGGTTTCACGGTCTCGAAATTGCCCTGCGGTCTCTCTCAGGCGCGAAAGCGGTGCGCGTGGTGCACGGACATGGCCAGCTCATCGGCCAGCACCAGCACGACTGGATTTGCGTCACGCTGCCGGTGCTGGGGCAAGCCCTCGAATCCTGGGACGGAGGCGAGGCCGTAATCGGGGGGCCATGCGTCCTCCTGCATCCTCCCGGCGCCTGCCATGCGGATCGCATCGGTGATTCGGGCCTCGAAACTGTGTCCATTCAGTTCGACCCGCGATGGCTGTCGGGCTTCGGCTTCGAGGTTCGGCTGGAGAAGTCGGTATGGTGGGCCAATGCGGCGGGTGCGAGGCTGCTGGCGCGGAGCTGGTCTGAGGCCGACACTCCAGCCGCGGACCTCGCCCGCATCACCGCGGCCTTCCTGCATAGGACCATGACCGCCGAACCGTCGGTGCCCCCGGCGTGGATGAAACACGTTCGGCGTGCTTTGCGTGATACGGAAGCCGTCACCGCTGCGAGACTTGCAGCGCAGCTTGACCTCCACCCGGCCTGGCTTGCCCGCGCCTATCGCGCTGCGGTCGGCGAAGGCATACAGGATACCGCCAGGCGCAGGCGCGTCGAGACGGCGGTGTCGCTCCTGCGGCGAACCGACCTTCCTCTTGCGCAGGTTGCAGCGGATTGCGGTTTTAGCGACCAGAGCCACATGACGCGCGGCTTTCGAACCCTGATTGGCCGAACGCCGCTTCAAGTACGGTCGGAGCGGGAACTGATCAGCACTCGCTAAGGTGGCCGCCTACGGCCGCTGGCGTACGACCTTCTCCTCCGGTTCGGCGAATCTTACGAATGCAAAGCCGGTTACGACGCCATTGGCCCGGTCGAACCGGATCCGCGTCGCGCCGTCGATTTCACCGATGGCGAACAAGTCGCTCGCGAGTGGAATGAGCTCGCGCTCCCGGCCGTCGGCGCGGCGGTAAAACAGTTTTCCTCCGCGCAGGATGACCTCACGCCCGCCCGCATAGCGCCCGGCCAGCGCCTTCACGCTCGCTTGCGGGGGCTTGGGCGGGTTCACTCGTGCCGCGATGATCTGCTTCGTCCAAGCAATCCGGGCATGCTCCTCCGAAGTGCCCGTCGTGAGCTCTTCGAGATATTCCTTATCCATCAATCCGGCAGTCCGCAGCCACGCGCGGCTCGCCTCCGGCACGCTGTAGGAGTCGCCGGTAAACACGTTGTCGAAATTATGATCGCCGAACGGGAAGATGTGAAGGGAATGATTGCGCTTCCCGGCCTTTTGCAGCTGGCCTATGCGATCGATCGACAGGCGGACCGGGATCACCCCGTCATACAAACCGAAGATCCACAGGATCGGAATAGTCAGCGTCTCCAGCACCGGAGCGGGGTCGTACCCCCAGAGACCGTCATCATAATCCATGGCCAGCGCATCCGCTCCGATGACCTGCCGCAGCGTCGGATTCGCCTCGTCCCCAACTAAATCGAGATATTCGCCGTGAACCACTTCGATTACAGCAGGCAGAGGTACGCCTTCGCCCACGATCACGAACTTGATCATGGGCTCCTGAGATGCGGCCAACGGCATGATCCAGCCCGCTTGGCTTCCGCCCATCAGGCCGATGCGATTGCGATCGATCCCCTGCTGGTCGGAGAGCCAGCGCGTCGCATGCACCATGTCCATCGCGAGCTGCTGAAACATCTCCGGCGTCTCCTTGGTCTCCCATTCCATGAACGTGCCCGTCGACTCTCCGGCACCTCTTTTGTCGTAAACCAGCGCCGCAAGTCCCGTGGAGAGCGCTGCGTTGGTCCAAAAGGTGTTCTTGCGCGTGACTGGGCCTGATCCGTGGCCGACGACTACGGCAGGAAGGTCGCCTTGCGCACCCGCGGGTCGATAAAGGGTGGCAGCGAGAACGGCATCGCCCGCTGATATGCTGACGTCGATCTTTTCGGCCTCGTCGATCGGCGCCGCGGTCACCGCTACGGGCGCGAATAGCAGCGCCAGGAACATGCCGGCGCTCCCGATCCAAGTATGACTCCTCTTCTCTGGGTCCTTCACGCGTTTCTCCTCGCCCACTCGCGAGCAGTGATTGCGCCTAAGCGTGACAATGTATTGAACGATTCGAAGGTCGTCGGGCCAGACCTGCTGCATTAGCTGCGTTTCGCGGCCGGTCCCTGGATTACGGTAGTCTGCGGCGGGGACACCAATTCCGGGGACAATTCCGGCAGTTCCGGGGACACCGGCAATTCCGGGGACACAATACATAATTAGCCGCCACGGGACCTCCCCCGGATCAGGTCAGAGTTGGCGCATGGCTTTGACCTTCGGTCGTCGTCGACTCCCGCTCACCCCGTGACGTCGGTCGTGTCTCGCAGCGCGCCTGAGGCCGCTCGCTCGCACGCCGTCCGGCATGCGCCGTCTCTCGGCTAAGCGCACGCGCTTAGCCTCGGCGGCTTATGCCCTTGCAGCCGCCGTTCAGCCGGACGAGGATAGGGCGCGCCCCACGCGCAGCACAGTTTCCGGAAGATCGCCCGACCCTTGGCCCTGACGACCTATCGCCCGCGCACCGCGCAAGACGAGACGCCGCTTCGCCGCCGCGCGACCGGTCTCGCTTTGGCGCTCGCCGTCAACCTCCTGCTCCTGCTGGCGCTTCTGACGCTCGGCGTGTTCCGGCCCGAGCCGGACGTGCCGTCGCCGGGGCTCACCGTCAATTTCCTTCCTGATTCGACGATTGCCGCCGCTCGGCCGAAGACGGCAGATGTCGTGAAACCGGCCGCCCCAGTCCTGCCCGCCCTGCCCGTCCGGCCGCCGCCGGCCGTGAGCCTGCCGGCCAGGCCGGTCATCGAATCCGCAATCGAGCCCGAGCGTCCGCTCGCCATGATCGAGCTGAGCAAGCACGACTATGCCGCCGCCGATATCGGCAAGCTGCCCAGGGCCAGCGCCGGTTCGGGCGCTTCCGCCAATTCCGAAGAGGTCGGGCGCGGCCCGAACGGCGAGACGCTGTACGCGGCCGAATGGGCGCGCAAGCCGACCGCGGCCGAGCTTGGCGGCTATCTGCCGAAGAATGCGCCGGACGGCTGGGGGCTGATCGCCTGCAAGACCATCCCCCAGAATCGCGTCGACGATTGCATCGAGCTTGGCAGCCACCCGCGCGGATCGCAGCTGTCCCGCGCGGTGCGCCAGGCGGCCTGGCAGTTCCGGGTGCGCCCGCCGCGCAGGAACGGCCGCTCGATGGTCGGCGAATGGGTGAGCATCCGAATCGAATATTATCGCAGAGAATGAGGCGCGCAGCGGCTGCCGGGGGCAGTCGCGAGCACCTGCGGGACCAGGTCCGTTCGTCCCGAGCGAAGGCTCTCCTGAGCTTGTCGAAGGGTCGAGGGACCAGGTCCGCCACGGGACCTCGCTCTCGCCATGCTGGCGCATGGGCTTTCCGCTCACCCCGTGACGTCGGTCGTGTCTCACTTCGCGCCTGGGGCGGCTCGTTCGCACGCCGTCCGGCATTCGTTGGCTCTTCGACGCAAGCTGTGCTTGCGCTCGGCAACTCATGCTCAGGAACCTTTCCCCCTCCCCCGCCATTCCGTTTCGGGACGCCACACCAGTCGAGGGGAGCACATTCATGTCCGAGCACACGTACAAGCTGGTCGAGCTCGTCGGCTCGTCCACCACCGGAATCGAGGACGCGATCCAGTCGGCGATCAGCCGCGCGTGCAGCACGCTCGAGAACGTCCGCTGGTTCGAGGTCACCGAGACCCGCGGCCATGTCGAAGACGGCAAGGTCACCCACTACCAGG
The DNA here is from genome assembly GCA_051000635.1 of Sphingomicrobium sp. Classification (GTDB taxonomy): domain Bacteria; phylum Pseudomonadota; class Alphaproteobacteria; order Sphingomonadales; family Sphingomonadaceae; genus Sphingomicrobium. The sequence goes on along the minus strand of JBPCOC010000046.1, from coordinate 9,318 downwards.
TGACGGTGAAGGTGGGCTTCACGTTGCGGGACGCCGAGCGCGGCTGAGCCCCCGGACTAGCGCTCGCGCTTTGCCTCGCCGCCTCACCCCGGCAGCATTACCCCTTGCGGTTGCCAGACGTCCTCGCTCGGAATGATCCCCTAGCCCATCACTTCCAGCCGCTGCGGCTTCAGCCGGACCAGGCTCATGTCGTTCGGATAATCGGGCCACAAACTGCGATACTTCTCGCTTGGGCCGTAGGCACGGATCGTCTCCGCGTCGGTGAAAACTTCGGCCAGGCCCATGAAGCTCGCATAAAAGCTGTTCTCGTGATTGTTGGGCGTGTCGTCGAAGCCGAAGTGAAGCGCCGCCTTCGGATTTGCCGCGATCTGCTGCGTCTTGCGGCTTCCGCGCCGCGTCGAAATCCACAGGCTCCAGTCGTCCTTCGGGTCGGCGACTCCGACCGGGCGCGCTCGCGGCATTCCGTCCTCGTCGACGGTGACGAGCACTCCGATATAATCGTCCTTTATGATCTCGCGCGCCGCATCCATGATCGTCTTCGGGTCGTCGACCCGGTACAGATCGTCCGGTGCCGACTGGCTAACCAGCCCCTTGGCCGCACCGGCGGCAAATACGCCTGCGAGCCCTGCCGTTCCCGCCCCGATGATGAGATCGCGTCGTCTCAAGTCCATAGGCCCTCCTGTCGAAGCCGAGCACGATAAGCGCGTCCATCGACGGCGGGAAGCAACTTCAATGCTCGTGCCGGCCACTTGTGCCTTGGTTTCCGCGACTTCCCGGTTTAGCGTCGGTCTCAGGGCTCACAAACGGGGTAGATGGCCATGAACAGGAATGTCGGACCGGAAGACCGGGTCGTCCGGATCGTAGTCGCGCTTGGGGTCGCCGTGGGCATCGTCCTGGGGCTGCTCGACGGAACGCCGGCGATCATCTTCGGTATCATCGCCGCCTATCTTCTCCTCAGCGGCCTGTTCGCCCGGTGCCTCGTCTACAAAGTCGGCAACATCGACACCACCGTCCAGGAACAGCCCTATTCCGACACGGACGACCGCGCGGGACTCTAACTTCAGGGGCGCGCCCGATCATGGCGACCGACGCGCTAACCATATCCTCTCACTTCACGGTAACGGGCCGCCGGTAAACCGGTCCCCGGCGGCGTCGTCTTTGTCTTTAGCGAGCTCGGGCGGCGCCGCTACCGGAAATGACGGAAGCCCTGCCTCCTCACCCTCCCCAGCCCGGCAGGGCTTCCAGCTTCCCCTCCCCGCCAGCGATGCCCGTCACTGCACCGGCCGCGGCGGAACGGCCTCCGGCGGGACCTCTACGGGCGCGGGCTCGCCGGGTTGAGGCTCCGGGATGTGCTGCGAATCGATCCACACCAGCACGCCCACCACGACGAGCACGGCGAGCAGTAGGAAGATGCAGCCGAACAGGCGGCGGCGGCCCCCGCGAAGGCCGGAGAAGGTTCCGGACCGTTCGCTATCGGTCATGGCTGCATCTCTCCTCGGTCACCCCAGGCGAACGCACCGGCAGGCGGCGCGCTCCCATCCGCGGATCCCTCCGACCCGCTTGCATTTTCCGCTGTCCTACAGCTGGCCTGTTGTGCTTGATACTGGGGATATGCGCGCGCCTCAATCCGATCCGCTGCTCCTGCCGGCCCGCGACGTCCGTAAGACCCTCAAAAGAAGCGAAGTCGGCGCGCCCGTCGCGCGCGCGAGCGGGCGCACGCACGCGCACGCGCACGCGCACGCGTAAAACCGTGACCTTTGGGACCTTTCGGGCTCGCAGACCCGCAGGAACAGAATTCGTCCCGGCGCCGTTTCCCTTGCGTAACGAGGAAAGCGGGTGGCGATGAACGACGAAGAACACGAGCCGAAGCGCAGCAGCGAGGCGCGGTTCGTCCGGCGCCTGCTGATCGCGGTCGGGGTGCTGGCGTTCGTCGTCGTCGTTTTCGTCCTTCGCGAGCTTCTCGTCCTCATCTTCGGTTCGATCGTCATCGCCGTCCTTTTGACCGCGATGACCGATCCGATCGAGCGCTGGACCGGGATGAAGCGCGGCTTTGCGCTCACCCTTTCGATCCTTATCCTCATGACCATCCTCGGCGGAGCCGGGACATTGTTCGGTCACCAGGTATCGCGGCAGGCGGAGCAACTCTCCGAGCAAGTCCCCGCCGCCTGGAACTCAACCCGCGAGCGGCTTGACCAATGGGGCGTTCAGCTTCCCGAGCTTGGCGGCGGGATCGGCGCGCAGCAGCAGGGCGGCGAAGCCCAGCCACTGGCGGAAGACGATGAGCCGGAAGCCGAAAGAGACGGCGGCGCGTTCGGCGAGCTCGGCGAGGGCGTGATCAGCCGCGTCGGCGGGTTCGTCATGACCGTGTTCAGCGCCATCGCCCACACGCTCCTAGTACTCGCGGGCGGCATCTATCTCGCCGCCCAGCCGAAGCTCTACCGGTCCGGAATCCTCAAGCTGTTCCCGAAGCAGAAGCGCGCCGTCATCGCCGACGCCTACGACCATAGCGGGGAGGCCCTGAGGCTGTGGCTGCTCGGCACCCTGGTGTCGATGGGGATCGTCGGCACCCTTACCGGTCTCGGGCTGTGGCTGATCGGGGTCCCCTCGGCGCTTGGGCTTGGGCTTCTCGCCGGCTTGCTCGAGTTCGTTCCGATCGTCGGCCCGATCGCCGCTTCGATCCCCGCGATCCTGCTCGCCTTCTCGCAAAGCACGGAGATGGCGCTGTGGACGCTCGGCCTGTTCGTCGCCATCCAGCAGCTCGAAGGCAATGTGATCCAGCCGATCGTCCAGCGCTACGCGGTTGATCTGCCGCCCGCGCTGCTGCTCTTCTCGGTCGTCGCAGGCGGGTTCCTGTTCGGAATAATCGGGGTGCTGTTCGCAACACCGCTGACCGTGGTCGCGTTTGTCTTGGTTAAGCGGCTCTACGTCCGCGAGGCCCTGGGCACTCCAACCCCGCTCCCGCACGAGGACTGAGCTGAAGGCCGGTGGGCCTTTAGCGCACCAGCTCGAACTGCATCGACACATTGACCCCCAGGGTCAGCTCGCCCGGCTGGACCGGGGTCGGCGGCGCAGGCGGCCCCGAATCCTGGGCTCGGGCGGCGGTGGCGAAGATCTGCCTCACCGGCTGGTAGCCGCCGCCCTCGCTGATCGACAGGATCCGGGCGACCCGCATCCCGGCTGCCCGAGCGTAGAGCTCGGCCCGCTGGCGGCCCTTCGTCACCGCCTCGAGCCGCGCCTCGTCGAGCGCGGCCTGCTGCTCGTCGAGGGCGAAGTTGGGCCCGTTCACCTCGTTGGAACCGGCCGCGACGAGGGCGTCGATCACCCGGCCCATGTTGGCGAGGTTGCGGACACGCACCTGGACGCTGTTGCGCGCCTCATAGCCGACGATCCGGCGCGCCTGGTCTTCCGGTGGAATGTACGGCTGCCCAAGCTGGCGGGCGCGGATCTGAGCGTCGCGATCGGGGTCCGAATAGCGCGGGCTGAGGCTGATCGTCGAGGTCTGGATGTCGCGGTCGGCAACCCCGGCGCGCTTGAGAGCCGCGATAACCGAGTCCATCCGCCTGCTGTTATCGCTGATCGCTTCGGCCGCGGTGGTCGCCTGGGTCACCACGCCCGCCGAGAACATCGCGATGTCGGGAACGCGGCGCGACTCACCCTCGGCGGTCAGGCTCAGGATCGCGCTGTTGGGGCCGAGCATGACTTCGGGCTGGGTGACGTTCTGCGCCTGAAGCGCGGCGGGACTTACGGCGAGCAGCGCCGCGACGAGCAATTTCTTCATGGAAACCTCCGCATCCTTACGGGTCCACAACAGCCGTGGCGCGGCGAAGTTTCTTGGGCCTTATGCGACGGCGCGTTTCTGGTCCTTCGAGCCGGGCACCGGCTCGGCCGAATCATTGCCGAGGCTGACGACCCGGTTGCGCCCGTCGACGTGGACGACCCGCGGCCTGGAACGGCGCGCCTCGGAATCTTCGAGGCCCTGGTAGCTCATGATGATCACGAGGTCGCCTTCGTGCACGAGATGGGCTGCCGCGCCGTTGATCCCGATCATTCCGCTGCCGCGCGGGCCCGGGATCACATAGGTTTCGAGCCGCGCCCCGTTGGTGATGTCGGCGATCACCACCTGCTCGCCCTCGAGCAGGTCCGCAGCCTCCATCAGAGCGGTGTCGATCACGACCGACCCGACATAATCGAGATCGGCCTGGGTCACCGTCGCCCGGTGGATCTTCGACTTCAGCATCACCCGCATCACTGTTCAGTTCCTTCGCTCGAGGCGGTACGCACCTACTACATTTACGCCGAGCCGGCACTTTTCAAGTGCTGCACTGCACTATCGCACTTGCAGCATAAGGCGCGGATTCCCAATTGTCGGCCGCTCGACGCGGCGGAATTCCCCAACTGCCCACTCGCTGCGTCACCTAAGCCGCTGGAATTGCGCCATTCATAAATCTGGCACGGCGCTTGCTTGTCATTGTGGCGAAACCGCCACCAGGAGTTTTACGAGAATGTCGAACGCCACCACCGCCGAATTTCAAACTACCCTCCCCGCCGCCAGCGAGCGGGAGCCGGCGCTTCCCTTTCGCGGCGATACCATCCTTGGCGTATGCGAGGCGGTCGGCCAGGATCTCGGCTTTCATCCCAACTGGCTGCGAATCCCGTTCGGCGCGCTGCTCTTGTGGAACACGATGGCCGTCATCGGCGCCTATCTCGGCCTCGGCTGCATTGTCGCACTGGCGCGCTGGTTCTACCCGGCCGAGCGCCCGAACGCGGCTCCGAAGCTCGTCAGCGAGACTCAGGCCCCGGCCGAGCAGAACGACGAGGATTTGGCGATCGCTGCTTAAGAAGCACAGTCACCGATTTCCTAACCCGGCATAAACCTCGTCTTTACGCCCTTGCGTTACGCCGTGGCCTGTAAAGCCGTCCTCAGGCCTGGACGGAAGGGAAGGACGCGAATGGCGATCAACCAGTTCGTCGACCAAAAGTCGGTAAGCGTTGCCGAAGCACAGCTTGCCCGCGTTGCCGGTGACGGCACCGCGCGCCATCCGCATCTTGGCGCGTTGATCGAAGCCTCCGGCCGGCACTCCGCTCGCGATATCGCCGATGCGGTCCACCTCCTGTGCAGCGTCCACGGCCGCCATCCCGGGCTTATCGAGCAGGCACTCAACGACTGCCCCGCCGGCAGCACGCAGGAATGGCTCGGCGGAGCCGCCGACGCGTTCGACCGCGAACGGCTGTACCTGGTCCGGCTGACAGCTGCGGTGGGGCCGGTTCCGAGCACTCCTGGCGCTGCCGAGACCGAGGCGACCCTGGTGGCTCAGTGCCATGCACTCGAGATCCTCGCCAAATCCGAACGCCGGGGCTGCGCTCTTGGAGCAGCGACTGCGCTTGTTTCCGACTGGTGGCCGATCCGCCGGCTGCTGGACCGCGCCGCGGCCCGGGTCGGAATCGAAACCCCCGCGCCGTCGCTTCCCGACGAGGCGTCCGTTACCGCCGTGATCGAAGCGGAGTGCGACAGCCCCGCAAGCGAGCGGGCGCTGGCCTTCGGCGGCGAGCAGCTGCTGCTGCAGAATCGCGGCCTCTTCGATCTGCTCGAAGCGAGGGCGGCAGCGCGAGAGCGCTTGGAAGCGTGAGCTCGCGCCGCCTCGCGCGGCGATTAGTTCGCACAAGTCTTGGCGGTTCAGTGTCCGCTTTCGACCCATCCCGGACACTGGCGGCGTCATAAGCTTTCAGGGCGCCTCCAAAGCCCCTAAGCGGCGCCGTAGGGGGGCTGGCATGATCCAATCTATTCTCCAGGGCGGGCGCATCTCGCTCGGGGAACACCGGGTGCTTCGTCCCGGACGGCTTCGCTGGTTGCGCGCACTGGTCTGGATGATCGCGCTCTTCTTCATCTGCATCGCCGCGTTCGGAACGTCGATGCAAATTATGCAGCAGATTGTGCCCAAGAGCGAACAGGAACTGAGATTCCTCGGCCACTGTGCAGGCGTTCTGATTGCGCTCGGCGTCTATGCTTTGCTCGTGCGGCTGGGCGAGGCGCGGCTGCCTTCAGAGCTTGCGCTCAGGCCGGCGCTTCAGGAGACGCTCATTGGCGTTGCATTGGGCGCTGCGATGTTCGCGGTCGTGATGGCGGCGCTAGCCGGGTTCGGACTATACGACATCACCTATCTCGGTCCGGTATCGGCATGGAGCGCAGCTGGAAAGGCGGTCGAGGCGGGCGTGGTTGAGGAACTCGCCGTCCGAGGCATCATGCTGCGATTGCTCTGGCGCGCGTTCGGACCCGCGCCGGCGTTCTTCCTCTCATCCCTAGCGTTCGGCGGCGGTCACCTCTTCAACCAGGAGTCCTCGCTGCTTGCAGCTTTCGCCATCATGCTGGAAGCCGGGGTCATGCTGGGGGCCTTCTATGCTTTGACCGGGCGACTGTGGATGTCGATCGGGATCCACGGCGCGTGGAATTTCACGCAAGGTTACCTGTTCGGTGCCACCGTCTCGGGAAGCGATCTTGGTCCTGCGATTGCCCGCAGCACTGCCCGGGCCGACGTGCCTACGTGGTTGAGCGGCGGGTCGTTCGGCCCTGAAGCCTCATTGCCTGCCCTGGTCGTCTGTACGGCCATAGGGTCAGCGGTCCTGTGGCGGGCATGGAAATTAGGTAATCTTACGAACCGCACCGATCCCGAGGCGGCTGTCGTCGATCCGCTCCCGAGCCCACCCGCATCCGCTCACGCCTGAGCCACGCGCTGCCTGAGCGTCCGCTTTCCGCCCAAATCGGACACTCGCCTCAACTCATCACTCGTCCCGGTAGGCGAGCTCGAAATTGCCCCAGCGGCGGCCGTTGACCCACAAGGGAACGAAAACGTTCTTCACCGGGATGTACTTGTCGCCAAGCTCCATCCGGTAGGTGGCGAGCATCGCCGGCTTGTTTGAATTGATCGCGTTGCGGGTCGTGTCGTCCATGAAGATGCGCTTGTTGCGGCAATGCTCGTCGTTCCACACCGGGTCAGGGCCGGGTTCGTGCGAACGCACCGACAAGTGGGTCGGGAGATAGCCGTTCACGTCGGTGATCGCCGAGCCGATGATTCGGTTGTCGCCAGCCTTGAAACGGTCGAGGACCGGCCGAACGTACTTGTCGGCGAAACTGCAAAAGCCGGTTTCGTACTGGGCCGGGTTGCTGCCGTCGACGAGCTTGTAATTGCGATCGAAAACGTCGCTCTCGCTGATCTCGCCGGCGGCGATCCCGCGCTCCACCTCCGACTGGATCGCGCGCATTGCGTCCTGGGCCTTGAGGATGAAAGGAGTGTCGTCGATCTCGGCGCCCGAATTGGCGAGCGTGTCCAGCATCGTATTCGAAAGCATTTCAAGGTGCTGCAGCCGCTCCTTGGCGGAAACCAGCTGCTGGCCGTTGTCGCGGGCATCGCCGGCAAAGTCGGTGAGCCCGGCCTTCACCCGGTCGACGCTGGTCTGGATCATGCTGGTCGAATGGGCGATGCCCTCGGTCTGCCGGTCGACCATGCCGACGATCTCGCTGACTTCGCGGACCGTGTCGCTGATCTGGCCGAAGCCCTTCTGGGCCTCGCGGCTTCGGTCGACTCCGGTCTTGATCTCGCTTGTGACCGCGCCGGCCTCGCGGGTCAGTTCGCCGATGGTCGCGGCGATCTGGCTGGTGGCTGCGCGCGTGTCGTGCGCGAGCTTTTTCACCTCGGCCGCGACGACCGCAAAGCTTCGTCCCGCATCGCCTGCGCGGGCCGCCTCGATGGTGGCGTTCAAGGCCAGCATGTTGGTCTTACGGGCGATCGCCTCGATGGTCGAGGAGACCGTCTGCACCTGGCTCGTTGCCGAGGCAAACCCAGCCATCCGCTCGCCGAGCTGGACGACGAGGTCGGTGAGCCCCTTGAAGCCGGCGATCGTCCCCTCGCTCGCCTCGCGGCCAGCCTCGAGCTTGCCCTTGGCCTGTTCGGCGAGAAGCCGAGCCTCGTCGGTGGAATCGGACACCCGGCCCTGGTCCGCGAGAAGGCGGGTCGTCACCTCCTCGAGCTGGTCGAGCATCTTCATATTCTCGCTGATTCGGTTGGCGACTCCGGTGACATAGCCGGCGACGTCGCTGCACTCGATCGACAAGGAGCCGCAATCGCGCGCGACGGCGCGGATCGCGTTCTCTGTGACTTCCTCGATCCCCAGTGTGGCCATGGCCCAGCCCGCTCCCCGATAATGTTTGGAAGCGGCATACGGGCAAGCTCCTACTCTTTCGTTAACCACAGCAGAGGCGCCGAGCGGAAGAGAGCGCTTGCGGGCGGACACGATCTCCAGCTTCACATATTCGTCTGGTCGGCAGGGACCCCCTCCGGCAGCCGCGCCGGGTCTTCGCCCTGGTCGCATTCCACCGATGTTCCGAGGCCATAGCTCGTCATCGATATTGAACCCATTGCGTAGCCGCGCACCACTGCGTGCATCGGGCCTTCCTCGGCGGCGAGCCCGGCAATGTAGAGCAGAGGGATGAAGTGGTCAGGAGTCGGCACTGCGAGAGCGTAGTCGGCATGTTCGGTCAGCTTGAGGATGTCGAAGGGCTGATCGGCAAGCTGCTGAACGACGGCATCATCGAACCGCTGCGACCAGTCGAACGCAGCGTTTGGCTTGTTCCACTGGATGAGCCGGAGGTTGTGGACGACATTGCCGCTCCCGAGAATCATCACGCCACGCTCGCGCAGCGGGGCTAGACGCCTACCCAGTTCAAGATGGTAGTCGAGGGGCTTGAGAGCATTGATCGAAAGCTGCACGACCGGCACATCGGCATCAGGGTAAAGGTGGGCAAGCACGCTCCAGGTGCCGTGATCGATCCCCCACTGGTCAAGGTCGAGCCCAACCCACATCGGTTTGACGATCTCGGCGACTTCTGCGGCCAGATCGGGATCGCCCGTTGCTGGATAATCGAATTCGAACAACTCACGCGGGAATCCGTAGAAGTCGTGGATCGTGCGCGGCCGCGCCATTGCCGTGACGGCGCTCGCTCCGATGAACCAATGGGCGGACACTACGAGGAGCGCGCGTGGCCGGGGAAGCTGCTGCCCCAGGCGTCGCCACGCCTTGGTAAAGCCATTGAGTTCGAGCGTGTTCATCGGGCTTCCATGGCCGATGAACAGTGCCGGCATTTTACTCACCTAAGGTCTCCATCATCGACGATAGATCGGCAGCGACCAACCCTTCACGATTGCCAGGCCGCGGAGCGCGAAGCCTGCCGCTGCGGCGATCGCACCCGCCAGCGGAGCGGGGACGCCAGCTATGGTCAGCAGCGCCATCAGACCGGCCGACAATGCAGCAGCCGTGACGTAGAGT
>JBPCOC010000039.1:0-38430 GCA_051000635.1 Sphingomicrobium sp. | reverse complement strand
CAAGCGGCTCTGTTACCTCGCCGTTCTCGAAAGATGCGCACCCGGCACTCAGCGAAACAAAGAAGGCGACCATAAGCCGGGGCATCACGGCCGGACATTATCAGCCTAATGTCCGCTTTCCACCCATTGCGGACACTAGCGACTATTTTCTGGTCGGGTGACGGGACCCTGGGCAACTAAATCCTTGCGGGCGTATGAACGCCGCAACTTCCGGCCGCTACTGCTTGTTCTCCATGCTCAACGCGCATCCTGCGCGTCCCGTACAAGACCCAGGAGGGTCGATCATGAAAAAGCTCATTCTCTTTGTTGGCGCTGCGGCGTTCGCTCTAGGTACTCCTGCATTGGCGCAGCCCGGTAACGGTAATGCCAAACACGGCAAAGCTCAGTCCGCCAAGTCTCACGGCAAGGCGCATTCGAAGGCGCATTCAAAGAGTCATGGCAAGCATGTGGTAACCATGCGCAACGGCAGCCGTCTTTATGCCTTTGACGCTCGCGGCACTTGCCCTCCGGGCCTTGCCAAAAAGAACAATGGCTGCATGCCTCCCGGCCAAGCAAAAAAGCAGTTCAACGTCGGGCAGCGCTACGACCGCAATTTCGGAAATGTCTGGACTTACGACCAGATTCCATCCCACTTGCGCTCGCTCTACCAGTTCGATCAGGCCGATCGGTATTATTACCGCAACGGCTATCTCTATCAGGTCAACCCACGCACCATGCTGATTCAGCAGGTCGTGAGCGCACTGCTTCGTTAACTGAGTTGAGTTGTAGGCAGGCAAGGGCGGCCTCTAGCGGTCGCCCTTCGCTGTTCCGGGTAGATGCGGCCTGTGTCGGTCGGCCTCGGCGATCGGACCCTTGAAACATCCGCCCAATGTCCGCTTTCCACCCATTGCAAACATCCGAGGCAGGCGCGCTTCGCCGCCTATTCCGCGAACTCCCGATCTACGGTAATATTGCCCCAGCAACAGCGGGGGCAGTCGCAATGGCCACTTTAGCACAACCGCCGCTTGCGCCACGTTCGGTGGGCGACGAGCCTTTCTTCCTCAAGAGCGCCATCGTGATGGCGGCGATAATCGTCGCCGGCTTTTCGTTCCAGCTGGCGATGGGGCGCTCGACCTTCGCCTCGCCGCTGCGGGTCCACGTCCACGCCGTGCTCTTCATGGGCTGGGTCGCAATCTACCTGATCCAGAATGTCCTGGTCGCGACCAACCGGATTGGCCTTCACCGGCGTCTCGGATGGATCGCGGCCGGCTGGATGGTCGCGATGACCGTGTCCGGCATTGCCGTCACCGTCATCGTGGTCCGTAACGGCACTACGCCTTTCTTCTTCCAGCCCCTCCAGTTCCTGGTCTTCGATCCGGTCGCGGTGCTGACCTTTGCCGGGCTGACAACGGCGGCGATCGTTCTGCGCCGCCGGACCGAATGGCACCGGCGCCTTCACTTCTGCGGGATGACCATGCTTCTCGCTCCCGCCTTCGGCCGGCTCCTGCCGCTGCCGCTGCTGCAGCCCTGGTCGTGGGAAGCGACCTTCGCCGTGACGTTGCTGTTCCCGCTGTTCGGGATGTGGTCGGACCTTCGGCGACGCGGACGAGTGCACCCGGCCTGGGTGTGGGGAATGGCGGCGCTCCTCGCCTCGTTCGTTCTCGTTCAGGCGACCACCTACGGTCCTGCCGGCACCGCGATCTACCAGTGGGTGACCGACGGTTCGCGCGGCGCCGCGATCCCGCCGCTTGAATTCCAGCCGTCCGAAGGGCGGCTCATGACCGGGCGCTCCTGAGCGATATACCTCAGCCTTAGCGTCCGCTTTTCCACCCAAAGCGGACATTGAAGGCACGGGCGCCGCCACCCCTTTGCCTTTGCGCGCCGAGCCGCTAGACGGAGCGGCGCCAGCTTCCGTTCATATGGGTGGGGGAATGGAAGCGGCTTTCGCATCATCTGTCCTATTCCGGTCGAGGCACTCTTTGGCGCTAACTCCTGATACTCAAAACGCAGCGTTCATGCGCGAGGTCGACGAAAACCTTCGCCGCGACCGGATGCAGGATTTCGGAAAGAAATACGGAGCGTTGCTGATCGCCGCGCTCGTGCTGTTGCTCGGTGCAATCGGCGGCTGGCTCTACTGGCAGAACCGCCAGCAGGAGCAGGCGGCCGCCCAGTCCGAAGAGCTGATGTCGATCTACACGGACATCGGCGCCGGCAAGACCGAACAGGCGGTCAAACGGCTCCAGCCGCTCGAAACCTCGGACAATGAGGTGGTTCGGGCGCTGGCGCTTCTGACCGGGGCGGCCGTAGCGGTCGACAGCAACGACCGAGCGGCCGCGCTGTCCAACTATCGAGCGCTTGCAGGCGACGGGGACCTGCCGGAATCCTATCAGAATCTCGGCCTGATCCGGGCGACCGCGCTCGAGTTCGACACCATCAAGCCCGAAGAGGTGGTCGCCCGCCTCGAGCCGCTGACCAAGCCGGGCAACCCATGGTTCGGAAGCGCCGGCGAACTGACCGCGATGGCCTATCTGAAGCAGGGTCAGAGCGATCGGGCCGGCCGGCTGTTCGCAGCCATGGCCGCGGATCCGCAGGTCCCGGAGACAATTCGCAGTCGATCGGTCCAGATCGCCGGAACATTGGGAGTCGATGCCAGTGCCGCGCTCCCGCAAACCGCACAGCCAGGAAGCGCCGAATGACGTCCAGGAAGTTCAGAATTGCAATGATGATCGCAGCGGCGGTCGCAGCGAGCGGCTGCGGGCTGTTCCGGGGCGGGAAATCCTCGACTCCGGTGCTCGGCGACCGGGTCGCGGTGCTGACGACTGAAACCGACGTCGTCGTCGACCCGGCAACGGCGGCGCTGCCGATGGCTCTGCCCGCTCCGGTCGCGAACACCGAATGGGCGCAGTCCGGAGGCAATGCGTCGAAAGCCATGGAGCATGTGGCGCTCGGCGGATCGATCGCCCAGGCGTGGCAGGTTTCGGCCGGCCAGGGCACCAGGCTCGACGCCCGGCTCGCGTCCTCGCCGGTGGTGGCACAAGGGCGAGTCTACACGATCGACACGTCATCGACGGTGCGCGCGTTCGACGCGCAAAGCGGGGCGCCGGTCTGGGCAAGCCAGTTCGGAACCGAGAGGGGCAACGAACAGGCGCTGTTCGGCGGCGGTGTCGCTTATGGCAACGGGCGAATCTACGCGACCAACGGGCTTGGCTTCGTTGCCGCCCTCGATTCGACCAACGGCGGTATTGCCTGGCAGGTTCGCCCGGGCGGACCGCTTCGCGGCTCGCCGACCGTCGGGCCGGGCGCTCTTTATGTGATGAGCCAGGACAATCAGCTCTATTCGCTCAACCCTGACGACGGGACCACCAACTGGAGCCAGGCGGCCGCGCTCGAGATCGCCGGAGTGTTCGGGGTCGGCTCTCCGGCCTTCGCCCAGGGCACCATCGTGGCCGGCTTCTCGTCGGGAGAGCTCAACGCCTACCGCTTCGAGAACGGCCGGGTCGTCTGGCAGGACGCGCTCGCACGAACCAGCATCCGGACCAGCGTTTCGTCGCTGTCGGACATCGACGCCGATCCGGTGATCGACAACGGGCAGGTGATCGCCATCGGCCAGGGCGGCCGGATGGTTGCTCTGGAGCTGATCACCGGCCAGCGGATGTGGGAGCTCAATCTCGCGGGAATCGCCACTCCGTGGGTGGCGGGCGACTGGGTCTTTGTGGTCACCGACGAGGCCAAGCTGTTCGCGATCGCGCGGGCGACCGGGAAGGTTCGCTGGATGACCCAGCTGCCGCAATTCCGCAACGAGAAGTCCAAGAGCGGAATGATTAGCTACGTCGGCCCGATCCTCGCCGGAGGGCGGCTGGTCGTTGCTAACTCGCAAGGCGCGATGGTCTTCGTCGATCCGATGAGCGGAGCCTTCCAGGGGCAGACCAACGTCGGCACGAGCGTCAGCCTGGCGCCGGTGGTTGCGAACTCGACTCTCTACGTGCTCGACGACGCCGCCCGGCTGCACGCGTTTCGGTAAGATAAACCTCCCCACGAGCTGCGCTCGCAGGGAGGAACTTAATGCGCTAACGGCCCCCCATGCCGCTTCCCACCGTCGCCATCGTCGGCCGACCGAACGTCGGCAAATCGACCCTGTTCAACCGGCTCGTCGGTCGCAAGCTCGCGCTCGTCGACGACCGGCCCGGAGTAACCCGCGACCGGCGCGAGGGCGAGGCGCACCTGCTCGGGCTCGATTTCAGGGTCATCGACACCGCCGGCTACGAGGACGAGGACCCGCTTTCCCTTCCCGGTCGAATGCGGCGGCAGACCGAAGCCGCGGTGAACGATGCCGACGTCGCCTTGTTCATGATCGACGCGCGCGAGGGAGTCTCTCCGCTCGATGCCGAGATCGCCCGCTGGCTTCGCACCGGCGCGACGCCGGTCGTGGTCGTCGCCAACAAAGCGGAATCGCGCGCAGGCGAGGCCGGAGTGCTCGACGCGTACCGGCTCGGCTTCGGCGATCCGGTCGCCATCAGCGCCGAGCATGGCGAAGGAGTCGCCGATTTGTTCGACGCGCTCCGGCCGCTCATCGAACGGCACGAGGAGCCAGAGGGGGTTGAGGAGGAAAGCGAGGCCGAAGCTACCCTGAAGCTGGCGATCGTCGGGCGGCCCAATGCCGGCAAGTCGACGCTGGTCAACCGAATGGTCGGCGAGGAGCGGCTAATCACCGGGCCCGAAGCCGGGATTACTCGCGATTCCATCAGCCTCGACTGGGAATGGAAGACCAAGGACGGAAGCACGCGTCCCGTCCGGCTCGTCGATACGGCGGGTTTAAGGAAGCGGGCGAAGGTCAGCGACAAGCTCGAGAAATTGTCGAGCGCCGATGCTCGCCGGGCAATCGACATGGCCGAGGTCGTGATCCTGCTGCTGGACGCCACCCGCGGCCTCGAAGCGCAGGATTTGCGGATCGCCGAGCAGGTCATCGACGAAGGCCGGGGGCTGATCGTCGCGATCAACAAATGGGACGTGGCCGAACATGCCTCGTCGCTGTTCAACGGGATCAAGGCAGCGCTCGAAGAGGTTCTGGCGCAGATCAAGGGCCTGCCGGTTCTCACCGTCTCGGCGAAGACCGGCAAGGGCATCGACCAGCTGCTTAGCGCCGCGTTCGAGCTTCGCGAGCAATGGTCGCGGCGGATCGGCACCGGCGAGCTCAACCGCTGGTTCGAGCGGTCGCTCGAGGCCAATCCGCCCCCCGCGCCGGGCGGCAGGCGGATCAAGCTTCGCTACATCACGCAGGTGGCGAGCCGCCCGCCGAGCTTCGTGCTGTTCGGAACCCGGACAAGCGAAGTGCCGGAAAGCTATCGCCGGTATTTGCTAAACTCGATGCGGCGGGATCTCGGACTTGGCCCGGTTCCGCTGCGCCTTACATTGCGCTCGGCGAAGAACCCGTTCGACCGCGACCGATAAGCCAAATTTTACACTTTTCGAGTAACCGGGGCCGGTGGGGACAATGCCCCAGGCCACGGGCGCTTAAGGAGAATTGGGTGAGCGACGAGCAGGATATCGTCGACTGGGCGCATTTCGAGCGCAGCCGCGTCGAGCTGGGGCCCGGATTCATTCGAATCCTCAGCTATTTCCGCGAGGACGGCACCAAGTCCCTCGGCCAGATCGAACAGGCGATGCGCGAGCAGAACACGACCGCGCTCGTGCTTCCGGCGCATACACTCAAGGGCGAAGCGCGCCAGCTCGGCGCCGAACCGCTCGCCAAGATTGCCGAGCTGATCGAGACGACGGCGCGGTTCTGCGTCGAATCCCACCGCTTTCCGGACGAGCTGGTCAAGGACGTGGTCGAGCTTCGAGCGATGTTCGAGAAGACGGTCGAGCTATTCGACAAGGCGACCAACCCGCTGCAGTCGCGCAACCGTTCCGCCAGCTTCGGCAGCAAGGTTTCCAACCAGGGTTTCGGGCGGATTTGAAGATTGATAGCCGACTCGCGTGTCATATCGTGGCGCGTCAGAGGAGGAAATCGAATGCGTCGCTTGGCCTTTGGATTATATCTGCTCGTCGGCGTCCTCGCTGTGGGCAGCAATGCGCAAGCACCAGAGCCCGGTGCGGTCGCAGTTTCCGCTGAGCTAAAGTCCAAACTGGATTCTGCGATGTCCAAGTTGCTCGAGCCTGGTCCGCGGCTCGATGGCTGGGAGAACCAGGGATTGGATGTCCTCGCTACACTCGAATCCAAAGAGGGCGGCATTGATGGGAATGCTCTTCTTTTCATCGCCGAAAACGGGAAGAGCAGCGTCTCGATTTACCATACCTCGATCGAGCGTTTGTCGCTCTCCGATAATTGGCTCGTCATCGACGAGTCCTCCGAGCCACCGCTCGCGGGCCCCACCAACGTCAGTGTCGCGGTCTTTAGCCCCGGCTTTTATTCCGTGGTTGAGCGAAACTTCTTCCGCAAAGGCCGCGTGGTCTGCGGCAGCAAGGTGATGCGGTATAAAATCTACAAAGGACCCGACAGCGAGACGTCGCGGATTCCCGAGCCGTTCGTTATCGAAGCAATAAAGGCGATTCATGGCGCCGGCGACAAATTTGAATTATGCAATATTTACACGGAAAAAAATGGCGGCTTGCACGATCGGCTCGTCACCTCTGATGGGCTCACGTTTCCAAATATGGAAGCGGGCTCAGTCAATATAGAAAATGTCCTGCACATCGTGCCGATAAGGCCGATCGATGAAATGCTGAGGATGCCGTCAACCAGCGACTAACGCCGCATCGGCTGAAGCTCCCAGCGGGCGAGGCTTCGCCACAGCCATTCGATCGGTCCGTAGCGGAAGCGGTCAAGCCACGGCTTCGACCACAACAGCATCACCACCCACATCGCCAGCACGACCAGCCACAGCTCGGCGCGGCTCAGAGCGCCGTACAGCCCCAGCCCCCAGCCGTAGAAGATGCCGGTCATGACGATGCTGGTGCCGAGATAATTGGTGAAGGCGGCGCGGCCGGCGGCGGCGATCCGCTCGACCAGCCAGCCTCCGTTCCTGGTCAGAAGGATGACAAGCGCCGCATAAGCGACGACCATCACCGGCCGGAAGGGGACAGTAGCGGCCATATACCAGGTGAAAATGCCAGGAACGGTGAATCCGTCGGCGAACAGCAGCATTGCAAGTCCGGCATAGACGGGAATCGAAAGCCCGAAGCCGATCAAAGCAATCCGCTCGTAGCGCTGCCCTTTCCATTCGCCGGAGAGAAAGCCCGACTTCAGAGCGGCCATTCCAAACAGCATGTAGGCCAGAGTTTCAGGCCCGAACAGAAGTGCATAAAAGAACGGGTCGCCGAGATGTTCGGTCAGCTGCTCGCGGGCAAGGCCTGTCCAGGGGCCAAGGTGCAGCGCCAGTATTTCCTGAAGCTTGGCGGCCGACGGCACCGCAAAGTCACCGGAAAATTCGCTCCACTCCTCGAGCAATTGGGGAGTCGCATTGGGCCCTGCGACGGCCTCGGCCAGCGAATGGGCGTACATGGCGCTGCCGCCCATGAACGCGAACTGGAGAAGAACGAAGGCGACGCCCCAGAGCAGCAATGCCTTCACTCCGAGATTGCGAAAGAAGAAAGCCACCATTCCCGTCAGCGCGTATCCCATCAGGATATCGCCGAACCAGATCAGGTAGAAATGGATGGCGCCGAAGGCGAGCAACCACAGCTGGCGCCGGTAGGTGACCGATGCGGCGGACTGGCCTTTGGCTTCGGCAATCCGGATTACCAGCAGCATCGAGGCGCCGAACAGGAACGAGAAGAGCCCGCGCATCTTGCCGTCGACCAGGACGAAGTTGAACGCGTAGGCGGCAACGTCGACCGCGCTCTCGGCGCCATAGGCAAACGGGTTGAAATAGGCCTGAATCGGCATCGCGAAGGCAGCGATGTTCATCGCCAGGATGCCCATCACCGCAACTCCGCGGACGATGTCGAGCGTTGCAATGCGGTCCGGTGAAGTCGTTGCCATGCGTGCCCCCAGCGGTCGTCACCCTGAACTCGTCTCAGGGCCATCAACCCGCACGAGGCAACCTTCCCGATAATGGATGCTGAAACAAGTTTAGCATGACGCCAGGGCTGTGCCCCGGCATGTCGCCTCGGCGCTAGGTTTCGATGTGTTCCGACTGCAACTGGATGTAGTTCTGCAGCCCCATGCGCTCGATCATCTCGAACTGGGTTTCGATTGCGTCGACATGGCCTTCCTCGTCGCGAAGCACCTCCTCGAAAAGCTCGCGGCTGACATAGTCGCCGAGCTTTTCGCACTGGGCGACACCATTGCGGTACATCTCGACGGCCTCATGTTCGGCTTCGAGGTCGGCCTTGAGGATTTCCTCGACAGTCTCGCCGATCCGAAGCCGGCCGAGCGCCTGGAAATTCGGAAGCCCCTCGAGGAACAGGATCCGCTCCGAGAAGCGGTCGGCATGCTTCATTTCGTCAATGGATTCGTGCCGCTCGAACTCGGCAAGGCGCTTGATCCCCCAATTGTCGAGCATCCGGTAGTGCAGCCAATATTGGTTGATCGCCGTCAGCTCGGCCTTGAGCGCCTCGTTGAGAAGCTCGATAACTTTGGGGTCGCCCTTCATTTCCTGCCTCCTGCTTATACAGGCCCTAACGCACGAACCGGCTCAGAGGAAGCAAAAAATGGCGGAAATCTGCCATTTATGATGTTGATTATCAGTCGCAGCTTGAAATGGTCAGCTGACGATGCGCAGCTTTGGGCGGGGGAGGTCTCGGCGGGCTTCGTCGATCAGCTCCTGAGCGTAGCACAGGCAGCTTTTGCACTGCGGCTCGTGGCCGAGGATGCCATAGGCTTGCTCGGGTGTGCGTGCGCCGCTCTGGGCGAGGTCGCGAAGCTCGTCTTCGGTGATGGCGTTGCAAACGCACACGATCATGGAGATCGTCTTACTCGATAATGCGAAACATTTGCAAGAAAGAAAGCTGTTGCGTCCGACCGCAGCTAGCGTCGCTCGCCCAGCGCGAGCTGCAGCGCCATGCCGGCCATAACTGTAGCCGCGATCCAGCGCGCGAAACGAGCGATCCAGCCGATATTGTGCAGCCGCCGCGCCGCCCCGGCGGCCGCAACCGCGATACCCATATTGACGACAGTACCGGCCAGATCGAACCAGAGGCCGAGGAATAATATCTGCAACGCAGGCGCCTGTGCCGCTGGATCGACGAACTGCGGCAAAAAAGCGAGAAAGAATAATGCCACTTTGGGGTTGAGGATGTTGACCAGCATGCCGGCTCGGAACACCTGCCAATCCGATACAGGCGGTGGGGCGACATTGACGCGTGTGGAATCGTTGGGGCGGAGGAGCGAAACGGCCAGCCAAAGCAAGTAAGCGGCGCCGATCCACTTTACCGCGTTGAACGCTGCCTCAGATGAAGCAAGGATCGCGGACAATCCAAGCACCGCTGCCAGGATGTGCACCAGTGCGCCCGATCCTATTCCGAGCGAGGCAACTATCCCATGCCGCCGTCCGCCGCGCGCGGCGCTGGCGATAATGAAGGCCATATCTGCACCGGGAATAATATTGAGCGCGAGCCCAGCAACCACAAAGGTGAGGAAGACCGGCCAGTGCGGCAGCAGTTCGAGCCCGCCGATTTCCAGCATATCCCGTGACCTCCATTTCCGGTGTAGCGGCAGGTTCCAATTGCCATCAACGGTGAAACGAACATTCGCGAGTCCCAGAAGCAGGCGCTGTCGTCATGTCAGGCTTGGGGCAAGACTGCCGCAGCTGAGTGGCGCCGGAGCTCAGGCCAGCGCGGCGTCGGCGCCCATCAGCCTGGGGAAGAAGCCCTCGTGCGCGGCGCGGAGGTCGGGGAGGGGCACTCCGAGGAGCCGGTCGCCGCCGACCCGGCCGATATGGCGAATTGGGCATCCGGCCTGATCGAAGCTTTCGTCGCCCCACGAGCATTGCCGTTCGAACGCCTCGCGGTCTTTCACCGTGACGACATAGCGTCCCTGATCCTCGCCGAACCACCAGCCCGCCTTGCTGAACGAATGGTGCGCCTCCACCCTGGCGCCGCGGCCGCCGGCCAGGGCCATTTCCGCCACGGCGATCGCCAGGCCGCCGTCGGAAACGTCGTGCACCGCGGTTGCCAGTCCCAGCGCAATCCATTGCCGGACGTAAAAGCCCGCTTTCTTTTCCGCATAGAGATCGACCGGCGGCGGCGGGCCTTCGCGGCGCCCGTCGATCTGCTCGAGCCACAACGACTGGCCCAAATGGCCTAGCGAGCCGCCGACGACGAAGATGTGATCGCCATCGTTCTTGAACGCGATAGTCGCGCTTCGCTCCCAGTCGTCGAGAAGCCCGACCCCGCCGATCGCGGGGGTGGGGAGGATCGCCCGGCTGGAGCCGTCGTCGTCCCTGGTCTCGTTGTAGAGCGATACGTTGCCGCTCACGACCGGGAAATCGAGCGTGCGGCACGCTTCGGCCATGCCGGTGATGCAGCCGACCAGCTGGCCCATGATCTCGGGCCGCTGCGGGTTGCCGAAGTTGAGGCAGTTGGTGATCGCCAGCGGCCTGGCGCCGACCGCGCACAGATTGCGGTAGGCCTCGGCGACGGCTTGGCGACCGCCCTCGACCGGATCCGCATGGCAATAGCGCGGGGTCACGTCGGTGGTGATCGCCAGCCCTTTCTTGGTGCCGTGCACGCGCACGACGGCGGAATCCCCACCGGGCGGCTGCACCGTGTCGGCGCCGACGGTTTGGTCATATTGCTCCCACACCCAGCGGCGGCTGGCGAGATTGGGCGAACCGATCAGCTTGAGCAGGTCGGCGGCGACGTCGGCGCTTTCCGGAACGTCGTTCAGCGGTTCGGGCGCTTTGGGGACCGCATAGGGCCGCTCGTAGCAGGGCGCCTCGTCGGCGAGCGGGCCGAGCGGAATGTCGCAGACGGTCTCGCCGTTCCATTCGAGCTGCATCCGGCCGGTGTCGGTCACCTCGCCGATAATTGCGAAGTCGAGCTCCCATTTGCTGAAGATCGCCTCGGCCTCGGCCTCGCGGCCGGGCTTCAAGACCATCAGCATGCGCTCCTGGCTCTCCGACAGCATCATCTCATAGGGTGTCATGCCGTCCTCGCGGGTCGGCACCTGATTCATGTCGAGGCGGATCCCGACGCCGCCCTTGCTCGCCATCTCGACCGACGACGAGGTGAGGCCGGCAGCGCCCATGTCCTGGATTGCGACGATCGCGTCCGAGGCCATCAGCTCGAGGCAGGCCTCAATCAGAAGCTCCTCGGTGAACGGGTCGCCGACCTGGACCGTCGGCCGCTTCTCCTCCGAATCCTCGGAGAAATCGGCCGATGCCATCGTCGCGCCGTGGATTCCGTCGCGGCCGGTTTTGGAGCCGACGTAGACGACCGAATTGCCGATTCCGGCGGCGGCCGAGTAGAAGATCTTGCCGGTCTTCGCGACGCCGACGGTCATCGCGTTGACGAGGATGTTGCCGTTGTAGCTGGCGTCGAAATTGACCTCGCCGCCGACGGTCGGGACTCCGACGCAATTGCCGTAGCCGCCGATCCCGTGGACGACTCCGGCGACGAGATGGCGGGTCTTGGGATGGTCGGGCGAGCCGAAGCGCAGAGCGTTCAGATTGGCGATCGGCCTGGCGCCCATGGTGAAGACGTCGCGGAGGATCCCGCCGACGCCGGTCGCTGCGCCCTGGTAGGGCTCGATGAAGGACGGGTGGTTGTGGCTCTCCATCTTGAAGATCGCCGCGTCGCCATCGCCGATGTCGATGACTCCGGCGTTCTCGCCCGGTCCCTGGATCACCCACGGCGCCTCGGTCGGAAGCTTCTTCAGGTGCGCGCGCGAGGATTTGTAGGAGCAATGTTCCGACCACATCACCGAGAAGATGCCGAGCTCGACCAGGTTCGGCTCGCGCCCGAGAGCCTTGAGGATACGATCATATTCCTCGCCGCTCAGGCCATGCTCGGCGACGATTTCGGGAGTGATCGCGGGAGCTTCGAGGACGTCCATGCGCGGCCCTTAGCGGGCGCGCCGAGCGGGGGCTAGCGCGATGAGTGGCGGCGTCCGGACTGCCGCGGCAGTCCGGACAGTCGGCAGCCTATCGCTTGCAGGCCTGCGAACCCTTGTCCGGTCGCTCGAGGGTAATCGACGACGCATCGGGAGTACCGGTCAGCGAAAAGCCTTCGGCAGTCATCGGCTGGCCGGGCTCCGGAGCGGTGAGATGGACCAGCACGCCGTCGGTGCCACGGAAGTTCGCCGTTTTATTGTCCGACAGCCAGTCGATCTGGACGACGCTGCCGTCCCGGCAGCGATAGCTGTCGCTGGCGACGATCGACGGAGGGAGCTGAACATTGGTCAGGTCCCTTTCAGCCGTAGTGCTGGCCTCCTCCTCGCCCCCCTCGGGGCCGACGACGATGGTTTGGCCGCCATTGTCGCAGCCGGCAAGCGCGGCGGCCGCAACGAGTGTGAGCAGAAGCGGGGTGCGAATCATGGCTGCGCGCTTGCGCATCGACACGGCTGTTCGTCAAGGCCGCTGCTTGCATTGTGTCGAAGCGAGCCATAGCTTCGTCGACCAGATGGCCCATCGAGCCGGCAACACTGCGCAACGGGTCCGAATTGGGCTGACCGGGCTCGCCTTCGCCTTCCTCCTGGTTCTGCTCGGAAGCGTCATCAGCCGCTCGGGCCGCGAAGACGACGGGGAGCAGATGGCGAACACCGCGACCAACACCCCCACCGAGCCGCTCGCCGAGCTCGGCGTCGCGCCCGGCTCGGAGCCGGACGAGATCGAGAACGAGGGCATCAATAGCCAGTGATCGGGTCGGCCAGGGGTCGGGGACGCCGCCGGCGATGGATCGCGGCGGCGGCAGGCGCGCTCCTCGTCATCAGCGCGGCGGCCCTTGGCTTCGTTCTCAAGGACCAGTCGACGACGTTTTCGGCACGTGCGCCTGGTGAGCGGCCCGAGCTGCTCCTGCTCACGAGCCTTCCGATCGTCTTTCCCGAGCAATTCACTCTGGAAGGCAGCAAGTCACCTGCACTGGCGGCGCTCCAGACGCGCTACACAGTCGTCCCGGTCAGCACCGCCGACACCCGGTCCCTCGACGGCCGCCGCCTGCTCCTGATGGCGCAGCCGCAAGCGCAGCCGGCCGAGGTGCTGGTCGAACTCGATCGCTGGGTTCGAAACGGCGGGCACGTGCTCCTACTCGCCGATCCCGCCCTTGCGCGGCCGAGCGAGCGCCCGCTCGGGGACATTTTCCGGCCGCCAACGGCTTTTGCCGACACCGGGCTTCTGGCTCACTGGGGTCTCCGGCTTGACTCGCCGGACGAGCCGGGCGCCCGATCGCTCGAGGTGGACGGCCGCGAGATTCGGACGCTGTCGCCGGGCCGATTCGTTGCGACCGGCGGCAATTGCTCGCTGCTCAGCGGGGGATTCGTTGCGCGGTGCCGAGTTGGGGAAGGGTCGGTCAGCGCAGTCGCGGACGCCGACTTTCTCGACCTTCCCGATGGCGAACGCGCGAATCAGGCCGGCAATCTCGACCTTCTGCTCGCCGAGCTTGCACGGCTCGAGAGGTGATTCGGGCAAACAACGCTATGCACAGACTTATCCACACCAGCAGAGGGCAAGAACAAGCAGAGAACAGATCGCGAAAACTGAGGTAAAAAAGTCGCGGATTTCCAGCTTTTGGCATCAAATGCCGTAATATGGCATCGAAATCCATTGTATCCCGCGTTAGCGTGAGTTACCAACACCGGCTGTAGCGCGGGGCTGACCCCTCACTTCCGAATGTCGGGCGCGGGACCGGCGGCAATGCCGCTCGCCCGCGGACGGGGACGCTTTGCGCTGCGAACGGGGAGTGGACGTGGCGCTAGAGCATCTGTTTCAAGGCAGCGCTCTCAACGCGGTAGACGCGAAAGGCCGCGTTTCCGTGCCCGCATTCCTTCGCTCGGTGATCGAGCGGCGCGGCGACGCCCGAACCATCGTCCTTGCCAAGCACGAGGCCTTTCCAGCGCTCAGCGCCTACGATCCCGCCTACGCGGCGCTCAAGCACAGCAAGATCGAACGTCTGTTCGAAAAGCAGGAGGGCGATTCCGAGGCCGCTCTCGAATATCAACAACGCAATTTGATGGCGTTCGCGGCGACCGAAGAGGTTCCCTACGACAGCTCCGGCCGGATCGTCCTTCCGACGATGATGCGGCGCAAGGGCCAGGTCGAGGATCTCGCGCTGTTCCTCGGAGCCGGCGAAACATTCCAGATCTGGAACCCGAAACTCTTGCTCGCCGAGCCGCGGATTCCGGAGGACATGAAGGACATCGCGCGCTTTCGCCTCGAAGAGCGGGGACTTAGCCAATGAGCGCCCGGGCAGCTCACACGCCGGTCCTTATCGACGAGGTTATCGACGCGCTTTCGCTCCAGCCCGGCGACACTGCGGTCGACGGGACTTTCGGCGCCGGCGGCTACGCTCGCGCAATGCTTGCGGTGGGGGTGGGACGGGTGATCGGTTTCGACCGCGATCCAGATGCGATCGCGGAAGGCCGGTCACTCGTCCCTGACGCCATCGAGTCGGGGCGCCTCACATTGGTTGAAGAGAGGTTCAGCCAGATGGACCGGGTGCTCTCCGAGCGAGGCATCGGCCTGGTCGACGCGATCGCTCTGGATATCGGGGTCAGCTCGATGCAGCTCGATCGGCCCGAACGCGGCTTCGCCTTCTCGTCCGACGGGCCGCTCGACATGCGAATGGACCAAAGCGGGCCTACCGCGGCGGAGTTCCTCAACCAAGCCGATGAAGCGGATATTGCCCGCGTGCTCCGCGACTATGGCGAGGAACCCCGCGCGCGGACCATCGCCCGGGCGATCGTCGCCGCTCGGCCGGTCGAGCGCACCGGCGAGCTCGCCGCGATCGTTCGTCGCGCAGTCGGCTACCGCCAGGGGCAGAAGAGCGATCCGGCGACCCGAACCTTCCAGGCAATCCGGATCCATCTAAACGCCGAGCTCGAGGAGCTCGAAGACGGGCTCGAGGCGGCCGAGCGGTCGCTCAAGCCCGGCGGCCGGCTCGCAGTCGTCACCTTCCACAGCCTCGAAGACCGGATCGTCAAACGCTTCTTCCGCGAGCGTAGCGGAGGGGCACCCGCCGGCTCGCGCCACCGACCCGAGCTTGTCGACCCGAACGAACCGACGTTCGAGCGGATCGCCAAACCGGTTTCCCCGTCGGTGCGCGAGCTGGCGGCCAATCCCCGTTCACGCTCCGCCCGGTTGAGGAGCGGCGTCCGCACCTCGGCGCCGGGCCGGCAGCCGACAGGAGGGCGCAAATGAGCGTTCGAAGCTTCCATTCCGTGTTCATGGCAAGTGCGGTGGCTGGGGCCGCGCTCGGGTGCTACCTCGTCTCCCTCCGGGTGGCATCCGAGCGTGCGGCTCTCGAGCAGGTCCAGAACAAGATCGTTTTCGCCCAACGCGACATCCGCCTGCTGCAGACGGAAATCGGCACCCGGGCGAGGCTTGCGCAGCTCGAGCGGTGGAACGTGCGCGTGCTGGCGCTCTCCGCGCCGACCGCCGACCAGATCCTGGGCGACAAGTTCCAGCTCGCGAGACTGATTCGGCCCGAGCAGAAGCTCAAGGTCGACGCACCGGTAATCCTGGCGACCGCCCCGGCGCCGCCGCCGCAGCAGCCGCTCGTGCCGGATTCGCAGGCCGAGGACGGCGCCGCGCCCGTCGGCGAGCTTCTTCACGAAGCTGGGCTGAAAGTGCCCCGCAGCGACGAAGGTTCGGCCCGGCCGCCTGCGAAGCCCGCCCAATCCAAGCCTGCGCCGCCCAAGGAGATTGCATCCGCTAGCGCCGGGCCCAAAAAGCGTGGTGAGAAGAAAGCTGGGGACAAGAAGGCCAAAGCGGCAACGCCGTCGGTGACACCGCCGGTCCGCACCGCCAATGTCGACCCGCTGGCGCCGCTTCCCGCGGACCATTCCACAGCCAAGGGATCGCGCACGGATCCATGAACGCGCCGACAGCAGCCCTCGTCGCCCCGCGCCCCGAGCGGCTCCGTCTTGTCGGCCAGCGGCGGCAAATCCTGTCGACGATGCACCAGCGCCTGATGCTGGGCATGCTCCTCTACGCCGGGATCGTCGCGCTGATCGTCATCCGGATCGTCTATCTCGCCACCTTCGGCGATCATGCCGGCCGCCAGCCCTCGGTCAGCGCGCTGGTTCCGCAGCGCGGCGACATCGTCGATCGCGACGGGAACCCGCTGGCGCGAACCATCGATGCCTGGAGCATCGGCCTTCACCCTGGCAAGGTGATCGGCGACAAGCTCGATCTTGCACGGCGGCTGGCCGCGCTGATGCCCGAAAAGGACGAAGCCGCCTATTTCGCGATGCTCCGCTCGGGGAAGAATTTTTTCTATCTTCGGCGCCGCGCATCGCCTGGACTGGTGGAATCGGTGAACGCGATCGGGGAGCCCGGAATCGCGCTCGAGCGCGAGCCAGACCGGCTCTATCCGCAGACGAGCCTTGCCGCCCATGTCATCGGCTACACCGACATCGACGGCCGGGGGGTCGCCGGGATCGAGCGCGCATTCGACGACAGGCTGTCGAATCTGGCGACCCGGGGGGAGCCGGTCCAGCTGTCGATCTCGAGCCGGATCCAGCAGGCTCTCGAGCACGAGCTGCTGGCGGCGATGACGACCTTCTCGGCGAGCGGCGCAGCCGGAATCGTCATGGATATCCACACCGGCGAGATCCTCGCGATGACGAGCCTTCCGCAGCTCAATCCCAACGCTGCCGGCCAGGGATCGGCCGAGGCAAGGTTCAACCGGGCGACGCTGGGCGTGTACGAGCTCGGCTCGACGTTCAAGCCGTTTACGGTTGCGATGGCGATGGACACCGGCGCCGTCGAGTCGATGGGCCAGATGTACAATTGCCCGCGCGGGTTGCCGGTCGGCCGGTTCACGATCACCGACACGCATCCGTTCGGCGGCCCCTGCAGTGTCGCCGACATCATGAAGGAAAGCTCCAACATCGGAACCGCGCAAATCGCCGCCCAGGTCGGCGCCGCCCGGCAGCGCGCGTTCCTCCAGAAGATGGGATTCCTCTCGCCGGTGGCGATGGAGTTGAAGGAGCGCGGGAGGACCTTGTCCCCTGGCAACAATTGGAGCGCGCTCGCGACCATGACGGTCGGCTACGGCCACGGGATCGCAGTCACTCCGCTGCACCTGGCGAGCGGCTATGCGACCTTGTTCAACGGCGGCATCTATCGCCCGGCGACCCTGTTGAAGGCCGGAGCCGATCGTCCGGTCGCACAGGGCCGGCGGGTCTTTACCGCCGACACCAGCTACAAGATGCGCGCGCTTCTGCGGCTTGTCGTCACCCACGGCACCGGAAGGAAGGCCGATGCCCCGGGCTACCGAATCGGCGGCAAAACGGGTTCGGCGGAAAAATATCACAACCGGTCGCTGCTGGTGACGACCTTCGCCGGCGTTTTCCCGATGGACGACCCTCGCTATGTGATCGTTGTGATGCTCGACGAACCCAAGGGCACGGCAGAAACTCACGGCTTTCGGACCGCCGGCTGGAACGTCGCGCCCGTGGTGAGCAAGACGGTCAGCAGGGTCGCTCCGATGCTCGGGATCACGCCCGACAAGCAGCGCGAGCCGGACCTGTCCGAGGTGCTTCCCTTCGTCCAGCAAAAAGCGGGTCAGTGAGCCCGTGCGCCTGTGCGACCTTACGGACGTCGAGGACGATTCCGAAGTGACCGGTTTTGCGATCGACGACCGCGAGGTGACGACGGGCAGCGTGTTCGGCGCGTTCCGCGGCTCCGTCTTCAATGGCGAGGATTTCATCCCTTCCGCAGTCGAGCGCGGCGCGGTCGCGGTCGTCGCCCGCCCGCAGGCGAAAGTCGAGGGCGCCGTCCATCTCGGCGACGAGCAGCCGCGCCGGCTGTTCGCCCAGATGGCGTCCAGATATTTCGAACCCTATCCCGACACCGTTGTCGCGGTCACCGGGACCAACGGCAAAACCTCGACCGTCGAGATGACCCGGCAGATCTGGCGGATGCTCGGGGGCCGGTCTGCGTCGATCGGGACGCTTGGGGTCACCACGTCCGACGAGCAAGTGAAGACGGGGCTGACCACGCCCGACATCGTCACTTTCCTCAACAATATGGCGGGGCTCAGGCGGATGGGCATCAGCCACGTCGCTTACGAGGCCTCGAGCCACGGGCTCGACCAGTACCGCGCCGAAGGAGTCCCGCTCGCCGCCGCGGCATTCACCAACTTCAGCCGCGACCATCTCGACTATCACCCGAGCATGGACTCCTATTTCGAAGCCAAGATGCGGCTGTTCGACGAGGTTATCGAGCCTGGGCGGACGGCGGTCGTGTGGACCGACGACCCCAAGTCGGAAGAAGTGATCGAGCGGGCGCGCCGGCGCGGGCTCGACATTTTGACGGTCGGGCGGAACGGCGAGACGATCCGGCTCGTCGAGCAGGTGCCGACTCCGCTCGGCCAGACGCTCGTGCTCGAGCATTGCGGCAAGCCGCACCGGCTGGCGCTACCGTTGATCGGTGCCTACCAGGCGTCCAACGTGATGACCGCCGCGGCGCTGGTGCTTGCCACCGGCGGCGAGTGGCGCGACGTCTTTTCGGCAATGGGGAGGGTGTCGCCGGTTCGCGGACGGCTCGAGCGGGCGGTGATCAGCCGCGCCGGGGCGCCGGTCTATGTCGATTACGCCCACACTCCGGACGCGCTGGAGGCGGCGATCGCGGCGCTTCGGCCGCACGTGAAGGGAAAGCTGATCATTGTGTTCGGTGCGGGCGGCGACCGCGACCGGGGCAAGCGCGCGCCGATGGGCGATGCCGCCTCCCGGCTGTCGGACGCCGTCATCGTCACCGACGACAATCCGCGTACCGAAGATCCGGCAAAGATCCGCGCCGAGATCCTTGCCGGGGCGCCCGGCGCGTTCGAGGTCCCCGGACGAAAGGAGGCGATCGCCCGTTCGCTGGCGATGGCCGAGGCGGGCGACATCATCCTCCTCGCCGGCAAGGGCCATGAAACCGGGCAGATCATCGGCGAGCGCGTGCTTCCGTTCGACGACGCCCTGGTCGCCCGGGAGTGCGCGGCATGAGCGCACAAGCGGTGACCCTCTGGACCTCCGACGAGATCGCGCGCGCGACGGGCGGCAGCGTACACGGCGGCTTCGAAGCGAGCGGAGTGACGTTCGACAGCCGCGACGTCGGCTCCGGCGATCTGTTCATCGCGATGCCGGGAAGTGTTCACGACGGCCACGAGTTCGTCGGCCAGGCAATCTCGGCGGGCGCGGCCGGATTGATCGTATCGCGCCCAGTCGACGCTCCGCACGTGTTGGTCGACGACACCGCCCGGGCGCTTGAGGACCTCGGCCGGGCGGCTCGCGAGCGAAGCCGGGCGACAATCATCGGAGTGACCGGCTCGGTCGGCAAGACGAGCATTAAGGAAGCGCTTTACGCCGCTCTCGAGCGGTGGCGGGCCGGCAGGGCGCACCGGTCGGTCAGGAGCTACAACAATCACACCGGGGTGCCGTTGTCGCTCGCCAGGATGCCGGCCGGAGCCGAGTTCGCGGTCCTTGAAATGGGCATGAACAACGCCGGCGAAATCGCCGCGCTGACGCGAATCGTCCGGCCCGATATCGCAATCATCACCGCGATCGCCCCGGCGCATATCGAGAATCTCGGATCGGAGGAGGCGATCGCCGACGCCAAGGCCGAGATCTTCGAGGGGCTCGAGCCCGACGGGGTTGCGATCATTCCCAACGACACTCCGCACCGCGACCGGCTCGTCAAAGCGGCCCGCAACCATGCCGACCGGATGATCACGTTCGGGGGCGGCGACGCGGACGTGCGTGCCGTGCACGCCGTTAGGTCCGACCCGGGCGGGAGCCTGATCACCGCGGCGCTGCTCGAGAGCGAGGTCACATTCACGATTTCCCAGCGCGGCGAGCATTGGGTGTCGAACTCGCTTGCCGTGCTTGCGGCGGTCGAAGCCGTCGGCGGCGACGTCGCGGTCGCCGGCCTTGCCCTCGCTGATCTCGGCGGGCTTCCGGGACGGGGCGAGCGGCACCGGGTGCGCGTCGACGGGGGCGAGGCCCTGGTGATCGACGAGAGCTACAATGCCAACCCCGCCTCGATGGCGGTGACCCTGAGGAGCCTGGGCTCCGAATCCGGGGCCAAAAGGAGAATCGCGGTGCTTGGGCCGATGCGCGAGCTTGGAGCCCACAGCGATGCCCTGCATGCTGCGCTGGCACCGGCCGTTTTGCAGGCCCGTGTCGACGAGCTGGTTCTCGTCGGCGAAGAGATGCGTCCACTCGAAGAGGCGGTACGCGGCCAGGTTCACGTGACAAAAGCGTCGAACGCCGACGAAGCGGCCGAAGCGGTGTCGCGGCTGCTCATGCCGGACGATGCGGTGCTCGTGAAAGCTTCGAACTCGGTCGGGCTTGCGCGCGTGGTCGAACGGCTCAAGGAGGAGGCGCAATGCTCTACCTCCTAGCCAATGAGCTCGATTTTCCGGGCGTCCTCAACCTGATCCGCTATCTGAGCTTCCGGGCCGGGGCAGCGAGCGCGACCGCGCTCCTGATCGGGCTCCTGCTCGGGCCGTGGCTGATCTCCTTCCTGCGCGTTCGCCAGCGCAGTGGCCAGCCGATCCGGGCCGACGGGCCGCAGGGCCATTTCGCAAAGCGCGGAACCCCGACGATGGGCGGCCTTCTCATCCTTGTCGCGCTCACCGTCTCAGTGCTTTTGTGGATGAACATCGAAAGCGTCTATGTCTGGGCGACCTTGCTCGTCATCGCCGGCTTCGGGTTGATCGGGTTCCTCGACGATTACGACAAGGTGAAGAAGGCGCATCATGCCGGGCTGTCTGGCAGGGTCCGCCTTACGCTCGAGTTCCTGATCGCCGGTTTCGCGACCTGGCTGATGGTCAGCCACAGCGGAACCGACCTCTATATCCCATTCGTGCAGGAGCCGATCGCCGACCTTGGCTGGCTGTACATTCCGTTCGGTGCATTCGTTATCGTCGCGTTCGGAAATGCGGTGAACCTCACCGACGGCCTCGACGGCCTGGCTACCATGCCGGCGATCATCGCCAGCCTCGCCTTCCTTCTGATCGCCTACATGGTCGGCAACGCAATCTATGCCGAATATCTCGGGGTCCCCTTCCTTCGCGGAGTCGGCGACCTGACGGTCGTGCTGATGGCGATAGTCGGCGCCGGGCTCGCGTTCCTGTGGTTCAACGCGCCTCCGGCCGCGGTCTTCATGGGCGACACCGGAAGCCTCGCGCTCGGCGGAGCGCTCGGAGCGATCGCGGTCGCAACCCACCACGAATTCGTGCTGGTGATCGTCGGCGGCCTGTTCGTGATCGAGGCGCTGAGCGTCGTGATTCAGGTGCTCGTCTACAAAAGGACCGGCAAACGCGTGTTCCTGATGGCGCCGATCCACCACCATTTCGAGCATATCGGCTGGTCGGAGGCGACCATCGTCATCCGCTTCTGGATCATCAGCTTCGTGCTTGCACTCGCGGGCTTGAGCACGTTGAAGCTGCGGTGATCACGGCGAGAGCCTTCGCGGGGAAACATTACGCGGTCTACGGCCTCGCGCGCTCGGGGCTGGCGACCGCCGAGGCGCTGCTTGCGAGCGGAGCCAAGGTGACGGCGTGGGACACCAAGCAGGAGGCTCGAGCCAAGGCTCCGGCCGGCACGCAAATCAAATATCTCGACGAGACAGAGCTGTCGGGGTTCGACGGCCTCGTTGTCACTCCCGGCCTCCCGCTCAATCGCCATACGATCGCGCGCCGCGCGCGCGAGGCGGGCGTCGAGATCATCGGCGATATTGAGCTGTTCGCGCGCGCCCGGCCCGAGCTTCCGCCCCACAAGGTCATCGGGATCACGGGAACCAACGGCAAGTCGACGACCACCGCGCTCGTCCACCACATCCTGGAAACCGCGGGCGTACCGGCGGCGATGGGCGGCAATATCGGGCTTCCGATACTCGCCCAGGATCCGCTCCCCGAAGGGGGGGTCTATGTGCTCGAGCTGTCGAGCTACCAGATCGACCTGACGCAAAGCCTCGACTGCGACGTCGCGGTACTTCTCAACATCACCCCCGACCATCTCGACAGGTACGAGAGCTTCGAGGCCTATGCCGCGTCCAAGGAACGGCTGTTCGAGATGTCGAGTGGCGCAAAGATCCGCGGCCGCGACATCGAACGGCTGCCCTCGCAGGACCGCTGGCCGACGCTGCAGGGGCCGCATAACGCGCAGAACGCTCAGGCGGCGATCGAGGTCTGCGAGGCGCTCCTGTTGAGCGCCGATGCCATCGAGGAGGGGCTGCGCTCTTATCCGGGGCTTCTGCACCGGATGGAGCGGATTCGGACAAAGGACGGGGTCTTCTTCGTCAACGACAGCAAGGCGACCAATCCGACCGCGACCGCACCGGCGCTGGCGGCGTTCGAGAGCATCCGCTGGATCTGCGGCGGGCAGAGAAAGAGCGACAGCCTGGAGGAGTGCGAGCCGCATTTCGGCCACGTCCGCTCCGCTTACACGATCGGCGAAGCGGCCGAGCTGTTCGAGCGGCTCTTGAGGCCGCACATGCCGGTGAAAAACTGTGGAAAACTGGACTCGGCGGTGCGCGAAGCCGCGAAGGACGCGCAAGCCGGTGATATCGTGCTCCTGTCGCCGGCTTGCGCGAGCTTCGACCAGTTCCGCGATTTCGAGGATCGCGGCGACCAGTTCAAAGGCCTGGTGGGGGCGTTATGACAGGGCTCATTTCGGACAAGCTCAGGGCAAGGATCACGGTCGACGCCAACCGCTACGGGCGGTCGGACCGCTCGCCGGTAAGCCGCTGGTTCTGGGAGATCGACCGCGTTCTCCTGCTTCTGATCGCGGCTCTGATCGGGATCGGGCTGATCGCGGTGGCCGCGGCTT
The DNA here is from genome assembly GCA_051000635.1 of Sphingomicrobium sp. Lineage (GTDB taxonomy): Bacteria > Pseudomonadota > Alphaproteobacteria > Sphingomonadales > Sphingomonadaceae > Sphingomicrobium. The sequence goes on along the minus strand of JBPCOC010000039.1, from coordinate 15,533 downwards.
CGCCTGCCGCCGCGATGCGCTATTCCGGCGGGTCGGTGAGCTTCGGCGAGCTCTATTATTTCTACCGCCAGATCGCCTGGATTGCGGTCAGTGTCCCGGTGATGATCGCAATTTCGATGATGTCGCGCGAGCGGGCGCGGCGATTGAGCCTGTTCGGTGCGGCCTTTTTCTTCGGGCTTCTGATCTTCGTTCCGGTGATCGGTACGGAGGTGAACGGGGCCAAGCGATGGATCGACATCGGGGTCGGCCAGATTCAGCCGTCGGAGTTCCTCAAGCCCTTCTATGTCGTGGCGATGGCCTGGCTATTGAGCTTGCGCGAGAGCGACAGGTCGCTTCCGGTCTATGCGCTCTCGGCACTCATTACCGGCGGCATCGCCTATCTGCTGATGCAGCAGCCGGATTTCGGCTCGACGATCATCTTCGCCGCGGTGTGGATCGCGCTCCTCGCGATCGTTGGAGTGTCGTTGAGGATGCTCGGAGTGCTGGCCGTGGCGGCGCTTGCCGGAATCGTGCTTGCCTATTTCTTCTACGATGTCGCCACTCAGCGGATCGACGGTTTCCTGTTCGGCGAGGGCGACAGCTTCCAGACCGACAATGCGATGCGGACTTTGACTGCCGGCGGGCTGTTCGGCATGGGTCCCGGCGCCGGAACCCGCAAGTTCGGCCTTCCCGAGCCCCACACCGACTATATCTTCTCGGTCGTCGGCGAGGAGTTCGGACTCATTGCCTGCCTTGCGATCGCGCTCCTCTATCTGACCATCGTCGCTCGGGTGCTGGTCAAGCTTCTGGACGAGGATTCGCCGTTCGCAATCCTCGCGGGCGCCGGCCTGGTGCTGATGTTCGGGCTGCAGGCGCTGATCAACATGGCGGTCAACGTCCAGATCGCTCCGTCGAAGGGAATGACCCTGCCGTTCATCAGCTATGGCGGAAGCTCGATGCTGGCGCTGTCGATCGGGATGGGATTGCTTCTCGCATTCACTCGCCGCAACCCGTATCTCACCCGCTCGCCCTATGTCGTAAAGTGGAGCGGAGATTGCGTTCCGGAATGAATTTTGTGCTCGCCGCCGGCGGCACCGGCGGCCACATGGTCCCGGCGCACGCGCTTGCCGTCGAGCTTCGCTCGCGCGGCCACGGCGTGCTTGTCATCACCGATGCTCGCGGTTCGAAGATCCCGGGCCTGTTCGAGAAGATTCCCGTCCACGTGCTACCCGCCGGCCGGATCGGCGGAGGACCAATATCGTGGGTCAAGGCGGCCCTGTCCGTGCTTGCCGGAAGGCGCGAGGCAAAGGCGATCTACCGCGACCATCGGCCCGACGCGGTGGTCGGCTTTGGCGGCTATCCCGCCTTTCCGGCGCTGCTGGCAGCGAGCGCCCGGGGGATTCCGACCGTGCTTCACGAGCAGAATGCGGTGCTCGGGCGGGTCAACCGGCTGCTCGCCGGCCAGGCGGCGGCAATCGGCACCGCTTATTCCAGCATCGAGCGGCTCAAGTCCAGCCATCAGGAGAAGGTCGTGCTCGTCGGCAACCCGGTGCGCGCGGAAATCGCCAGGATCGGCGAGATGCCGCTCCCGCCGTTCGACGACACCGCGCCGCTTAAGATCCTGGTGACCGGGGGAAGCCAGGGCGCCTCGATCCTCGGCGAAATGGTTCCGAGCGGCCTTGCAATGCTCGAGCCGTCGCTCCGGCATCGCCTTCAGGTGGTTCAGCAGTGCCGGCCCGACGACATCGAGCAGATCCGCGCCCGCTATTTAGAGCTTGGGATCCCGGCCGAGCTGATGACCTATATTCTCGACATGCCCGAGAAGCTTGCCGACGCCCATCTGGTGATTGCCCGTGCCGGGGCATCGACAATCACCGAGCTCACCGCCGCGGGCCGGCCTGCAATCCTGGTCCCGTTCGCCGCGGCGACCGACGATCACCAGACGGCGAACGCCAGCGAAATGACCCGCGCCGGCGGCGCCAGGACCATCCCGCAGCATGAGTTCACTCCGGAAACGCTTGCCCGCCAGATCGAGGCGATCGCCGGCGATCCCGACGCGCTCGCCAATGCGGCGGCGCGCTCGCTGTCGGTCGGCCGGCCGCACGCGGCGCGCGACCTTGCCGATCTCGTCGAGCGTGTCGGCGGCGGCCTCTCTCCGGTTGCGGTCGGGCTCACGCCCCGCAAGGCCAGCGCCTATGCCGGTCCGGGGGTGCCCGCATGAAGGCGCGCCCCTCGTTGAAAGGCCTTCAGGCATGATGGCGCGCCTCTTGTTGAAAGGCCTTCAGGCATGAAGGCCTTGGGAACCGACATCGGGACGATCCACTTCGTCGGCATCGGCGGCATCGGAATGTCCGGCATCGCCGAGGTGATGCATCAGCTCGGCTACAGCGTCCAAGGGTCGGACATTTCCGAAAGCTATGTCGTCGAGAAGCTCCGCAAGGCGGGAATTTCTGTGACGATCGGCCACAGCGCGGACAATCTCGGCGACGCCGCGGTGGTGGTCTGCTCGACCGCGGTTTCGCGCGGCAATCCGGAAGTCGAGGCGGCGGCCGAGCGGCGGCTTCCGATCGTCAAGCGCGCCGAGATGCTCGCCGAGCTGATGCGGATGCAAAAGACGATCGCGGTCGCCGGAACGCACGGCAAGACGACGACGACGTCGATGATCGCGGCGATGCTCGACGCCGGCGGGATGGACCCGACGGTGATCAACGGCGGGATCATCAACCGCTACGGATCCAACGCCCGGCTCGGAAAGAGCGACTTGATGGTGGTCGAGGCCGACGAAAGCGACGGAAGCTTTCTGAGGCTCGACGGGACGATTGCGGTCGTCACCAACATCGACCCGGAGCATCTGGAGCATTGGGGCAGCTTCGAGGAAGTGAAGCGCGCCTATTGCGAATTCGTCGAGAACGTCCCCTTCTACGGGCTCGCGATCCTGTGCGTCGACCACCCGGAAGTGCAGAGCATCCTGAGCCGGATCCAGGACCGGCGGATCGTCACCTACGGATTTTCGGCGCTTGCCGACCTTCGCGCCGAGAATATCGAGCCGGACGGCACCGGCAGCCGCTTCGACGCGGTGGTCCTGGAGCGTAGCGGCGAGCGCCGGACGATCGGCGGAATCCACGTTCCGATCCCCGGGCGCCACAACGTCCAGAACGCGCTCGCGGCGGTCGCGGTCGGAATCGAGCTCGGCCTTCCCGACGAGACGATCGTCACCGGCTTCGAGCGGTTCGAGGGCGTCAAGCGGCGCTACAGCAAGGTCGGGGAGGTCGACGGCGCCATCATCATCGACGATTATGCGCATCACCCCGTGGAAATCCGGGCGGTGCTTTCGGCCGCTCGCGAAACCACCGACGGCCGGGTGATCGCGGTGATGCAGCCGCACCGCTACACGCGGCTGAATTCGCTGATGGCTGAGTTCCAGAGCGCGTTCAACGATGCCGACGTGGTGCTCGTCACTCCGGTCTACGCGGCCGGCGAGGAGCCGATCGAAGGCGCCGATTCCGATGCGCTCATCGAGGGCATTCGGGCGCACGGCCACCGGATGGTGAAAAGCGTTTCCGACCCCGACGACCTGGCGCAATCGCTTCGGGACATCGCCGCCGAGGGCGACACGATCATCTGCATGGGCGCGGGCGACATCACCAAATGGGCGGCCGGCCTTGCCGACGGGATCGTCAAAACGAGGTCGGGGAAATGAGCGGCGCCGACGAACTGGAGCTGCCGAGCCTCGACGGCACCATCGAGCGCGACGGAAGCCTCGCCAAGTTCATCTGGTTCCGCACCGGCGGCCCGGCGCAATGGCTGGTGAAACCCGAGGACGAGCGGGATCTGGCGAAGTTCCTGGCCGAGCTGGACGAAAGCGTGCCGGTGACTCCGATCGGCGTCGGATCGAACCTGATCGTTCGCGACGGCGGTGTCGATGGAGTCGTTGTTCGACTCCCCAAAAGTTTTTCCGAGGTAACATTTGAGCCCGACAATCGCGTCCGCGCCGGCGGCGGGGCGATGGGGATTACCGTTGCTTCGGCGGCGCGCGAAGCCGGGATTGCCGGTCTCGAATTTCTCCGCGGGGTTCCGGGGACCGCCGGCGGCGCGGTGCGGATGAATGCCGGCGCCTACGGCCGCGAGGTCAAGGACATCCTGGTCGAGGCGCGGCTGGTGCTTCGCGACGGCACGATCGAGACCTGGCCGCTCGAACGGTTCGGCTACACGTACCGGCACAGCGACGTCCCGGCCGGAGCCGTGGTCGTCGAGGCGCTGTTCGAAGGTCAGCCGGGCGACCCGGAGGCGATCGGCGCGGAGATGGACCGGATCGCCGCCGAGCGCGAGGCCTCGCAGCCGCTTCGCACCCGCACCGGCGGCTCGACCTTCAAGAACCCTCCGGGCCACAAGGCGTGGGCTCTGATTGACGCGGCGGGCTGCCGAGGATTGCGACTGGGAGACGCGCAAGTTTCGGAGAAACATTGCAATTTCCTGCTCAACCTTGGCAACGCGACGAGCCACGACATTGAGGAGCTGGGCGAGGAGGTTCGCCGTCGGGTGATGGAAAAGACCAACATCCTTCTCGAGTGGGAAATCCAGCGGATCGGGACCTACGAGTGAACCGGGACATTCACGTCGTGGTGCTGATGGGGGGCTGGTCGTCCGAGCGCGATGTGTCGCTGACCAGCGGCCGGGGCATTGCCGAGGCGCTTCGCGGCAACGGGTGGAGCCGGGTCACCGAGCTTGACATGGACCGCGACGTCGCCCGGCGGCTGGACGAGCTTAAGCCGGACGTGGTGTTCAACGCGCTTCACGGAACTCCGGGCGAGGACGGAACGGTCCAGGGAATGCTCGACCTGATGGGGCTCAAATACACGCATAGCGGGCTCGAAACGTCGGTCATCGCGATCGACAAGGAGCTGACGAAAATGGTGCTGGTGCCGCACGGCATCCGAATGCCAGAAGGCCGGATCGTCAGGAGCGAGAGCCTGTTCGAACGCGATCCGATGCCTCGGCCCTATGTGCTCAAGCCGGTCAACGAGGGCTCGTCCGTCGGGGTCGCCATCGTCACTCAGGAGGGGAATTACGGTTCGCCGATCGGCCGCGACGTTCCCGGGCCGTGGGACGATTTCGAGCGGCTGCTCGCCGAGCCGTTCATCAACGGCCGGGAGCTGACCGTCGCCGTTCTCAATGACGAGGCGATGATGGTCACCGAGCTCCGGCCCAAGGCCGGCTTCTACGATTATGCGGCGAAATATACCGACGGGCTGACCGAGCACATCTGCCCCGCCGACATCCCGGACGATATTGCCCGGGAGATGGTGGACATGGCCGCCAAGGCGCATCGGCTGCTTGGCTGCAAGGGCACGTCGCGCGCCGATTTTCGCTGGGACGAGGAGCGCGGAGAGAAAGGCATCTACCTTCTCGAGGTCAACACTCAGCCGGGGATGACTCCGCTGAGCCTGGTTCCCGAGCAGGCGAAGCAGCGCGGTATCAGCTATTCCGAGCTGGTCGAGACTCTGATCGGGGAGGCGCTCGCATGACAGCGGCGCGGGTCAAGCGGGGAGGTGCGCAGCGGGCGCGCAAGGCTGCGCCGCGAGCGGGCAATGCGAAGAAGGCCGGCCAGGCGCGGGTGATCCGCCTGGCGGCAATCGCGTTCGGGCTGTTCCTGGCGCTGATCGGCGCGGTCGTGCTGGTCGCTCTGGACTTTCCGGCCCGGGCGATGACCGCCGCCGGCGAGGCGATCGGCCGCGCCGGCTTCACCGTCAACCGGGTCGACGTCGTCGGAATTCGCAACATGGACAGCGCCCCCGTCTACCGGATCGCGCTCGACCAGAAGTCGATGGCGATGCCGCTGGTCGACGTCAATGGAATCCGCGAGCGGCTGCTGCGTTACGGCTGGGTGAAGGACGCCCGGGTATCGCGGCGCCTTCCGGACACGCTTGCAATCGACATCGTCGAGCGGCAGCCGGTGGCGCTGTGGCAGGACAGGCAGCAGCTTGCGCTGATCGACGGCGACGGCGTCGTCATCGACCGGGTTCCGGTCACTCAGATGCCGGACCTGCCGCTTCTGGTGGGGGCTGGAGCGAACCTTCACCAGCGCGAGCTCGACCGATTGTTCGAAGTCGCTCCGGCACTCAAGCCGCAGCTGGTGTCGGCGACCTGGGTGGGCGGCCGGCGCTGGGACCTTAAGCTGCAGACGGGCGAGACCATTGCGCTCCCCGAAGGCCAGGACACAGCGAGGCTGGCGCTGTCTAAGTTCGCCGATCTCGACAAATCGACCGGCCTTCTCGGGCGCGGCCTCGTCCGCTTCGATCTTAGGCTTCCGGGCAAGATGATCGTCCGGCTCCCGAGCGCGCCCGGCGAGCCGGCAGCGCCGCCTCCGAAGCAGGGCTGACCGGCATTGGCCGTTACGAACGAGCAGCCGCTGATCGCCGCGCTCGATATCGGCTCGTCGAAGGTCAGCGCATTGATTGCTGCCAGGGACGGCGATGACCGGGTGCGGGTGCTCGGCACCGGCCAGCGGGAAAGCCGCGGGGTCAAGCGCGGCTACATCACCGACATCGAGGCGAGCGAGTTCGCGGTCCGCGAGGCGGTCGAGCTTGCCGAGCGGATGGCGGGAATCACGATCGACGACGTCTGGGCGAGCTACGGCGCCGGCGGGCTGACCAGCGACGTTGCCAATGTCGAAGTCGAGCTCGGCGGGCACCAGATCGAGCAGGCGGACATCGAGCAGCTGCTCGCCGCCGGGCGCGAAGCGATCAATCATGACGGCAAGGTCGTGCTTCACGCCAATCCGGCGCTCTACACGATCGACGGAGCGCAGGAGGTTCAGCAGCCGATCGGGCTTCACGCCGACCGGTTAGGGGTCGATATCCACGTGATCGCCGCCGATGCGCCGCCGCTTCGCAACATCGATTACATCATCCGCGCCGCGCACCTTGGAGTGAGGGCGATCGTCGCCTCGCCGATCGCCGCCGCTCTCGCCTGCCTGTCGGAGGAGGAACGCGACCTTGGAGTAGGGCTTGTCGAGCTCGGCGCGGGGGTCACCAACGTGTCGCTTCACTACGGTGGAATCCTCGTTGGCCTGCGGTCGATCCCGCTTGGAGCGAAGGACATCAGCGACGACATCGCGGCTGCGTTCGGAGTCAACCGTCGCGACGCCGAGCGGCTGAAATGCTTCTACGGCTCGGCGATGACGAGTCCGCGCGACAATCATGAGCTGATCGACGCCAATCAAATCGGTGCCGAAGAGGGCGCCGAGCCGGTCCGGATCACGCGCGCCCAGCTGATGATGGTCATCCGGCACCGGGTCGAGGAGCTGACCAGCGAAATCGATGCCTCGCTCAAGGCCCTCGGCTTTGGCGGACCGGTCGGGCGCCCGGTCGTTCTGACCGGCGGCGGAGCGGAGCTCAAGAACATCGCCGACTATATGCAGGGCGTGCTGGGCCGCACCGTCAGGGTTGGCCGGCCGCGAACGCTTCCAGGCCTTCCCGACGCGCACAGCGGGCCGGCTTTCTCGACCCTGGTCGGGCTCGCCTGCCTCGCCAGCGCCCGGAGCGGGGACTTGCGTGACATCGCGCTCGGCACGACCATCGGCCAGCCGGGGGCAAAGGGGCTTTGGGCCCGGCTGATTACCGCGATGAGAGGCGGCTATTGACCGCGTTCGCTAGCGAACCCTCGGCGGGACGATGTGCGGCCGCAGGTTCTGGACGATCTGCGCCGCATTGAACGTGCCCGGGTTCGTCGCGCACGGTGCCCTGCTGAGGGCGATATCGGCCATTGTCTGGTAGCTGCTGACCGTCCGGACATCGTAGCGGCGGGGGAAGAACGGCCCGCCTGCCCATGGATTGTACGAATGCCAGCCCCAAGGGCCGCCAAGCCGCCAGGACGGCGACCAGCCGGGGTAGAAGCCCCCCCCAAAGGGCCCGTAGGGATCGGCTTGTATCCGCACGTTCCTGTCGGTCTCCCTGTTCACGAGGGTGAAGCAATTGAAACCCTGCTGCAGGGTCAGCTCGGCGGCGCGAAACAGAAGGTATGTTTCAACCTGCTGACGCGACGTCAGCGTGTTGCCGTAGAAGGCCACGCGCCAGTGAGTCTGGTCGAGCTGCTGGTCGGTGTAGCCGCCGCGTTCACCTGGATAGCCGAGCGGCTGGTAGGGGGTTGCCGTCGCGCAGCCGGCAAGGAGCGCGAGCGCCACCAGGGGGCCGGCGAATTTCTTGTGCCGTTTCAATGCGTGCATGATCCGTCTCCGCGGAGTGTCTCTAGCTGGCCAACGAGAGGCCTGTTCGGCTTGTTCCGGAAGCCAAGCGTCAAGCTGCTGTTGTTACCGGAATAGTGTGAACGCTGCATTGATCGGGGTCGCCGCGCTCCGAGTTCGGGGTGTTATGCTGGTCTTGAATGCGCCGAATGTGGAGCAAACTGAGTCCGAAGAGTCGCTTTCCCCAGTTTTTTGCCCGCCAAGTGACGTTTTCGCTTGGCTTGCGACTCGCGATGATTCAAAGATTCATACTGACGCGTCAAAGCGTTGCAGGAATCTTCGGGGGTGGGACCCATGAGCATCGATTTCATCAGGCCTGAAGTTGACGAACTTCGGCCGCGCATCAGCGTGATCGGCGTCGGCGGCGCCGGGGGCAATGCGGTCGCGAACATGATCGGGGCCGACGTCCAGGGCGTCGACTTCATCGTCGCCAACACCGATGCCCAGGCGCTCAACACCTCATCGGCTGACCGGCGGATCCAGCTCGGGCTCAAGATCACCCAGGGACTTGGGGCCGGTTCGCGGCCGGAGATCGGCCGGGCAGCCGCCGAGGAATCGCTCGAGGAAATCGAGCAGGCGCTCGAAGGGGCGCACATGTGCTTCCTCGCTGCAGGAATGGGCGGAGGCACCGGAACCGGCGCCGCCCCGGTCATCGCAAAGGCCGCGCGCGACAGGGGCATTCTCACCGTCGGGGTCGTCACCAAGCCGTTCGCGTTCGAGGGATCTCGCCGCTCGCGGTCCGCCGATTCCGGAATTGAGGAGCTCCAGCAGCACGTCGACACCCTGATCGTCATTCCCAACCAGAATTTGTTTCGGCTCGCCAATTCGGAGACCACCTTCAAGGAGGCCTTCGAGATGGCCGACGAGGTGCTCCAGCAGGGCGTCCGCGGGATCACCGATCTGATGGTGATGCCCGGCCTCATCAACCTCGACTTCGCCGACGTCCGCTCGGTGATGGGCGAGATGGGCAAGGCGATGATGGGCACCGGCGAGGCCTCGGGCGAAAATCGCGCGATCGAGGCCGCCGAAAAGGCGATTTCGAACCCGCTTCTCGACGGGGTGAGCATGAAGGGCGCCAAGGGAGTCATCATCTCCATCACCGGCGGCGAGGACATGCGCCTGATGGAAGTCGACGAGGCTGCAAGCCACATCAAGGATCTGGTCGACCCCGACGCCAACATCATCTGGGGCTCGGCATTCAACAATGACCTGGACGGCAAGATCCGCGTGTCGGTGGTCGCCACCGGAATCGAGGCCGAAAGCGTTGCCCAGCCGCAACCCGCCAAGGTCTTCACTTTCCCGGCGCGCCCGGCGACAGCTTCGACGGCTTCCGCCTCAGCTAATGCGCAGAGCGACTCCGAACCCGTGGCCGATGACGCCGACGACACGGCAACGATGGACTTGTCCGACCAAGACGACGATCAGGATGAGGGCGAAGAGCTGCTGCTCGACGCCGACGACATCCTGACGACCCCGGTCGGTGCGCCGCCGATCGCGCCTCCTGCCGATGACCCTCCTGCCGATGACCCCCCTGCCGATAACGAGGAAAGTGCGTCTTCCGAACGGGACGAGGAGCAGCCGGGCGAGCAGCCGAAGCTTTCGGCGGCAAGCGGCGGAACTTTGTTCGAGCGAATGTCGAGTTTAAGCCGCGGCGCCGCCAAGGCAAAACTCGACGAGGGTCCGCCGACCGGCGACTTCCGAAGCGAGCCGATGGATATTCCAAGGTTCCTGAACCGGCAGAACAACCAGTAACGGGCGGAGCTGCGGGTCAACGCGCGCCACTCACCGTCTCGGCTGCACGTCTCGTCGTTAAAGCACTAGCCAGAAAGGTTCCGGCAAGATTCTCTCTTGCACGGGTGAATGATGGCGGTGGGGAATTCCGTGAAGCGCTTACGCGTGCCGATACTGATTCTGGCAGGTGCCGGAGTTGCTCTTTCGGCAGCTCCGTCGGTTGCGCTGGCCCAGGCGGTGCCGGTTTATGCCGAGAGCCCGGCAGACGCGCTTGCCCGCAACGTCCGGATCCTCGCCGACAGCCCCGGGGACTTCACCGCGCTCCTTAGCGCCGGCAAGGCCTCGCTGCGGCTTGGCGACGAGCAGGCGGCGGCCGGCTTCTTCGGCCGCGCCGAGGAGATCAGTCCAAGCAGCCCGTTGCCGAAGGCTGGAATGGGCGCTGCTCTGGTCGCGACCGGCGATCCCCGTGGAGCGCTGAACTATTTCGCCCGAGCGCAGCGTCTCGGGGCTACCCCGGCATCAATCGGCAGCGACCGCGGCCTGGCCTACGATTTGCTGGGCCAGCAGGTCGCGGCCCAGACCGACTATCGCGCGGCGCTTTCGGGCCCGGATCGCGACGAGGCTCGCCGGCGACTTGCGCTGAGCCTCGCCATCAGCGGAGACAAGGCGCTCGCTTTGTCGACTCTCGAGCCGCTGTTGCAGCGCCGCGACGTCGCCTCGCACCGGGTGCGTGCACTGGTGCTTGCGCTTGCCGGCGACTGGGTGAGTGCGAAGACTGCGCTGGATTACACAATGCCGGGGACGTCCGCGCATATGGGGCCGTTCTTCCGGCGGCTTCCGACGCTCACCAGCGGGCAAAAAGCGGCCGCGGTCCATCTGGGTGTCTTCCCGGGCAGCGGCACTGCCGTAGCTTCAGCTGGCGCGGCGCCTAACCAGGACAGACTGGCTTCGATCGACCAGGTCCTGACCCAGCCGTCGTCGCCGCCGCCGGCGCAGTACAGCTATGCGGCTCCGGCGCCGAGTGCCCAGCCTGTGAAGGCGCCGGTCCAAAATGCGTCGGTTTCCAGGTGGAGCCTCGAGAACGCCAAATCGTCCAGCAGCGACCTTATCCAGACCGCCCGGGTCGAATCCGCGCCCGGCGGCAAGAAAATCTGGCTTCAGCTCGCCAGCGGCAGCAACGCCGCCGATCTTCCCGACCAGTTCCAGAAAATCCGTGCGCGCAAGCCGTCGCTCTTCGATGGAATCAGCGGCTTTGTCGCTAACGACAACTCGCGGGCCAGGCTGGTGATCGGGCCGTTCCACAGCGACAAGGACGCCCGGCTGTTCGGTGACGCTCTCGAGACGGTGCGGATCAAATCTTTCCGGTGGGTCAGCGAGCCGGGGCAGGTGGTCAGGCAGCTTTCGACCCAATAGATGCACCGTCGATGACGGTGCTCGCCAGCCTTGCCGCGCAACCCGGCCTGTCGCTCGGCCGGCTTCACCGCGAGAGCGACAGCGGCCCAAGCGGTCCTCGCGATATCTTCCAGCGCGACCGCGACCGGATCATCCATTCGGTCGCCTTCAGGCGCCTTCGCCACAAGACTCAGGTGTTCGTCGCCCCAGACGGCGATCATTATCGGGTGCGGCTAACGCACAGCCTCGAGGTCGCCCAGATCGGCCGCACAATCGCCCGGGCGCTCGGGCTCAACGAGGACCTCACCGAGACCTTGTGCCTGGCGCACGACCTCGGCCACCCGCCGTTCGGCCATGCCGGGGAGGACGCGCTGCAAGCCGCGATGGCCGATTCGGGCGGCTTCGACCACAATGGGAACACAGTCCGAATCGTCACGCGCCTGGAGACTCCCTACGCCGGCATCGACGGGCTCAACCTGAGCTGGGAATCGCTCGAGGGGCTCGCCAAGCACAACGGGCCGGTCGCCGACCCGGGCTGGGCGCTTGCCGAGGCGAACAATGAGTTCGACCTCAGGCTCGACAGCTGGCCGTCGCTCGAAGCGCAGGTCGCGGCCATCGCCGACGACATCGCCTACGACAATCACGACATCGACGACGGGCTTCGCGCCGGACTAATCGATATTGACGCGCTTCTCGACGTGCCGCTGGTCGAGCGGCACTGGCGCGCGATCGTCGGCCGCTCCGGCGAGCTTCCGCCCGATAAAATGCAGCGAGCGCTGGCGCGCGATATGATCGGAACCATGGTCGGCGACGTGATTGCCGAGACCGACCGGCGCGTGTCCGAGGCAGGGGTCGAAACGATCGACGACGTTCGCTCGGCCGGACTGCAGATTGCCGGTTTCTCTGCCGGCATTGCAGAGGAGGAGAGGGCGCTCAAGCGCTTCCTTTACGGCCAGCTCTACAACGCTCCCGAGCTCGTCTCGGTGCGCGAGGAGGCGCTTCGAGTCGTCACCGGTCTTGCCGACGCCTACAAGTCGGACCCGGCGCTGCTGCCGCCCGAGTGGCGAAGCGGCGGCGGCCGGACCGAGCAGGTGCGGCGAATCGGCGACTTCATCGCCGGAATGACCGACCGCTTCGCCATCGCCCGCCACCGCGAGCTGGTCGGCCCGGTCGAGCTTCCGGACAGATTCTGAACAGTTACAATCGACAGGCTGGCGCCGATGTGTGAAGCCTCGCCGGTGCAGCTGGCGCAACACCGGGACAATTTGCGGCTAATGCTGCTTCGGCTGGCGTTCCTCTGCTATCTTGTATCGATCGTCCTGCTGGCGTGGATGAAGTCGCCGCAGGTCGTCGCCGGCTATGACGTCTTCCCGACCGATCTGGTTTTCCTGGCCACAGGCTGCCTGTGGTTGGTCGCTCTGGGCACGGGCCAAGTTCGGCTCAGGCTTCACCCTAGCTTCTGGCTGCTCGGCATCTACTTCGCCGCATTGGCGCTGTCGGCGATCCAGTCCGACGATCCCAAACAAAGCGCGTTCAAGCTGATAACACAGGTTTACCTGCTGGCGCTGCCGGTCCTCACCTACAATCTGGTGAGGACAACCGACGATCTGCGACAGGTGTTCACCTGGTGGATCGCCGCAGCAGCGGCATTGGCAACGGTTGGAGTGGCAACGCTTCTCCTCTTCCCCGTTCTGGGCCCCGATCCCCTGGTCTGGGCGCTTCATCGCTTCGGTACGCTCCCGCCCGGACCGTATCCGCGTCTCGAGCTCACTTTCATTTATCCAGCGCTGCTTGCGAACTATCTCGGTACTGCGCTCATGTTGACGTTGATCTGCGGCCGGATGGGCTGGCTCAAGCGGGGGACAGCCGTGGCCGCGGGCGCAGCAATGGCCGCCACCGCACTCTTCGCGCTAACGCCGGGTTTTGGCGGGATCCTCTTCATGCTCGCTTTATGGTTCTGGTACTTGAATCGCGAGCAAAAGCCCCGGCTCGCCGCGACGGCCCTTGCGGCTGGCCTGGCGATGCCGGTGCTTACGATCCTCGTGAGCTCGTTCTCTCTGATCCTGCATCCGGGCGCACAATTCCTCATCCACATTCCGCTCCTGGACGAGCCGGTCGCACCTGGTATCCGGCTGCTTTTGTGGATCCAGGCGGTTCAGAGCTTCCTCGCTTCCCCGATAATCGGTCACGGCATCGGAACGACCTGGCTGACGGTCGCCTATGCGGCCGGCGACTGTGCCGTCGGCTGCACGCTGGATGCGCACAACAGCCTTCTGAACGTCGCCATCCAGACCGGCGCCATAGGTCTCATTGCGCTACTCGCGATCATCGGGTTCGTTGCCCGTCACCTATGGGTCGCCCGGCCGCAGTCACGCCGAAACGAGATCGTCTACGGTTTGGCGCTTGCCTGGGTGAGCGGGTTCGTTGTTCACGGTCTGGTCGGCGCGTTTGAAGATTCGCGCCACCTATGGATTCTTTTGGGGCTCCTCCTGTCAGCAGACTCACTTCCCGGCGCAGGGAGACCGGAAGGTAACGAACGCTAAGCCTGCGCTAGGCGCGTCGCTTTCCAAATTCGTGAGATGCAATTGAGCCTTTACGCGCGATATTCGGCGCTCCTCGACGGAGTGCTCGACGAGCTTCAGTGAGTCCCTGACCCGACGACACGAACGCTTAAGCTCGCTCCTGTGCCGAGCTTCTGCTGGGGTACGAATGAGGGAAAGGGGCCTCGCATCACCGGAACCTGTGGCGGCGAGTCTCATTGAAGTGAAAACTAGTCAGAGGCGAGGACGAACTTGGCAGACGGCGACGAAGCATTGGAGCTGTTCGGCGTTACGCTAATCGGCGTTACGCCGGAAAACCTCTACAAACTGCTGCTGACGTTTGCGCTAGTTTTTGGCGCTCTCGTTGTGACTTGGCTGCTCCGCGCGATACTACGGACTTTCATCGGTAGCCGCAGCGGAACGCGATTTCACTTCTGGGCCCGCCAGGTTGTCAGTCTCACCATCGCAGCGTTAGTCATCCTTGCGATCACGTCGGTCTGGTTCGATGATCCTGGACGCCTGGCGACCGCCATTGGATTCATCGGCGTAGGCCTCGCCTTTGCGCTGCAAAAGGTCATCACGGCGGTGGCCGGTTACTTCGTCATTCTTCGGGGAAAGACTTTTAACGTGGGCGACCGCATCGTCATGGGCGGCGTCAGGGGCGACGTGATTGCCCTGTCCTTCATGCAGACAAAAATCATGGAAATGGGACAACCGCCGTCGGTGCAGAAAGATGATCCGGCGATGTGGGTCAAGAGTCGGCAGTTTACCGGTCGCATCGTGACTGTGACGAACGACAAGATCTTCACGGAACCAGTTTACAATTACACCGATCAATTCCCCTATGTGTGGGACGAAATCACGGTCTCCATCCACTATGATGACGAACTAGATCGCGCAGAGGCAATTCTCATGGAAGCTGCGCGCGAGCACGCGACAACGACCGACAACTTGGACCCTCCCGAGATAGAAAGGCTCGAACGGCGCTACGGCGTCAGCGTGGGAGACATCGATCCGAAGGTCTATTGGTCGATTGGTGAGAGCTGGCCGGAATTGAATATTCGTTTCCTGTCGCCGGACCACGGAACCCGCGAAATCAAGGATAAAATGAGTCGTCAGATCATCGCTCAGCTCAGGGAATTTGAGATCAGCATTGCATCGAGGGCATTTGAGATCACCGGGCTGCCGCGACTCAAGCTGGAGCGACCAGGCGCCTAATGATGGCGGGAGGCACCAGTCTCCCGAGTGCGGGAAGGCGAACACTCGGCCTCACCCGTTAGTAATGGGGAGCGGTTGATGGCCGGCAACCGCGCGCGAAATCCCGCCTAAGCTAGTGTCCGCTTTGGGTCGAAAGGGGACGCTAGGTTAATGTCCGCTTTGGGTGGAAAGCGGACATTAGCGTCACGCGGAACTCACACCGGAAGGAACCACAGCAGAATCCCAGCGATCGCGGCTCCCGCAATGACCGTGAGTGGCCCGGCCTTGAACCGGAAGACCGCGACCATCGCTGCGACTGTCAAGACGAGCGCGGGTATGGTGACGCTGCTCAGCACCGGAACGTCGACCTGGAGCGGGCCCGCGCGGTAATCGAAAACCTCGGCGAAGATCGTGTGCAATGCGAACCACACCGCGAGGTTCAGCACGACGCC
>JBPCOC010000032.1:0-32422 GCA_051000635.1 Sphingomicrobium sp. | reverse complement strand
CAAGATCCTGGTCCCTGAAGGCACCGACGGGGTGAAGGTCGGCGAACCGATCGCCATTCTCGCCGGAGAAGGCGAAGACGTGAAGGACGCGGCCAAGGCCAAGCCGGAAGCCAAGGCAAAGGAGGAGCTGCCAAAGGCGGAGGCGGAGGAAGAGGCGCCACCCAAGGCAGAGTCGAAGAAAGAGAAAAAAGAGCTGTCCGTCCCGGCCCCGGAATCGCAAGAGGGCGAGGGGCGAACGGCCCCGCAGCAGATGGAGACTGGCGCGCGCGATCTCGTTGCCGCCGTCGACGACACCAGCGACGAGCCCGACGCGCCCGAAGGCGCGACCATGGCCAGCATCTCCGTCCGCGAGGCGCTTCGAGACGCCATGGCCGAGGAGATGCGGCGCGACGAGCGCGTGTTCGTGATGGGCGAGGAGGTCGCCGAATACCAGGGCGCCTACAAGGTGACTCAGGGGCTTCTCGAAGAATTCGGGCCAAAGCGCGTCGTCGACACCCCGATCACCGAATATGGCTTTGCCGGAGTCGGCACGGGAGCGGCGATGGGGGGCTTGAGGCCGATCGTCGAGTTCATGACCTTCAACTTCGCGATGCAGGCGATCGACCACATCGTGAACTCGGCCGCCAAGACCAATTATATGTCGGGGGGCCAGATGCGCTGCCCGGTCGTGTTCCGCGGGCCAAACGGGGCAGCGGCGCGGGTCGCTGCGCAGCACAGCCAGAATTACGGCCCCTGGTATGCGAGCGTCCCAGGCCTGGTGGTGATCGCACCCTACAGCGCGGCCGATGCCAAAGGCCTTCTGAAGGCCGCGATCCGCACCGAGGACCCGGTCGTGTTCCTCGAGAACGAGCTGCTCTACGGCCAGAATTTCGACGTCCCGGAGGTCGAGGATTACGTCCTCCCGGTCGGCAAGGCGAAGATCGTCCGGCCAGGAAAGGACGTGACCCTCGTCAGCTATTCGATCGGGGTCGGGGTCGCGCTCGAGGCCGCCAAGCAGCTGATGGGCGAGGACATCGACGCCGAGGTGATCGACTTGAGAACGCTCCGCCCGCTCGACAAGCAGGCAATTCTCGAAAGCCTCGCCAGGACCAACCGCATGGTGGTGGTCGAGGAGGGCTGGCCGGTCTGCTCGATCAGCTCCGAGATTATCGCGATTGCTATGACCGAGGGCTTCGACGACCTCGACGCGCCGGTGCTTCGCGTCACCAACGCCGACGTCCCGCTGCCCTATGCCGCCAATCTCGAGAAGTTGGCGCTGATCAAGGTCGAGGATGTCGTCGCCGCAGCAAAGCAGGTTTGTTACAAGTGAACGTCGGCCCAGCGGAAGCTGGGGGCTCGGGGAGCGAGAAACGCCGTGTCCAATCGACCTGAGATGCCAGCTTCCGCTGGCATGACGGGTTTGAGTCCTGACATAGATCTGGCGCTACTGCACATTCCTGGCCGGGTGCGCGATTCAATCGCCGCACTGTTCGCGATCGATGCAGCGATGGCGGACGTCGTCGCGCGCTCGACCGAGCCGGCGCTCGGGCGGATCAAACTCGCCTGGTGGCGCGAGCAGTTGGAGGCGCTGGATGAACGCTCGCCGCCGGCCGAACCGCGCCTTGCCGCCGCCGCCGAGCATTTGATTCCGCTAGGCGTCAGCGGAACCGAGCTGGCCAAGCTGGAGACCGGATGGGCGACGTTGCTCGATCCCGATATCGACGATGCGCTGGTCGCGGCGCGCGGAGCGGCGCTGTTTGAAATCGCCGGGCGGCTGCTCGGCGGGGAGGATCCGATGCTCGGCGAAGCCGGGGCGCTTTACGCTCTGGTGTCGGTCGGGCGGCGGGGAGTGCCGGGGCTGTTCGGGCCTGCCGGCGAGAGCTTCGACCGGCTTCGGGGCCATCGGTTTGCACGCTCCGTGCGGCCGGTGACGATGCTCGCCCGGGCTTCCGCCCGAGACCTGACGCGGCAGGAGCCGGAGGCCAGCCGCGGACGGATCGCGGCGATGCTCGCGCACCGGTGGAGCGGCCGTATCGGTTGACAGCGGCTCCTTCGAAATGGACGATGTCTTCGCCGAATCTCCAGTCGAGGGAAAATGCCCATGTGGCGATTCCTGGCCGGGGCTTTGGCCTCCATGTTGATGATGTTTGGCGCGTTCCTGATCTGGAAAGGGCAGGCGGAGCAGCCCGAGCGACTCCCGCCGCCGCCGCCGAGGAGCGCCGCTCCGTCGATGATTGCCGAATCGCCGCCGCCGCCGGAAGCGACTCCGAAAACGCGCGAACAGAAACGGTTCGACAGGGCCGACAAGAACAAGGACGGAAAGATCGAGCTGCAGGAGCTTCTTCAACCCCGAAGAAAGCCGTTCGCGAAGCTCGACGAGAACGGCGACGGCAGACTGTCGTTCGACGAATGGGCGGTAAGGACGATCGACAAGTTCCACGGCGCCGACAAGGACCGCTCGAAAATCCTCACTCGTGCCGAATATGCGACGACCGCGCCCAAGCCGCGAAAGAAGAAGAGCTGCAGTTGCTAGGCTAGAGCGCCGATGCCGACTGGACCTGGTCGAGCCTCACCCGCGACAGCAGCTTCTCGTCGCGGTTGTAGGGATCGGCGCGGAACGCGATCCCGGATGAGGAGGGCGCGGCCGTCAGATAGGTCATGTAGATGGGGATCGGCTGCGGCAGATCGACTCGCTGCTCGGGCGTGCCATCGGCAATCGGCGCCGTGCCGCGGAACACCCACTTTTGCAGTCGTTTCGCATCCTCGAGCCTTACGCAGCCGTTACTGATCCAGCGCTCGTCTGCGGCGAAGGCGGCCTTGCTCGCCTCCGGCACGTCGTGGAGGTAGATGCCGAAGTCGTTGGGGAGCATGAACTTCATCCCCCCCATGGAATTCCACGGCCCCGGGCCACGGCGGACCCTGAGCTCCAGCTTGCCGGCAGCGACGGCCTTCCAGTCGATCGTCGCGGGATCGATTATATTCGCCTCGTCGGTCCAGTCGGACAGGATCTGGTAATCGCGGTCGGTCAGGTAGGTCAGTCCCTGCTCAAGCACGTTCTTGGCAACCATGCTCTGCACCAGCTCCGGCGGAACGTTCCAATAGGGGTTAAGGCTGACGTAGCGAAGCGATGCGGCCATCATCGGAGTCTGGGTCTCGTCGCTTCCGACGATCACTCGCATGCTGTCGACGGGCTTGCCGTCCTCATACATGTAGAGCCGGGCAGCGCCTGAATCGATTAGGATATAGCGGCCCTTGTCGTCGGAGGTGGGCAAACGGAGCGCCCGCTCCATGTTGAGGATAATGACCCGCTGGTAATGCTCGGCGCCGAGGTTGAGCGAGCGGATCGTCCCGTTGCCGACTACCCCGTCCGCCTTAAGGCCGTGCGCCTGCTGATATCCGGTGACGGCCGTTGCCAGCGCGGCGTCGAACGCGGTCCCGTCGGGCAGGCCGAGTCGCTTGCGCAATAGCGGGATTCGGTCGTCCTTGGCGCCGGCCTTCAGCACGACCGATCCGGTCGGGATCTGCACCTGCGGAAGCGCGCCCCAGCGCTGCTTGTACTTCATCAGCCCGCGGCGAAGCTCGGTGTAGGCGAGATTCACAGACATGAAGAGATCGATCGGGGCGCCGGTCCACTCGGCGAAATCCATGCTGTCGAGAAGGCCGCTCCGCCGGCTCACTTCCGGCGCGATCTCCGGGTCGACGTAGATGAGGTCGATACCCTGGTCGATGCTCGCGGGAAGCTCGACCGGCTCGAGCGGCTGGCGCTCGGGTTGCGTGGCCTCGGCATAGCGCGGTTCCGGCGCCGGTTGCCACTGTTGCACGGGCGGCGGCAGGGGCTGCCACTGCGGTGCCGGATAATATTGCCCGTGCGCGGCTGCGGCGGCTGCAAGCGCAGCGGCTGCGGTCGAAGCTTTGAAAATGATCCCCATCGCTGGAGCTTTGTAGCAGGCAAAGATGAACGGCTCCAGAATCATGGGCTGCAGAACAGCAGATATGTTCTTGATTTGTTCTTTCGTTGCGATAGTCTGAGTCGAATGCCGGTCGAGTCGATCCACGGGCGCGGGGCAACGCGCAATGAAACGCCCACGCGGTTCAACCTCAAGGAGCGGGCCGAGGACGGAGAGTGGCTCGATTCGGTGGAGGCGCTCGACGGGGTGGCCAAGCGCCGGACGACCGTCACGATCGAGCATCCAAGGACGATCCTCACCCGCAACAGCTCGCCGGACATCGGCTTCGACCGGTCGGTCAACCCGTACCGGGGCTGCGAGCACGGCTGCATCTATTGCTTCGCCAGGCCCACCCACGCTTTCCACGATTTGTCGCCGGGCGTGGATTTCGAATCGCGGCTGTTCGTGAAGCCGGATGCCGCCGCGCTCCTGCACCAGGCGCTCTCGAAGCCCGGCTACCGGTGCGCTCCGATCGCGCTTGGCACCAACACCGACCCGTATCAGCCGATTGAGGACCGGTGGAAAGTCACCCGTTCGGTCATCGAACTGCTCCTCGAGTGCAAGCATCCGTTCACGATCACGACCAAGTCGGACCGGGTGCTTCGCGACCTTGACATCCTCAAGCCCGCGGCGGCGCTCGGGCTTGCCTCGGTCGCTTTGTCGGTGACCTCGCTCGATCCGAAGCTCAGCCGCATCCTGGAGCCGAGGGCGCCGGCCGGCCGCAAGCGGCTGGAGGCGATCCGGCAGCTCAATTGCGAAGGCGTGCCGTGCTGCGTCGCGATCGCTCCGGTGATCCCGCAGATTACCGACCATGAGCTCGAGAGCATCGTCGAGGCGGCGGTCGCGGCAGGCGCCCGAGGCGGTTTCTTCCTTCCGGTCCGGCTCCCGCACGAAGTCGCTCCGCTGTTCCGCGACTGGCTGAAGCAGCACTTTCCCGACCGTGCCGGGAAAGTGATGTCGGTGATCCGCTCGATGCGCGGCGGCCGCGACAACGACCCGAAATTCTTCAGCCGGATGCGCGGGCAGGGGCCCTGGGCGGACCTTCTCCGCACCCGCTTCGACCTTGCCGCCAGGAAATACGGGCTCGCCAAAGCGAAATTCCCGCTGCGCACCGACCTGTTCGAGCCGCCGCAGGGCGATCAGCTTCGGCTGCTGTGACTTTTCGACAAATGGTGGTGACAGCAGTCGGTCCTGTTCGCTAGGCGCGGCGGATGAAGCACTCGATCCTGTTTGCACTGGCGGCCGCACTCGCTGCTCCCGCCGCCGCCCAGACTGTTTCGCCTCAAGTCGCGCAGCTGCGCGATGCCGCTCTTCAGGACGATTATGCCTGGGACATGCCGAGGGCCTGACGACCGAAGTCGGGCCGCGCCTGGCGGGCACCGAAGCCGAGGCGAGGGCCCGCACATGGGCGGTCGCCAAGCTTAGGTCGCTAGGTTTCTCCAACGTCCGGGTTGAGACCTTCGAGATTCCGGTATGGGTGCGCGGCGAGGAGAAGGCGTGGATCACCGCCCCGTTTCCGCAGCCGCTGGTCGTGACCGCTCTTGGGAACAGCGGAGCGACGCCGCCGCAGGGGATCGAGGCGCAGCTGGTCGGTTTCAACTCGGTAGAGGAGCTCGAGGCGACTCCGGCCGACACGGTGCGCGGCAAGATCGTCTTCGTCAGCCACGCGATGCCCAAGACCCAGGACGGATCGAGCTACGGCGCGTTCGGTGGCGCCCGGCAGCGGGGCCCGACGATCGCCAGCCAGAAGGGCGCGGCGGCGATCGTCATCCGCTCGATCGGCACCGACTATCATCGCAATCCGCACACCGGCGTGCAGCGCTTCGCCGACGGAGTGGCCCCGATTCCCGCAGGCGCACTGTCGATCCCGGACGCCGAGCAGGTGCAGCGGATCCTTAGCCGCGGCCAACCGGTGCGGATGCGGCTGTTGATGACGCCGCGGCAAGTTGGCACCGGCCCGTCGGGCAATGTCATCGCCGAAGTTCCCGGGCGCGACCGCGATGCTCCTCCGGTGCTGGTCGCCTGTCACCTCGACAGCTGGGATCTGGGGACAGGAGCCGTTGACGATGCCGCCGGATGCGCGATCGTCGCGGCCGCCGCGAAGCGGATCATGGACGCGGGGCGGCAGTTGCGGCCGATCCGAATCGTGTGGTTCGGAGCCGAGGAGACGGGGCTGTTCGGCGGGTTCGATTATCGGGCGAGGCATGGCAAGGAGCCGCATTACGCGATCGCCGAAAGCGACTTCGGAGCGGGACGGATCTGGAAGGTGGACAGCCGCCTCGGCGAAGCCCGCAAGGACGAGGCGCTCGCGTTGCAGGCAGCGCTGAAGCCGCTTGGGATCGTCCCCGGGTCTCTCGACAAAGCCGGCGGGTCCGACATCGGCCCGATGATCCGTGACGGCCTGCCCGCGGTCGGGCTCAACCAGGACGGCACCGACTATTTCGACCTTCACCATTCGCCCGACGACACTCTGGACAAGATCGACCGGCAAGCGCTTCGGCAGAATGTCGCCGCCTGGACGGCGATGCTGGCGCTGCTTTCGGGAGGTATGGAGCCGAAACGATCCGGCGAACGTTGACGGACAAAAGAAGGAGGGACTCGATGCGAATCCTGCTTGCAATGCCACTATTCTTCGCCGCCGCGTGCGGCGTCGAGAACGACCCCCAGAACGACCAGGTCACGATCCAGTACGACCAGAACGAGATGGAGAACGCGGCCGCGGACATGGGTAACGCTGCGGAAAATGCGGGAGAGGCGATCGGCAACGCCGCGGAAG
Source organism: Sphingomicrobium sp. (assembly GCA_051000635.1). Taxonomy (GTDB): domain Bacteria; phylum Pseudomonadota; class Alphaproteobacteria; order Sphingomonadales; family Sphingomonadaceae; genus Sphingomicrobium. The sequence continues at coordinate 25,720 of JBPCOC010000032.1, read as the reverse complement.
ACGTGGCCAACACCGTCGAGAACACAGACATCGACGTCGATACCGGCGGCGGTGACGCGGCCCAAAACGCGCAGTAGGCAGAAGTCGAAAAGCGGCCATTCTCGGAATGCCGCGGGTGAGCTTGCCGTGCTCGGCAAATCCCCCATATGATGGTGTAGCCGATGATCGGCGGCGAAGGTGCCCCGCACGGCCGGCATCATCATTGAAAGGCATCAGTTCATGAGGTGGTTTCGAGCGATTGCTCCAGTCGCTGCGCCGGTAGCGCTTCTGGCCTGCACCCAGGCCGCTGCAGCGACGATCCAGGTGGCCAAGTCGCCGCACTGCGGTTGCTGCGAGGAGTGGGTCGAGCACATGCGTGAAGCGGGCTTCACGGTGAAGGTCGCGCACGTCGAGGACGTCGCTCCGATCTCCAAGCGGCTCGGAGTGCCGGATGAGCTTCGGTCCTGCCATACGGCGAAGGCCGGCAAATATGTGATCGAGGGCCATGTTCCCGCAGCCGACGTCAAACGGCTGTTGAAGGAGCAGCCCAAGGCGCTCGGAATCGCCGTGGCCGGAATGCCTGCGGGCTCGCCGGGAATGGACCAGGGTTCGGCAAAGCAGCCGTACAAAACGATCCTGTTCACGAGCGACGGCACTCGAGTCTTCGCGGCTCACTAGGCGGGCGAAGGCTGGTCGGGGAGACAGGATTCGAACCTGCGACCCTCTGCTCCCAAACCGGAAGACACTGGTTTTCAGGGCGTCCCAGGAGGATTTATAAGCGCCTAAATCCAGTGGGTTAGGTTGCCGTAACGCTTCAAAGCATTGCAGGGCACTTCACACAAACGTAACCTTAGGTTACACCCTAAGACCATCTGCTGGATGCGGGAGAGGGTCTGAGACAATGGAAAAAGCGTTACTCACCGACTCAAAAGTGCGCGGACTAAAGGCGCCAACCGGCAAGCAAGTCGAACAGGGCGACACCGTCGTTCCGGGGCTGCGGATGCGGGTTTCGGGCAAGGCCAAGACTTGGGTGCTTCGCCAGCGAGCCGGCGGCAAGGTCCGCACCATCACCATCGGCCCGTTCGGAGACGAAAAGGGCCAGTTCACCCTCGCCGCAGCGCGCACCAGGGCGATCGCTCTCAAGGATGAGATCGACAAGGGCGCCGTTCCGCTCCCTGCTTCCAACCGGCCGCGGGGCAATGCCGGGACGCGGGTGCGCGATGTCATCGACACGTTCATGGCGATCTACTGCATCGAAAAGGAAGTGAAGCGCCCGGAAAGCTACCACTGGATGTTCCGCAAATATGTGCTCGGGCACTTTGGCGACTGGGAAATTGCGGCAGTGAAGCGGCCCGACCTGCGCGAGTTCCTCGAAGGCCTGCGGGATAACCACGGAATGACAACCGCTCGCCGCGTCGGCGGGCTGGTTAAACTCCTTTTTAAGTTCGCCGCCTCGCGCGACGTGATCGAAGCGGATCCCGCCTCTGCACTGGACCTGCCGGGCAAGGAAGTCGTCCGGAAACACACGCTCAAGGATCACGAAATCCGAGCCCTTTGGCGCGCAACCGACCCGAACACCCGAACCGATGAACGCAACCGCGCTGGACGGCTCAAACCACACCCCTCGATGTTCCCCTGGGGAGCCTATTTTCGGTTGCTGCTCTTGCTCGGCCAGCGGCGCGGTGAAGTCGCGAACATGCGCTGGGCATCGCTCGACCTGGAAAAAGGCGTTTGGACGCTGGATGCCGACGAGACGAAGGCCGACCGCGCCCATGTCGTGCCGTTGTCCGCGCCCGCCGTGGAATTGCTCAAGGCGCTGCCGCGGTTGTCTGTTGCCGATGAGAACGGCGACACGGTCCCCTCGCCGTGGGTGCTAACAACCAACGGTCGCGCGCCCATCAGCGACTTCTCCAAACCGAAAAAATGGCTGGATGAAACGATGCTGAGGCTGCTCCGCGAAGACGGGGAGACACTGGCGCCTTGGCGGGTGCACGACATCCGCCGGTCGGTAAGCACTAATCTTGCGGCGCTAGGCGTCGAGCCGTTCGTCCGCCGCCGGGTGCTGAACCATAGCCTAGAGGGCGTCGACGCGGTCTACGATCAATGGGATTATCTCGAACCGAAACGCCGGGCGCTGGACCTATGGGCCGTCGAGATCAGGCGCATCACAGAGGGGGAGGATCACGGAAACGTGATTTCAATCCGTGGCTAAGCGCCAATATCGTGCAGGGCTCCCGTTCGGCATGCGTTTCGACCAAGGCCCACTGAACGCAAAGGTGCACCGCATCTTCACCGGCCTATATCCCGGCGACGGGGGCGCGGCATTGGCAGCGCTGCTTCGCTCCGATGAGCCTCTCGACAGCCACACTCGCGCCGTGCTGGCTAGAGCCCTCGACGAGGGAATGGCCGATAACAAGGCTTGTTTCCGTCTGAAGTTCGTTGCGCCCGCCGACGGGCTCAAAAGCTGGCAAGAGTATGTGGACACTGCGGCAAGACATCAGGCGATTGCTGATGAGTTCAATCGGCTCGACGCAGCGGGTGTGCCGAAACAGAAGGCGTACCAGGCGATCATCGATGCCGGGTTAGCCAAATCAGATCGCACAATAGATGAGGCGCGGAAGTACGCTCGCGAGGCGATATTCCGCATCAGGAAGGTGGACAATCGCGAACAGGGTTAGACCCTAACTGCGGCGCCTTCTTGTTTCCACACCTTCGAATATGGTTATTTTCACTAGCCACCAAGCAATCGCACAAGGTGGCAACAATGTCCGATACCATTGACCCGATCATCCCCAAGCCGGACGTCAGGCGCGCGTCAGGCGGGCTATCCGATTCGACCATTTGGCGAGAACAGCGGGCCGGCAGGTTTCCGCCCTTCGAGCATATTTCCGCAAGGCGCGTGGGCCTGCGGCAGTCGAAGCTCAACGAGTGGCTGAACGGCCGCCGCGACTGGGCGCGCGAGCGGGAGGTCGCTTGAGCCATGGCCAACGAAAAACGCCGCCCGTTTCGGGGCGGCGCTGATCTGCTTGGCGGCGGACAGCATCCTACCGTATCTCCTGAGCTCACGCAACGCGGCATTGTCCCGATTCAACAGCACCCGGCGAAGTCGGTATCGACCGATCCGGCCGTGCTCGCCGACCTGGCGCGGCAGATTCGCGTATGCATGCGCAAGTCAGATGACTACCGCGTCACCGCCGCCTGCCATCTGGCGCAAGCCAAGGTGCACTGCCGCGCCGCCAAGCGCCCGTTCAAGGACTGGGTTGCCCGCGAGCTTGGCGCCAAGGAGGGCGCGGCCCGGCTCGGATATACCGAGGCCGTGCGGCTCGCCAAGATCGGTGCCAGCGACGACCCGGCCAAAGCGCTCGCCGACCTGCGGGCAAAGACCCGAACGTCAGTGGCCAAGCGCAAGGCGAAAGTTGCGCTAGCTAGCGCAACTCCGGCTCAGCTAACGATGTCGCTTAAGGCGGCCCGCGAAGCCTATCTCACAGAGCTTGCCCGGGATAATGTCCCGCTCGACGTTCTACATCAGGAACCTCGGCTCCTCGACAAACGCCTCCACTCCTTATGGCGTCGGCGAATCGCCGATGCGACGCCGGAGGAGATTCGAGCGGCCATGCGCCCGCGCAGTAAGGGCGCAAAGGCGCCCGCCTCCGCGCCGGCGTTTCAACATGCCGCGGCCGTGATCAACGCGACGGGCCTCTTCGGCGGAGGCGTGTCATGACTTATCAAGCCCGCCGGATAAAACGGCGCAGGCGGACCAAGGCGCAGGTCGAACAGCTCGACGAGCAGATCCTCGAAGTGCTGCGCGCCGACCATCCTCAGTCCGTCCGGCACGTGTGGTATCGGATGACCAACCCGCGCCTGCCAGAGCCGGTTGAGAAAACCGATAACGGTTATCAGCAGGTCCAGCATCGGTGCGCAGAGCTGCGTCGTGCCGGGGCGCTTCAATACTCGTGGATCACCGACGCAACCCGGCGTGGCTACCATGTGGCCACATACACCGACGAAGCGGAGTTCATCCGCGAGGTCAGTCGCGAGTACAGGGCCGACGTCTGGCGCGACGCCGAGGTCTACTGCGAGGTCTGGTGCGAGAGCCGGTCCATTGCTGGTGTGATCCAGGCTGACTGCGAGCGGCTTGGAGTGTCGCTGTACCCAGCGGGGGGCTTCACCTCGATGACCCTGGCGTGGCAGTCGGCCGAATATATCCGAGCCTTCGCTGGCAGGCGACCGGTCGTAATCTTCTACATCGGTGACTTGGATCAGGCCGGCGTTCTGATCGACCTGGATATCCACCGCAAGCTTGTCGAGCACCTAGGCGATGAGGTCGAGATAGACTTCCGCCGGCTGGCGATAACGCAAGAGCAGGTCGTCGAGCTGGACCTGCCAACGAAGCCGCGCAAGGAGGGCGATAAGCGCTCCCCGCACGTCAAGCGCACCGTCGAAGCGGAGGCCATGCCGGCGCATATTCTGCGCAAGCTGCTCGTGGACAATATCGAGGCACTGTTGCCGCCGGACGCGGTCGAAGTGGCCAAGCTCGAAGAAGATTCGGCGCGCGACTATTTCCAGGAATTGGCCGCCGCGCTTGACCGAGGGGAGGCCGGCCGATGACCGCGCATCAACCCATCGACGCAGTGGCTGTTTTCGCTCCTTGGTGCGACGAGACCGAGCGGGCACTCCGCGTCCGAATCCATAAGGCCCGGGACGTCGCCCAGGCGCGAGCGTCGCGATCGAAGCACGGCCGCGCCCGCACGTTCTACTGGCTTGCGGCGCAGATGGCGTCGGACTGGGTTTTCAGCCGGGCGCCGAATGAGGACCTAGCCGACGTCCTGGCGTCCTTGTCGCGGCTGTTCCTAGTCGCTGGCTCCGTCGAGAGATTGGAGGCTCCCGATGCTGACTGAGCCTCTTGTCGCCGATCCATGGGAAAGCGCCGCGACCGTCGGCGCCGAGCTGCTCGACGAGGTCCACGACTTCGTCGGTCGATTCGTTAGCTATCCGAGCGATCACGCGCACTTCGCGCACACGCTATGGCTCGCACACACGCACGCCATGGAGCGCTGGGATTCTACACCTCGCATCGCGTTCCTGTCGCCGGAGCCGGGGAGCGGGAAATCACGTTGCCTGGAGGTTTCGGAGCTACTCGTTCCGCGCCCGGTCGAGGCGGTGAACGTCACACCTGCTTATCTATTCCGCAAGGTCGCGGACGAAGCAGGAAGGCCGACGATCCTGTTCGACGAGGTCGACACGGTTTTCGGCCCCAAGGCCAAGGACAATGAGGAAATCCGTGGTCTGTTGAACGCCGGCCACAGACGCGGCGCCGTCGCTGGCCGGTGCGTTGTGCGCGGGAAGCTGGTCGAAACCGAGGAAATCCCGGCCTATTGCGCGGTCGCGCTGGCGGGCCTTGGCGGGCTGCCGGACACGATCCTGTCGCGCTGTGTCGTTGTGCGAATGCGGCGGCGCTCGCCTGGCGAGATGGTAGAGCCGTTCCGCCGCAGGATAAACGGGCCGGAAGGCTTGGAGCTACGCGACCGGCTTGCGGCATGGGCCGAGCTGGACGTCACCCCCTTAGTCGACCGTTATCCCGAGATTCCGCCGTCGATCAATGACCGGGATGCGGACGTCTGGGAGCCGCTGCTGGCGATCGCCGATGCGGCAGGCGGTGACTGGCCACAGCGCTCCCGTGTGGCGGCTGTTGCGCTTGTTGCGGATTCTAAGCGAGGGACACCTAGCCTTGGCATTAGGCTCCTGGCCGACCTTCGTACGATATTCGGCACCGAAGACCACATGGCGACAGAGGACGTACTCACCCAGCTTCACAGGATTGAGGAATCGCCGTGGGGCGACATTCGCGGCAAGCCTTTAGATGCCCGCGGCCTAGCTCAGCGCCTGCGCCCATATGAGATCAAGCCGACCACCGTTCGCATCCTCTCATCTACTCCCAAGGGTTATCGGCGGGAGGATTTGCACGACGCATGGGCTCGCTACCTGGGACCACCTCCCCATGAAAGCGCAACATCCGCCACAAACGAAACAGAGGAGACGACCCAGGGACGAAACCTCCCGCCGGCGGGACGTTCTGACATCCTCGCACCAGGCGAAACCGGTGACGAGCCTGTTCCTGGGTGGGCATCATGACCGGCCCGGGGATCGTCATCGAGCCGCACCCGCTCGGCTTCCGCGTCTTCACCCTTGATGTCGGCGATACCGAGCCGCCCGTCATCATCATCCTAGATGACCTGGAGGAAGCCCGGGAGTCCGCTGCGATGGTCGCGAACTTCACCGGCTTCCCGATCATCATCAACATAGGAGAGAGGCAATGAGCGACAACACGACTGGCAACACGTCCGACGAGATTGTGATTGCAGGCCCGGTGACCGTCTACCGGAACGAGGAGCACCGCCGAGCGGTGCACGCTGGGGATGTTGCCCTCAGCGCCAAGCAAGCGGCCTGGCATTACCTCACCGAAAGAAGCGACGTCGAGCCGGAATACAAAGACCGGATCGAGGTCGCGCTACAGCTCCTCGCCGAGGCCGAGCAACATATCCGGCAGCAAATGCGTGGGCCGGATGACCTCGACGCCCGCGCCGCCGCGCAGCGGCTCGCCGACGCCAACGCTGACGACATGGGCTTCTGATGACTGACAGCGCAGCACGGTCACGGCGACCAGCGAGCGCAAGCATGACGGGGCGGGGCCTTCATTGTTGGCAACCCTCCGCTCGGCCACCGGCGCCGGTCCGTCACTTTCATACGCGCTGCCCCCGTTCGTCCCGCGCGCGAACTTGGAGAATGACATGACGAAACCCGGTAGGAAATCGGCCGCAGAGCTGGCGATCTTGGCGCCTGCTGACCCGCCAAAGCGTTCGACGCCGGCGCCGAGCATCGACCCGCCCGCGCATCTGTCCGCTGAGGCCGCTGCGTGGTGGCGCGAAGTGCTGCGCGACTATGATCTGGAGCCGCATCATCTGCGATTGCTGCAGGCCGCAGCCGAGGCGTGGGATCGGATGCAGCAGGCCCGCAAGGCGCTCGCCGATCATGGCGCGCTCACCTTCACCGATCCGAACGGCAACATCCGCGCGCATCCCTGCGTCGCAATGGAGCGCGACGCGCGGGTCGCGTTCGCCCGCCTGGTCCGCGAGCTCGACCTGGACGCTGGCGCGCCTGCCGAACGATCGCGCCCGCCTTCAATAATCAGCAATAGGAGATAGCGATGCCCGTTAAACGACGACTGGCGAAGCGCCGTGTCGACCCGAGAGCCGAATTAGAGGCGTGGGAGTGTATCTTTGACAGCCATCACGACTTCTTCGGGGACCTGAGGCGCTTTGGCGTTCCGCTCGATCCCTACGGGCGACCGGATGACGCGACGGCTCGCGAAGCGTGGAACCGGCTAGGCCAGCTTTACCTCGATTCCCGTCCGCCCAATCCCCGCCCGCCGTGGGCGCTCGAAGCCTTTGGAGAGCCCGATGCCCATTAAGCGCCGCGCGGGAAAATCCCGCCAATTCGACGAACACCGCGCCTGCCAACTTTTAGCCGGGCCCGACGCCCTACTGTTGGCGGGCGTCGGCTATCTCACAGCAACGCGCTTCGACCAGATGACGGAAGCCGACCAGGCCGCTGCGCTCGCGGATATGCGGGCCGATTGGGAGCGCCACGGCGCCGATCTGCTGGCCTGGTGGAACGGCGATGACGACGCATTCAGGTTCAAGCCGTGGAATTTCATCATTCGCGACCCCGCTCGCCGGCCTTGGGCCGCTGAGCAGTTCCGCGAAGTGTCGTCGGGTGGAGGGAGTGATGACTGACACGGTCACAAGCGAAACCATCAAGACGGAAATTCTCGAGCTTGTTTACGGGCGCTTGGAAGCGGGCGCACCCGCCCAGCAGGTGACGCAGGGCCTCTTTAACGCCTTTGGCGAAATCCTATCCCACCTCGCCCAACCTGCTGACGCCGCGGCGTACCTAAAGCGCGAGGCGAGCCGAATTGAGCGCATGGCGACCAGCCCAACGACGGAGACGAAGCCATAACCAACAGTTCAGAGCCCGAGGAGCGACGCAATACTTCTCGGACACCTATCCCACTTCCTGCGCCCACTCGCCTGCTCACAGGCGCTTTACGGGCGCTCACGAATGGGTTTCTGCTCAGGACAACCCACGTCATGCTGGCGGACAACGGCGAACCGCCACGACCTCGTGACGCCTTCGGGACGCGTCATGGCCCTGGACAAAATTCTTGTCCTGGTGGGGCGTAAAACCTGTCCTAAGACAGGCTTATAGACATGCCTACGGACGTGTTACCCTAAGCTACCCCGAAATGACCACCATTTCAGGAAATTTTGTGTGAAATAGCAATAGCTTAGTGATGCCGCGCAAACTATTGCATTCCTTGCACGAGCACCTACGGTTTTGTGCGGGGCACTTCGCTTCCAGCCTCCCCAAGGAGGCAACTTTGTCCCATTCTCTCGGCAATGTTCAATTCAAGCTCGACGCGTGGTCGGCCAGCTCGCTGCTACAAAAAGCAATCCGTCGTGGCGAAGTCGCTTTGGCGCACCGAGCGCTGGCCGCTCTTCAGAAACATCGAGGAAAGGCAGTGTGGCGTAGGCTCGCCAGCATTGCCGTGGAGGACGTTGGCATTGCCGACCCACAGCTGGTCTGGGACGTGGTTCACGTAGCGACGGCCCCAGAGGCTCGCGACCCTGACCTGCTCCGCGAACTTGTCACCAGACTGGCAGCCGCTCCCAAGGACAGGAGCGCCGACTATGTGTTCTGCGGGGCCACTAAGTTGGAGACTGCGAAAGAGGATAGGGCGAGGTTCGGAAGCCTGAGCGTCGAGGAACAGCTTGCAGTCGCCACAGCCCATCTCGAACCCGTCACTCGGCGTGCCGTTGCAGCGCTCGCCGCGTGCACCGCTACCAAGGGTGAGCGGCTAATTGTCGACAGGGAGGGCGTCATGAAACTCGTCCGCCAGTTCAACAATGTCCCCGATGCTCTCGTCAAATCGGCATTAGCGTTGACCGGCCCCTCCAGTCATCCTTTTGGCCTCGTGCTCGTGGTGCTGTGGTCCTATTACCAATTCGTCGGTGGCGCATACGGCTATGCGAGGCCATGCCTGCCACCGACATCGCAGGTAAACGGCATTCCCCTGTACACGTTCGATAAGCACACAGCGGTCGGTAAGCGGGCCATTGCGAAGCTCGCCAACGAAAGTCGTCCAGTGCGGGATGCACTCCGCGAGCATGTTCCCGAGGAGCATCGAACAACTGTCGCTGAGATGGCGGCGTTCTACGCCGACGCCGCCCCGGTCTCGCACCTCCTGGAATGGGAGTTTGGACGACTGCTCGCTTACGTCGGTTTCAACGCTGACATGATGGCGGCGGGATGCCCGATGGAGGGGGCACCTGCCGTCCTGAGATGCGTCCAAGACAATCTAGCGCACTTAGACCAGCTCAGGCGGCAGTCGTTGATCCCGGGTCGCCATTCGTCTGAGTGCAATTGATTGCACAAGATGTGATCTGACTAACGGGCTAGCCTCCAGACACGGGTCTAGTGTCCGTTTTCGACCCAAAGCAGACACAACCTCGACCTCGATAGCTGCGGCCGACGCGCAGGCGCCGTCAAAACGCCCGAACGACGCCAATCTCGGTTCTGATTCGCCTGTAGTCGTAGAACTCGATCGTGCTTCGGTTGCGCTCGATCACGAGCCTTGCAACCGGCGCCAACCCGCCGAAGGTCAGCTGGCGGAACGTCGCTCCTAGCGTGAAGCGCGAGTATTGGTCCGAGCGCGCTTCGGGAAACAGGAGCAGCCGCTCGTCCGCCTCGAGCTTGCCGATCTCGGCACCGGCAGTGACCGTCGCCCGGCCCAGGTCGTGCCAGCCGAACAGACCGGCGCGCCAACCCGCGGTAGAATAGCCTGGGTCCTTCATCTCCTGCCGGTCTGCCGAAACGCTAAGGCCAACGCCGGTCGTCGGCGCCAGGGCGCGCTCGAACTCTGCCCGCGCCGAATAGGACTTCCCGTCCTGCAGTTCGTTGAATCGGTTGTCGACGATAGCCGCCACCCCCGTTAACCGCAGCTGGCTGCGGGTGCCCACTGGCCGGATCCAGGTGAGGCCCAGCCGGGCCGAACGAGTAAACGGTTTTTGGCCGAACCACCGCGCGCTCGCTCCGACCTCGACGTTGACCCGGCTCCGGCCAAGCTGCAGCTCCGGTCCTGCGGCAAAATCTACCGCGATGTCATTGAAGCTGGTCTGGCGGTACAGGTTGGCGAAAGCGCTCGCGCGGGCCAGGAGCTTGTAATCGGCGCCGAGCGGAAGGCGCCGGTATGCCTGTCCTCGAAGCGACAGACCTGTGCCCGGCTTGGCCTTGCTATCCTGGTCGACATCGAACTCGCCGAAGATCGTGTCGAGGGTATCGGAGCGGGTTGCGTGATTGATGTTGCTGTCGGGTGCGATTGCGATTTCGAAGCTTGCACCAGCGGTACGCGCCAGCCTCAGAGCTTCCGAATAGCGGCTTACGAGGCGGGCGATGGCAGGAGGAAGTCCAGCCGCCTGGGCGGCGCGCACCTCCCGCCATGCTCCTTCAGTGTCGCCGAGGGCTTGAAGCACCTGCGCGAGCTGCAGCCGCACAGGAGTCGCATCGGGATTCTCGTCGATCACCTGGCGAAGCAGCACCGCCGCCTTCGTGTTCATGCCCTTTGAAAGAAGGAGCTTCGCGTGGCGAAAGCGAGCCTCGTTGCGGACGTCGGAATGGGGGTCATTTGAGAGCAGCGTCAGGATCGCCTCGGCGTCACTGGTCGCGCCGCGGCGAACGGCTTGTTCAGCGAGGTCCAAAAGCGCGCCGCCTGTGGTGACGACCGTCTGCCGCGGGGAGGGTATACTCGTCGCGGCAGACGGTCGAGCGGAGGCAACCGCAGAGGACAGCAGCAGCGCAACTGCCGCCAGGAAGGACAGTGAAATCGTCACAGCCTACTGCTTCTTGCCAATCATGACCCCGTGCATCACCCCCCAGTCCCCACCCCCATTGGAGAAAGGCGCCTGGAATTTCGCCATCAGCTCCTGCGCGGCGGGGCCGGTGAACTGGCCCTGGAAAGAGGAGGATGTCGGTCCTGAGAAGTCGAAGGAGCCGGAGAAAGTGGTGCTGCCGGGCGAATAGACGGTCTGGGTGAAGGTATACCGAGGCAAGGTCGGCCCGCCCATCGGTCCGTTCAGTATCGGGTCCATATATCCGGACAGAGTTCCGGCACCGAAGTTGAACTGGAACAGCGCCGACCCGTAGATGCCATATTCATAGCCCGGCGCCTTGGCAGTGCCGTGGATCTCAGCGGCGTATGAGGCGCTGCCGATGGTGGGAACGGCGCCTTGGGCTGTGGGAATTCCATATGCGATGGTCTGGCCGCCGATGCTTCCCCAGCTAGTATATGTGAGCGGCTGGTTGGAAACGGAAGCGAAACTCGCAAGAATGCTTCCGTCCGGCGCGACCACCTGCCCATAGCTGGAGCCGGGCTCCGAGGGCACGATCCTGCCGGTGGGGCAGCCAACCACGAGGTCGTTCGTGCAACCTCCGCCGGTAAACGTCACCTCATAGGCTTTCAGACTTGCATTCCAGCGAATGCTGATGTCCGTGCCAACGGTCGCGAATGTCGTCGTGCTTGTCACACCGAATGGAGCCGTTTCGAGGGCAGCGGCGGTGGGTGTAGGTGTAGGTGTAGGTGTAGGTGTAGGTGTGGGTGTGGGCGTGGATGTCGGCGGCGGCGGGACGAACGGAATCGAATTGATCCCGCTGCCCCCGCCCCCGCATGCAGCCAAGGTCACCGCGGTGGCACTCACGAGAAGCGCGCGAAGATGCTGAACTCGCATAGTTTTCCTCCTCTCGAAATCGAGGGGAATGCGTAGAATTGCCGTTGATGATGTGCGATGATCATGTGCCGATGATCTTCTGATCATCTGCTGATCGGTGTTGCTTGTCGTGAGGGGCGGCTTGGAATGTTGAAGCTGAGGGACTTGGCGGCTCGGTCTGATTTCCAGGTGGGGCCGCTGCGCGTCAGCCCTTCACGGAGACACGTCGACGGACCGGCCGGAGCAATGCATGTCGAGCCGCTGACCATGCACGTCTTCCTGTTGCTGCTCGATTCAGACGGGCGAGTGGTCACCCGCGACGAGCTTTTCGACCACTGCTGGGGCGGCGTGATGATCGGGGACGACAGTCTGAACCGCGTCATCGGGAAGGTCCGCCGGATCGCCGCCGAAGTAGCACCGGGCGAGTTCGAGGTCGAGACGATCCCGCGCACCGGCTATAGGCTTACCGGGCCGGTAGTGGAGCCTGTCGAGCCCACGCATAGCGCGGCAGCAAGCCATGGTGCCGTGGCAACTCCTTCACCGGGTTTTTCCCGGCGCACGGCGATGGGCGCGATGGCCGCATTCGTGGCAGCGGTTGGCGGAGGGCTCTGGTGGGTGGGCCGCGACCGAACCCACCCTGAATCCGCCGCGCTGGTGGAGCAGGGCCGCCGGGTCCTCAGCGAGGCGTGGCCGGACAGCGACAGCCAGGGCGTCGAACTGTTCCGGAGGGCGGCAGCAATTGACCCGGGGAACGAGCAGGCATTGGGACTGCTCGCTATTGCACTGCGCAATGTCGCCGAGGGAGCGCCACCGCGAGAGACAAGCGGTGCTGTTCGCGAATGCCAGACCGCAGCGCGTCGAGCGCTCGAGCTGAACCCGCGGGAGGCCAATGCGCTGGCGGCGCTGGCGATGCTCCAGCCGGAGTTTGGCCAGTGGGGCAATATGGAGGAGCGGCTTCGGAACGTCCTCGCTATAGCGCCGGACAATATCCACGCGCTCAACCATCTGGTTATGCTGATGCAATCCGTCGGGCGGGCGAAGGACTCGTGGGACCTCAATGAGCGGGCCGCCGCGCTCGAGCCTCACTCGCCCGTCCACCAGTTCCGCCGTGGTCTGAAGTACTGGATCTTCGGGCGCGTGTATGAGGCGGATCGGACGATCGACCGCGCGCTGCAGCTCTGGCCGCGGCATCCCGCGGTTTGGAATGCACGGCTCTACATTTTCGCCTTTACTGGCCGACCGGACGCTGCGCTGGCGATGATCGACGATCGTGAATCCCGACCAACAGGGTTCAAGGGAGTGTCGGAAGAGCGCTGGCGAGTGTCGCTTCGAGCTTTGCAATCGCGATCGGCGGAAGATGTCTCGCGGGCCACGGAGACGCATCTCAAGGCTTTCGGCGGCGGACTGGCCGTCGCTGGAATCATGGTGCTTTCAGCGCTTGGACGCGTCGACGAGGCATTCGACCTTGCGAACGGCTGGCTGCTTCGCAAAGGCCCGCTCGTTGCGCCGCTATGGGCTGGGGGTGGCCAGATGCAGATCAACGATCAGCAATGGCGCCGCACGATGAACCTGTTCACCCCGGCGACCGCAGCAATGCGCGCCGATCCGCGGTTCGCCGAGCTCTGCGACGGCATCGGTCTCACCGAATATTGGAGCAGCCGCCGGATCGGACCCGATCCAATGTTCAGGCTGGTCTAGAAGCTCGACTGGAGTCCGATTCCGATTTCGCGCGGGTCGGCTGCAGTACCGAGCGAGGCGTTATACAAATATGTGAGATTGAAGCTGTTGAGCAGATTCCGACCATAGGCGAAGGCCGTCACTCGGCCCATTTCATACCCCGCCCGCGCGTCTAGAGTCGTCGCCCTACCGATCCGAAGCGCGGCCGTGTTCGCATCGTTGCTGAAATATGCGCCGTGATGTCGAACGCTGCCGGACAGACGCAGCCCTTCAACCGGTTGCCAGTCGACTAGGGCGGAGCCGGAAAACCTCGGCGCCCGAGCGAATGCATTACCGACGATCGGATCGGACGCGAGCAGCGCTTCGTCAACGCGGGTGCGCAGGGCTCCCGCCGAGAGGCGCACGGACAGCCGATCGCTGGCTTGCCACTGCGCCTGCGCTTCGCCGCCGTAACTGGTCGCCCGCGGCGCATTCTCGAACCTCGTGACAATCAGCGGCGCTCCACCCGGCCCAGGCAGAAGCGTCGTCAGCGGCCGCTGTGAATCGCTTATGTCATTATAGAAGAGATTGGCGCCGAAGCTGAGGCTTCCCACTGCGCCTCGGGCGAAGATCTCATAATTCCACAAGCGCTCGGCCTCGAAACTGTCCTGCTCCCCGCTGCCAACGTTGAGGGTCACTCCCCCCGGATTGAATGCGCGCTGCGCCAACAGACCAACCGTAATGGCCTCGCTGGCTTGAAAGGAGGCGGTGAGCTTCGGAAGCCAGGCGGTGAAGCAACGGTCATAATCGAGCGGCAGTGTCCGCGAGGGTATCCGTAGCGCGCCGCTGCGGTCCTGACAGTCGCGCTGGAAGCGCAAGCCGGCGGAAGCTGTCAGGAGGGGACCGAGTACAAGCGCGCCTTCACCGAACAGCCCGAAGCTGTGCTGCCTGTCGTCGAACTCGCCGATTCCCCGCGACTGCGCCGTCAGGTCGATCCGCTGATCGCCGCTGGTCCTAAGCAGGTGAGTGCCGATGCGGCCACTAAGCCTCCCGCAGGAGCGGCAGGAAGCCCAAGCCTCAAGCGAAAGGTCCCGGTGCCGGTTCTGCGTTTCGCCCAGCCCCGGCGGCGCAAAGCGCTGCGCACGGGAGTCGCCCAGTGATAGGATCGCGGCAAGCTCTGCGCCCGGCCCGAGCGACTGCCGGATGTCGGTCGTGAGGGAATCGCTGTTGATCCCGAAGATGCCGTAGGCCGCCAGCGGATCTCGGCGATTGCGGAACGGCTCCCGAACCGTCACGACCTGGGGCATTTGAGATTCGGAATGGACATAGGTCGAAAGGATGCTGAGCCCCGGAAGCGCCTCCGGTTCCGCTCGCAGCTTGAAGCGTAACAACCCATAGCGGTCGCGGTTCGGGTCCGCCCCCCGCATCGTATCGGCTATTTCGCTCGAAGGCCGGCTGCGCCTCAGATCCGCGGACACCCGGAAGGCGAGCTGGTCGCCTACGATGGGTCCGGTCAGCATCGCCGAGCCTTGCCAGGTGCCGAAGCTCCCATGAATTGCTCGTCCCCTGCCCAGCCAGTAATAGTCAGGGTCGCGGGTCTTGACGACGATCGCTCCCGCGATCGAGTTGCGGCCCTGTGTCGTCGTTTGCGGGCTTCGGAACACCTCCACTTGTTCGACGTCCCACAGCGGAGCAATACCGAAGACGAACTCATTGTAGCTGCTCGCGCGACCGTCCACCTGCAACGTGGCTCTGGGACGAGTGCCGCCGAGGAACGCAGGCAGGTCCTGCAGGACTCCCGTCGTGTCCTGGCCGCGGATAGTCGGTCCCTGTCCGCCGGTGCCCATCTGGACGTTCGCAATGAAAGGAAGCAGATCTTCCAGCCGGTCGGGCGCGGCCAACGCCTCAATCATATCAGCGGGAATGACGACAACGCTGGATGCGGTGTCCCGAATCGACCGGCGCAGACGCTCACCCGTGACAATGATGTCTTGCGGAGCGGACGCCGCTTGAGGTCGCTCCGCCTCGGGATCGGCCGCGCCGGTGACTATCGCTAAGTACAGGGCGCAGGATAGTACGGGCGACATGACGCTGATCCCTAGCCGACGGGCAAATCTATCCGCTTGTCTTCGAAAAAGCGAGCGGAGCAGCAGCGCCGGTGCCCGAGGCGCTGCGCTCTGGCTCTGTTGCAGCGTGAGTATGAGCTGAATGTCCGCTTTCCACCCAAAGCGGACGCGATATGGTCAGCGACCCGTTGCGTTGGCGGCTCGAGGTTCACGCACTTTGAAGTTCGCCGTCACACCCGTTCCAAACACATTCGCGCCGAGAGCCTCGAGCCATCGGGCGAGCTCGTGCACCGAATTGTTCGAGAGACTGTAGCGGCGATCTTCGGGCACGAAGACGCGGCCGCTGGAATGCGCCACCGCCTGCTCGCGCCGCCGGACCCATCGCGCCTGCAGATGATGATGCAGCGCCCGCGCCCGCGCCCGCTCCACGTCAAGCCCTAGAACCTCCTCCGCGCCCAAACGCGCGGCAAGTTCGTCGGCATTGCGCGCCGGCGCAAGCTCGCGCCGGCTGAGTGTGGAACGCGGCGAGGCGAAGAGCGCCTGCAGGCCTTCGCTAAGCCCTGTGCGTTCAAGCGCAAACCAGTTCCAATCGCCCCACGACCACTCGACGAGGTCGGAGTCCTCCTTCGGCAGCGCGAGGCTCGCATGGCGCCCGTAGTCGACGACATACACTCGCACCGGATCTGACACGGTCGCAGGCGGCTCGATCACGTGCTGGCATCCGCCAAGGGCGAAGGCGGAAAGTAACAGGAGGAACACAGGAAGCAGCGGCGACCTGGGCTTTGATCGAAGGTCCGTCCGACAGTCGGCAGCGGTCTGCCGTGAAGCCATGCCTACACGGACCACTTGATCTGGAACTCGATCTCTTCTTCCTTGGCTCCCCGCTCGTGTTCGATGTTGTAGGTTGCCCGGACCGGCACGGATATCCGTTCCCCAGCAATTTGGATTTCGAAGCGTCTGCCGCTTTCCAACGCGTCCGCCAAACGGCGAAGCTTTTCTATGAATTGGGGAAGTGGGTAGTCTTTCTCGATGTCTCTGTTCGGCTTGGAGCTCAATTCAACTCTCCCAATCGTCGGTCCCGGGGAGCCGGGGACCGCCGAAGCTACGCACAGCTCGCGTCCGTTTTCCACCCATTGCGGACATTAGCGGGGAAGTGGCTCTCAGCGGAATATTCGGCTGCCTGCGATAGACGTGCTACGGTTCGCTTGAGTCACTTAAGTCCCGCTCTCCGGGACGGTGTCTCAGCTGCGTCGCAGCATCCAGAGCTTCGGAGTGCGCTGCCGGATAACTCTGCCAACTCATGCAAGAGCAGGAGGACACCAGTGGCCACTCAGGTGAACGATACCAAGTTGAAGGAACTTTTGGGCAAAGTGATTGGCGACGTCGCCGGTTCGATGGGCGTGTTTATGGCCTACCTGGGCGATCAGGCTGGCGTCTATCAGGCGATGGTTGGAGCCGAGCCGATGACGGTCGACGAACTTGCCGGCAATACCGGGCTCAACCCAAAATATCTGCACGAATGGCTCGGATCCAATGCTGCGGCCGGCTATGTGACTTACGACCCGGAGACGGAGCGCTTCTCGCTTTCGCCCGAACAGGCGCTGGTTTTTGCGCAGGAAGGGCAACCAGCATGTCTTCAGGGTTTCTTCCAGGCGATCGTTGCCCAGTATGAGACACATGAGGATGCCGTCGAAACCTTCAAGTCCGGCAAGGGGCGTCCCTGGGGTGACCATTCGCAATGCCTGTTTTGCAGCACTGACCGCTTTTTCCGGCCGGGCTATGCCGCCAACCTATTCGACAGCTGGATACCAGCGCTCGACGGCGTCGAAGATCGGCTGAAGGCAGGTGCAAGAATCGCCGACATCGGCTGCGGATTCGGCTCCTCCACAATGCTGATTGCCAAGACATATCCGAACTCAACGGTTCACGGCTTCGACTTCCACGAGCCCTCCATCGAGGAGGGACGCGCGCGCGCGAAGGCCGAAGGGATCGAAAATGTCGAGTTCCACGTCGCTAAAGCGCAGGATTATCCTGGCAAGGATTATGACCTCGCTTGCATGTTCGACGCCCTGCACGACATGGGCGATCCAGTCGGCGCCGCGCGGCACATCCGGGAGACATTGAAGCCGGGCGGCACCTTCATGCTCGTCGAGCCGCTGGCCGGCGATAGCATGCAGGAGAACATGAATCCGATCGGCCAGATTTTCTACGGGTTCTCAACGACCATCTGCACACCTGCGTCGGTAGCACAGGAAGTGGGGCTGGGGCTGGGCGCGCAAGCCGGACAAAAACGTCTTACCGAGGTTTTGAACGAGGCCGGGTTCGGCAACGTCCGTCGGGCTGCAGAGACAGATACAAACATGGTGCTGGAAGTGAAGGCATAAGCTGCGAGTGGCGCGTCTGCGACGCACCGCGCCTACGCAGTCCGCAGCAGGGCGCCTCGGCCGAAACGCCGGGGCGCTCACGCATTCGCGCCCGGATGTCCGCTTTCCACCTATTGTGGACATTCAGCTTAGGGTTTGTTTTGGACGTGCTCCCGACATTCCGCTACCGGCGGATTGACCCGCTTCGAAGGTGAGAAAGGACCGGACATGTACATAGGCATCGGCGCTGTCATCCTTATCCTCATTTTACTCTACGTTTTGGGCTATCTGGGGTAGCCGCCCAAACCGTTTCTGGAACGAAGGGCTGACGGTTACACCTTAGGGGGTGTTCAGGCGACGGCACAAAGCGGTGTGCTTACCAGCAATCGCGTCGGCAGCGCTCCATGTCACGTTTCAGGAATGTCCGCTGTCCAGTCGGAGCGGACACTGTGGCGCTCTGCGAAGCCCATTCCGGACATTAGCTGGGCGTCCGTTTTCCACCCTCTCGAGACCCCACGGGCTCCAGTTTGCTTGTCCGCAAAGCGGACACACGGAAGCAGCTGCCTGATAAAAAAACCGAATCGGCTGGCGATTAGAAAAAGCGCAGCCCTACTGACGCTCCGCAAGCGGGCTAACTTGCTGACACCGGCGGAAGTTAGCGCGTCCATCCGCGACGAATGTAGCAAAGAGACCATCGATCATCAGCGCAGCGTGATCCGACCCATACCTTATGCCAATTGACGACCTCCTCCGGTCGAGTTGATAAACCCGGTCGGGAAACTGAACGATCGCAGTTCTGCTACTCACAAGGACCACCAACGACGAATTTGCGGTGCAGTTGTAGCGACGATGCTCTGCCGTCTCACCGGCCTGCACAGGATTACCCATTAGAAGAAGCAACACTCCCCAGGGAGCTGCGGCGCAGCCGGCTATCCCGCGAAGGTAAGCGCTCATTGCACTAGAGTTCACATTAGGTCGGTGAACTGGAGTTTAACGACACATCATTCCTCAGCGCGAGGCCGCAACGGAACGTCCGCTTTCCACCCATTGCGGACATTAGTGGCTAACATCTGCTTTCGACCCATTGCGGTAGCTGATGATCAGTGAACCTCGCGGCGCTGCGTCTCCGCCTTCGTTGCGAGGCTGAATCGAGGTTCCGGCTGCTTCACACCTAGCAACCGCGCTGCCGCATATCGTCCAACTTCGGGGCCGTGCTTGAACCCGTGGCCGGAGCCGCCACCGACCAGCAGCACGTTCTTCAGCTGAGGGTGGAAGTCGATCAGAAAATCGCCGTTTGAGCTGTTTTCATACTGGCACACGCGCGCTTCGGTGAGCGGAGCGCCCTTCAGAGCCGGGAAGCGGCGGTCGCGGTATCCGATGACGTCAGCGAGCGCGTCCTCGCTGGGTCGGCGGCTCTGGGTGTCTGGATCAACGACTGGCCCGTGCGCGTCGTGCGCCAACTTGACGCCGCGCCCCTCGAGGTCGGGAAAACCGTAGTAGATATCGCCGCCGTTGAAGTCGGCCCAGCCCGGCATCGCTCCTACGAGAAAGCGGCGGTCGTCCGCCGGCGGAGCGAAGAAGAAGACTTCCTGGCGGGTAGGTACAATCCTGGGTGTGAGGAGTGCTGGAAACACCTTCGGCAGCCAGGGACCGAGGGCGAACACGAACTGGTCGGCCTCCACGCGCTCGCCTGACGCCAATTGGAGCGACAGCAGCTTCCGTCCGGAGGCCGTTGGCGAAAGCGCTGCGTCGTGGACGTACTCGGCTCCGGCGCGAACGAGTTGCGCAACGAGCGTCTGGACCGATCGCCTGGCCATCAGCGCTCCGAAAGCGGGCTCGAAAAGGCCAACGCTGATCCCGTCGAAGTCGATCATCGGGAACCGCCTAGCCATTGCCGCTCCGTCGAGCAGCTGCGTGGCGAGCCCGAACTCGCGATGGACAGTGACGCTGTCGCGAAAATATTGTTCCTCGGTGGGAGAAAAGAAGAGCACGCCGGTTTCGGCGAAAATGGGGAGGCCCGACGCGTCGCTCAACCGCTTCCATTGCGGCAGCGATTGCAGCGCCATTCGAGTATAGAGGGCGTCCTTCCCGTAAACAGCCCGAGTCATTCGGGATTCGCCGCCTGACGAAGCGCGCGAATGGGCAGGTCCCCACGGCTCGATGATGATGACTTTTTGGCCGGCCGCCATCAAATGATGCGCAGTCCAGGCGCCGAAGACGCCAGCGCCGATCACCGCAATGCGGTTGCCGCGGATGACGGTGCCGCCAGCGATGCTTGCTGAAATGGCGGCGCCGCCCGCTCCAAACAGGAGCGAGCGGCGCGTTAGTTGCAAAGCTGTCACTCTCAGCCGCGTTCGGGCGCCGGAGGCGGAGGCGGCGGCGGTGGTGGCGGAACAGGGCAGGTTTCAGTGGCGAGGATTACCGACCCGTCGGGGCATGCCCGTGTTTCAGGAGCCGAAGGAGGCGGCGGTGGGATCACCACCGCTATCGGCAGCGGCGAAGCTGCACGGAACGCGTGCCGGAGCGTCAGCCCGATCGTGCGCGGTTGGCCGATGTTGTAGCCGAGGCGGGCGCGGCCACCGCGCTCGCGGTCGAACGACAGCAGCGGATTTTCGTCGAGAAGGTTATTCACGTACAGCACGACTTCGGTGCCGCTATCGAAGGCGAGGCCAGCGGACAGGTTGACGAGGTCGTAGGACGGTAGTTTGAGGTCCAGGGTTGTCGCCGCAGTCGCCGGCATGCCGTTGAACGGGAGCCCGTGGACAAAGGTCCGCGGGTTGTTCTCCTGGTCGCCGGGCTGCGTGTAGCGGTTGCCGACATGCTGGTAGGACCCGTGGACATACCAGTCGGCGTTGCTGCTGAAACGCTGCGTGTAGGTCGCCGCCACCGCCATCTGGAACTTGGGAACCGTAGGCAGGCGATTGCCCTCGCGAATGCCCGTCGCGGTCGCCAGCGCTGGATTGGCGATCGTCGAGTCGAACTCCGCATTCACGTAGCTTCCGGCCACCGATAGATTGAGCCCCGGCATCGGCTGCGCGGCAAGCTCCGCTTCTAGGCCAGTCGTGTGCGCCTTGGGAACGTTGAAGACCAAACGTGACGAGCAGCCGCCGGCATCGACGGTTACCTGCAGGTCCTTGATCTCGGTGTGGAACGCCGCGGTGTTGAATGTAATTGGGCCTCTCGAATATTTCAGTCCGGCTTCGTAGTTCCACAGCGTCTCATCGTCGTAGAACGCGGTTGCGAACGGACCGTAAAGTTCGCGATCGGCCGGGCTGCAGAGCGGCAAGTTGAGCGGATCGTTGATGCCCCCGAGGCGGAAGCCCTTCGCCGCCTGAAGATTTACGCTCAGGTCCCTGTTCGGCGCCCACGTGGCGATCACTCGTGGGCTGAAGCCGGTCGACTTCGTCGTGTCTCCGAGCGACGTGAACCCCGGCGAGAAGAAGCCGCCGTTGATAAAGTCGCGGGTTTCCTCGAAGTCGTAGTAGCGGCCGCCCGCGGTCAACTCGAACTGGCCAAAGTCGTAGGATGCCTCGCCAAACACCGCCTTCTGTGTGATGTCGTATGGCAGGTCGGCATTGTACGGGGAGTCAAGGTCGGGAAAGCCGTTCGCGGATGCCGCCGATGTTCCTGCCCCCTGCGCCGCGTCCAGGAAAGCCGCATAGCCGGGGGTAGGCAGGCGCTGACGATAGACGCGGTCGACTTTCGAGTAGAAGCCGCCGACCACCCACTCGAGTGGCCCCGCCCCGGTGGAAGCGAGGCGAATTTCCTCAGTCACCTGCTCAAGGTTCGTGGTGTCGCGGAGGTTCGACGCGAGGTTCACGCCCGCGTCGGGAAAGCCGAGGTCGACCGAAACCGAACCCGTCAGAGCCGACGCGTCGCGGCTGACGAGAATGTCGCGCTCGATGTAGCTGGTGACGGAGGTAAGTTCGACCGGACCGAAGTCGTAGCTTACGGTGAGGTCGGCGAGCAAAGTCTCGTCGCTGAACTTCTCCCGCAGCCGCAGGAACTGCTCGCGGTCGTCGTAAGTGTAGGACGGGGTCGTGAATCGATTCAGGTAGAGGTTAAACACTTCCTGCCGGTTGAACCCGTTCGCCTGCACCTTTTGATAAACTACGCGCGGCGTAATCTTGACGTCCGCTGTCGGCTCCCAAAGCAGCGAGAGTCGACCGCCGACACGAGAGCCGTCGTTTACGTTCTTGCCGGCCGCGGGGCCAAGAGCGTCGATGAAGCCTGCATAATGCGTTCCGTATGCCACGGCGCGGACCGCCGCCGTCGGCCCGAGCGGGACGTTGATCGCGCCCTTCAAGTGGTAACCGAGATCGCCTTCCTCAACCGTGTTGATGTTCGCTTCGACGAGCCCTTCGGTCCGGCCGATGAACGGCTGATTGGTGATGTAACGGATCGTGCCGCCCACCGACCCGGAGCCGAAAAGCGTTCCCTGCGGCCCACGAAGCGTCTCGACGCGGTTCAGGTCGAACAGGTCGAAGTCGGGAGTGAAGAGCGACAGCGAGACGACCGATTCGTCGAGGTAGACGCCGACCTGCTCCTTCACGCCCGGCTGATCGCGGACAATCTGGCCTGCCGACACGCCGCGGATGGATACCTGGCTTTGCCCCGGACCAAGGTTCTGGACCGTCAGACCGGCAACATTGCGGGCGATATCCTCAATCGTATTTGCGTTGGCACGTTGGATGTCTTCCTGCGTCTGCGCGTTAACCGAGAAGGGAACGTCCTGAACGGTCGAGGCGCGCTTGGTCGCGGTGACGATGATCTCGGCATTAGCCATTGTCTCCGGTGGCTCATTCGCGACCTGCGCGATCGCCTCCGCCTCAGTAGGACCAGTTGGCAGCTGAGCGTCTTCTGGAGTCTGAGCGAGCAAAGGCGCTGCGAATGCAGCCACAGTAGTACCAATTAGAAG
Source organism: Sphingomicrobium sp. (assembly GCA_051000635.1). Lineage (GTDB taxonomy): Bacteria > Pseudomonadota > Alphaproteobacteria > Sphingomonadales > Sphingomonadaceae > Sphingomicrobium. The sequence goes on along the minus strand of JBPCOC010000032.1, from coordinate 2,919 downwards.
TGACGAGCGGATGCGCATATGAGCCCCCATGAAACGCTTTGACCGTACGAAACTTACGCTACGCCGAGCTTGTAGCGATTGTGTAACGAACCAGGGCGGCGGCGATTGAGAGGTTTCTGTGGCCACCGCGCCACAGCTATAAAGTTCGATATGCTAGTGTCCGTTCTCCACCCATTCCGGACGCTAGGGAGCTAACGTCTGCTTTCGACCCAAAGCGGACATTAGGCCGGTGTTCCCCGGCCACTCAGTTTAACCCGCAATCATGTTCACCCAGGTGCGGGTTGCACGGGCAGCCAAATATTGACTCGTACCCAAGCAGAAATTTATTTTGCCATCGATTCGCTGGACGGGGATAGCGCATGGATGGGGAACTGACTTATCTGCAAAAGCGGGCGGAGGAGGAGCGGAGAGCAGCTGAACAGGCGGCAAACGACACGGCGCGAGCAGCACATGAATCGCTAGCAGCGCAGTATGAGGCGCGCCTTAAAGAAGCGGCCAACGCACTAGTCAGCAAGAGGTGAAGGCGCCCCGTCTCCGTTGGCAACGAGTTCCTCAAGCACTTTCTTGAACTGGAAGAAGCTGTAGGGCTTATTCAGCACCGGCCGATCCCCAAATGCTTCGTCGATACTATTCGCACCATAACCGGTGGCAAATGCAAACGGGATGTGGCGCTCACTAAGAGCCTCGGCGATCAAAAAGCTTCGCTCGCCATTGAGATTGAGGTCAAGCGTTGCCAGATCAAACGTGTTTGCCGCAATGGAATCGAGGGCTGTTTGGATGGTTGCGGCGGATGTGATCGAAGTGCAGCCGAGGTCACCCAACATGTCCTCGATCTGCATCGCGACGAACATCTCATCCTCGACCACGAGAACTCGTTTCCCCGATAGAAACTCGCTATCCATTAAGCACTGTTCGTGGGGCCGGGACGAAAATTGTGCAAACGACACCTTCGGACAGGTAATCCAGTTCGATCTTCCCCTCCAGTTCGTGTGCCAGGCCCTGTTCGATCAGGCGTGAGCCGAATCCCTTTCGCGTTGGCTGGCTTACCGGTGGCCCGCCCTTCTCGCGCCAATGCAAGCACAGCCACTGACACTCGTCCTTTTCCTCCATCGTCCACTTGATCGAAATTGTGCCCTCTTCGTTCGAGAGTGCCCCATATTTTATCGCATTGGCCGCCAGCTCGTTGAATGCCATGCCGAGTGCCAGCGTCGCCTTGGGCGACAACCGGATGTTCTCGCCCTCGATAGTAAACCGTTGGGCGCCAGCCTCCGCTGCGCTGAAAGGCTCAAGCACTTCGAGCACCAAATCGTGCAAGCCGGCGCCATCCCACTTCTCGCGGCCAAGCAGGTCATGTGAACGGGACAGTGCCGCGATCCGCGTTTCGATCGATTCACGGACCACTTGAGGATCCTGGGAATTGCGAACCGCCTGGGAAACGATCGACTGAACCGTGGCCAAGGTATTCTTGACGCGGTGGTTGAGCTCATCAATCAGAAGAGCGGCGTTTTGCTCTGCCACTTTGTGATGCGTGCTATCGACCAGCGACAAAAAATATTGCTCCACCGCGCCTTGCTCGCCCTTGACCGGAGCGATGAAAAGCGTCGCCCAGCATTCGCTTCCGTCCTTTCGCCGATAGTGAATTTCGGGTTCGTGTTTGGACGGATCGGCAAATGCCGCCTCAACCTCGCGCACGGTCTTCGCATCAGTGCCCGAGGCGAGAATGAAGTTGAAGCTTTGCGCGAGCACCTCATCGCGTTCATAGCCAGTGAGTTCGAGGAAGGCGTCATTCGCAAAAATGATCGGATTGTCGGCTTTGCGAGAGTCGGTGAACGCCATCGGCATCCGCGTTGTCTCGGCAGCGATGACGAACGGGCCAAGTTCCTTCTTGAACTCGTCGACCTCGGCTTCGGCAGTCCTTTGTTCCTGATCCTTGGGTGCTTTGTCGCTCACATGAGTGTCCCAGTTCTCTCCGCCCCAAAATCATGAACGCACCAGCCTTTTGAAAGTGACCTTAATTGAACCGATCACTCAATGTCCGTTTTCCACCCATTCCAGACACTAGCGGCTTAGGGTCCGCTTTCGACCCATTGCGGACATTCGGCTCGGTTCTTGGGTGCTGCAGGAGGCGTTGCCGCTCCCTGCGCAACATCAATCTGGACTAGTCGCCCTGCGCCTGGACCGGCGCAAAGTTCGCGTGGACGAGCATCCAGCGGCCATTCTGACGGGCATAGACGCGCGTCGACTTGGCATTATTGGGCGTGATCTTACCGTCCTTTGCCCGGCTTAGTCCGACGTAATTATATGTGAGAATAGCAGTGTCCCCGTAGGTCTGCACCTTGGCGTTCATCATGTCCCCAGCGATTGATTTTGGCCCATCGCTCCAGGCTTGGTAGAGCCGGGAGTTCAGCGCCTTGCCGTCTAACCGGGTAGGATGGTCGGGATTGAACTCGGTATAATCGTCAGCGATGGTTGCCATTTGCTCGGCAACGGATCTGTCGGCCATCTCGGCCGCCCACTGTGCGCGAGCAATCGCCATCACTTCGGCGGTAACCCTCGGATTGTCCGCCGCCAGCGCTGGCGCGGTCATAGTCACGGCAGTAGCAGCGACCATCAGTTTTACGATCATTCTCATGTGATTCCCCTATCATGTAGCTAAGCCGCTACCGCGCGAGCCGCTCGCGATCGCAGAAGCTCTCCGCTCCGGACGTTTAGCGCAGCCGGCGAGTGCCCGCCGCTACGTACAGGCGCTCTTTATGCTATTAATGCAAATTAAATAGCAGCGGGGATGCTCTTGACCGGCCCCCACTGAGTGGTCCAGGTTGATTGTTAGTGCATCGTTGCCTTCATCGCCAGTGTTGGCCGGAGGTGGAGCGTAGCGGAACCGGAGGACGGCATTGGCGATGGAACGGCGTCCGGTGC
>JBPCOC010000008.1:0-33970 GCA_051000635.1 Sphingomicrobium sp. | reverse complement strand
AGATGTCGCGGTTCATCCTCGCCTTGAAGGTTGCGCTGGCGGAGGCGGGGAGCGCTGCGACGATGATCTTCGACGAGATCGACCGCGGGGTCGGCGGAGCGGTGGCGAGCGCGATCGGCGAGCGGCTGGCGCGGCTCGCCAAGGACAGCCAGGTGCTGGTCGTTACCCACTCGCCCCAGGTGGCGGCACGCGCGTCCCATCACTACAGAATAGAAAAGTCGCACGAGGACGGAGCGACGCGAACAATCGTCCGGCGGCTCAGCGAAGAGGAGCGGCGCGAGGAGATCGCGCGGATGCTTTCCGGCGCGGCGATCACGGACGAGGCGCGGGCGCAGGCGTCGCGGCTACTCGACGCGGCGTGACGGGCTACGTCGCACTGCTCCGGGCGGTGAATGTCGGCGGCACCAGCAAGCTGCCGATGGCGGAGCTGCGGGCGATTGCCGACGAGCTTGGGTTCGAGAACGCCCGCACCTACATCGCCAGCGGCAATCTGATTTTCTCGAGCCGAAAGGGCGAGGCGGCCGTGCGCGAGATGCTCGAGAAGCGAATCGCCGCTCATATGGGCAAGCCGGTGCCGGTGATTGTCAGGACCGCCGCGGAGATTCGGGAGGTGCTCGATGCCAATCCGTTCAGAGACGCGCCTGGGAGGCGGGTGCTCGCGACGTTCCTTCCCGAGCCGCCGCCTGCGAACGCGTTGGAAGCGGCGCTGTGGCGGGACGGTGAGCGGCTGGCGCTCGGCAAGCGCGAAATCTATGTCGATTATTGCGGCACATTGCTTGGCCGGTCGAAGATGGTCATTCCGGCGGCGGCCAAAGGCACGGCCAGGAACATGAACACGGTTGCGAAGCTAGCCGAGCTGGCGAGGGAGAAGGTATGAGCAAGCAACGGCCGGTCCCGCACGATTTCGAAGGCGAGCAGCTCGAGAGCGTGTTCGTCGGCCGCCGCGACGGCCAGGCGCGGCCGTCGGTGATCCTGGTTCCCTCGGTGATGGGCGTGTCCGACCTGGAGCTCGGCTTTGCACGGCAGCTGGTCGAGCTCGGCTACAATTCGGTCGTCGCCGACCTGTTCGGAAAGAAATTTAGAGGCGCCGAGCGCGACGTGATGTTCGGCGAAATGGGCCGCCTGAAGGGCGATCGGGCGGCGCTTCGCCGCCGGCTGGTCCATGTGCTCGAGCTTGCGCGCGAAATCGACGAGGTCGAAGAGGACCGGATTGTTATCGCCGGTTTTTGCTTCGGAGGCCTGTGCGCTCTCGACCTTGCCCGGAGCGGCGCCGACATCGCCGCCGCGGTGAGCTTCCACGGGCTTCTCGACCCGCCGGAGCTGCCGGCGGAGGACATCAAGGCGAAGGTCGTCGCCTTCCACGGCTGGAACGATCCGATGGTTCCGCCCGAGGCGGTGGTCGCGCTCGGCCAGGAGCTGACCGACGCCGGCTCGGACTGGCAGATCCACGCCTACGGCAATGTCGCGCACGGCTTCACCAACCCGAACGCCCACGAAATCGGGATCGAGGGCGTCCGCTACAACGCGCTCGCCGCCGAGCGTTCGTGGACGAGCTTCGTCAGCCTGCTCGAGGAATTGTTCGGCTGACATGGCTGAGCCGATCAGCGAGGCTAAGGCCGCCAACCGGCTGATGCGGCTGGCGAAGCTCATCGCCCGTCACGACAAGCTGTATCACGACCAGGACGCTCCGGAGATCAGCGACGCGGAATACGACGCGCTGGTCCGGGAGAATCGCGCACTCGAGGAGCGTTTTCCCCATCTCGTGCGCCCGGATTCGCCGTCCAAGCGGCTCGGGGCTGCGCCGAGCGGACCGCTTGCGAAGGTCGCCCACTCCACGCCGATGCTGAGCCTCGAGAACGCCTTCTCTACGGAGGAGGTGGAAGAGTTCGTCGGACGGGTAAGGCGATTTCTCAACCTGGGCGACAGCGCGGCGGTGCCGGTGACCGCCGAACCGAAGATCGACGGCCTGTCCTGCTCGCTTCGCTACGAGAAGGGGGAGCTGGTGCTCGCAGCGACCCGCGGCGACGGCACGGTCGGCGAGGATGTCACTGCCAACGTGCGGACGATCGAGGGCATTCCGAAGCGGATCTCCGGTGCCCCGGACGTGCTCGAGGTCCGCGGCGAGGTCTATATGTCGAAAGACGCCTTCGCCGCTCTCAACGAGCGGCAGGAGGCGGCCGGCGGCAAGATTTTCGCCAACCCCCGCAATGCCGCCGCCGGCTCGCTTCGCCAGAAGGATCCGGCGATAACCGCAGCCAGGCCGCTCGGTTTTTTCGCCCACGGCTGGGGCGAATTGTCGCAGCCGCTTGGCGACACCCAGTTCAAGTCGATGAAGGCGCTCGAGAAGTTCGGCTTTCCGGTCATCGACCTCCTGGTGCCGACCAAGAGCCTCGACGAGATGTTTGCCCATTATTCGGCGATCGAGAAGGCGCGTGCCGACCTTCCGTTCGACATCGACGGTGTCGTCTACAAGGTCGACCGGATCGACTGGCAGAAACGGCTCGGCCAGGTTGCACGGGCGCCGCGCTGGGCGCTCGCTCACAAATTCCCGGCGGAAAAAGCCGAAACGACGCTCGAGGCGATCGACATCCAGGTCGGCCGCACCGGCAAGCTCACCCCGGTCGGGCGCTTGAAGCCGGTCGGGGTCGGCGGTGTGATCGTCGCCAACGTCACTCTTCACAACCGCGACGAAATCGCCCGGCTGGGCTTGCGGATTGGAGACCGCGTCCGGATCCAGCGCGCCGGCGACGTCATCCCCCAGGTTGTCGAGAATCTGACGAAAGACGAGCGGCGCGACCCTTATGCCTTCCCCGACCGCTGCCCGGAATGCGGAAGCGAGGCGGTGTCGGAGGAAGGCGAGGTCGACGTCCGCTGCACCGGCGGGCTCATCTGCCCCGCGCAAAGGTTCGAGCGGCTGCGGCACTTCGTGTCGCGTGGCGCCCTCGACATCGAGGGGCTGGGCGAGAAATCGATCGCGGAGTTCATTGCCCTTGGCTGGCTCAACTCGCCCGCCGATATCTTCCGGCTCCACAGGCACCGCGACGAGCTCGTCCAGCGCGAGGGCTGGAAGGAGACGTCCGTCAACAACCTGCTCCGGGCAATCGAGGACAAGCGCGAGCCGGATCCGGCGCGCTTCCTGTTCGGCCTCGGAATCCGCCATGTCGGCATCGTCACGGCGAAGGACCTGCTCAGGTGCTTCGGCACGATCGAGGCGCTGCGCGAGGCCGCGATAGGGCCGGACGCTGAGGCGGAGCTGTCGTCGGTCGAAGGCGTGGGACCGGTCGTCGCTGAGGCCGTGGTCGACTTCTTCCATGAGGAGCATAACCGCGAGGCTCTCGACGACCTGCTGTCGGAGGTCAGCTCGAAGCGGTTCGTGTCGGACGCGAAGCAGACAAAGTGGAGCGGCAAGACAATCGTGTTCACCGGAAGCCTCGAGACGATGAGCCGCGACGAGGCCAAGGCTCAGGCGGAGCGGCTGGGCGCGCGCACCGCAGGCTCGGTCAGTGCAAAAACCGACCTCGTCATCGCCGGCCCCGGCGCGGGATCGAAGTTGAAGAAAGCCGAGGAACTTGGAATAGAGGTGATCGGCGAGGAAGAATGGGCCGCGATCGTGGCCGAGGCGAGTGCCTAGGGGAGGAAATTCGATGAAGCGTTTCGTTGTTGCCGCGGCGATGGCCGCAGCGGTGCCGGCCTATGGTTACGCGCAAACCGCTCCAACACCGCCGGTCGCGGTGCAGAAGCCCTATACGGTCAAGGGCCCGAAGGAACGCAACGATCCCTATTACTGGCTGCGCGACGACAGCCGCAAGAACCCTCAAATGCTGGCCTATCTCAATGCCGAGAACGCCTATGCGGACTCGGTGCTGGCCGCGACCAAGCCGCTCCAGGAGAAGCTGTTCACTGAATTCGTAGGCCGCATCAAGCAGGACGATTCGAGCGTTCCCGCGCGCCAGCGCGGCTATTATTACTACACCCGCTTCGAGACCGGCGGCGACTATCCGATCATCGCCCGCAAGGAGGGCACGACCCAGGCACCAGAGCAGGTGCTTCTCGACATGCCCGCCATGGCCGAGGGGCACGGCTTTTTTTCCATCCGCGAGTGGATGGTGAGCCAAGACAATGGGCTGCTCGCGTTTGCCGAGGACACCGTCGGCCGCCGACAATATACAATGAAGGTAAAGACCATCGCGACCGGTGAGCTTCTCGAAGACAGGGTCGAGAACGTCCAGCCGAACTTCGTCTGGGCGGACGACAACCGAACAATCTTCTACATCGAGAAGGACCCGGTGACGCTCCTGAGCAAGCGTGTGAAGGCGCACGTGCTCGGAACTCCGGCGTCGGCCGACAGGCTGATCTACGAGGAGAAGGACGACAGCTTCTACCTGGGCCTCGGCCGAACCAGCGACGACAAATATATCTGCATTGTCCTTGAGAGCACGGTCAGCAACGAGCAGCGCTGCACCAGCGCCGCCAGCCCCGGCGAATGGCGGGTGGTCGCGCCGCGCGAGCGCGACTTACTTTACAGTGCCGACCATATCGGCAACCGCTGGATCATCCGCACCAACTGGGACGCGCCCAATTACAAGCTGATGACGCTTGCCGACGCCGATGCGGCGAAGGGCCGCGCCGGCTGGACCGACCTGGTGCCGCACGACGCGAACGTCTTCATCCAGAATTTCAAGCCGTTCGACAGTTTCATCGCGATCGAGCAGCGTTCCGGCGGCAACAAGAAGATTCGGCTGCTGACCAATTCAGGCACGAGCAGCGAGGTTGCCTCGGACGAGCCCGCTTACGCAATGGCGCTCAGCACCAACCTGGAATCGAACACGACCAAGCTTCGTTACGTCTACGATTCGCTGACAACTCCGCGCATCTGGTACGAAGTCGATGCCGGCACTGGCGAGCGGACGCTCCTGAAGCGCACGCCCGCGCCCAATTACGATCCTTCGAATTACGTGACGGAGCGCGTGTGGGCGAGCGCTCGCGACGGTACCGAAATCCCGGTGTCGGCTGGTCTATCGCAAGGGGTTCAATCGCGACGGCACCGCGGCGATGCTCCAGTACGGCTACGGAAGCTATGGCGCCTCGATGGATCCGAGCTGGTCGCCGATGACCCCGAGCCTTCTCGACCGTGGAATGGTGTACGCGATCGCGCACATCCGCGGCGGCCAGGAGATGGGGCGCGCCTGGTATGACCAGGGCAAGCTGCTCAACAAGAAGAACAGCTTCACCGATTTTATCGACGTGACCCGCTACCTCGTCGGCCAACGCTATGCGGCGAAGGACCGGGTCGCCGCGCAGGGCGGAAGCGCCGGCGGCCTTTTGATGGGCGCCGTCGCCAACATGGCGCCGCAGGATTATCGAGTCATCATCAGCCAGGTGCCGTTCGTCGACGTGGTGACGACGATGCTCGATGCCTCGATCCCGCTCACGACCAACGAATATGACGAATGGGGGAACCCGGCAGACCCGAAGTTCTACGATTACATGCTGTCCTATTCGCCCTACGACCAGATCGAGCGAAAGGCCTATCCGGCGATGTTCGTCGGCACCGGACTGCACGACAGCCAGGTCCAGTATTTCGAGCCGACCAAATATGTCGCCAGGCTCCGGGCGATGAAGACCGACGACAATCCGCTCGTCTACCGGGTCCAGATGGAAGCGGGGCACGGCGGCAAGTCGGGGCGCTTCCAGCAATATCGCTCGAGGGCCGAATATTACGCCTTCATGCTCGAAGAGCTCGGGGTCGAGTAAGCACCAGCACCGGTCTCTCCCCGGGGCTGCCGGGCGAGAAATCGGCGAGGATCGTGACGGAGGCTCAGTCGCCTTGTGTCCGGAACGGGTGGAAAGCGGACACTTAAGACCGAAACTGAAGCGCGACCCTCCTTTGCCAGGCGAACAGCAGTGGCACCACTACGAGCTCCATGCCCAGGGCGACGACATGTGGCGTGCTGGGCATGCCGTAGATCAGCAGTGCGGAAAGCCGCGCTAAGCCACCGACGACGACTGTGCCGGACAGCACCGCAAAGAGCTCCGATCTTCGCTCGATCGTCGGAATGGATGCGGCGAAGCCGATTCCGAGGCCAAGTAGGAGTCCCGACAAATAGCGGAAGTGGCTCTGCAAGGCTGGAAGATCGCCGGCCATATCGCCCTCGATCATGCCGGGCCCCTGCATCACACCCGCGGTTCCCGCTCCGAGTGGAACAAAGCACGCAAGCGCGACTGCCACCTGAAGGAGCCGCCGTTCTTTTTGTCTGCCCATGATCCCCACTAGCGGCGCAGTAGCCGAATTTCCGCAATGGGTCGAAAACGGACATTAGCTCAGGCGAGCTTTAGGACCAGCACCGGCCATTCTGCCGAACCGCGGTCGGCGACGGTCAGGCCCAGGCCCTCGTAGGCGCGAATCACCGAGTCCGCCTGGCTGTCGAGCAGCCCCGCGAGCAGCACTGTGCCGCCTGGCGCGAGCGCCTTCGCGAAATCGGGCGCCAGCTCGACCAGCGGGCCTGCAAGAATGTTGGCGATGATCAGGTCGAACGGCGCCCGGGCGGCGAGCATCGGCGAGTCCATGCCGTCGGCGACGGCAAGCAGAAGCTCACCTGCGCCGTGGCCGAGCGCCAGCTGGTTTATCGCTGCATTATCGCGGGCGACGTCGACCGCGACCGGGTCGATGTCCGTCGCGATGCACTTCGCCTCGGGCCACAGCGCCAGCGCTGCGAAGGCGAGAAGGCCGGTGCCGGTGCCAATGTCGGCGATGTTGGCGAAGCGCGCGCCGTCGCGCTCGAGCCGGTCGAGCGCCTCGAGGCAGCCCGAAGTCGTCGCGTGCTGGCCGGTGCCGAAGGCGAGGCCGGCATCGATCTCGAACGCGATCGTGCCCGGCGGGCGGGCGCGGACCATCGGCGTGTGGACGAAGAAGCGGCCGGCGCGGATCGGCTGGAGCCCGGACTGGCTCATCGTCACCCAGTCGGCCTCGCCGAGCTGCTCGACCTCCGGCTCGCCGCTGCCCAGCTCGCGAAGCCTTTCCAGATCGGCCCCGGTCGGCTCGCGCTCGAAAAAAGCGTGAAGCAGCCACTCGTCGGGTCTGGACGGGTCCGGCTCGTCGGCGACCAGCACCGGCGAGTGGTCGGCAAACAGCTCACCGGCCTCGGGGAGGCTTTCGGCCTGCGCGCGTGTGCACGAAATTGTCAGACGCCAGCTTACTTGGCTTGCTCCTTGGCAAGCCGCTCATCGAGCCGCTTCCCGCGATCGGCGGCATAGTCGCGGCAGGCGTCGCTGTTCTCCAGCGGCGCCTTGCCGGCCATCCGCTCGATCATCCCGCTCGCCGATGGATGCGGGGTCAGGAGGAAGTCGCATTCGACTGCCGCCAGCCTGGAAAGGCCGGAGCGATACGACTCGACATAGGCGGGGTGATCGCTGAAGCGGTAATCGTCGCGGCTGACCGGCGAGAGGCTGTCGGCATAGACGATCCTTCGGCAGATGCCGCCGTCGCAGCTTCCCCAGTGCCAGCTAAGGGCGCCGGGCGTATGGCCGGGCGTGGCGACAGCGACGAGCGCGAGATTGCCGAGCCGAACCGTCTCGCCATCCTGAACGACCCGGTCGACCCGGGCAGGAGAGAACGGCTTGTGCATGCCCGCCTGCGGGTCGCCGGCCCCGGCTGTGCCGGTTTCGAATACCGCGGCAGCCGCCGGCGAGGCGGCCAGCCGGGCCCCGGTCAGCTGCTGAAGCCGTCCGGTTCCGCCGACATGGTCGAAATGCTCGTGGCTGTGTAGGAGGAGCCTCACGTCTCGAACACGGAAGCCGAGCCGCTCGATGTTGCGGGCGATCGTCTCCGCGCCTGCCTCCGTGCCGCCGTCGATCAGGATATGCCCATCGGTCCCGGTGATGAGGATCGAGGCAATTCCGCACGTTCCGACGAGATAGGTGTTTCCATGGATGCGGACCGGCGGAGCGGGCTTGTCCCACTCGTCCCAGTCCTTGCACCTGGCAGCGAAGGCGGGGCCGGCGGTTTCGATCGGGGCGACCGGCCTTTCGATCTGGCGCGGCTTTTCGAGCGGAATGACGATTGGAAGGATTTGCGCGGCTGCGGCCGCGAGCGCCAGGCTAGCGAACATAGCTCGCGCCGTTGACGTCCACGTTGGTGCCGGTCGCCGAGGGCGGCGCCTCGGTCGCAAGCCAGCGGATCGTCTCCGCCACTTCATCGGTGCTCGCGACCCGGCCGAGCGGGATCTCGGCGAGAATCTTCTTCCCGCCGCGGCCGGCGAGATAGTCCTCGGTCATTTCGGAAACGGTGAAGCCCGGCGAGACTGCGAAGGCGAGGATGCCCTCGGCGGCATAGCCGCGGGCGATGCTTTTCGTCATCGCCACCATCGCGCCTTTGGAAGCGGCATAATGCCAGTGGCTGGGGCTGTCGCCGCGCCAGGCGGCCCGGCTCGCGACGTTGACGATTCGCCCGCCCTCGCCGCGATCGAGGAAGTGCGAGACCGCGAGTCGGCAAAGGTCCGCGGCGGCCTGCAGGTTGATGGTGAGCGTCCGGTCCCAGGCGGCATGCCATTCGTCGTCCGGCGCATTGTCGGCAACGCCTTCGTAGATGCCGGCATTGTTCACCAGGACGTCGATCCGCCCGCCGAGTTCGTCGATGGCCGTGTCCCAGATGTTGCGTGGAGCTGCCGGATCCATCAGGTCACCGGCAACGAGAGTATCGCTGCCGCGGCTGGAATGGCCGACGACGTCATGGCCTCCCGATTTGAGTAGCTTGTAGGTGGCTGCGCCGATGCCGCGGCTCGCTCCGGTGACGAGGATGTTCATGAGCGCGGGCTGTACCCGCGCACACCCGGCCGGAAAAGCCTCAGGCGGCGATGCCGGCGACGAATTCCTTGGTCGTCGAGTTGAAGTCGGCGATCTGGTCGGAGAATCGGCCGAATCCTTTCTCGACCTCGTCGATATCGGCGGCGACATTTTCGGTGTCGTTTCGGATCGCCGCGATCGTCGAGCTCATCGAGTCGGCGGCGAGCGCGGTCTCGTCGACGGCCGCGGTGATCATCGTCACCGTCTGCGCCTGAAGCTCCATCGCCTGGCGGATCCGGTCGGCCGAGGTCTGGACTTCCTCCACCGTGCCCTGGATCGACCCGTTGGCATCGACCGTCTGCTTGGTTGCCTGCTGGATCGCGGTGATCTTGGCGGTGATGTCGTCGGTCGCCCTGGCGGTCTGCGAAGCGAGGCTCTTCACCTCCTGTGCGACGACCGCGAAACCGCGGCCGGCATCGCCTGCGCGAGCCGCCTCGATCGTCGTGTTGAGCGCCAAAAGGTTGGTTTGGCCGGCGATATCGCGGATCAGGCTGAGGATCGATTCGATCGCCTCGACGTGCGCCGAGAGCGCCTGGCTGACCTTCACCGCCTGCTCGGCCTGGCCTCCGGCGCGGGTCGCGACGTCTGCCGCGACCTCGACCTCGGAGCGGGCGTCCTCGATCGCCCGGATCAGCCCGGCCGCCGTCTGTGCGGCCTCGCGCATTGCGACTGCCGACTGTTCCGCGGCGGCAGCGACCTCGCTGGTTTTTCCGAGCATTCCGCGAGCCGAAGCTGCGGTCGCCCGGGTGCGGTCGGTAAGGACGTGGGACTGCTCGGTGCTTCCGCGCACGAGGTCGGCGACCCGGCGCTCGAACTCCTCGCTCTGCTGTCCGCGGGCATTGGCGGCATCGATCGCTTCGAGAAGCGAGATCTGCGCCAGGATGATGTCGGTTTCGATTGCGATTAGGCGCTGCAGGGCTCGGACGCAGTCATGGGCAACGTCGGCCTCGCTGGCGAAACGGTCGAACATCTGCTCGAGCACTCGAGCGAAGAGTTGGTCGCGGGCTGCGATATAGTCCGGCACCGGCGTCTTCTCGCGATAGAGACGGCGGCCATATTCGGCGATGTCCTGAACCCAGTTGGAATCGACGCTTCCCGAATAATGCTGCTCGGTCTTGCGAGCGGCATCGTCTCCGAACCGGGCGCGGACTTCGCCGACAATGATATCGCCGACCTTTTCGCGAAGAAGCGCGATGTCGCGATCGAGCGAGCCCTCCGGGTTGTACGCGTTCAGGCGTGTGCTCACCTGCTCGTCCGACAGTCGCTGCAGATGGGCCGTGTCGCTGGTCATCGCTCGTCGCTCCGTGTCTTTGCCATGCGCCTTGGGCCGCTTTTGCGCCGGCAATGGTTAAAAGCGGGTTAGGCCGACCGAATCTTGCGCGGGTGCGGGTGCCGTCTTAAGCGGGCTTCGGCCGGACGCGCCCAGATCCAGCCGGAACCCGAAAGGAAGCGCTCGCAAATGGCAGCCGTGAGAGACAGACCCTTGTCGCCGCACCTGACGATCTGGCGATGGGGGCCGCACATGCTGGTCTCGATCCTTCACCGGATCACGGGCGCGGGCCTGACCCTCGTCGGGCTTCCGGTGCTGGTGTGGTGGCTGATGGCGATTGCCGGCGGGCCGGATGCCTATGCGACCTTTACGAGCGTAGCGGCTCACTGGGTCGGGCTACTGGTCCTGATCGGGCTTACCTGGGCGTTCTTCCAGAAGACGTTCGCCGGAATCCGGCACCTGATCATGGACACCGGAATGGGCTTCGAGCTCAAGGCGAACAAGATCGGAGCGATCGTGACCATCGTCGGCTCGGTTCTGGCGACCGCGATCCTGTGGGCCTATTGGCTGGGGGCGTTCCAATGAGCCTCGGCGACAGCGCAACTCCGCTCGGCAAGGTCCGCGGCCTCGGTTCGGCGCGCGAGGGCGGCGAGCACTGGCTGTCGGAACGGGTGTCGAGCGTCGCTCTACTGCTGCTCGGAGCGTGGTTCCTCGCCTCGCTTCTGTTCCTCCCCAATCTCGACCAGCGGACGCTCGCCGAATGGCTTCGAAGCCCGGCCGGCGCGGTGCCGATGGCGTTGTTCGTGATCACGGCCTTCTGGCACGGCGTCGACGGCCTCAAGGTCGTCGTCGATGATTATGTCGAAGGCGAAGCCAACCGCTGGGCCCTCAACACCTTCTTCCTGTTCCTGGCAGTTGCCGGAGCGTCGCTGGCGCTATTCGCGATCGGGCGCATCGCCTTCGGAGCCGCCGAGTGAGCGCCTACGAGATTGTCGACCATACCTATGACGTCGTCGTTGTCGGGGCCGGCGGTGCCGGCCTTCGGGCGACGATGGGCGCTGCCGAGCAGGGGCTGAAGACGGCCTGCGTGACCAAGGTCTTCCCGACCCGAAGCCACACGGTCGCAGCGCAGGGCGGGATCGCCGCGGCGCTCGGCAACATGGGCCCGGACCACTGGACCTGGCACATGTACGACACCGTCAAGGGCTCCGACTGGCTCGGCGACCAGGATGCGATCGAATATCTGACCCGCGAGGCCCCGGCCGCGGTCGTCGAGCTCGAGCATATGGGCTTGCCGTTCAGCCGAACTCCCGACGGGGAAATCTACCAGCGCGCGTTCGGCGGAATGACCCAGGACATGGGAGAAGGGCCGCCGGCACAGCGAACCGCGGCAGCCGCCGACCGGACCGGCCATGCGATGCTCCACACGCTCTACCAGCAGAGCCTCCGTCATGATGCCGACTTCTTCATCGAATATTTCGCCATCGACCTCATCATGGAGGACGGCGCGTGCCGCGGCGTGATCGCGCTGTCGCTCGACGATGGATCGATCCACCGTTTTCGCGCCCAGGCGGTGGTGCTGGCGACCGGCGGGTACGGGCGGACCTATTTTTCGGCGACCTCCGCCCACACCAGCACCGGGGACGGCAACGCGATGGTGCTTCGGGCCGGACTGCCGCTCCAGGACATGGAGTTCGTCCAGTTCCACCCGACCGGCGTCTATGGCGTCGGAGTGCTGATTACCGAAGGCGCTCGCGGCGAGGGTGGTTATCTGACCAATTCGGAAGGCGAGCGCTTCATGGAGCGCTATGCGCCGCACGCGAAGGACCTTGCAAGCCGCGACGTCGTCTCGCGCTCAATGGCGATGGAAATCCGCGAAGGCCGCGGAGTCGGCGAGCACAAGGACCACATCTTCCTCCACCTCGACCATATCGAGCCGAAGGTCCTCGCCGAGCGGCTTCCCGGGATTACCGAAACGGCGATGACCTTCGCCGGGGTCGATTTGACCCGGCAGCCGATCCCGGTGGTCCCGACCGTCCACTACAATATGGGCGGAATCCCGACGAACTTTCACGGCGAGGTCGTAACAATACGCGGCGACGACCCCGACGCTGTCGTGCCCGGCCTGTTCGCGGTCGGCGAGGCAGCGTGCGTTTCGGTCCACGGCGCCAATCGCCTGGGCTCCAACAGCCTCATTGACCTGGTGGTGTTCGGCCGCGCGGTCGGCCTCCGGCTCGGCGAGACCCTCAAGCCGAACGGACAGCAGGAAGCGCTGCCCAAGGATTCCGCCGACTTCGCGCTCGGCAGGCTCGATCATTTCCGCAATGCCGACGGCGGCAGCCCGACTGCCGAGATTCGCGACGAGATGCAGCGGGTGATGCAGGAGGATTGCGCGGTGTTCCGCACCGAGCGGACCCTCGCCGAAGGGCTCAGCAACATCGATTCGGTCTATCACCGGATGACCGACATCAAAGTCACCGACCGAAGCCTGATCTGGAACAGCGACCTCGTCGAGACTCTCGAGCTCGACAATCTGATCGCTCAGGCGGTGGTGACGATGCACTGCGCCGCCAACCGCAAGGAAAGCCGCGGCGCGCACATGCACGAGGACTATCCCAAGCGCGACGACAAGAACTGGATGAAGCACACGATCGTCTGGTTCGACGGCTGGGGCGGCAAGGGCGGCGAGATCAAGGTCGACTACCGACCGGTCCACAACTTCACGCTGACCGACGACATCGACTACATCGAGCCCATAGCGCGGGTCTATTGAGCGAGCTGGCGCTTTGGCTGACCTATAGCTTGAGCGCTGTAATCGCGTTCGCGGCAATTTACCTCACAGGCTTTCGAATCGTCAGCGCGATGCTGCTCGGCACCGTCGTGTCCCTGGCGGTCTGGCTGGCCGTTTCACTTGCTGGCGGTGGCTCGTTGAGCGATCCCTCGCTCGGACCGGCACTTGTCGTGAACGGGAGCTTCAGCCTCATCTTCGCAGCAGCGGGCGCCGCCCTGGGGTTCGCCGCCTCACGCCGCAGCGACGCAGACTGACAGCGCTCACGCGGACGATTCTTCAGCAAATTCTCACAAGTTGCTCATGGCGTTCAGCACGGCGTCAGGCATGCTTGGGCTTCATTGCGGATGAGGCGAGCAGCAAATGATCGGAGAGCGTCCATTGTTTCGAAGTGAAGGTGAGCGGACCCCGGCCATCAAGCTGCTGTTCGCAATCCTCGTCGCCGCCGCACTGGCTATCCCGATCTTCATGGTCTGGTTCCTGGTTTACGATCGCCAAAGCCAGTCCGAGCAGGCGACGGCGTCGATCACCGCCGGCTGGGGCGGTCCGCAGGCGATGACCGGGCCGGTGCTCGTCATCCCTTACCGCGCGACCGCGACTGAAACGGTGCTCCAGAACGGCCAAAGCGTCACACGCTCGAACGAGGTGATGCGCGAGCTGACGCTTGCCCCCGAGCTCGTCGAAGTCTCGACCGGCATCGGTCCGGAACTGCGCAAGCGATCGATCTACGAAGCGGTGGTCTACGAGGCGAGTGTGTCGGGACAGGCGCGCTTCGCTCTGCCGCCGGACCTTTCCCGGACCGGAGTCGATCCGGCAACGATGGACCTGGGCAGGGCCGAGCTTCGCTTCGGGCTCAGCGATCCGCGCGGGCTCGGTACCAATCCGCGAGTCGCCGTCTCAGGTCAGCCGCTCCGGCTTCAGCCGGGCGGAGGAAGCAGCGGCGGGCGCGGGTTCTTCGCATGGGTGGACGCATCGGGCCTCCAGTCGGCGCCTCTCGCGGTCGACTTCGCTTACGAATTCCGCGGCAATTCGGCTCTCAGCATGGCGCCGCAGGCTGGGGACACACGCTGGACGGTCCGGTCGTCGTGGCCGCATCCGAGCTTCGGCGGCGAGTTCCTGCCGGCCGAGCGCCGGATCGGCGACGAGGGCTTCAGCGCGACCTACCGAATTGGAAACCTGGCGCTCGGGCGCTCGCTGGTGAGCACCGGCGATGCAGGATCGTCCAATGTCGTCGAGCGGATACCACCGCCGTCGAGAATCGCGCAGCCCGCGCCGGCGATGTCCGACGCCGGTCCAGTCCAGACAGCGGCGATCAGCCTGATCCAGCCGGTCGACCTCTATTCGCAGGTCAACCGAGCGGCGAAATACGGTTTCCTGTTCATCGGATTCACCTTCCTGGCGCTGCTGATGTTCGACGTGATCTCGGGGGTGCGCGTCTCGCCGGTGGAATATCTGCTGATGGGCGCGGCGCTGGTCCTGTTCTTCGTCCTCCTACTCGCCTTTGCCGAAGTCATCGGATTCACGCTCGCATACATTGTCGCGTCGGCGGCCATCGCCGGCCTCAACACCGCTTATTCGGCCGCGATCCTCGGCAGCTGGAGGCGTGCCTTGTTCATCGGCGGCCTGCTCGTCGGGCTCTACGCAGTGCTCTATATCCTGCTCAGCCTCGAGGCCTTTTCGCTGTTGATCGGATCGCTGCTGCTGTTCGCCGCGCTTGCCGGCGTCATGTACGCGACTCGTCGGATCGACTGGAGCGCCAGGCGGGGTCGACCGGAGGCCGGAGCCCCCTTGGGCTTATAATCCTCCTCGGCTAGAGCCGCAGGTGAAATGGCCGACACGGTACCGCCCAAGCGCATTTTTCCGAGCTCCAAGATCGACGCTCAAGCCGCGGCGCACGTGCCCTCGATCCCGCAAACCGAAAGCGAGGCCTACAAGCTCGCGTTCCAGGACATAGATTTCCTGCTTCGGCAGGATCTGCGGCCGGTCCGTTTCCAGCTGGAGCTGCTGAAGCCCGAGCTGCTGATGAACGAGGCGAAGATCGGCTCCACCTTCGTCTTCTACGGCTCCGCGAGAATCCCCGCACCGGCGATGGCCGACGAGCTTGTAGCCGCGGCGACGAACGACGAGCAGCGCCGGGTCGCCGAGCGGCTGAAAGCGAAATCGCCTTATTACGAAGTCGCGCGAGAGCTGGCCCGGCTCGCCAGCCGCTGCGATTGCGATGCAGAGGGAATGCGCCAATTCGTCGTCTGCTCGGGCGGCGGCCCGTCGATCATGGAGGCAGCGAACCGCGGCGCCTGGGAGGAGGGCCAGGAGAGCATCGGCCTCAATATCGTGCTCCCGCACGAGCAGCTGCCCAACCGCTACGTCACGCCCGAGCTAAGCTTCCAGTTCCACTATTTCGCCCTCCGCAAGATGCACTTCCTGCTTCGCGCCCGTGCGGTGGCGGTATTCCCGGGCGGCTTCGGCACATTCGACGAACTGTTCGAGCTTCTGACGCTCATCCAGACGGGAAAGGTGCGGCCGCTTCCGATCCTGCTGTTCGGGGAAGAGTTCTGGACGACCGTCGTCAACTTCCAGGCACTGGCGGACGAGGGCGTCATCTCCCCCAACGACCTCGACCTCATTCACTGGAGCGAAGACGCCGCCGAAGCGTGGAATCACGTGATCCGCTTTTACGAACGCCACCCGCACCCGGTGCCGGTGCAGACGGGGCCTCCCGAGTGACCGGCTGCGGGAGAGCCAGCGCCTAGCGCTTCGGCTCCGCCGCCGGACCGCCGCCCTTCGGGTCCTCTTCGGGAGAATCCAGCACCGGCTCCTTCTGAGCCTTCTGGCCAGGAATGTCGCCGGGGGCCGAGGCCGCGGGAACGCCGGCATCGCCGCCGACGGTCGGGCTTCCCGGCGGCGCCGCAGGAGGCGCCGGAAGCGGCTGCGGACTGTCGCTTTGCTGGTTCATGTACAGGAGCATCGCCGCCCGGTCCTCGGGGTTGCCGAGCCCGGCGAAGGTCATCTTGGTGCCGGGAGCAAAGCTTCTCGGGCTCTTGAGCCACTCGCTCATATTATCCCAGTTCCAGGTGCCGCCCTTGCTCGCGAGCGCATCGGAAAAGGCGAAGCCCCGGCCCTGGCCGATCGGGGCGCCAAGGCTGTTCCACAAATTGGGGCCGAGCGTGTTGGGCCCGCCCTTGTCGATCGTGTGGCAGGCGGCGCACTTCTTGAACACCTGCTCGCCCTGGGCCGGATCGGCGGACGCGAGAAAGAATGCGATCGGCTGTTCGGCCTCGTCGCCGCCCTCGCCCTCCTCCTCAACGCCCTCGATCGGATAACCCATCGTCTCCGGGCGTTCGGAATGGAAGATCTCGCCCGCGACGATCGAGGAGCCGAGCGCGACGATTCCGGCAAACAGCACCCAGCCGGCGATGGTATTGAAGCGGTCGTCCATTGAATCCCCTGCGGCGGTCGCCGGAAGCGTGATTTGGCCGCGCTTTAGGGCTCCGTTCCGGCTTGTTCAAGCGGCCAGCACCGCCCCGGCCGCGCGGCGGTAAAGCGTTGGCAGCCCGGCCTCGTCGAGGGTGCCGACCGGCTGCCACCAGCCCCCGGCCGGCGGATCGTCCGAAGCGATGACGACCAGCTCCAGCGCGAAGTGGGTAAAGACGTGGCGCACGCGAGCGATCCCCGGCGTGGCGCCGGGCGGCTGATCGGGCGTCCAGCTGCTCCCGGGAAGGGCGGCCATTCCGCCGAGCAGGCCACTCGGGGGGCGCCGCACCAGCCACACGGCATCGTCGCGCTCGATCCACTGCGCGGTGCCGTAGCGCACGGGTTTGTCCCGCTTCGCCTTGGGCGCCGGATAGCGGTCCGGCTCGCCGCTTGCGAAGGCGACGCAGTCGCTGCTCAGCGGACACTTGGCGCACAGGGGGTTGCGGGGCCTGCAAATCGTCGCGCCAAGGTCCATCAGCGCCTGGGCAAAGTCGCCGGCCTGGGTCGGCGGAGTGATCGCCGACACCGATTCGCGAAGCCGCGCCCTTGTCGGCCGTTCGAGGCCGTGAAGCCTGGCGGCGACCCGTTCGATGTTGGAATCGACGACGATCGCATGCTCGCCGAAGGCAATCGCGGCGATCGCCGCTGCCGTGTAATCGCCAATTCCGGGAAGCTTGCGAAGCTCGGCCTCCGTTCGCGGGAAGCCGCCTAGCAAGGCCACTTCCCTGGCGCAGGCGACGAGGTTTCGTGCCCGCGCATAATAGCCCAGGCCTGCCCATTCGGAGAGGATGTCCTCGTCGGCAGCGGCGGCAAGCGCTTGAACCGTCGGCCATCGGGCAAGGAACCGCTCGAACCGTGGAGCAACCGCCGCGACGGTCGTCTGCTGGAGCATGACTTCGCTGAGCCAGACCCTGTAGGGCTCGGGCGGCGCGGTGCCTGGCGGCGAGCGCCACGGCAGGACTCGCGAGTTATCCACATAATGTTGAAGCAGCCGCTCGGCGACATTGGCGCGCATGGGCTGCCTATGGCATGCTCCCGCCCCATGGCGAAGAGACCTTTCAAGAGCAGGACCGACGGGGATGCTCCACGACAGCGACGCACCCGTGCCGCTGGCGAGCTGATCGGCAATGCGGGCGGGGTCGCCTTCCGCCGCTTCGGCTTCATCCAGGCGTCGGTCGTCAGCCGCTGGGCCGAAATCGTCGGCGAGCGCTATGCCAAGGTGTCGACGCCCGAATCGATCCGCTTTCCGACCGGCAAGAAGTCGGGCGGAGTTTTGAACATCCTCGTGCAGGGCGCGCACGCGCCGCTGATGCAGCATCTGGCGCCGGTGATCATCGAGCGTGTGAACCGCTTCTTCGGCTATTCGGCGGTCGCGAGGCTAGCGTTCAGGCAAGGCGCGCCAATAGCGCGAACGGAGAAGACGAAACGCCCCCAGCTTCAGGCGGTGCCGAAGGAACTCGGGCCGGGCCTGCGCGAAATCGCCGATCCGGAGCTCCGCGCGTGCCTGGAGGCCCTTGCGGGACGTATCGAGGCGAGCGATGGACCGCCGGAAGTGGACTCCAATCCTCCAGACCCGATCCCAATCAGCGGAGTGAAAAAGTAGATGAAACCTAGCTATTTCCTTCTCGCCGCCGCGACCATGCTGGCGAGCGCCGCCTGCAATGCGGAACAACAAGGGCGCGACTCAAGGACCGCCGATTCTGCCGCGACCGAAAACGTGCAGCCGCCCGCCGACGGCGACTGGAGCCAAATCGTCACGCAAACCAGCGGTGGCGCCTTCAGGATGGGCAATCCCAATGCCGAGGTCAGGCTGATCGAGTTCGCGTCGATGACATGCCCGCACTGCGCCACCTTCGACGAGACGGGCGTCCAGCCGCTCATCGACAATTATGTGAAGGGCGGACAGGTCAGCTTCGAGCTCCGCAATTACGTCCGCGACCCGTTCGACATCACCGCCTCGCTGATCGCCCGCTGCAACGGTGCCCAGAGCTTCTTCCCGTTGACCCGCGCGCTGTTCGACGACCAGGAACAGTGGATCTCCAGTCTCCAGACGCTTCCGCAGTCGCAGCTCCAGGGGCTGACCAACCTGCCGCCGGAGCGGCAGTTCCTTGAGATCGCCAAGGCGGCCAATTTGCAGCAGTGGGCGGCGATGCGCGGAGTGCCGACGGCAAAGAGCACGCAATGCCTGACCGACCAGTCTGCCGTTACCCAGCTTGTCCAGATGAACAGCGACGCGACGAGCGAATATCCCGAACTCCCGGGAACGCCGGCCTTCGCGATTGACGGCGAGCTGCTCGAGAACGTCACGACCTGGGAGCAGCTCGAGCCCAGAATACGTGAAGCTGTCGGTAACTAACGACCAAAGCGGGGGAGCCTGACTTTGCGCATCTGTCGGCTGAAGCTCACCGGGTTCAAGAGCTTCGTCGAACCTTCGGAGCTAAGGATCGAGCCTGGCCTTACCGGGATCGTCGGGCCGAACGGCTGCGGCAAATCCAACCTTCTCGAAGCGATCCGCTGGGTGATGGGCGAAGGAAGCCCGAAGTCGCTCCGTGGCGATGGGATGGAGGACGTGATTTTCGCCGGAACGGCGACGCGGCCGCCGCGCGATTTCGCCGAAGTTTCGGTTCAGATCGACCGCCAGTCCGATCGGGAGGGCGGTCCCGGCGATGGCGAGGTCACTCGAAGGATCGAGCGCGGCGCAGGGTCCGCTTACCGGATCGACGGCCGCGACGTGCGCGCCAAGGATGTGTCGCTGCTGTTCGCCGATGCGGCAACGGGCGCGCACTCGCCGGCGCTGGTCAGCCAGGGCAAGGTCGGGTCGATCATCTCCTCCAAGCCGACCGAGCGGCGGCTGTTGCTCGAGGAAGCAGCCGGGATTGCCGGCCTGCACGCACGCCGCAAGGACGCGGAGCAGAAGCTTCGAGCGGCGGAAGCCAACCTTGCGCGCTTGTCCGAGCTGCTGGGCGATCAGGAGCAGCGCGCCGCTTCGCTTCGGCGGCAGGCGCGCGCGGCCGAGCGCTACCGCCAGCTCACCGACAAGATCAGGGCGGTCGAAGCGCGCCTGGTCCATGCACGCTGGGCCGAAGCCGATTCAGCCGCCGAGCAGGCGAGCCGCGATGCCGCTGCCGCCGGGCAGGAGGTCGAGCGGATCCGCGAGGCTGTCGAGAGCGCTCGCGTCGAGCAGGGGAAAGCCGAGGCTGTCCTCGCAGAGCGTCGCAAGACGACCGCCGATGCGCGAGCCCGGGGCGGCGACATCGCCCACCAGCTTGCAACCGCCCGCGCCCGCCGGGACACGGTCGCTCGCCGCCTTGCCGAGCTGGAGCGGCTCCAGTCGGCGACCGCCGCCGACATCGAGCGAGAGAAGGCGCTGAAGGACGACGCGGCCAAGGCGATCGCACAGCTGGACGAGGAGCGGGCCGCGATCGAGTGCCGGCTATCGGACGGCGAAGGAGAAACAGCGCGGCTGGCGGCAGAGCTCGGCGATCTCGAAACGAAATCGCGCGACTCCGAAGCGGCGCTCGCCGACCTGCTTGCCCGCCAGGCGGCAATGCGCGCCGAACGCCGTATCGCAGAAGCGGCTCTCGAATCGGCGCTCGCTCACGCTTCGCGCGTCCAGGGCGAACGGGACAAGCTTCAGCAGCAGCTGCGCGAGATTGCGGACGGGTCAAACCAGGCGGCTGCGCGCGACGGAGCGATCACTCGTGCCAGGGCCGCCGAGAAGGCGCGCGCTGAAGCCGAGGAGCGGCTCGCCCAAGCCGAGGACGGGCGTTCGGCCGCGGCGGATGCTCGCGATTCGGCCGAGAGCGCGCTGGCCGGTGCCCGGGCGGCGCTTTCGGCCGCTCGGGCCGAGCATGACGCTTTGTCGCGGACGCTTGAGCAAGGCGGCGGTTCTGCAGTCGCCAAGCTCGGCGTCGATCCTGGCTACGAGCAAGCCCTTGCGGCTGCGCTTGGAGACGATGCGGACGCACAGATTGGGCTGGAGGGTGGGCGGCGGTGGCAGGGAAGCGAGCCGGCCGACGACGATCCGCGATTAGCGCCCGGGCTCGAACGTCTTGCCGACCATGTTCGCGCGCCGGCCGAGCTGCTTCGTCGGCTTCGGCAGGTCGGAGTGACGGAAAAGGACTGCGGCCAACAGCTCGCAATCGGGCAGCGGCTGGTCACTCGCGACGGCCGCATGCGCCGCTGGGACGGCTTTGTCGCCGAGGGAGCGGGCGCTGCCGCCGCCGACCGGCTGATCCGAGCGAACCGGCTTGCCGATCTGGCCCGGCATCTGCCGGATCTTGAATCGAAAGTCTCCGAATGCGAGACTGCACGCAAGCGAGCCGTCGAGCAGCTGGACCGCTTGCGCCAGGAGGCCGAAGCCGCCCGCGCCGACGCCGCGGCTGCCGAGCGCGAGATTCGCGAGGCCGACCGCGCCGCCGACAGCGCAGCAACGGCGATCGAGCGAGTGCAGGCGCAGCGAAGCGCGCTTGAGCAGCGCCTCGGCGACCTCGACCCGGTCACGGAAGCGGCCGCCGAGGCTGTTGCAAGCTCGGAAGCTGCGCTTGGCGCGCTTGCCGACCCGGCCGAGCTTGAGTCCGACGTCGAGGAAGCGCGGAGCAAGGCGGGCGAGGCCGGCAAAGCGGTTGCAGACAAGCGTGCCGAGGCGGCGACCCGCGCCCGCGAAACCTCCGCCGCTAGAGAGCGGAATGCCGCCGCCGAGCGCGAACAGGCCGAGTGGCGCCGGCGCCAAAGCGATGCCGAGCAGCGGCTCTCGCAGGCGCGCGAACGTCAAGACCTTCAGCGCGAGGAGCGCGAGGAGCTCGAAAAGGAGCCGCAACTGCTCGAAGAGGAAGTCGCGGCGCTTGAGCGGGAGAGTGCAGGAAGCGAGGCCGCAGTGGGGAAAGCGGCCGCTGCCGAGCGCGAGTCGGAAAAGGCGCTCGCCGACGCCGTCGCTGCCGTGACCGCTGCATCCGAAGCCTCGGCCTCGGCGCGCGAAAGCCGCGCGGCCGCCCAGGCGCGATCGGAAGCTCAGGAATCGCGGCGGGCGGAATATGCGCGAATCTGCCTCGAGCGCTTCGAATGCTTGCCGCAGCGCCTGCCCGAAAAGATGAGCTTCGATCCCGGTGAAGTCCGCGATCCCGAAGCGGAGTCGGCGATGCTCGAAAAGCTCACTGCCGACCGCGACCGGATCGGGCCGGTGAACCTAGTCGCCGAGCAGGAGCTTGCCGAAATTGACGAGGATCGCTCGCGCGGCGCTGCCGACGCCGAGGAGCTGACCCAGGCCATCCACCGGCTGCGCGGTTCGATCGGAAGCCTCAACCGCGAAGGCCGGGTTCGGCTGCTTGACGCGTTCGACCAGGTCAATGTGCACTTCAAGAGCCTGTTTACGACCCTGTTCGAGGGTGGGCAGGCGCATCTGGAGCTGGTCGAAAGCGACGACCCGCTCGAGGCGGGACTTGAAATCATGGCTCAGCCGCCCGGCAAAAGGCTGTCGAGCCTCTCGCTTCTGTCGGGGGGCGAACAGGCGCTGACCGCGATCGCCTTGATCTTTGCATTGTTCCTGACGAACCCGGCGCCGATCTGCGTTCTCGACGAGGTCGACGCGCCGCTGGACGACGCCAATGTCGAGCGCTTCTGCGACCTCCTCGACCGGATGACCCGGGAGACGGACACCCGCTACATGATCGTCACCCACAATGCGGTGACGATGAGCAGGATGCACCGGCTTTACGGAGTGACGATGGTCGAGAAGGGCGTCAGCCGGCTGGTATCGGTCGACCTCGGCGGTGCGGAGACGCTATTGGCGGCTGAGTGACCGCCCATTTCATACCGCCGCACCCGCCCCGCGGCGCCGGCCCCGTCGCGGTCTGGCGCGGCTTCATCGGTGAGCGCTCGCGAACCGCCGTCTATGGCTGGTCGAAGGCCGCCTTCGACACCGACTATATGCGCCGCAAGGTGCTCGGCTACACGGTGCATATCCCGGTAAATCCCGACCTGGTGCAGCGCGTGCTTCTCGACAACGCCGCCAATTATGCAAAGCCGGCGATCGTGAAGGGGCTGCTTGCGCCGGTGATCGGCCGTGGCCTCCTCACTTCCGACGGCGAGCTGTGGCGCGAGCAGCGGCGGATCGTGGCGGCCAATTTCGCGCCGGCGGCGATCGATTCCCTGGTGCCGGTCTTCGCCCGCGCTGCCGAAGCCACTTCAGAGCGCTGGAGCGGCGGCGGGCGGATCGACATGCAGGCCCAGGCGACCGCGACGACGATGAGGATCATCGCCGACAGCCTGTTCGCGGGCGACGAGCGGCTGACAAGCCCGGCGGCCATGGCGCATATTTCCGCGGCACTGGAGGCGTTCAGCGAGGCGCGGGTGCAGGCGCTGCTTGGCCTGCCGGCCATTCCGCTGACGCTAAAGGCGCTCAGGGGACGCCGCGGGCAAATCTACCTGCGCGAGACATTGAGCAAGGTCGTGCGCGACCGGCGACGGGATGATCCGGGCGATGATTTTCTCGGCAAGCTGATCCGCACGCTCCACGAGCGCTTCGAGCTGGCCGAAGCGGAAGAGCTTGCGATCGACAATGCAGCGACCTTCTACCTGGCCGGCCATGAGACCACTTCGAATGCCGTCACCTGGACGCTGTTCCTCCTTTCCGAGCAGCCCGAGCTGCGGGAGGAGGCCGCTGAGGAAGCCCAATCGGCAATCGACGCGGGAGTCGATTCCAACCTTCCCGACCGGCTGCCGCTGCTCCGGCGAATCGTCGAGGAGTCGCTGCGCCTCTACCCGCCGGCACCGCGAATGGACCGGCAGGCAGTAGCTGGCGACGCCCTTGGCGACGCGCAGGTTGAGCCTGGCGACATCGTCTCGGTCTGGCCCTGGCTGATCCATCGCAGCCGGCGCCTTTGGGATAATCCCGACGCTTTCGATGCCGACCGCTTTCTCGACGACCGGACGAGAGGCAGGCACCGCTTCCAGTACATTCCGTTCGGCGGCGGTCCCAGGACCTGCGTCGGGGCGCGTTTCGCCAACGCCGAGGCGCTGACCATCCTTTCTCACTGGCTGAGCAAGTGGCGATTCGCGCCGTCGCTGGGGCGGAGGGTGCAAGTGTCGGGAATGGTGACGCTTCGGCCGAAAGGCGGATTACCGCTAAGTGTCTCGCATCGCTGAATTTATACCGGGCTCAATCTCTGCTATTGCGAATAACTAGCATTAACGATAGTTCGCCCCCCTAGAGGGACGAATTATGAGACTGCAAGATTTTTCGCTCGCCGCGGCTCTTATGGCGAGCGCTTCGCCGGCGATCGCCTGCGCCGGCGCGGCGGATTCCGCCAGCGAGTTCGACGGAGTCGAATTCGCCTACGCGCAGGACCCGATCATCGTCGAAGGCCAGCGCGACGAATATGGCGCCGAAGCCACGAGCACCGCCACCAAGACCCACACCGACATCAAAGACGTTCCCCAGGCGATGACCGTCATTTCGGAAAAGCAGATCGAGGATCAGCAGCTTCGATCGATCGCCGACGTGCTGTGGTTCGTACCCGGAGCAACGCCGGGGACCGGCGAGAGCAACCGCGACCAGTTCACTCTTCGCGGCAACAATACGACCGCGGACATGTTCGTCGACGGGATTCGCGACGACGTCCAATATTTCCGCGACCTCTACAATGTGGAGCGGGTCGAAGTGTTGCGCGGTCCCAACGCGATGATTTTCGGCCGCGGCGGCGGCGGCGGGATTGTCAATCGCGTGACCAAGCGATCGTCGCTCACCCAGTTCCGGGATTTTGCGCTCTCCGGCGACAGCTGGGGCGGAGTTCGGCTGACTGCCGACGTCGACCAGCCGATCGCTTCAGGAGCCGGGGTCCGGGTCAACGGAATGTACGAGAATGGCGAGAGCTTCCGCCGCCATGTCGATCTCGAACGATGGGGCGTGAACCCGACGCTCGGCCTGCTCGCCGGATCGCGCACTCGAATCGATGTCAGCTTCGAGCATCTCCACGACCGGCGAACCACCGACCGCGGAATCCCGTCGCTGGGCGGCGAGCCGCTTAAGAGCTTCGACCGCACCTTCTTCGGCGATCCCGAGCTGAGTTTCGCAAAGGCCGATGTGAACCTGGGCACTGCGGCGATCCAGCATGAGCTTGGAGAGGGGCTGACCCTCCGAAACCGGACTTTGTTCGGCGACTACGACAAATTCTACCAGAATGTTTACCCGAACAGCTCGGTGCTTCCGCCGGACGCGGACAATGCCGAGGCGGGAGTCCGGCTCGGCGCCTATAACAGCAGCACCGAGCGGCGGAACCTGTTCAGCCAGACCGATCTGATCTGGAATAACCGGCTGGGCGGGATCGACCAGACCTTGCTGTTCGGCTTCGAGCTGGGCCGGCAGACATCGCGCAACATACGGCAAAACGGAACGATCGTCGGCGGCAATCGAGTCCCGCTGAGCGACCCGACGGTGGACGCCGAAGTGATCTTCGCTCCGATTCCAAGCGACGCCAACAACCGGGTCCGGGCAAAGATCGCCGCTTTCTATGTCCAGGACCAGATTCGGCTGTCGCCAATGTTCGAGATCGTCGCCGGCCTGCGGTTCGACAGCTTCAAGCTCGAGCTTGACGACTTTCGCGGTGCCGGTGCGGACTTCAGCCGGACCGACGAGCTGGTCTCGCCGCGCCTCGGTCTCATCGTCAAGCCACTGCCCAACCTCTCGCTCTACGCGAGCTATTCGCGGTCTTACCTGCCTCAGTCGGGCGACCAGTTCAGCGGTCTGAACATCGGCAGCGAAGCGCTCAAGCCGGAGCGGTTCGACAATTACGAGCTCGGCGCCAAGTGGGAGCTAAACGAAGGGCTTCTTGCTACCGCCGCAATCTACCAGCTCGACAGGACCAACACGCGAGCGCCCGATCCTACCGATCCGGCCCGGGTCGTGCTCACCGGCGCACAGCGCAGCCGCGGGCTCGAACTTGGCCTCGAGCGCAGCATCTCCCACCGGTGGCAGGTGTCGGCCGGCTATGCGTGGCAGGAGGCGGAAATCACCGAGACCACGGCCTCCGCCCCGGCAGGGCGAGAGGTTCCGCTCGTCCCAAAGCACTCGTTCTCGCTGTGGAACCGCTACGATGTGTCCGATAAGCTGGGGCTGGGGCTTGGAGTGATCGCCCGAACCAAATCCTATGCTTCGATCAGCAACAACGTGAAGCTGCCCGGCTTCGCGCGAGTCGACGCGGCGGCGTTCTACGAGGTGCATCCCGCAATCGAGCTTCAGCTCAACGTCGAGAATGTGTTCGGGGCGGACTATTTCCCCACCGCTCACAACGACAACAACATTGCTCCCGGCGCTCCGAGGACTGCGAGGGCGACGGTCAGGTTCAGCTTCTAGGCGGGCAGGCCTCTCTGCCCTTCGCAACGCTTCAGCCTGCGACGCTTCAGCCTGCGACGCTTCAGCCGCCGACCTTTTCCCGCACTTGCTGCTTGATCTCGTCGACTGGAGGCTCGTGAATCCGCCGAAACACACCCTCGATAATGCTGAAAACGCCAACAGGATGAGGCCGGCGGCCACGGCATAGAGTATCGGCCCCGAAAGGAGATCCAGTGCCTGCTCCATCCCGCCGGCTTCGTTCGACCGCCCGTCAAGAGCGGCGCGGCCGATGAGCAGGCCGACCATCAGGAAAACCAGCCCCCGCGCAGCATAGCCGATCCGGCCAAGCCACTTGACCGGCGGCGTCTGGACGCGGTGGTCGAGCCGATGGAGGAAGGTGCAGGTCAGCGACAGGTGCAGCTGGTTCAGTCCGGCCCCGAGAAGCACGAGCGCGGCAAAGCCGAGCATCAAGCTGCCGCCGGGCAGATCGAGGACCGTGTCCGCCTGTTGCTGCGGGCTGAGGCTCCCGGATGTTCCGGCGGTCAGAATGCGCAGCGCCTTATAGGCGAGATACAGGTAGATAAGGCCGATCAAGCCGGCGCCGGCACGCTTCCAGGCTGCCTCGGTGGTGCGCCCCGAATTCTCCATTCCAAAGGCGGCATCGGCTAGGCGCCAAAGCCCATATCCCGCCAATCCTGCGCAGATGCCCATCAGCAGCAGACGGCCCGGTCCGCGGCCGAGATATTCGAGGGCACCCGTCAGATCCTCGGTGCGCCCGGTGCGGAGGACGAGCATGCCGATCAGAATGTAAAGAAGGCCTCGTCCGACGAAGCCGATCCGGCAAAGCTGAAGGAACCGGCTTTCGCCTGCGAGCTCGCTTGCCCGGCCGCCCGATGAAGCCTCCGAAACGGTCATCGGCGATCCTCCTTCAGACGCAACTCCGCGGCATTGCAGCGCACAAGCCGCGCGCCAGGTTCCTAGAAATCCACCTTGTCGTAATGTTGGGGAGGGACGATCACTTCCATCCGCTCGCCGAGCAGCGGACGGAAACAGGGGCGCGACTTCATCACCGCATACCAATCCTTGGTCTGCTGGTGCCCGCGCCAGTCGAGCGCTCCCAGATAGTCGATGACGCTGAGGTGCGCCGCTGCGGTGAAATCGGCAAGGCTCAGGCCGGGCCCGGCAAGCCAGCGCCGATGATCGAGCAGATAATCGATATAATCGAGATGGCTGTTGCCGATCCGCATCGATTCGCGAAGCACCCGTGTGTCCGGCGATTCGCGGCTGACGAGCCGCTTCCTCATCCGTTCGTTCATCAGCGGCTGGACGACCTCGCGCCACAGCTTTTCATCGAACCACTCGACGAGCCTGCGGATCTCGGCGCGGAGCGCCGCATTGCCGTGGATCATCGGCATCCGGTCGACGGTCTCGTCGAGATATTCGACGATCGGCTGGCTTCCGATCAGCACAATCCCCGCCTCTGAATCGACCATCACCGGCGTTTCGCCGGCAGGATTGAGGTCGACGAACTCGTCGCGGCGCTCCCACGGGTTCTCGCGAACCAACTCGTGGGCGATGCTCTTCTCGGCGAGCACCAGCCGGACCTTGCGCGAAAAAGGACAGAGGGGGAATTGAAACAGCTGCCACATGGGGTGAGGCAGCTTTAACGCCGCAGCACGGTGCGTCTAGGCGGGAGTTGTACCGCCTGCCACGGTCCGAAGAGCAGCAGCATAGCGGGCCGCCTTTTCGGCATAATGGGCGGCGGAAACCCGGATCGCCGCTTTCTCCTTGTCGGTCAGCGGCCGGATCACGCGCGCCGGCACTCCGACGATGAGGCTGCCGTCCTCGAATGCCTTGCCTTCGGTGATGAGGGCGCCGGCGCCGACCAGGCATTGGCGGCCGAGTCGGGCGCCGTTGAGGATCCGGGCACCCATTCCAATCAGGCAGTCATCGGGAATCGTGCAGCCGTGGACGATTGCCTGATGTCCGACGGTCACCCGCGCGCCGATGGTAAGCGGCGCTCCGGGATCGGAATGGCCGACTGCCCCGTCCTGCACATTGCTCTCTTCGCCGATCAGGATTGGCGTGTTGTCGGCGCGGATCACCGCACCGAACCAGACACTTGCGCGCGGTCCCAGCCGAACGTCCCCGATCAGGTCCGCCGACGGCGCCGCCCACGCGCCAGCGCCCAGCGATGGAACGAGGTCGTCGAATTGGTAGAGCGGCATCTTAAGCTTCCCAGCCGACTAGCTCGATCCCCACTCGGCGAGAATTTCCTTCGTATCGGGCCGCTCGAGCCGAACACGGTCGATTCGTGCAGAGATGATGCAATCGGGCGGATGGTCGGCGCCGCGGGAGACGCAAACGATCACGCGCTGGCCGGGGAGGGCGCGCAGCCGGCCGGAGATCACCAGGTTGAACCCTTGAGAACTGAGCGGCTCGCTGGGGTTGAGCGTTTTTACGGTGTCGTAGGGCCGCATTCCGTGACGTCGCGTGCGAGGATCGGTTTCCGTGAAGAACTGGACGATCCCGACCTTCGGCCACGCAGGCGGCGGGGCCTGGCTCTCCTGCTCGTCATCGACCGCAGCCAGCGCCTCCGCGGTTTGCCTGGCCCCGGAAGCGGCCTTCGAATCGGCCGCTGCTTCGGGCTCCGGCGGTGCCGGACTGACCGCAGCGGCAGCAGGACAGACGGGCTCGAGCAGCCATGGTCTTGGAATCCAGAATCCCTCGGCAGCCTCGATGTCCTCGCCGGCAAACTGCTGCACGATCTGCTCTTCTGACGAGATCGTCGGGCTGGCCCGCACCCGTAGCGTCCGATCCTCCCGGTCGAAGGCCCATCCGAAAATCGACTCACTGAGATCCGGTGCCGGCCCTCGGCAGCCGAAGCGAATCCGCAGCTCGAACCGGGAACCGGCGAGCGAACGCTGGTCGGCACTGTCGTCGACGCCGGCGGCGGTTGCGCTTGCGGCCCGCGCAACGGCGGTCAGCAGCCCCGCCCGATCCATCGGTGGTGCGGGCCGTGGAACGGTTTGCAGATTCAACGTGGATTCGCCGGCGTTTTCCGCCGGCTCGCTCTCGTTTCCTTCGCCAATCTCGCATCCCGCAAGCGCGACGCAGGCGCCAAGCAGCAATGCGGTCGAGAGGGGGAAGCGATCGAGGCCAGCTGTCATCGTCGATCACGATAGCACAGCAAATTCGATTGGCGAGAGTGGCGTGACGGCTTGGCCCCGCCGCGAAAACTGCCCATAGGTGCAAACCGGGCGCCGCCGGCGCTGCAGCAAACGGGTTGGAAGAGCGCCGGATGACCTTTCCCCAGGTGATGACCTTGCTGGTGCTTGCAGCGGTCGTGGCGGCGATGATCTGGGACAAGGTGCGCTCGGATGTCGTCGCACTGACGGGCGCTGCAGTCCTGTTGATGACCGGAGTCATCCGGCCGGTCGAAGTTCAGGGCGCGTTCGCCAGCCCAGCGATCATCGCCCTCGCCTCCTTGTTCGTGATTGCCTATGCAATGGAGCTGTCGGGGCTTCTCGACACGGCCGTCCGCAAACTCGTCGCGTTATGCAAGAGGATCGGCACTGCGGGCCTGTGGGTGCTTATCGGCGTTGCAGGCGTCGCGTCGGCATTCCTCAACAACACGCCGATCGTTGTGCTGGGCGCTCCGGTCGTTCGCGACGTCGCCAAGTCACTCGGCAGATCTCCCAAAGCCTATCTCATGCCCTTGTCTTACGCCGCGGTGCTCGGTGGAACCCTTACGCTCATCGGGACATCGACGAACCTGCTGGTCAACGACATGGCCAGCAACGCCGGCCAGCCGCGGTTCGGCATTTTCGAAATCACTCCGGTGGGGCTGTGGGTCGCCGCCGTGGGCGGGCTGTATCTGTTGCTGTTCAGCTCCCGACTGCTGCGGTCGATCAGTGACGATGACGAAATGACGACGAGCGAGGCCGCCAGCGCTTCGGAGGATTTCCACGCCCCGGGCCTCGCCGGCGGGCTGATCGGGCATGCCGAACCGTTTTCGCATCATGTTCCGCTTCGGCCCTGGCAGGCGATCGCGTCCTCGCTGATCTTCGTAGCGGTAGTGACCGCGGCCGCGCTCAACGTCGCGCCGATCGCGGCCTGCGCCTTTGCCGGCGCGGTCCTGTTGATCCTGATGCGGGTGATCACCGCGGACGAGGCCTATCAGGGGCTCCGCCCGGAGGTGCTGATGCTGATCGCCGGGATGATTGTCCTTGGAATCGCCCTCGACGTGACCGGCCTTGCCGGAGCCGCGACTCAAGTCCTGATCGGGACGATGGACAACATGAGCCCGATTATTGCGCTCGCGATCCTCTACGGCGCGACGACGTTCGCCACCGCAATTCTCTCGAATGCGACGGTGGCGGTGCTCTTCACGCCGGTAGCGGTGTCGATGGCCGAAGCCTTTGCCGTCAGCCCGCGGCCCTTCCTCGTCGCCGTGATGGTCGCCGGAAGCGCGGCCTTCGCGACGCCCTTCGGCTACCAGACCAACGTGATCGTCTATCAGATGGGCAACTACAATTACCTGGACTTCGTGAAGGTCGGGATTCCGCTCAATGTGCTGACCGGTATTGCCGCAGTCATCGCGATCGGCGTCTATTTTCCGTTTTAGCGTGGAGCGCCCGAGCGTAAGCGCACGCTTGCGCAGCAAGCGAAGCTTACGTCGAAGAGACGCGAACGCCGGCCGACGGGTCGGCGTCAGCCGAACCCGATCGACGTCACGCGATTCACTCGCGTGACGGCCAACATCTGGAGGAGAGGATCAGCCCGCCCTCTGTCGGATCCTGATGCTCGCCAGTCCCCCGGACTGGCTGCACTGATCGCCGGCTTCGGATGTCCCCCGGACATCCTCCAGACGGATCCTGATGCTCGCCAGTCCCCTGGACTGGCTGCGCGTCAGGATGGTGCCCAGGAGAGGACTCGAACCTCCACGCCCTTGCGAGCGCCAGCACCTGAAGCTGGTGCGTCTACCAATTCCGCCACCTGGGCACGAGATCATCGGGTAAGTGGTAGGGCGCGGCATTTGGGACGCGGGCAACGCCTTGTCAACCGACCGGAAAACGGCTGAAAATGGCTGCTCCGAGCGCGCGCAGGCGGCTTGAATCGCGCCCCGCAGCCGCTAGTGGCAGTCGCATGATCAACCGCCACAACCGCATCGTCACTATCTTCGGCGGCGGCGGCTTCATCGGCCGTTACGTCTGCGAAATGCTGTTTGCCGACGATGTTCGGGTGCGGGTTGCCGCCAGGAACACTCGTAGCGCCCATTCAATCCAGCCGCTCGCCACCGTCGGCCAATGGGGAATCGTCCGCGCCGACGTCACCAACGCGCAATCGTTGCGGGCGGCGGTCGAGAGTTCCACCGCGGTGATCAATTTGTGCGGCGTTCTCAAAGGCCGCTTCGACGCCGTCCACGCGCAAGGCGCCCGCAACGTCGCCGAAGCTTCGCGAGACGCCGGCGCGACGTCGCTGGTGCACATCTCGGCGATCGGCGCCGACCCCAATTCCGACGCAGCTTACGCGAACAGCAAGGGTCGAGGCGAAATCGCGGTAAGCGAGGCCTTTCCCGGCGCGACTATCCTGCGCCCGTCGATCGTGTTCGGCTCCGAGGACGACCTCACCAACCGCCTCGCGGCGCTGGCGCGGCTGCCGGTGCTGCCGGTGATCGCCGCCAAACGCCGGTTCCAGCCGGTCTATGTCAAGGACTTGGCGAAGGCGATCGCGATCGCCGCGCTCGACCCGCAGGCCCACGGCGGCAAGACGTATGAAATCGGCGGGCCGCAGGTGATGACCATGGAGGAGC
Source organism: Sphingomicrobium sp. (assembly GCA_051000635.1). GTDB lineage: Bacteria > Pseudomonadota > Alphaproteobacteria > Sphingomonadales > Sphingomonadaceae > Sphingomicrobium. The sequence goes on along the minus strand of JBPCOC010000008.1, from coordinate 2,457 downwards.
TGTTCGCGACGTCGGCACGCGCCGCCGGCCGCGAGCCCGAGCTGATTGAAATGCCCGACTTCGCCTCCGCCTTCCTGTCCTGGTTTGGCTTCCTTCCGGGCGCGCCGCTGACCCGCGAGCAATGGAAGATGCTTCAGACCGACAATCTACCGGCCCAGGGCTCCAAGGGCCTCGCCGCGTTCGGCATCAAGCCGACGGCGCTAGAAGCCGTCGCTACCGAGTGGCTCGGCCGCTTTCGCCAGGGCGGCCGCTTTTCCGCCCGCCCCGCCAACCAGCCGGTCTAGCCCCCGCTCCATGCCGATCCTTTACCTCGTCATCATCCTCGGCATCGTCGAGGGCGTCACCGAATATCTGCCGGTTTCCTCGACCGGCCATCTGATCCTCGCCACCGAGCTGCTCGGCTTCGACGCCGGCGCCTGGGCGGTGTTCAACATCGCCATCCAGCCGGGCGCGATCCTGGCGATCGTGGTGCTTTACTGGCGCACCTTCCTGGAGGTGATCGGCGGGCTTTTTAGCCGCTCCCCGACCGCGATCGCGTTCGTGCGCAACGTGCTGCTGGCATTCCTCCCCGCGGCTGTGCTCGGGGTCCTGCTCGGCGACCAGATCGAGCTGCTGCTCGAAAATGCCCTGGTCGTCGCCTGGGCGCTGATCATCGGCGGCTTCGCCATCCTCGCGGTCGAGCGCTTCGCGAGGCCGAGGGAGTGCGACGGAGTCGCCAGCCTCAGCCTCAAGCAATCGGGGATGGTCGGGCTCGTCCAGTGCCTGGCGATGATCCCCGGGGTTAGCCGCTCGGGCGCGACGATCCTCGGCGCGATGAGCTTCGGGGTCGACCGCAAGACCGCCGCCGAGTTCAGCTTTTTCCTCGCCGTCCCGACGCTGAGCGGCGCCACCGCCTACCAGCTGTTCAAGCACTGGGATTCAATCCCCACCGGCCAGCTCGCCTGGATCGGGCTTGGCAGCTTAGTCTCCTTCATCGTCGCGGTGGTGGTGGTCAAAGCCTTCATGTCGATCGTCACCCGCTTCTGCTTCGCGCCTTTCGCCTGGTACCGGATCGTCGCCGGCGCAGCCGCTTTGGTGTGGCTCTCACTTCGTTGATTTCATTCTGTTTCCGCCGGTGCTACAGTGCTCTCAAGATGCGGAGATTCGAAATGCGTGTAGCTTTGATTGCACTTCCACTTTTGCTCACTGCCTCGCCGGTGACGGCCCAATCTGCCCCGCAGCAACAGCGCCCGGCGCCCCAGCAACAGCAACAGCAACGGTTGCAGCAGCCGCTGCAGGTGCCGATGCAAATGCCACCGGAGCTGTCGGACCCGAGGATGGCGGAGCGCCTGGCGCAGATGACGCAAGTGCTCGGCAAGGCGTTTCTCAACCTTCCGGTAGGCGAGCTGGAAGCAATCGCCGAGGGGCGCCCGGCCACCGCCGCCGACCGCCGCCGCACCGTGCGCGAATCGGGCCGCGACAAGGATCCCAACTTCGAGCGCGACTTCGCGCAGCAGATGGCCCAGGCCGGACCGACGATGGCGACCAGCATGAAGGCTCTCTCCGGCGCCTTGCCCGCGATGATGCAGAGCCTGCAGCACCTCGGCGCCGCGCTGGAGCGTGCCACCGCTAACATGCCCTCGCCGGACTACCCGAAGCGCTAGACGCCCGCGCGCCGCGCGCTAAAGCTGCGCGCGCTCATGTGGCAGCTATTCCAATTCCCGCTCTGTCCGTTTTCGCGAAAGGTCCGGCTGGTCCTCGGCGAGAAGGGCATTGGCCATGAGCTGGTGCGCGAGAACCCGTGGGAGCGCCGCGACGAGTTCATGGACTTGAACCCGGCCGGTGAAACGCCGGTGATGGTCGACGGCGATGCCGGCACGGTGCTGATCGGAAGCCAGCCGATCGTCGAATATTTCGACGAGACGGTCGACCGGATGCCGATGATCCACGGCAATGCCGCGCTCCGCGCCGAGATTCGCCGGCTGGTCGAATGGTTCGACGAGAAGCTCTACCACGAGGCCGTCGGGCCGCTGATGAACGAGCGGATGCGCAAGCGGCTGGTCAGCCAGGAGTCTCCCGACACGCGGGTGCTTCGCGACGCGATGCGGATCGCCAACGGCCATCTCGACTATGTCGATTATCTGCTCGATCACCGCCGCTGGCTCGCGGGCCCGGGCCTCAGCCTCGCCGACTTCACCGCGGCGGCGCATTTGAGCGTCATCGATTATTTGGGAGCGCTCGACTGGCGCGGGCACAAGCAGACCAAGGATTGGTACGCGGTGATGAAGTCGCGGCCGTGCTTCCGGCCCTTGCTCGGCGAGCGGATGGAAGTGATCGTGCCGCCCGCGCATTACGATAAGGTGGACTTTTATGCGAGGATTGTCAGTGGACTTCACGCGCCGAGATCTTCTGGTTGCGGGCTGCGGCGCGGCATCGGCCGGCGCTTTCGCGGCTTACTCCGGCGGAGCAGCGCAAGGC
>JBPCOC010000016.1:0-7944 GCA_051000635.1 Sphingomicrobium sp. | reverse complement strand
GTCGGGTCCCCACCGGGCCGCGTGGCCCACGCGGTCGCCGCGCCTATGTCATCGGTGACGTTCACGGTTGCCTGGACCTTCTCGAGCAGCTGCTGACGAGTATAGAGGAGGAGATCCGCGAGCAGCCAAAGTCTAAAACCAGCATTGTCTTTCTTGGCGACCTGATTGATCGGGGCCCAGCCTCCGCCCAGGTGATCGAGCGGCTTCGGACCTATTCGCCGCAAGGTGCAAGCACCCACTTCGTCATGGGGAATCATGAGGAAGTCATGCTTCGGGTCTTGTCGGGAGAGGCGAGCCTCCTTGCGAAGTGGCTGCAATTCGGCGGCGCCGAGACGTTGCGCAGCTATGGAGTCGAACCGCGCGAGCTCGCCGGCATGTCCTCAGCGGATCTCGTCCCTTACCTGCAACAGGCGATCCCGGATGATCATGTCGAATTTTTGGACAGCTTCGCCGACAGCATCTCGTTCGGCGGCTATCTGTTCGTTCATGCCGGGATTCGCCCCGGCGTCGATCTTTCCGAACAGGCGCAGTCAGACCTCCGGTGGATCCGCGAACCCTTTTTGGGCGATATTACCGATCACGGATTCGTCGTCGTGCACGGCCACACGATCACCAACAGCGTCGAAGTCACTGCAAACCGGATCGGAATCGACACGGGCGCTTTTTGCACCGGGAGGTTGACCGCTCTGGCGATCGAAAGAAGCAAGCGATGGCTTCTCCAGACAAGCGACAATCCGACCGAGCGGATTTCGCTCGATTAAGGCGATCCAAGGGCTTGCTTCTGCCTCCCACACCGCCTCCGCTTCTTTCGATGAATTCGTTCGTATCAAAGTATACAGAAGCGATTTGCGAGAGCCGAGGATCTGTCGGCGGCGCTTGGCGCGTCAGGTTCTAGAGCTCTCCACTGACCGGCCCCCACAGAGTGGTCCGGGTGGATTGTTGGTGCATCCTTGCCTTCCGGAATGAGTCCTTGGGAGGAGCATGCTTTCGTCGCTCCCGCAAAGGAAGCGGGCATGCTCCTTCCCTGGGGCTTTCTAACGGGCGGCGAAGCGCCCGCTTTACCTAACAAGCCAAAAGTTGTGCTGGCTGTCGAGTCTGCTTTGAAAGAAACTTCACCGCACTCGCGACGGACGCATCCCACACGATGCAGTTCCCGCGCTTGGCACTCTGCAGCCGCCCGCAGTCCTCAACTGTGCCTAAAAGGCTCCAGATCATCACCTGTTTGGCACCTGTTCCTGCCCTGTTTATCGCCTGTTCTATATCCTGATCTTCAACCGCAACGGGCGCTCGAAAATGGCGGAAACACGAGGTTTTCCGACGTAGAACGACCGTTGCGCTTCATCGGAGACGAAAGAAAATTCTGAAAAACAGGCCAATCAGGTGAAACATTGGGAGTGGAGCGGCCGCACCGCCGCGAACGAATGCCCCGCCGGCTCCTTCGCTCCGTCACTGATATTGCGGTTTCGACAGGGGCTCCGGCGAGCGATGAAGAGGGTCATCGACTTCGTGGTGGCGCTATTCCTCCTGGTGCTTCTAGCGTCGGTCATGGCTGTCGTTGCAATCGGCGTCTGGCTGAATCTCGGCCGCGAGCCACATGCAAAGCCTGAAAGGGACAAAAGTAGCCCAGCAGCAGCTGGCCTTCGCGCCGAGGCTCGCTTAAGGCCTCGCTCGGGAGGGCGTGGATTGCGGTTTCTGAAGACCCTGTTCTGGCTGGTGGTGACAGCCTTGGTGATATTGTTCGCGTCGCAGAACTGGCGGGACGTAACTATCGACCTGTGGGGCAACCTCCAGGCCGACTTGAAAATGCCGGTGCTGCTGATCATCGCGTTCCTGATCGGCTTTCTTCCGACCTGGCTCATTTACCGAACGAAACTGTGGCGCGTGAGCAACCGAGTGAGCATCCCGCACCACGACTCGCCACGAGCGGTCCCCCAAGAGTCGAAGCCGGCGAAATGAAGCCGATTTTCGTCGCCATCGACACACCCGACCTCGAGCGGGCGCGAATTCTTGCAAAGAGCGTAAAATCGACCGCCGGCGGGGTGAAGCTCGGTCTCGAATTTTTCTCGGCGAACGGGCCTTCCGGAGTTCACGAAATTGCCGCGATCGGGCTGCCGGTTTTTCTCGACGTGAAGCTTCACGACATTCCGAACACCGTCGCCAAGGCGATGCAGGCGCTGCGGGCGCTCGAGCCGGCCCTGGTTACAGTCCATGCCGCAGGTGGCCGGGCGATGATGGAGGAGGCGAAAGCCGCCGCTCCGGAGAAGACCAAGGTTGTCGGCGTGACCATGCTGACCAGTCTCGACGGCGAAGACCTCAAGTCGATCGGCGTTACCGGTGGACCCGCCGACCAGGTCGCTCGCCTTGTGGAGCTTTCCCGCGAGTCCGGCCTCGACGGAATCGTCTGTTCGGGCGAGGAAGTGAAAGCGGCCAAGATCTCCTGGCCCAATGGTTTCTTTGTCGTCCCGGGAGTGCGTCCGCGGGGCAGCGGATTCGCCGACCAGAAGCGGACCGTTACTCCGCGTGCCGCCCTGGACTCCGGCGCGTCGATCCTCGTGATCGGCCGTCCGATCACCGAAGCCGAACATCCCGAGGCCGCTTTGAGGGCGATCGCCGCAACCTTGTGAAAAGTGGACAAGCAGCGCCGGTTGGGCTTACCGCCCGGTCGTGATCGAGCATGTGAGGGTCCGATGAGCTGGCTCAGCCGCGTCCGAAGCGGAATTCCCTTCCTTCCGAAACGGCAGACCACGGACACTCTGTGGCACAAGTGCGCCAAGTGCGGGACGATGGTTTTCCTCAAGGAGTGGGAGGACAATCTGCGCGTCTGCCCGCGCTGCGACTTTCACGACCGCATCGGCCCCAAGCATCGCTTCGAATATCTGTTCGACGATGGCGAATATGAAATCCTCCCGGGGCAAGAGGTTCGCGAGGACCCGCTCAGGTTCCGCGCGAAGGAACGCTATACCGACAAGCTCAAGGAGGCTCGGGCCAAAACCGGCGAGCGTGATGCATTGATTAACGCCCGCGGGACGGTGGGCGGTCAGCGCCTGATCGCCGGTGTTCAGGACTTCGCCTTCATGGGCGGATCGATGGGGATCGCGGTCGGGACGGCATTCATCAACGGCGTCCGCGCGGCGATCGAGGAGAAGGTCCCATATGTCATTTTCACCGCGTCGGGCGGCGCCAGGATGCAGGAAGCGATCCTGTCCTTGATGCAGCTTCCGCGTACGACCGTGGCGATCACCGAGCTTAAGGACGCCGGCCTTCCCTATATCGTCGTGCTGACCGATCCGACGACCGGCGGAGTGACCGCCTCCTACGCCATGCTCGGGGATATCCAGATTGCCGAGCCCGGAGCGCTGATCGGCTTCGCCGGCCAGCGGGTGATCGAGCAGACGATCCGCGAAAAGCTCCCTGAAGGCTTCCAGCGCGCCGAATATCTGCTCAAGCACGGAATCATCGACATGGTCGTTCCCCGTCAGCAGATGAAGGACACTCTAGTGAACATCGTCGGCTATCTGATGCCGGAAAATAAGGCCGCTTGAGTGACCGATTTCGCGCGGTCGAAAAGCGCCGCGGTCCAGGCCCAGCTCGATCGTCTCGCCAAGCTATCGCCGGGGGGAGACCGGCTCGGGCTGGAGCGGATTTCACAGCTGCTGGAACGCCTCGAGCGCCCGCAGGACCGGCTTCCGGCGGTTTTCCACGTGGCTGGCACCAACGGCAAGGGCTCGACCTGCGCGTTCCTTCGCTCAATCCTCGAATCCGCGGGGCGAAAGGTGCACATGTTCACCAGCCCGCACCTGGTGCGGTTCAACGAGCGTATCCGAATCGCCGGGAACCTGATCACCGATGAGGAGCTGGCGAAGCTGCTCGAGGAGGTGCTCGATTCGAGCGACGGTATCGAGCCCAGCTTCTTCGAGGCGACGACCGCGGCCGCCTTTCTCGCCTTTACCCGCCATCGGGCCGACGCTTGCGTCATAGAGGTCGGGCTGGGCGGCCGGCTCGATGCAACCAACGTCATCGAAGAGCCTCTCGTGTGCAGCATTGCCGGCATCGGAGTGGATCACCGGCAATGGCTGGGGACCAACAGCGGTGACATTGCCGCGGAAAAAGCGGGCATCGCCAAGGTTGGAGTGCCGCTGGTCACGCAGCGATACCCGCCGCTTGTAGCTCAAAGGGTCCACCAGGCGGCCGAAGCGGTCGGGGCGCCCTGGATCGCTCGCGGCGCTCTGTGGGACTCGCGCCTGATCCGCGGCAGCATCCGTTACCGTGACCGCTCGGGCGCGATGAAGCTGCCGATGCCGAGGCTGCCCGGACGGTTCCAAGCAGACAATGCCTCACTTGCCGTGGCCATGCTTCGCCAGCAGGACCGGTTCGCAATTCCGAAGGATGCGTTTGCGCGAGGAATCGAGAGTGCCGAATGGCCTGCACGGCTGCAGAAGCTCGAGCAGGGTCCGCTGACGAAGCGGCTTCCGAAGGGCAGCGAACTGTGGGTCGACGGCGGGCATAATGCCAGTGCCGCGCGCCAGGTCGCGGACCATGTTCGCCGCTGCTTCGAAGGGGGATTGCCACTGGTGCTGCTCTTCGCCAGCCTGTCGAGCAAGAATCCGCGGTCGATGCTTCGGCCGTTTCGGGGGTTGGCGACGCAGGTGCACACGCTTCCGATTGCCGACCACGACGATCGCTCGCCGGACGAGCTTGCCGCCCTTGCTGACGAAATGGGTTTCGAAGCGACTGCCAACCCAAGCCTCGACAAGGCGCTCAAGCTCGTCAAAGCGCCGGCGCGCGTGCTCGTCTTCGGCTCGGTCTATCTCGCCGGCGAAGCGCTCAAGGCGAACGGCGAGATACCGGACTAGGCCGTGTCGCCCTGGGCGGCCCGGGCGGCGTCGGAGGCGAGCACCCGTCCCTCCTCTGCCCGGCGGCGGCGCTCGTTCCAGCTGACTCGGATCCATTCCAGGATGACGAAGAAGACCGCCACCAGCCCGATCGCTGCGGTGAGCCAGAACACCGGCGCATAGCCGATCTGCTCGATCCGTTCGCCGATCGCCGCGCGGCCGAGCGAGCCGACGAGGAAGGTCAGCGAGGACAACAGCGCATATTGAACGGCGCTATATTCTCGCGACGTGATCGACGACAGATAGGCGACGAACGCGGCTCCGGCGAGGCCTCCGGCGATATTCTCTCCCGAGATCGCGATAAGGAGGCGGACCATCCGCAGGTCCTGTCCGAAGGTGTCGAGAGCGAAGGTGCGCGCGAACGCGTCGATGTAGGGCGCGCCCGAGGCGAGGTCAGCATAGAGCAGGTTGCTCGCAGCGGCGACGATCGCGCCTATCAGAAGGGTCGGCATTCGCCCGATGACGGCGAACAGAACGCCGCCGATCGCGATCCCCGCCATCGTCATGAACACGCCGAAAATCTTGGAGGCGAAGGCGACTTCATCGCCGGTGTACTGCAGCTCCTGCAGATAGAAGGGGAAGGCGTAGGAGCCCCAGATGAGGTCGGTGATCCTATAGCTGAGGATCAGTCCCAGCACGATGATCACTCCCCAGCCGATACGCCGGACCAGTTCTCCAAGCGGCAGGATGAGCGCCGAATAGGCATGATCGGCTGCAAGGCCGGCACCCTCGGGCGGCGGCTCGTCGCTGGTGAGCATGTAACCGCGGCGGTCCTTGAGCCAATTGAACACCGCCGCCACGATCGCCGGCAGGATAACCGTCGCCGCCACGATCAGCGGGCCCATGTTGCGCGTGAACTCGCCGACGTTGGCGGGATTGGGATCGTCGGGCGAGGCAGTCATGACCTGGACCATGAAGGAGCCGACGGTCCAGATCGCCCATGCCCAGCCCGCGCCGACGATGGCCAGGCCGATCATCCTCAGCCTCGGCTCGATCGCGCCGGCGCGGCGAAGAGCGGTCTGCTCGCGCTCGATCGCCGTTCGCGGAGTATCGGGGGCAAGCGCCGTGGCGATGAGCGTCAGCGCCATGAACCCACCCATGATCGCGTAGACCGTGGGCCAGGACACGCGCTCGGACAGGACCAGGGCGAGCGCTCCGCCGATCAGCGCGGCGATGCGATACCCGAACTGGTAGATGGATGAGAGGATCTCGACCGGAGCACGCTCGTCCGCGACGTCGATTCGCCAGGCATCGATGACGACGTCCTGCGTAGCGGATGAAAAGGCGCCGATGACCGCGACAAGTGCGAACGAGCCAAGCGCGAGCCGCGGGTCGGACAGCGACAGCCCGAAAAAGGTGGCGACCAGCAGCACCTGGCAGACGAAAAGCCAGCTTCGCCGGCGCCCAAATCGCTCGAGCAACGGCAACCGCACTCGATCGACAAGCGGCGACCACAGGAACTTGAACGCGTAGGCGAGGCCAATCCAGGAGAGCACGCCGATGGTCGCAAGATTGACCTCCCACTCGCCGAGCCAGGCGTTGAGGGTGCCAATCAGCAGCGTGTAGGGCAGTCCGGCAGCGAAGCCGAAGACCAGCATAATCGCGGTCTTGCGGCTCTTCATCGCGGTCCCGAGCAGCTTCAGTCCCTTTGGCTGTTCGCCTATCGCCGCAGTCGTCATCGCCGCCCCTCGCTCGCTTGATTCCCGCAACTGCTTAACAGGCCCGGCGCGGCTGAACAGGGGGTGATCGCCGCTCTTGCGCGAGCCGTAACTTGGGGGCACCAATTACAAATGGACGCGTCCACCACGATGCTTCGTCCAAGCGCTGGCCAACGTGCGCTTGCCGACGCGCTCGCGCGCGGAGAGGCGGCCCTCGGCAGCGAAGTGCTGGAGCTGGATTCGACCGTCTATACCGACCTGGCGCGTTTCAATTCCGAGCAACAGGCACTGTTCTTGAAACTTCCGCTGGTGATCGGCCCCTCCGCGCTTCTTCGGGAGCCAAATCTTACCATCGCTCACGACGGTTTCGGAGTGCCGCTCCTGGTTTCGCGCGACAGCGAACGTGCAGTTCACGTTATGGCGAACGTCTGCCGCCACCGTGGAACGCGGCTGATTGAAAGTACCGAGGTGCTTCCTGCCAAGCGGATCGTCTGCCCCTATCATGCCTGGACCTATGCAGCCGACGGCGCGCTCGTCGGCTTGCCGCGCTCCGACTGTTTCCCGGGGCTGGACAGGAAAGACAAGCAGCTGGCCCATTTTCCGGCGGTCGAAAGCGGCGGACTCGTCTGGTTCGCCCGCGACGAAGCTGCCGATTTCGGCTCGTCACGAGCGCTCGCCCCCGACCTCAACGCCTTTGGGCTTGCCGGCCTCCACCTCTACAAGCGGCAAACACATGAGGTCGCGGCGAACTGGAAGCTGATCGTCGACGCCTTCCTCGAGAGCTATCATGTGCAACGGCTGCATGCAGGCACGATCGCCGACTTCTTCGCCGACGGGATCACCGCCGCCGACCGGATCGGGCCGCACCAGCGCGCCGTCGTCGGCCGCTCGGATTATCTGGCGGGAATCGACCTCGACGACTGGGCGCAGCTGCGGCGAGCGGTCACCTACACCTATTTCCTCTTTCCTTCGGCGGTCCTCGTCGTCAGTCCCGACTACATCAACCTGCTGGTGGTGATGCCGCAAAGCGTGGACATGTCCCTGGTCGAAGATTTCATGCTCATTCCCGAGCCCCCGGCGACCGACGAAGCCGAGTCGCACTGGCGCAAGAGCTGGGACCTGCTCGACGGCGGCACCTTCGCCGGCGAGGATTTTCGGGCCGCAGCGCTGTGCCAGCGCGGGCTCGGCTCCGGCCAGCTTGCAAAAGTCACTCTGGGGACGCTGGAGAGCGGAATCGTCGAATTCCACGCGCAGGTCGATGCGGCGCTCTAGGGCCAAGACTCATAACCACCACATGATGGCGGCGGCGAGGTGGATGTTGCCGAGGAAGTTGGCGGCGAGTTTGTCGTAGCGGGTGGCGAGGCGTCGGCAGTCTTTGAGTCGGCAGAACATGC
>JBPCOC010000052.1:0-8375 GCA_051000635.1 Sphingomicrobium sp. | reverse complement strand
CGCATGTTCTGCCGACTCAAAGACTGCCGACGCCTCGCCACCCGCTACGACAAACTCGCCGCCAACTTCCTCGGCAACATCCACCTCGCCGCCGCCATCATGTGGTGGTTATGAGTCTTGGCCCTAGCAAGAATCAAGCTCGTAACCTGGCTTGCGACCGCGACTGACTGACGGCCCAGTTTGGTACACGTTTTGGTACAAAGGGGCGTTGCCTCCTGCCCCGGACCCGAGGGAACAATATCGGTCAGGCCGACCCAAAAATTGGTGGGGTCGGTCTTGGGGTCTGCCGCAGTGAGCGGAAGTCAGACGCCGCACCTCCAGCGAAGAAACGGCATCTATCACCTGCGCTTGCGGGTGCCTGATGAGCTGAGGCGGCGAATGGGACTTTGGGAAGTGAGGCAATCACTCCGCACCTACTCCCCCACCGGGCCGTCTTCTCGTTGCGATCTAACCGCCGAGCGGGTGCGCCGTGTAATCAAGGGTGTTCCCGGCGCGAAGGACCCGGCGCTGAAGGAAGGGCTTGGGGGTAACTTCACATATTGCGCTCTTGGCGGGCCGATGGACCTAGAACGGTTCTTCGGAGGCGAAGGAACGGCGCCGAGCTTCGATCAGGTCGCGGATTATGTTGCCTACACGGCGACTGGCAAACGCTGGGGCGGGCCACTGGCCCCAACGGCTTTGTGGGCCGTGCCAGCGGCTAGCCGTCGCGAGGATAAATCGCGTTCGGCGCAACTCTATGCTAGCCATCTCTTCCGTTTTCGACTGAACACCTTGAGCACAAGAACGATGCAAGAGTATATTTACCGTCGCACGGCGGACCTGCTGCAGGCTGAAATAGGCGAAGAGCTTGTCGCCCTCGATATCGCCGGCGGCTCTTGTTTTGGATTTAACGAAGTCGCTACCGCCGTCTGGCGGAGGCTGGAACAGCCGAGGTCCTTCGAGGATCTGAAGCAGTCGCTCCTTGCGGAGTATGATATCGATTCTCGACAATGCGCGTTCGAGCTCCAGCAGCTGCTGCAAGAGTTGATCGAGAAGGGCCTGGTTCAGAAAAGCTAGACACAGCGATGGGCGCAGTCGCCTTGACCGGTGGAAAATCGAGGCATCGGCTGATTCACCTGGAACGCACTCTCTAGACCCCTGGTCAAATTGTAGGTAACGGGGAATCTAACAACTAAGCGAAAACTGACGATTGAGGGTGCTATGAAGAGTGAGATCAAGAAGGTTTGGCGCAAACCGGAGGTTAGAGAAATCAGGGCGGGTTCGGCCGAGGGGGGTAAAAATGTCGGGAACGACGGCCAAGGCCAGGGCCAAGGTATGGCCGGTTCCTGACCTCCACCCAGCCACTCCTAACTAAAGCGGACCCATTCCTCACATAATTAGAGCTACGCGTTGACGGCGCTCGCGGGCCTTGTCGGCCTAGGCTCCGATCAACTTTGGGAGCGTGAATGCAGGGCCGCACTTGCGGCTCAGCGGCTCTACGGAAGTGGTAAACCTGCAATCAGCGGCACCGCTGATGCGGTTTTCGGCGTCGATCTGTACGAGCTGGTGCCCGAGGACAGCTCCTGCCGAACGCCTCTCTCCGACGAGCGCTTCCTCTTTGTTGCCGATGCTCGGCTGGATAATCGAGCTGAGATCGACCGCGCGCTAGGCGCGAGAACGGAGGGTTTCTGCCGCAAATCGGATGCGGAGATTTTGTTTGCGGCATGGAGTCGCTGGGGCGAGGAATGCCTGCAGCTGATCGTCGGCGACTACGCCTTCGCCGTGTACGATCAAACGACGAATCGGCTGACCCTGGTCAGGGATCCCTTTGGTCATCGGCCACTTTTCTATCAAGTAAGCGAGCAGGCAATCCGCTTCGCATCGATGCCAAGCGGTGTCCTTGCTGGTTCTCGACTTCAACATGACATCTCTCACCTGACGGAAATGCTGTTGGGGATGCCCCTTGTGGGCGAACGGACCTGCTTTGCGGGCGTGTCGCGCGTTCTTCCCGGGCAGTGCATCACATTTTTCGGCGAGGAGGCTCGTCCAAAGAGTTATTGGCAGCCGCAAACAGAGGAGTTTTCCAGGTCAAGCCAGGAAGAGCTGATTGAGAGGTACCGTTTCCACCTCGACCAAGCCGTGGGATCGCGTATGAGGCGAATGTCAGGCCCGCTCGCAACGCACCTGAGTTCGGGCTTCGACAGCTCCGCCGTCACAACAACAGCCGCGCGCCTCGCGAAGCTAGACGAGCGCATAATTGCTTTCACCTCTGCGCCCGCGTTGTCCGCGTCAGGGCTTAGAGGGCGCCCGACCGACGAATCAAGAATCGCGGCGGCAACCGCCCGAACGTACGGCCTCGATCACGTGGTTGTTCGAAGCGGTGGTCCGCTGCTCGAGACACTCCGCGGCCATGCCCGCTTCTACCAGGAGCCGGTCCGAAACGTTCTGAATATGGACTGGTGGAAGCAGATCGACCGGGAGGCCAAGTCCAGGGGTGCAACGACGCTCCTCACCGGTGAGATGGGCAACCAAAGTATCAATGCAGGGGGGCTTTCGATCCTCTCCGAGTGGGTGCGAAACGGCGATTTGCTGGGTTGGTATCGGGAGGCGCGTGCAGCGGCCCGCCGGGCGGACGTGAGCTGGCGCGGAGTCTTGATGAATTCGTTCGAGCCATGGCTGCCGAAGAGTGTTTCAAGTGAACTGAATCGCATTTTCCTAAGCATCCCGCCGTCTACCGCCACTTTTGTTCGGATCCGTGGCGAAACGAAAACACCCCGGAGGACGGCTTCGCGGGTCCGCGAGCGGCTCTCCCTTATCACCTCAGAAGACTACGGACCGCTACGCAAAGGCGGGCTTGCCGAGACCGGCGTCGACAAGCGCGATCCGACGGCAGATCGCCGCCTGATCGAGTTCAGCTTCACAATTCCTCCAGAACAGCTGCTTCATGACGGCGTCTTCCGCCCACTTGCTCGGGCTGCTCTTTCGGATCGCCTTCCTGAAGCGGTCCTTTCGGTCCCGCTGCGGGCCTATCAGGGAGCTGACTGGTCGAAGCGTCTGACCCAGAAAGACGCGCAGGCCATCGTTGAGGAGATTTCGCAAAGCTCAACCGCCCAAGAACTGCTTGATCTCCCTTGCCTCAAGCAGCGGGTTTCGGAATGGGCTAAACTCGACGGGAGCTCTTTGGCGGACCTCATTGCAGGCCAGGAGCTGACAAGGGCTCTCAAGATCGGCATATTCGCCGTCGAAACCGAACGCTATCCTCAGGAAATCGGACGCTAATCCGAAGAAGGCGACCCTGGCGGCGGTCCGATAGCTCCCGTTGCGTGAGCAAGAATCTCGCGCACCTCTTCCGAGTAGCGGGAAAAGTCCCATGTACGGAACACCTCGAAAACCGGCGTTCGATCGACCAACTTTAGGCATGCCTCAAAATGCGCTCGTGCGTCTCCCACCACAGAAATGAAGCTGCCTCGATAGGTGTTCGCAATGACCGCCTCGACCGCTCCCACGCCGTGTAGCTGCTGTATGAGGAACTGTTTTCCTCGCCCCAACAGGTAGACAGCACCGAGTTGCAGCTCATCTGCCGCTACGGCGTGCGCTGCGACTGGCACATCATATTTCTCGATACCCTCATCACCCCCATATGAACGCTCATAGTCCGCAGCCTGCCGCCCGGTGGCCTCGAGCACTTCTTTCCACAAGCGCAGACGAGGCACCCCCGGGCTCGCAACCGGCTGTCCTCCTGAACCGAACCGCACGACGCAAACGTCGTCGGCGATGATTTGAAAATGGTGATCATGGAACCAGGCAGCAAGACTCGACTTCCCTTCCCCTGAGGCGCCCATGAATGCGACTGCCTTCCCACGAATCTCCACCGCATTGGCGTGGAGCGGCAGAAGTCGGCGCTGGTGGAGGACGAGCCCCATGGCCGAGCCGAGCAGGAATAGTCTGATGTTCTGCTCCGCGGCGCCTGCCTCAGGCTGGACTACAATCTCCGACCCGTCCGTGACGCAATAGCTCGCCACATCTGAGACTTTCAAAAGCGCAGCGCCGTCCATCGGGTGAATGCCCGGCGCAGCCTCAGTCTCCACCGGCACTTGTCCTAATCGGATGCGGACATCGGGCTCCTGCCGAGGATCGGCGCGCACGAGTTCCGGCAGCTTCAGATCGCTTCGAATCCGCAGCCCAAAGACCGAATAGTCGAACTGACCCCATCGAGGAGGAGCGCCCATCTACGGGAAAGACGCGACGCGCGCGTACTTTGCTGCTTCTTCGCCACCGATCACGATCGCTCCCTCTACCTCCACCCAAACGTGCGCTTTCAACTCGGTGTCGTCTGCCAAAGCGACTCCGTAGTGCAACTGCGCATCCACGTCCCTCTTGCGAAGCAGCCGCTGAAGAGCCAGCCCCTGATCAATGCAGACCGCGCGCCAGGGCACAAGGCTGGTAGCCCTCCTCACTGCCGCGGCGGCCTCGACAGGCGAGACGCGCTTCTCCGTGGGGACGCTCGAGAGCGGCAGAGATCCGGTCCTGATGGCGCGGCGAAAGGGCATTAGCGCGAGTGCCGCCGATGCGAATGCCAGCGCGGCCGCGGCCTCGACCACCAGCAGGCGCCAGCGCAGCAAGTGTGCGTTCCGTCCGATCGGGTTTCTCCTATCTGCTTGCATGCGACCGAGCGCCTGAGCAATGAATCCGCACGACAGGAACCCGCCGCTCCCCTATCACAGTCCGGTGCGGATGCGGAGGGAGTTCCAACTTGCAGTGCAATGCTGCCGCTGGGCTTTCGACCCTGGGGGCAGCGCGCCGGCCGAGGATGCCTCGGCCGATCTCGACTGGTCGTTTTTCGCCCACCTGCTCCGCCGCCACCGGGTTCAGGCGCTGGTCTGGGATTGTCTAAAGACGCTCCAGATCCCGCTGCCTCAATCCACCTCCGATGCAATCGCCGCCGACGCGACCGAAATCCTGGCGAGGAACTTGCGAACAGCGCGCGAATGCTCGCAGCTTCTGGAAAGCTTCATTGATGCGGGCGTCCCGCTGATGTTCCTCAAGGGCCTTTCCCTCGGTGCGCTGGTGTACCGCAATCCTTTCCTCAAAGCCGGCTGGGACATCGACCTGCTCGTACCGCAGAATTGTGTCATTGCAGCTGTGGATCTGCTTCGGGCGGCAGGATACCGACTGATCTTTCCGCCCGCGACCGACGCCGACAAGCGGCTGGTCGACTGGCACCGCAGACGCAAAGAATCGGTGTGGCACAAGTCGGACGGCGACTTCCACGTGGAGCTGCATAGTCGGATCACTGACAATCCCCGCCTGATACCGTCGATCGGCATGGGTTCGCCGACGCAGAGGGTCACCATTGCCCCGGGCAGTGTGCTTCCCACACTGCGGCTTGAGCCGCTCTTCGCCTATCTGTGCGTGCACGGAGCGACCAGCGCCTGGTTTCGGCTCAAGTGGATCTGCGATTTCGCCGCTCTGCTTCACGGGCGGAGCATAGTCGAGATAGAGCGGCTTTATGAAGATTCGCAGAGGCTCGGTGCCGGACGATCCGCTGCCCAGGCGCTGCTCCTTGCAAACAGCCTCTTCGCAACCATCCGCGACACGCCGCTCGAGGCGCGGCTTGGCGATAGCCGAGCCAATCGCTGGCTCGCCAGCGCTGCGTTGCGCCAGCTCGCCGGACCGGCGGCCGGGGCCGAGCCGACGGAAAGGCGGTTAGGAACGGCGATGATCCACCTCACTCAACTCTTCCTGCTGCCCGGCGCCAGCTTCAAGATCGCAGAGCTGTGCCGGCAGGCGCGGGACATCCTGCGCTAGCGTTAACGAGTCGCCCACGTCGGAGTATTAGGTTTGGTTTCCACCCTTTCCAGATGAGGTGGATGGCTCCCGCTCCCGGCATCTGAGTGCCAAAATGTGGAAGCTGTCAAAGCGACCACGAGCCAAGGGAGCCACCAGTCATGGATATTACCACGATCGGCCTGGATTTGGCCAAGACCGTTTTTCAGGTTCACGGTGTTGATTCGTCTGGCGCGACTGTGATCCGCAAGGCCTGCGCGAGGCCACTTCCTCACCTTTCAGGTGCTCGTCAGAAATAAGGCGGCGGCAGCAAGGCTATCGACGAGTTCACCGATCAATGGCAGCGCGGCAAGGAGCTAGCACCCTGCCCTCCACAAGCGTGAGAACAGGGCGTCCGCAAACGGCTCACTTGGCGCCGGCCTTCGTCAAAGATTGCTTTAGCGGTCGTTCCCACCCATTCCCTCTTTGTGGGAGGGGTCGGAGCCGATCACTCAGGTGTCGGTTGGCTGCCCCGTAGGTCGTCTGGAAGTTCGATTGAAACGAGACTCGCGACAAGATGACCATGTCCAACTGTGGACGGCGCTGAAGGAGATCTCTGCTCACGTTTCGCCTGAGCGGAGGCGGCAATTCTACCTGCTTCTAGGACTGATGCTGTTGGGCGCTCTGGCGGACCTGGCAACTATCGGCGCGGTGCTCCCCTTTCTGTCCCTCCTGGCGGGTGGCGACCTAGTGGCAGACTTACCGGCGCTTCAGGCCTACTTCAGCGCTGCCGGCGCCGAAATGCCGCGGGAGCGGCTGCTTGCTGCGACCGCACTCTTCGCGATAGTCGTTGTGACTGCAGCTCTGATCCGGCTTCAGCTCGCGCGCTCCACTCGTAACTTCGTTTTTGCGCTCGGCCCGGACATCGCAGTGGAAATCCAACGGCGAATCCTGCTCCAGCCCTACAGCTTCCACGTCAACCAAAACACGAGCCGACTGATCGCATCCCTAGACAAGGTGCAAACGCTCGTTTTCGGTGTGCTGCTGCAGATCATCCAGGCCGGCATCGCCCTCTTCATCTCTGCCTTCATCATTGCCGCACTAATCCAAGTGGACCTGTTCGCTGCCCTCGCTGCGACAGTGGTTTTTCCTCTGATCTATAGCTTAGTCTCCACCGTCACTTGGCGGCGCCTCGCCAACAATTCGGCAGCGGTCGGCAGTGCCTACGACGAACGCGTTAAGATCGTGCAGGAAAGCTTGGGCGGCATTCGCGATGTCATCATTGACAGTTCGCAACAGGTGTATCTGAAGGCATTCCGAAGGGTCGAGGAGCGGTTCGGTAGCGCGAAGGCGGACATAGCCTTCGTCGCGACCGCTCCGCGCTTCATCATCGAACCGACGGGCATGATCGTGATCGCCGCGATCGCGCTTCTAATTTGGGAACGAGAAGGTGGCGTGGCCGGGGCATTGCCGATCCTGGGTGCCCTAGCGATCGGTGCTCAACGGCTACTACCGCTGATCCAGCAGGTTTATCAGGCTTGG
Source organism: Sphingomicrobium sp. (assembly GCA_051000635.1). Lineage (GTDB taxonomy): Bacteria > Pseudomonadota > Alphaproteobacteria > Sphingomonadales > Sphingomonadaceae > Sphingomicrobium. Next base: position 1,088 of record JBPCOC010000052.1, on the reverse strand, counting down.
TCGAGCATTGCCGGCCATCACTCGGTCCTCACCGACGTCGTTGAGCTGCTTCGCCTGCCGGTTCCAGAGGAGGAGGAGAAGGCTGATGTCGAGCCACTACCGCTGCGCCGCCGGATCCTTCTGGAGGAGGTGAGCTTTTCCTATCCGAGTCGACGAGGGAGGGCCGTTGACAAAGTCTCGCTTGAGATCCCGCGCGGATCGTCTGTTGCCCTAATTGGAAGAACGGGCAGCGGCAAGAGCACCTTGGTGGACCTCATCATGGGTCTGCTGGAGCCGACGGAAGGCCGGATTAGCGTCGACGGCGTTCCGTTGACAAACGAGAACCGCCTCCGGTGGCGGCGGAGCATCGCTCATGTACCACAGTCGATTTTCCTCGCCGATAGCAGCATTGCTCGGAATATTGCACTCAGCGTTCCGCCAGAGGCGCTCGATCAAGAACGAGTTATCGAAGCAGCGACAAGGGCCCAACTTCACGAATTCGTGGAGTCGCTACCCGACGGCTATGAAACTCACGTCGGGGAACGGGGAGTACGTCTCTCCGGAGGACAGCGACAGCGCCTCGGGATCGCCCGTTCGATCTATAAGCAGGCACCAGTGCTTGTCTTCGATGAGGCTACGAGCGCGCTCGACGAAACAACCGAATCTGCCGTTATGGACGCGCTTCAACTCCTCGGTGAGGAGGGGCGGACGATCATCGTCATTGCCCACAGGCTGTCGACGATTGCCCGATCTGACATCGTCGTGCGATTGGACAAGGGGCGCGCGCAGTCGATTGGCAGATACGACGACGTGGTGGGGGAGCCGGGGCGGAGCAATCAGATCTGACAATGGCTGGTGCTTGACCTGAACAAAGCGTCCCGGAGTCATATTTGCGCTTTTCCCGGAGAGGGGCGCGACGCGTTAGCGGCTTAGGCCGCTTTCGACCCATTGCAGATGGGGTGGATGGCTCCCGCTCCCGGCATCTAGGGCCAAGACTCATAACCACCACATGATGGCGGCGGCGAGGTGGATGTTGCCGAGGAAGTTGGCGGCGAGTTTGTCGTAGCGGGTGGCGAGGCGTCGGCAGTCTTTGAGTCGGCAGAACATGC
>JBPCOC010000027.1:0-14583 GCA_051000635.1 Sphingomicrobium sp. | reverse complement strand
CCGAGCTAATGGAGCCAGGCATCCAGGTGCTGACACAAGGCTGGCCGCTCGGCGCCGGAAGCGCGAACTTCGACGAAGCGCTGCACCATTGGAACGTGCTGATCACCGCCCACGGGCTGATCATGGTCTTCTTCATGGTGATGCCGGCGATGATCGGCGGCTTCGGCAACTGGTTCGTGCCGCTGATGATCGGCGCTCCGGACATGGCGTTCCCGCGAATGAACAACATCAGCTTCTGGCTGCTGATCCCCGCGTTCGGCCTTCTCCTCGGCTCCGTGCTGGTGCCTGGAGGGAGCGGCCTTGGCGCCGGTACCGGCTGGACGGTCTACGCTCCGCTCTCGACCTCGGGGGCGGCGGGCCCGGCGGTCGACATGGCGATCTTCTCGCTCCACCTGGCCGGCGCAAGCTCGATCCTGGGCGCGATCAACTTCATCACCACCATCTTCAACATGCGCGCTCCGGGCATGACCCTGCACAAGATGCCTTTGTTCGTCTGGTCGGTGCTGGTGACCGCCTTCCTTCTGCTTCTGGCGCTTCCGGTGCTCGCCGGAGCGATCACCATGCTCCTGACCGACCGCAACTTCGGAACCACCTTCTTCGACGCCTCGGGCGGCGGCGACCCGGTGCTCTACCAGCATCTGTTCTGGTTCTTCGGCCACCCGGAAGTCTACATCATGATCCTTCCGGGTTTCGGGATGATCAGCCAGGTCGTGTCGACCTTCAGCCGCAAGCCGGTGTTCGGCTATCTCGGGATGGCCTATGCGATGGTCGCGATCGGGGTCATCGGCTTCATCGTCTGGGCGCACCACATGTTTACGACGGGCATGAGCCTCGACACCAAGATGTACTTCACCGCTGCGACGATGATCATCGCGGTTCCGACGGGCGTGAAGATCTTCTCCTGGATCGCGACGATGTGGGGAGGGTCGCTGACGTTCGAGACCCCGATGCTGTGGGCGATCGGATTCATCTTCCTGTTCACCGTCGGCGGAGTGACCGGAGTGGTGCTCGCCAATGGCGGCATCGATACCTACATGCACGACACCTATTATGTCGTCGCGCACTTTCACTATGTGCTCAGCCTGGGCGCCGTCTTCGCCATCTTTGCCGGCTTCTATTACTGGTTCGGCAAGATGTGGGGGAAGATGTACAACGAGTTTCTCGGCAAGGTTCACTTCTTCCTGATGTTCATCGGCGTCAATCTGGTGTTCTTCCCGCAGCACTTCCTCGGTCTCGACGGAATGCCGCGCAGAATCCCCGATTACACTCCGGCATTCGCCGAGTGGAATTACTGGTCGACGGTCGGATATATGATCACCGCTGCCGGGCTGCTCGTCTTCTTCGTCAACCTGTTCTGGTCGCTCGGCTGGGGCAAGAAGGCGCCGGGCAATTATTGGGGCGAGGGCGCGACCACTCTCGAATGGACGCTTCCGAGCCCGCCGCCGTTCCACCAGTTCGAGACGCTGCCGAAAATCGATTAGGGACCCTCCCCTCCCGACCGGAGGGGAGGCGAGAGAACATGACCGCCGTTACCGCCAATGCACAGAGCCTCCCCGCCGATTGGCGCGACCTCCTCGCGCTGACCAAGCCGGGAGTCATTCGGCTGGTTGTCTTCACCGGCCTCGCCGGGCTGCTCGCCGCGCCGGTCATGCCGCCGCTGGCAATCGGCTTCACGGCCATCCTGTGCATTGCCCTGGCCGCAGGCGGCGCCAGCGCCCTCAACCAATGGTATGAGTCGGACATCGACGCGATGATGCGGCGGACCGCCAACCGGCCGTTGCCGGCGGGACGGATGGACCGGCAGTCGGCGCTCCATTTCGGAGTGGGCCTGAGCGTCTTTTCGGTGCTGCTGATGGACCTTGCGACGAACCATCTCGCAGCGCTGCTGCTTGCCGCCTCGATCCTCTTCTATGTGCTCGTCTACACCGTGTGGCTGAAGCGCCGGACTGCGCAGAACATCGTCATCGGCGGCGCCGCGGGCGCATTCCCGCCGCTGATCGGCTGGGTCGCCGCGACCGGGCAGGTGGATCTCCTTCCGCTGCTTCTGTTCGCGATCATCTTCCTGTGGACCCCGCCACACTTCTGGGCGCTGTCGCTGTTCGTACGCTCCGATTATGCCGCGGCGAACGTGCCGATGCTTCCGGTCGTCTCCGGGATCGCCGCGACGCGGCGCCAGATCGTGGCCTACAGCGTCATCATGGCTGCGACGGCGCTTGCCCCGTGGCTGCTTGGGCTGACCGGCGCAATCTACGGGATTTCGGCCGCAGCGCTCGGCACCATCTTCGTGATCCTAGCGCTCCAGGTCGCCCGGAACCCGGCGGTCGAGCCGTCGAAAATGGGACCGGAAAAGCGGCTGTTCGCTTTTTCGATATTCTACCTGTTCGCGCTGTTCACGGCGCTCGTCGTCGACCGGTGGCTGGTACAATGACCAGGATCGTCGGCGAGGAACCGGAGCCGGAGGCCGAGCTCATTCGAAGCCGCCAGCGCGAGCGCGCCCGGATCATGGCCTGGCTGCTCGGCGCGTTCGTCGTGCTTCTGTTCCTGGTCACCATCGCCAAGATCGGAATGGGCAAATGAGCACGGTCGCCAGCCGCAACAACCGCACCGCCCTGCTGATGGCGGTGCTTGGCCTTGCGATGCTCGGCCTCGCCTTCGCGTCGGTGCCGCTTTACCGCCTGTTCTGCCAGGTTACCGGCTTCGGCGGGACGACCCAGCGGGCCGAGGCGGCGCCGGGAGCGGTTGCGGGGCAGATCGGAGTGCGCTTCGACGCCAACGTCAGCGGAAGCCTTCCCTGGAAATTCGAGCCCGTCGAGAAGCGGATCCGGGTCGCGCCCGGTGCCCAGATGAAGACCTCCTACCGAGCGACGAATCTCGTCGCCAGGCCGACGACCGGCCGGGCGGTGTTCAACGTCTCGCCGGCCTCGGCCGGCAAATATTTTTCGAAGATCGAGTGCTTCTGCTTCACCGAGCAGACGCTCAAGCCCGGCGAGGCGGTGGACATGCCGGTCATCTTCTTCGTCGATCCCAAGATGCGCGAGGATCCCGACACAGCGGGCATCAGCGAGATCACCCTGAGCTACACCTTTTATCCAGTGGAAACCGAAACGCCGGGCAGCTAGAGCCGCGCCGACGACACACGAGGGAAGCATGTAATGGCGGCCAGCAAGAACCACGATTACCATCTGGTTGAGCCCGATCCCTGGCCGATCATCGGCGCCTTCTCCGCGCTCGCCCTGACCGGCGGCGCGATCATGTGGTTCCACGACAATCCCTACGGCGTGCCGATCATGATCGCCGGCTTCGTGATGGTGATCGTGACCATGTGGAACTGGTGGGCAACCACCATCCGCGAGGCGAAAGAGGGCTATCACACACCCGTCGTCCAGCTTCACCTGCGCTACGGGATGATCCTGTTCATCGCCTCGGAGGTGATGTTCTTTCTTGCCTGGTTCTGGGCCTTCTACAGCGCGGCGCTGTTCCCGTCGGCGGTCGAATCGGTCGGCGGCGTCTGGCCGCCCGAGGGTATCCATGTCCTCAATCCCTGGGGCTTTCCGCTTCTCAACACCCTGATCCTCCTGTGCTCGGGAACGACTGTCACCTGGGCGCACCATTCGCTGATCCACGGCGACCGCAACGGGCTCAAATTGGGGCTTCTTCTGACAATCCTGCTCGGACTGCTGTTCACCAGCATCCAGGCCTATGAATATGCGGTGGCCCCGTTCGACTTCAAAGGCGGCATCTACGGCTCGACTTTCTTCATGGCGACCGGCTTCCACGGCTTCCACGTGATCGTCGGAACGATCTTCCTGATCGTCTGCTGGATTCGGGCGATGAAGGGCGATTTCACCCCCAAGGAGCATTTCGGCTTCGAGGCGGCCGCCTGGTACTGGCACTTCGTCGACGTCGTGTGGCTGTTCCTGTTCGTGTCGATCTATGTCTGGGGCGGCTGGGGCGCGCCGACGCACTAGTGCGGGAGGCCTCCCCTCTCTCCGGCGCGCTCGCCGGCCGCTGCCCGCGCTGCAAATCGAAGACCCTGTTTGCGGGGTGGGTCCGCTTTGCCGACCAATGCCGCGCGTGCGACCTCGATTTTTCGAGCTTCAACGTCGGTGACGGCCCGGCGGCCTTCCTGATCTTCATCGTCGGAGCTGGCCTGGTGGCTGGAGCGCTGTCGGTCGACGGCGCCTTCTCGCCACCCTGGTGGGTACATATCGTCTGGATTCCTATCGGCTTGGCAATGACGATAATCGGGCTTCGCTTGGGAAAGGCACTGCTCCTGACTCAGGAATTTCTCCACCGCGCCCGCGAAGGGCGGATCGTCGAATGAGCCGGAAAATCCCGGCCCTGCCGACCTTGCTCGTCGCCGCGGCCGTGGCGATTATGATCGCGCTCGGCATCTGGCAGTTGAGCCGCGCCCAGTGGAAGGATGGGCTGATCGAGCAATATCGAACCGCCTCCAAGCTCCCGCCGATCGCCTTCCCGACCGCTCCGGCCAATGCCCCGCCGCCGCTGTTCCGCTGGGCGACGGGCTATTGCCTCCAGCCGGTCACTCACCGGGCGACGGCCGGCGCAAATCGCGACGGCGAATCCGGCTATGTCCATATCGTCCACTGCACGACCGGAGCCGAAGGCCCCGGAATGGCGGTTGAGCTTGGCTGGTCCACGGACCCGCGGGCGAAGTGGCGCTGGACGGGCGGGCCGGTCACCGGAGTGATCGCGCCCGACCGTGTTCACCGTGTCCGGCTGGTCGCAGCTTCCGCTCCTGAGGGGCTCGAGCCGAGCGCGCTTCCGTCGCTGGAGTCGATCCCGACCAACCACCGCTTCTACGCGGTGCAATGGTTCCTGTTCGCTGCAATTGCGCTCGGCATCTACATCATCGCTCTTCGCAAGCGGCTTCGAGAGGAGTGACCGGCAAGCTTACGACCCTGGTTGCCGAGCCCTGGGACGACTGGGGCTTGATCGACTGCGGCAATGGCCGGAAGCTGGAACGCTACGGGCCGGTCACCGTCGCCAGGCCGGAGCCGCAGGCGATGTGGCCTCCGGCGCTCGACCGGTGGGGCCCAGACGCGACCTTCGTCCCGGGTTCCGACGAAGAGGGCGGCGGCCGCTGGGAACGTCATCGCGACGTGCCGCCTCAATGGGAATTGTCGCGCGGCGCAGTGCGCTTCAATGCCTCGCTCACGCCCTTCCGCCACTTGGGCTTCTTCCCCGACATGGCGCCGCAATGGGACTGGATGAGTAAACGAGCAGCGGACGCCGACTTGCTCAACCTGTTCGGTTACACCGGCGTCGGAACGTTGTTTCTGAGCGAGGCGGGCGGGCGTCTCGTCCACGTCGACGCGTCGAAGAAGTCGGTCGAGCAGGGAAAGGAGAATGCCAAGCTCTCCGGGCTCGCCGACCGGCCGATCCGCTGGATTGTCGACGACGCCGGCAAGTTCACCGCCCGCGAGGTCCGGCGCGACCGCCGCTACGACGGAATCCTGCTCGACCCGCCCAAGTTTGGCCGCGGCCCCAATGGCGAGGTGTGGCGGCTGGAGGAAAGCCTGGCGCCGTTGCTTGCCGACTGCCGGCAGCTGCTCGACGAGCAAAGCCGGTTCCTCGTCCTCACCGTCTATGCTGTCCGGATGTCGGCGCTGGCGATCGGCGAGCTGGTTGAACGGACGCTCGGCGACCTCGGCGGAAAGGTGGAGATGGGCGAAATGGCGGTGAGAGAAGAGTCGCGCGGGCTGCTTCTGCCGACTGCGATCTTCGCCCGCTGGTCTAGGTCCTAGACGCGCGGATCGCCGCGCCGGCAACGAACGGGGCGCCGGCGACGAGCAGCAGCGAGATCGCAGCTTCGATCAGAAGCGCGCCCGAGCCGAAATCGGCCGAGGCCGCGGCGCCGAAGATCAATAGCGGGATCGCAAGCGGCAGGAGCAGGAGCCCGGCAAGCGCTCCGGCGCGAGGGAGCCCGGCGGTCAGCGCCGCGACGGCGACCGCAAGCGCCGCCAGGCCGAGACTCCCGACGCCAAGCGCAATGAGAAGGTCTGGAAGCCGCTCTGGCGGTATCCGCAACAAAAGCGCCCCGGCCGCTGCACTGACCAGCAGTAACGGAGCGAAGGCCAACCAGTGACCTGCGATCTTGGCCGCGGCAACGCTCTCGTCCGCAACCCCTCGCACAAACAGCTGGTCGAGCATTCCGTCGGCCCGGTCCGGCTCGACCAGCCGCTCGACGGGCAGCAGCGCGGCGGTCAAAGCCGCGATCCACAAGGCGCCGCCCCCGATCCTTGCAAGCAGCCCGGAATCCGGCCCGACCGCGAACGGCACGAGGATCGCGATGAGCAGAAAGAATGCGGCCGGAAGCCACGCCGGACCGCTCAGACCCCGCCGTACTTCACGAACGACAAGCCGCCCGATCATCGGCCTAGCTCCAGCTTCGCCCACTCGCCCGGAAGTTCAACATGCGACGCCGCCACCACCGCGCCGCCCGAATCGCGGTGCCGACGGATGAGAGCGCCGAGACGCTCCATTCCGGCCGGGTCCAGTGCATTCGCCGGCTCGTCGAGCAGCCATAAAGGGGCGCCGGAAGCCGAAGCCCTCGCCAGCGCCGCCCGCTTCGCCTGGCCGGCGGAGAGCAGCCGCACGGGAACATCGGCGAGCTCCGAAAGCCCGAGCGCAGCCATCGCCTCATCAACGGCGGCGCCCCAGAAGCGCAGCGCTTTGTTGAGCGGGAGCTCCTCATCCAACGCCAGCGCGTCGTCGGCGAGCGCCACGGCCGCCCGCTCGACCCTCCCGCGGTCGGGCTGCAGAAGTCCCGCCGCAAGCCGGATCAAGCTCGACTTGCCGCTGCCGTTGGGGCCGGTCACCTGCAGCGCTTCGCCGGCACCCAGCGCCAGGTCGAGTTCTTCGAACAGAAGCCGCCCGCCGCGCCGCAGGGTCACCCCGTCGAGTCGCAGCAGCAATGTCATTCCGGCTCGTCCTGCGATTGCTCCTCGAGGGCGTGCATGTCCTCGTCGGAGAAGCCGAAATGATGGCCGATCTCATGGATCACGATGTGGCGAACGAGCCGCTCGAGGCTGTAATCGTTTGCCGACCATTCATCGAGGATCGGCCGGCGGAAAAGGCGGATCCGGTCCGGCAAGGTGCCGGAGTGGGAGACGCTCTTGTCGGTCAGCGGAATGCCTTCGTAGAGACCGGAGAGCTCGAACGGCTCGGCGATCCCCATCGCCGCGAGCGTTTCGTCGTCGGCGAACTCCTCGACCTGGAGAACGACGTCGCCCAGGTGCGATGCGAACGGCTCCGGCAGCTGTTCGAGCGCCCGGCGGGCGATCGCCTCGAGGTCCGAGGCCGAGGGTGCTGTTCCCACGCGGCGCATCGCGGCGCCATAGGGGCTTGGTGGCGAGCGCGGCAAGCTTGCCCGGCGGCGGAGTGACCCTTACATGGCACGTCCTTTCCAGGTGTTCTGGTTATGCAGCCAACTGGCTGCGGGCGGAGCGGTGGCCGAGTGGTCGAAGGCGCTCGCCTGGAAAGTGAGTATACGGCAAAACCGTATCGAGGGTTCGAATCCCTCCCGCTCCGCCAGCAGCTGATTTTCTAAAGTCCGCTAGCGTCCAGAAATCCTTAGAAATCGGCTGATACCAGGCGCCACTTGCGCGCTGCCGTCCGTTGACATTCGCCTCAATCCACACGAAAGCGTGGGGTGAAACGTGGGGTCGGACAGCGAGAGCGGGGAAAATGGGCAAACTAAACCCGCTTCAAGTGCGCAACGTAAAAGAGCCAGGCCGCTACCACGACGGCGACGGACTGCTGCTGGAGGTCCGCCCCGGAGGCTCCAAGAGCTGGGTCGCCCGGCTGCAATCGAATGGAACGCGGCGTGACTACGGGCTCGGCTCTTTCAAAGATGTTTCCTTAGCTGAGGCACGTGACAAGGCCCGCGATTACCGCAAGCACCTCAGGGCGGGAGTCGATCCGCTAGAGGCGAAGCGGAAGTCGATTGAGCGCATCCCCACGTTCTGTGATGCGGCCAAGGCAGTGCACGCCGAGCACAAGCCCGGCTGGCGAAACGGCAAGCACAGCGCGCAGTGGCTCGCGACGCTACAAACCTATGTGTTTTCGCACTTCGGCAATCTCCGGATCGATCAAGTCGACACCGGTCATGTCCGAGACGCGCTGGCGGAGATTTGGCTAACAAAGCCAGAGACGGCGCGGCGCGTGCGACAGCGGATCGGGACTGTGCTCGACTACGCGCATGGCAAGGGCTGGCGCGCACATCCGTTTGGCATGGGGGCGGTGAACAAGTCGCTTCCCCGACAGCCTCGCAAGACGGGTCGATTTGAAGCGATGCCTTACTCTCGTGTCCCCCAATTTTTGGATGCGACGAGGAAACGAATGAGCATGGGGAGGCTAGCGCTAGAGGCACTGGTGCTGACGGCTGCTCGCTCTGGTGAGATTCGTGGGGCGAACTGGAGCGAAGTTGACCTGGACGCGGCAACGTGGACAGTTCCTGCCGAACGGATGAAGGCGGGAAAGACACACGTAGTCCCCCTCTCACCGGCGGCCTTAGATGTGTTCAGGCGCGCCGCTGAACTTCGCATCGGCGGCAGCGATTACGTTTTTCACGGCATGAAACGCGGCCGGCCGCTTAGCGACATGACGCTGCTCAAGGTGGTTCGCGACATGGGACAGCCATTTACAGTGCACGGCTTCCGCTCCGCATTTCGCGACTGGGCGGCTGAGAAGACGAGCTTCGCAGGGGAAATCGCCGAAGCGGCCCTGGCGCACGCGATCCAAAATAAAGTCGAGGCGGCTTACCGCCGCACTGACTTTTTAGAGAAGCGCAGAGAATTGATGGACGCTTGGGGTGCTTTTTGCTCGCCGATCCCCGCAGCCGTTTGCAGTCGGACCTCACGTTGAGCTTGGCAGCGCGTCTAGACCAAGCAATCGCGGAGTATCCGGTTGGACAATTGACCGTGGAAGATCTCAGAGCAGCTCTTGATGGGCTCCCGTTCTGCGAACGTGACCTGCAGCCGCTCCTGCGAAAGATTCAGGAGGCCGTAGTTATGACCGACAGGAGAAACACTCCCGAAAACACAGCCTCCAAGAGCAAGCTACTAGCCGCTGCGCGCCAATTGGGTTCCGCCGCGAAACAGGTAGAAAAGCTCGATGATTCCTCCCACAATTGGATCGATTGGATCGCACGAAAGCGCGCGCCCGGCTCCGGCCGACTGAGCGGCGGGATGGCACCGCCGGTATTCCCCGACTTCGAACGCTTTATCACTCTCCACGGTGAGCTCGTGTGGGCACAACAGCTTCTTGAGGAAGCCGCTGCATTAGTGCCTCGGCAGCAATCGAGGTGGCGCGAGCGCGCTAGTCGCAACCGCCTCATCGGCTTTGCCCGAGAGTTGGCACCGACCTACGAGGAGCTAACCGGCAGACGAGCAACCGTCGACAACTGGCCAGAAAGCAAAACCCGCGGTCCATGGCCCGAGTTCTATTCTCGTGTCGCCAAGCTCGCCCTGAACCTCAACAAGATACCAGATTTGAGAGGAATGCTCGTCGAGGCGAGCCAGCCGCCAGTCTCTATTCGCTCGTGAAAAATCTTTAGAGTGGAGCCTTTGAAAGCTACGCTCATCTGCCCGTAACTGTTTCCAGTCGCTGCAGCCCGCGAGGCTCAGCATGTGAATGGAGACAGCACTATGGACGCTTTACTTTGCAGCATACCGGACGCGGCGAAAGCCCTCGGCCTCGGCCGGTCCAAGATTTACGAGCTCATACAAGCGGGACAGCTAGAGACGGTTAGCATCGGGCGAAGGCGCCTCGTCCGTACTCATAGTGTACGGGCGCTTGCCTCCGGCGAGGATGTTTCGGCTGACTTGGGCGCATAAAGCAGTGGCTTCGCTCCGCCGGGCGATCAACGCCATGTGCCGCGCCTGCATCTACGATCCGGGATGCGGCGGAGGCAGTTGGCGCGAGCAAGTCGCTGCGTGCTCGTCGTCACACTGCGCGCTTCATCCAGTGCGGCCGCAAACTTGCGCGAAACTGAATCGCAGAGAGGCGAAAACTCGAGCTTCGTCCAACAGCAGGACCGACGCGCCGAACCTCGCTTTCATCGCGGCAAACGGGGCCAAATCAGAGCGCACCGCCCGTGGAACTAGTTGCACGCCCCTGAGGGACGGTGCGCATCATGGTGCCGCAACAAGCGTCTCGAAGCCACATCGAACGGGTCCCAGCTTCGGCGAGTGCTCACCGGGGGAATCCGCGTGAGGACTCCCCGCTGCCCCATCGGCGCAAACTGCTGCCGGCCGAACGCTACAAATCATGTAGCGAGGTCAAGGAAGCAGGGCATCCAGCTCCGGTCAATCGCTACCGAGGTGGAAAGCGAGCGGAGATGACCCACGCGATCGACATCCCGGCGGTTGTCGCCAGCCATCCACTGCCTTCTGTCGTCGGGGCTTCGCTCAAGCTTCAACGGGCTGGAAACGAGTGGAAAGCCTGCTGCCCGTTCCACGCCGATCGCTCGCCGAGCTTCACCATCTTCGACGGTGGAGTGAGGTTTCATTGCTTCGGCTGCGGCGCTTCGGGGGACGTGCTCGACTACCTCCAGCGACTCCACGACGTGAGTCTTCCTGAAGCTGCTGCCATGCTCCAGGGTGGGCAAGTGCCGGTGGTTGCAGTCCGCCGGTTACACGACGAGCCTGAGCGGGACACAACCGGAGAGGCCATAGCTATCTGGCGAAGCGCCGCTCCTGTCGCTGGAACGCCCGCTGAAGCCTATCTGCGCGGCCGGGGTCTACATCTCCCCATTTCCGCCTCGATCCGCTTTGCGCGGCTTCGTTATGGCTCCCGCGGGGGCCTTCATCCATGCCTCGTCGCCCTGCTCGCCAGCGTCAACAACAAGACCGTCGGCGTTCAGCGGACTTACCTTAAGCCTGACGGCAGCGGAAAGGCTGATGTGCCCACTCCCAAGCTGAGCCTGGGCAGGGTGCGCGGGGCGGCAATCAGGCTGGCTCCCTGCGCCGCTCAACTGGTGGTGACGGGCGGGCTCGAGGACGGGCTAACCCTCCAGCAAGAGTTTGGACAGGCGGTGTGGTCCGCGACCGGTGAAGGCAACATGGCAGCAATGCAGCTGCCGGTCGGGGTGCACACTGTCGTCATCGGTGCTGACAACGATGCCAGCGGGGAATGTCACGCCAAGCGGGCTGCCGAAGCTTTCGCACTCCAAGGTCGGGAGGCTCGGATCGTCCGCCCTGCTCGTGGCCACAAAGACTTCAATGCCGAATTGCAGGGGATAACCTCATGAACGCGCACGCGATGAAGGATCGGCTGAAGAGCGCCGAGATCATAGAAATTGAGCCGCCGCGGCCGCTACGTCGAGCGTTACGTGACGCAGAGCCCTATCCTGTCGAAGCGTTGGGGGGGGTAATCGGAAGTGCGGTGCGGGGCACGCACGACATCATTCAGGCTCCGCTCGAAATATGTGCGCAGTCGGCGCTCTCCCATGCGGCGCTCGCCGTGCAGGCTCATGCGAACGTGGTCCTGCCGACCGGCCATGCTCGGCCGCTGTCCCTGTTCCTGCTGTCGGTCGCTGGCAGCGGGGACCGGAAGTCGTCGGCGGACCAGGAGTTAGGGTGGGCCCTGGAGAAGCACGAGCGAAACCTGACGGACGATCTGGTGCAGACCCGCGCCGACTACCAGAACGACAAAGAGGCTTTTGACGCGGCTCGCGCAGCGGCCAAGGCCAAGGCAGGAAAAGATGGGAGTCGAAAGGAGATAGCCAACGCCTTGGACGGCGTCGGGCAAGCTCCTAATCCCCCGCTGGATTGCGCCCTCACCTTTCCGGAGCCGACGCTGGAGGGGCTGCACAAATATCTCGCCATCGGTCAGCCTTCGATGGGTCTGTTTGCCGATGAAGGTGGAATGTTCGTTGGCGGCTCGGGCATGTCGAAGGAGAACGCGCTTAAGACAGCGGCTGGCTTCTCTCATCTGTGGGACGGCAAGCCGGTAAAGCGTCTGCGATCGCTGGACGGAGCAACGGTCCTGTTCGGCCGGCGCGTCTCGCTGCACCTTATGATCCAAGTCGCGGCTGCTACCAACTGGTTGGCCGATGAGACGTTGCTGGACCAGGGCCTGTTTTCCCGCCTGCTGGTGGCTGCCCCGCAATCGCTGGCAGGCACGCGAATCTTTCGCGAACCATCAATCGATGCTCGGCCGGCAATCAATCGATTCGGTGCGCGGGTGCTGGATGCGTTCGAGCGACCTTACAAGGTCGTGGAGGGGAAGCCCGGGGAGCTGGACCCCAGGCCGCTGTCAATGTCAGAAGGCGCTGCCGCGCTGTGGCGCGCCTTTGCCGACTCCATCGAAAAGGAACTGGGGGCAAACGGTACGCTGCGGCCTGTGGCCGGCCTGGCCAACAAGATCCCTGAACATGCGGCACGGCTGGCCGCGGTGCTGGCGATGTTCGACAACCCTGACGTGTCGGAGCTGGATCAGTCCTCCCTGAGCCGTGGCATTACCCTGGCGAAATGGTATCTCGGGGAAGGGCTGCGGCTCGCTGAGGTCGGCTATGTCTCAGAGGACGTTCGTCTGGCTGAAGCCGCGCTGAAATGGCTGCAGGAGGGCTGGCCGCATGTAACCGGCGTGCGGGACGGCGGGCGCCTCTTCTCCGTTCCCGACATCTACCAGCTCGGCCCTAATTCCATCCGCACCAAGGAGGTCGCGCAGCGGGCCATAACCGTCCTGCTTGATCACGGGTGGATCGTGAAGGTGGAAGGGAGCGCGAAGGTCCGCGGCACACCTCGCCGCGAAGTCTATGCACTGAGAGGAGCCTGACATGGGTGTCGTCGATTTTGACCCTGAGAAGTGGCTCCGCGCCAACAGCGACGGTGACCCGGGGCAAGCTGCTAAAGATGCTAAACCTGCTAAAGTAGAGCCCGCTTTAGCAACTTTAGCGACTTTAGCAGGGGATCGGTTGCCGGCTGACCTGCGCGACGGACTCCGCCGCCTGCAATCAATGAAGCCTCCCAACGTTACCCGGCCGCAGGTGTGGTGCGCCGTGGTAGCTGACGCAGTCCGACTGGCGGCCGATGGGTGGGCGTCTCAAGCTCTGTCACTGGGTTGGCCACCACTGAGCCTGTGGGGCTGCTCACCAACGATCGGCGGCAACCCGGATCACGATGGCCTAGCCGTGTGGCTCGATGGCCGGCGCACCCTCCTGCTCGATGAGCGGGCCTGCATCGTTGACGCCGGCGCTGGTGCGCGGGCGGTGTTCACCCGCCAGGCTGCAATGGGTGCCGTGCTTCTGTGGGATCTGGCGAGGCTGCAATGAGCGAAGATGATCTCCTATTGGGGCGCTCAAAGAAGTGAACAGGAGCAACACCCCTCAGCGGGCGGTGCCCCGACGTCGCAAGGCCGCGGAAAAACCGCCAATGCCGGATAATCTGAAGCCGCACGTCGAAAAGGCTCGCGCTCGCCTTAAGCGCCGTCATGCAAATCCCGGCGTAGAGGTGGCGGTTGAGCGGGTTACCGGCGCCTACACGCTCTCCTCGCCACACGGCGATCATGACGCCTGGGAAGCCATGGTCTTCGATGCCATCGGGACGCGCTCGACGGCAACGGCGACGGTCTTCCTGACGCAACTGACCGAGCTCTGCTCGAAGGCGTGGCACCCGGACGAGGACGAAGGCGAGGGGGGTGAGTGGTATCCCGACGCCGACGAGCTCAATATGATCCTAAATGTCGTGGCCGGGGTGAAGCCGCGGAACGAGATGCAGGCTGCGCTGGCAGCTCAAATGGCGGCAGTCCACCTGATGACCATGAAGGCGAGCAAGGCCGCGCTGGAAGGCTGGAGCATCATGGACCCGCGCACGGCTGCGACTGCGGGCAAACTGGCTCGAACGTTTGTCATGCAAATGGATGCCCTGGCTAGAGCGAAGGGCAAGAGAACAACCCGGCAGACAATCAAGGTTGAAAAGCATGTGCATCAGCATCAACACGTCCACGTCGACAGGGGGGCACCAGGTGCGTGCGGGCAACCCCATGGCACGGGAAGAGCCGGCGAGTCTGCGGAACGCCCCGCGTTGCCACGCGAAGAACAGGTCGGGGAAGTTGTGCCGCTCCGCCGCGATGAGGGGCAAAAGGGTCTGCTACATGCACGGAGGGGCAAGCCCGGGCGCGCCAAAGGGTGAGGCCAACGGTGCATGGCAGCATGGCGCGTGGACGAACGAGGCGGTTGCGCTGCGGCGGGCTGCTGGGCGGCTTATACGGGCTCTGAAGGGCGATTAGCCTTATGTCCGCTTCTGTAATGGGCCATGGTGTCAAGTCTCCCGGGTCGTCCTGCCGCTGGTTACTTGCTTCTGTCCGTGGTCAGCCGGTTGCCGCCACATGATCAGCTGAGGAGGAACAACAGCTTCGAGGTTGTGAGGACGATGTGATGTGATGGCAAACCGGTCAGACCGGGAGCTGGCTAAATCCGCCTAATGTCTGTGGCATCAAGCCAGCAAAGCAGAATGGAACCCAGCTCGCGGATACCATCAGGGCCAGCGGTCGATGACCGCATCAACAGGCCGGACACAAGACTGCACCCGACCAACGCCAAGCATCAAATCGACA
>JBPCOC010000037.1:0-18412 GCA_051000635.1 Sphingomicrobium sp. | reverse complement strand
CGCGATCGCAGCGAGCGAAGACTGAGGTGTGCTGGGATCGGCGACTAGTGCCTCTAGTCGCTCAATCCCCTCGAAGAAAAATGGCCTCCGCAAAACTACAGCCTCGGTTCCCCCACCCGAGCGAGGTTGAGGCTATGCAGTTTCAAGAGCTTACGTCAAATTTGCTTGTTGGCTTTCGCCGCCTCCCACTCCACCCGCGCCTCCCGCGCCGCACCTGCACTTTATCAGAGCCCCCTTATCCTCGGCTCCGACTGTCCGGGAGGCTGCGCTCCAGCCGAATGCTCGTCATGCCCCCGGCATGACTGCGCTTCGACTTTGTCCGGCCCGTCCTGGCTCCAGTCGATTGGCGGCTTTCCCTGTCGGACGAGCTCCTCGTTCAGCGCCTCGCGGGCTTCCGCCATTCGATTGGAGCCATGCGCCATGTCGCCCATCCACCCGTTCTCCGCCGTCAGAAGCATGTCGGGCTCGCGCATGTTGGGCTTGCGCCACGGCTCGTCGGCCTGCGCTTCCAGCCGCTCCGCTCTGTCCCAGTCTATGGCAAGCTCGGTCAGGATCTCGAACGCCGCGCGCTTGCCGGGGCTGTCGCTGATCTCCCGCAGGTAAAGCCGCCGGCAGTTGAGCAGCTTTCGCGAAATGCTGTCGCGCGCTTCCCCGGCGCGCCGCCGGAGCGACTCCTCGTCCTCCCACTCGCCATGCTCGTTGAGCATTTGGCCGGGCAGCGGGCCGGCGGCTGGCGCGAACGGGGTCTTTCTCCGGTGCGGCGGCTCGGCGGGCACTCCGGCGGCGATCCGCGCGCTCGCTCTGGCCAGTTCGCGGTCGGCGGCCAGGTCGACGGCGCCGTCCCAGGCGGCGCGGAAGCTCTCGGCGCCCTCCTCGCGGTACAGCGCCTCGATCCCACTAAGCTTCTTGCGCATCGCTACGGCGGCGCGCTGGGGCGATCCCTTCTCGACGATCAGGCGGATGAACTGGCGCTGGAGCTCGGGGGTCCAGCCGTCGCGCCGCTTCACCTTGCGCGCCACCGGCTCGAAATTCAGGAGGGCTTCGAGTTGCGGATCGGCTGGCAAACCTCCCCTCCCTTCAAGAGAGGATGCTGCGAACGGCTCGTTCCCCAAACGAGCCTGGTTCGCCGCATGGGTGGGTTGCGAATCGCTCATCGACGATTCTGAAGCAGATGAAATCAAAATAGGAAAGCTTCGTGCTCCTGCGACGGCAGGAGCCCAGACTCTTTTCCCGGTCTGGACCCCTGCCTTCGCAGGGGTACATGGACCCGGTGAAAAGCGGGTTCGTCTACATCATGGCAAGTGGCCGTAATGGGACGCTGTACATCGGTGTCACCAGCAACCTCGCCAAACGCGCGTGGGAGCACCGCAACGGGTTTGTTCCCGGATTCACCAGGAAATACGGCTGCAAGCTCCTTGTCTGGTACGCAGCGTTCGACGATTTTCAGGAAGCTCGCGCACGAGAGCTGCAGATGAAGAAATGGAAGCGCATCTGGAAGCTGCGGGAAATCGAAGCGATGAACCCCGAATGGCGAGACCTGTACTCGGCATTCGTCTGAAGCCTCCCCGCACCCTCCCCGCCGAGGGGCGCTTCGCGCCTGCGGTCTTGCTGTTGGTGTTTCGCTGATGGAACGAAAGCCGCGCAAAAACGTGACTCCTCAATCGTTTCGCGCAATCCTTGGGATCACATGGCAACGCGGCGCAAAAACAAGGCCGGCCCGAAGCCGGCCGCCAGGGACGGCGGGGCGGGCGGGCCGGCCGGGGTTTCCGCCGCCGAGCTCGATCCTCAGCCTTCGCCCGGAAGCCTTCCGCACGAGCTTCCGCCCGAATTCTTCACCGGGCCGGGAATGCTTGCGCTCGCCGATTTGCTTCCGCTGATGCTCGCGTATGTCGACCGCGAGTTCCGCTACCAGTTTTTGAACAGGCGGCTTGCCGAATGGTTCGACAGGCCGCGCAGCGACATCCTCGGGCGGACGATGCGCGAGGTGCTCGGCGACAGCGCCTGGGGCCATCGCGAGCCGCTACTTCGGGCAGCGCTTTCCGGCGAGCGGCAGTTCTTCGTCGCCGACTATGAGCATGACAGTGGCGCGCATGCCGCCGTCCAGGTCGAATATGTTCCGTGGCGGGGGACCGACGGGCGCATCGACGGGGTCGTGATCCTGGTCCGCGACGTCACCGAGCAGAGGACCGCCGAGCGCGCGCTTCGCGAGAGCGAGGACAGGTTCCGGCGGATCGCCGACCAGGCGCCGGCCTTGATGTGGGTGACCAGGCTCGACCGAACCCGCGACTTCGTCAACGACGCCTACATGGATTTTCTCGGCCTCGAGGATCGCGAGGTCGCCCGCACCTACGACTGGCGGCAGGTGATCCATCCCGACGATGAGGAGCGGATCGTCGCCGAGAGCGTCGCCGGGGAAGCGACGTTGAAGACTTTCGCTTTGGAGGGGCGGTTCCGGCGCGGCGACGGAACCTATCGCTGGCTTCGAAGCGTCTCTTCGCCGCGCTTCGGGCCGGACGGGGAATTGAACGGCTTCATCGGGGCGGCGACCGACATCACTCTGGCCAAGGAGGCGGAGCTCGAGCTCAAGGCGCAGGTCGAGGAGCGGACCGCCGAGCTTGCCAGCAGCGAGGCCCGGTTCCGCGGGATCTTCGAGGCGGTTCTGGAGGTGCTGGTGCTGCTGGACACCGACGGCGCCGTCCTCGCCCTCAACCACCGGAAGGAGGCTTGGCGTCATCCAGACCCGGACGAGGCGATCGGATTGAAGTTCTGGGACTCGCCGACCCTGAAGGCTTATCCGCAACATATCCCGGTGGTGAAGGAAGGGGTGAAGCAGGCGGCAAGGGGCGAGATGTTCACGACCCAGGTGGCGATGGAGAAGCCCGGTGTTCCGACGGCCTATCTCGATGTCGCCTTCCAGCCGGTCAAGGACCGCGAGGGCAAGACCATCTATATTCTGTTCGAGGCGCGCGACATCACCGACCTGAAGGCGGCGCAGGAGCAGCTTCGCCAGAGCCAGAAGATGGAAGCGCTGGGCCAGCTGACCGGCGGCATCGCGCACGACTTCAACAATCTGCTGACGGTGGTGGTCGGCGGGCTCGACCTCGTCGCCAAGCGAGTCGAGGACGCCAAGCTCAAACGCTATGCGGTCAATGCGCTGACCGCGGCCGAGCGGGGCGCCCGGCTCACCGGGCAGTTGCTGGCGTTCAGCCGCGTGCAGCGGCTCGAGGTCAGGCCGGTGGAGATCGGGCCGCTGATCGAGAGCATGCAGCCGCTCTTGAAGAACGTGCTCGGACCGGGGATCGCCAAGGAGTTCGACCTCGACGACGCCCGCATTCCGGTGATGGCGGACCCGACGCAGCTCGAGGTCGCGGTGCTCAACCTCGCGATCAACGCTCGCGATGCAATGCCCGACGGCGGAGTGCTCAAGTTCGTCACCTGCTCGACCAGCATCACGTCGGACCCGGAACTCGACGACGGCGATTATGTCGAGCTGTGCATCAGCGACACCGGCACCGGAATGGACGAGGAGATCGCCAGCCGGGCGTTCGAGCCCTTCTTCACCACCAAGGAGATCGGCAAGGGCACCGGCCTTGGCTTGTCGATGGTCTACGGAATGGCCCGCCAGTCGGGCGGCACCGCGCGAATCGAGACGTCGCCTGGCAACGGCACGGCGATCAAGCTGTTCTTCAAAACGGCGAAGGCCCCCGCGGATTCAGCGATCGTCGGCGACAGCGACGAAAGCGCTCCGGCCGAGCAGAAGTCGGCCTCGATACTGGTTGTCGACGACGACCCCGACGTCAGAAGCTTCATCGCCGAGGCGCTCGCCGACGAAGGCTATCAGGTGCGCGACTGCCCCGATGGAAAATGCGGCCTGGAGGCTTTTGCCGACGAACGCCCGGACCTGGTCGTGCTCGATTTCGTCATGCCGGCGATGTCGGGCGCCGAAGTGGCCAGCCGGATTCTGGAACAGGCGCCCGACCAGAAGATCCTGTTCGTCTCGGGTTATAGCGAGACGGATGCGATCAAGCGGATCTCTCCCAACTCGCCGCTGCTTGCAAAACCGTTCCGATCGGACGCCTTGTGCCGGGCGGTGCGCAGCGCGCTGAGTTGAGCCTCCCCGGAAGCCGGAACGGAGCAGCCTCGCACCCGAAACTTCATTCGAGCGTTGGATAATCATGCACCTGTTTCTCGCTTTAGCACTGCTTCCAATGGCGACGGCGGCCGACCGGGCCGCCGACTACCGGCTTGTCAATCCCAAGGCCATCGAGCTGTTCGAGCGCGATTCCAAGCTGATGCAATGGGCAGTCGGCTTCTTCGACACCAACCGCGACGGCCATTTGTCGATCCGCGAGGCCGACATTGCGGCGCGCCAGTTCAAGCGGATCGCCGACGGCGACAGGGACGGCCGAGTCACGCCGGCCGAATTTCGCGCCGCCCGGGAGTTCATCATCGCAAGATGGGCCGGGCGGTGATACTCCGGCGCTTCGAATTCGGCCCGTGAGCGGAAGCGGAAGCCGATGACATTCTCGCTGATCGTGCGCTGCCCGGAGACCGGCATGTTCGGGATCGCCGCCGCAACCGCGATCCCTGCCGTCGGAAAGCTCCTCACCCACGCCCAGGCAGGGGTGGGGGCGGTCGCGACCCAGGCCAAGCTGAATCCGTATTTGGGAATCGACGGCCTTCGCCTTCTCCAGAACGGCCGCGAAGCGCCGGAAGTCCTGCACATCCTGGCTTCGCAGGACCCGCGGGCGCAAACGCGGCAGTGCGCCGTCATCGACCGGAACGGCCGGACCGCGGTGTGGACCGGCGATGAATGCATCCCCTGGGCGGGCGCTGTCGAACGCGAGGGCTTTTGCGTGCAGGGAAACCGCCTGGCCGGGCGGCAAGTGGTCGAAGCGACAGCCTCCGCGTTCGAGGCAAGTTCCGGAAAGCCGCTGGACGAGCGATTGATGGAGGCGCTGGAAGCCGGAGATGCGGCCGGCGGCGACGTCAAGGGCGAGCGGTCGGCGACGATCTATATCGTCGACCGCGAAGAATATCCGCTGTGGGACATCCGGGTCGACGCGAATCCCGATCCGTTCCGCGAGCTTCGACGGCTGCACGACATCTTCGCGCGCAAGCTGATCCCGGAGATCAAGGCGATGCCGACGCGCGCCAATCCGGCGGGAGAAGCGGAGGAGCATGATGCGTAGTGACCCGGCTGCCGCGCTAATGTCCGCAATGGGTGGAAAGCGGACATAAAGCTGATCTTGCCAATCGGGGTGAAGCCAACCTGCGCATCCCGCTCCGCCGCTGACGCTCGTCGCCCGATACGGACGTTCATCGATCTTTGCGGCACTTTGTTTCCGTGCCCTGTGCATGGTCAGTGGCGGGGGATCGGTCTTGGTCCCGCCAGACACAAAGGATTTTTTGCCAATGTTCGCCAACTTCTCTTCGGCCCGTGAGACTACCAGCGTTTTCGCCGCTGCGTTTATGTCCGCAATGCTCCTGGTTTCGGCCGCGACTTCGGTGTCGATCGCCTGAAGCAGCTGATCGAGGCCGACCGGTAGCAAGCTCTGCGGCAGCCGAGAGCGTCCGCCTGAGGCATTTAGCCTCTTCCCCGAATGACGGCTTTGGGTCGAAAGCGGACAATTAGCGGCCGTCACTCAAAACAGCCCGTCACGCGAGTGAATCGCGTGACGTCAGTCGGGCTCACCCCGGATCAAGTCCGGGGCGACCCGCTGGCCGGTTTTCGCGCTCTCTTCGACGCAAGCTCGCGTTGCTGCGCAACGGCTTCGCTTGTGCTCGGCGGCTCAGCTATGGCCCGACATCCCCCGGGCGATGCTCGACCCGCGGGCGCTCGCGCCGTTCGTAGCCCAGCGCTTCGGCAACGTCATTGTCCCAGCCGTAAACGTCCCTGGCGAAATTGATCCGGCCGCCCTCGCCGAGAAAAGCGGTGTGGTACATCAGCCGCACCGGAATTTCCTGGTCGAGCTCGACGAAAGTCTGATCGCCGCTCGCGAGCGCCTTTTCGAATTCGTCGAGAACCCCGTTTGCCCGGGCCAGCATCCGAGCGAAATCGAGCGCGCCTTCAACCCGTATGCAGCCGTGACTCCTGTGCCGATCCGGCTGGTTGAACAGCGACTTCGCGGAGGTGTCGTGGAGGTAGATCGCTTGGTCGTTCTTCATGTCGAACTTGACCTCTCCGAGCGCATTTTGCGGACCCGGCTGCTGAACCCAGCGGCCGTTCTTCCGGACGAAGTTGTTGCGTGCGAGCCAGGCGCCGCTTTTCTTCGAGATTTCGTCCTCGACGATCGAGTCCGGTACCGTCCAGGTGGGGTTGGCGACGAGCCGGTAAATCGGTGAGCCGAGCTGCGGGGTTTCCCATCCGGGCTCGCCGTTGACGACCCTGCGCCGGTCCTGGTGCTGTCCGTCGCGGTAATAGTCGAGCAGCGTGGCAGCGGTGTTGACGTCGATCCGGGTCGCGGACGGGTCCCGCTCGAGCCAGCGCAGCCGCTCCATGGCGACGGCAAGCTGGCGGGCGCGATCGCGGGGCCCGCTGTTGAGCGCTTCGACGGTATTGGGCCCGACAACCCCATCGACCTTGCGGCCGGTGTCGGCCTGGAATCGCGAGACCGCCTGAGCGATCACCGGCGTGTAGCGGTTGCCCGAGAGACCCTCGGTCTGCGCCTGTCCCGGCTGTTCGGCGGCGGGCAGATAACCGAGCGACTGCAGCGTCCTGACGACTGCCGGGACGCGCGGATCGGTGTCGCCGCGCTCGATCGTGTCGCCGCTCGGGATTTGCGAATCGGGAAGATCGGGAGAGCGCTGAACCAGTTTAACGAAGGCGTCCGAGAGCGCGCGATATTCCTCGGTCTGCGGAGCAAGCGAGTTGAGCCAGTCGCGAAGCTTGTTGTCGTGGATAGCCTGCCTGAGGCCCTGATCGACGTCGATGTTCGGGCGCGGCACCGTGTAGACCTCGCGCAGCTTGGTCGGATCGGTCTTGCCGTTGGCGAGCGCCGACGCATAGGCGCTGGCGACCTTGAGCAGCTCCTGGCCGCGCTGGTTGCCGTCGCCCTGCAGCTCGGCATTGAGGAACAGGTCCCTGGTGAGCCCGTGTTTGGGCGCGTCGTCGAGCGCCGCCATCAGCTGCTCTTCAAGGCTCTTCGGGTCGACGTCGGAATCGCCAACCTGCGACTGATCGGCGCCCTGGCCGTTCGAGTTGTTGCAGCCGACGAGCGCGAGCGCCGCGGCCGACGCAAGAAGGATGTGGAAACGCAAGGGGATGGCTCCAAACTAGGGTTGTTTGGAGGCTGAACACCCAGGGGTGCTACAACGATCCATCCAGGCCCTATGCGGCGGTTGTCGCGAGCCCCAGCCGCCCCTTGGCCGAAGCCAGCATTTGCCGGAATCGCGGGTGGTCGCGGACGGAATCGAAATCCGGGTCCGCCTCCATGTGCTTGATGTGCGTCGGGCTGATCACCTTCTCGAAGAAGGGCTCCAGCACATTGAGCCCAGCATCCGTATCATGCAGATCGACGATCAGAGCGCAGGCGAGATTGTAGCGCATCGAAAGATTGTCGGGTTCGAGCAGAAGCGCGCGTTCGATCCAATCCTTCGCCCGTCGGCGATCGCCGAGCGTCGCCAGCGCCGACGCTCCGTAGGCCGCGGCGAGCGCGGCGGTCGGATCCTTGGCAAGAGCGCGCTCGGTGCGGTCAAGCACGACTTTCGCAGTGCGCTCGCGATTTCCCTCGTCGCCGAGCGACAGATAGCAGGTCAGAAGCATCGACGGATTGTGGTAGTCCGTGTCCATCAGCGCCGCCGCCTTTTCGAAGAACGGCACGGCTTCGCGAATCCGGCCCTGCCTGAACATCATTCGCGCCGCTTCGCGATTCACCTCCCATGATTCCGGGTCCAGCTTCAGCGCTTGCTCGATTTCCCGGTTCGCCTCGTCCTGCCGGCCAGCCTCCTCAAGGTAACGCGCCTTTACGCACCGGGCCTCCGGCAGGTCCAGGTCGATCGCAAGCGCGCGCTCGGCTGCATCCAGCGCGTTCTGCTCGTCCTTGCCGTGCCAAAAGCGGAGCTCCGACTGCGCAAGGGCTATCAGGGCCCAGGCGTGCGCGTAATTGGGGTCGAGCACCGTTGCCTGGCGGCAGATTCGCACGATCGCCTCATCGCGTCGGCTACCGAAGGATGCGCCGATCCACTGCTGGCGCGCCATCAAATAAAGATTGTACGCATCAACGTTCGAAGTGCCGCGACTCTCTATGGCGCTCTTCTCCTTCGGCAGCAGCTTCAGCTGCAGAGCGTCGACGATCGCTTTTGAAATCTCGTCCTGAATCGCGAAGATGTCGGTGAGGTCGCGGTCGTAGCGATCTGCCCACACGTGGTCGCCGGCTGCGCCGTCGATCAGCTGTGCGGTGATCCGGACCCGGCTGCCGGCCTTTCGGACGCTGCCTTCGAGCACGTGGCTGACGCCGAGCGTGCTGGCGACTTCTTTCACATCGATCGCCTGCCCCTTGAAGGTGAACGCGGTGTTGCGAGCGATCACCGAGAGCGCCGAGACCTTGGACAGGTCGGTGATAATGTCCTCGGTAATCCCGTCGCTGAAATATTCCTGCTCGGGCTCGCCGCTCATGTTGATGAAGGGCAGCACACACACGGATGCCCGCCGCCGGGAGCCGCGCGCCGCCGCCGGCGCCGTCGGCTTCTGTTCGTGAGCGTCCCCGCCACAGGTACGCCTGATCGCGTCCAGCAGTTCATCGGCCGCTTGCGGCGAGCCAGAGCCGTTCCACGAGCCGAGATCGATGGTCTGGAATTGCCGAAAGCCGAGCGGCGGCTTCGTGGAGCCGAGGGTGACCGGGATCAGGCGGCCGGTGTCGCGGCCCTCGGTCGCTTCGTCCTGCACCCAAGCGGACCCGACGGAAGCCTCGGACCACAAGACCACGACCGCGTCCGCCTCCTTGAGGGCGCGGTCGATTTCAGCTGCGAAGCGGGAGCCGCCGTGGAGGTGACGGTCCCACCAGACGTCGTGGCCGGCGTTCGAGATCGATTCCGCAAGGTGCTTCGCCGCGTCGACATCATCTCGCGCATAACTGAGAAAAACGCGCCCCACGGACCCTCCAACGCAGAGCCCGCAGTCTGCGCCGAACTCAGGCGGGCATCAAGCGGGGCGATCGAGAAGGTAAGCTAATGCTGGCTCAGCCGGCCATCCGCTTGTTGGCGAGGCCGACCACCATCTCGTTGGCGCGGGCGTAGCTCAGCGGCTTGCCGAACAGATAGCCCTGGATCGTGTCGCATCCGAGCTCGCGCATGCGCTCGAAATCCTCCGGGGTCTCGACCCCCTCGGCGGTAACCGACATTCTGAAGCTCTGAGCGAGCTGAACGATCGACTGGATGATGGCGACATTGTCGGGCCGGGTTCCGGCCTCGCGGACGAAGCTTCCGTCGATCTTGAGCTTGTGGAAGATCGCCTTGTTCAGATAGCCGATCGACGAATAGCCGGTGCCGAAGTCGTCGAGCGCGATTCCCACTCCGAGCTGCCGCAGCCGCTTGAGGACATCGAGCGTCGGTCCGTTGTCGCCGAGGAACACGCCTTCGGTCACCTCGAGCTCGATCCGGTTGCCCTGGACCCGGTGGCGCGCAAGCGCCTCGCTTACGGTGTTCGGCAGCGAAGTGAGCACGATCTGCCTGGGGCTGACGTTGAGCGACACGCTGATATTCTCGGGCCAGCTCGCCGCGGCGCGGCACGCCTCCTCGATCACCCATTCGCCGATAGCCGGCATGACTCCGATGTCTTCGGCGACCGGAATGAAGACGTTGGGAGGGATCAGGCCGCTTTTCGGGTGATTCCAGCGGATCAGGGCCTCGAAACCGACGAGCTTTTGGGTCCTGGCAGCGATCAGTGGCTGGAAAACGAGGTGAAACTGCTTGCTTGCAAGGGCGGCGCGAAGGTCGGATTCCATGCGCACCCGGTCGTCCTTCTCGGACTGAAGCTCGGACGAGAAATAGCGCGCGATTCCGCGGCCGGCGCCCTTGGCTTCGTAAAGCGCGAGGTCGGCCTTGAGGATGAGGTCGTCGACGGTGGCGCCGTCGACCGGGCCGAACGCGCAGCCGATCGACACTCCGATTTCAATTCTGGTGCCGTCGATATCGTACGGCTCCTTGACCGAATCGATGATCCGCTGCGCCATCTGCTCGATTGTTTTGCGGCTCTGGGCGTCGGGAATGACAATCGCGAACTCGTCGCCGCCCATGCGGCCGACGTGACCGGCCGCTCCGACCTCGTCGACGAGCCTTTTGGCGACAGCGCGAAGCACTGCATCGCCTTTCGGATGGCCGAAGGTGTCGTTGACCGGCTTGAAGCCGTCGAGATCGAGGAACAGCGCCGCGCAAGCATGGTTTTTTGCAGTCGCGGCGCGCAGGGCTTCGCCCAGCAGCTGACGAACCCGGCCACGGTTCGGCAGGCCGGAAAGGACGTCCATGTTGGCAAGGTTAGTCAGACGTTCCTGGGTTTGGCGAATTTCGGTGATGTCGGATCCGACACCGCGGAAGCCTTCGAACCGTCCCGCGGTATCGATGATCGGGTCGCCGGCGATTGATATCCATCGCGGGCCGCGCGCCGTCTCGAGTTCCATCTCGAGCGACGTGAACGGCTGCTTTTCGAGAAGCTTTCGCCCAAGCTCGGCATTGCCGCCGAGAAGTGCGGGAAACGAGTGGCCGAGAAGCTGGCTGGCTGGCCGGCCGAGCAAAGCGATCATCCGAGAAGAAATGTAGGTGACCCGGTTCTCCGAATCGACTTGCCACAGCCAGCCGACTCCGCGCTGCTCATATTCCTGAAGCAGAAGCGACGCGCTCTCGCTCTGCGAGCCGACGTCGGCGTTGGTCTTGAGCTGGGCGAACGCCCATCGAGCGACGGCCAAGACGCCGAAGATCGCAACCCCCAGAGTGAAGAGGATCGAAAGCAAATGTTCGAACGGGACGCTGCTTCGGCCGATCAGCAAGGCCGCGCACAGGCCCGCGGTGAAGCTCGCCATCCAGGCGACCACGCACGGAAGCACGACGACGAGTCCGAGCGAAGCAATCCCGAGCCCGGCGGCTATCGATGCGACAATGACCTGCGAATAGGGGTCGAGGGTCGGAAACAGATAGATTGGGAGCGACAGCCAAAGCGCGGCCCGGGCGACGATGTCGCCGACCATCACCCAGTCCGAAAGCCCGCGGCCGGAGCGGCCGACGTGCGTTATCGCCTGGGTCCGGGCCATCTGCATCGCCGTTAAATTGACCAGCGCGACCGCCGCCGCCCAGGCGCCAAGGGGCAGAGCGGAGACTTGCGACCACAAACAGGCAATCACCACGGCCGCGGCAGCGATGTTCGCGGCCGCGAAGAACGGCGCGAGCTCGGATCGCGCGAGAAGCTGAGCATCGCGCAACGGCGAGTTTTCAGGCTCGGCCTCGCCGGCTGAGAACGCAAGCGATTCTCCGCCCGGCAAACACGCCGAAATCATCCGCTTGTAACGGTCAGGGGCTTCGTACATCCGCGTCCTGCTTCTGTGGTGGCGTGCAGCGGTACGCCCGAGACAGTTGAAACGCGGTTAAGATGCGGTTTTTTAGCTTCAGTCCCCGAGAAGGTTGAGCTCGTCCAGCCCCCGTGTCGTGATCGGATGGTAAAGCGGCCGCGCCTGCCGGTAGATCCGCTCAGCGATCGGACGGCCCCATTGCCGGTCCTTGGCAAGCGCCTCGATCAGCGGCGCGACGAACTTTCGCCGACCCTGGCTGGTGAGGAACCGCTCGAGTGCCGGTACCGCCGGATCGTAGCGGTTGGCGACGGCCAGCTCCAGCCAGGCGAACAACACTTCGTTATTGCGGGTCTGAGACAGGTTGAGGCTCCGCTCCAGCTCGCCGAGCGTGCGTTGACCGATGTCGCGCGGAAGCCTGTTGAGGAAGCGCAGCCTCTCGTCGGTATTCCAGCCCGGCCACTGCTGCGCCGGGACAGCCTGGGTCGCGGTAAAGCGCTGGACTGCGGCGTCGACCGCGGCGAAGGCATTCGTATCGGGCCTTACGACATTGGCCGGAATTCCCGGTTGGTAGACCCACTCGTCGAGCATCAGCCTCTGCTCGAGCCGGGGATCGCCGCGAACCAGATGCTCGCGGATGTCGGCGAGGAAAATCGCCGAGGTGACCGGCTCGAACCGGTGCCGCTCGAACCAGCCCCTTAGCCACTCGTCGAAGAGCTGGCGGCCGACGATCGATTCGACCGTTCGAAGGAAGGCTGCGCCCTTTTCATAGGCAATCTCGGTCAGCCCGTCGTCGGGATTGCGGCCGGCGAGGTCGATGTGAAGGCGAGTGTCGGGATGGCTCATGCCACCCATGTCTTCGATCCCGCGCATCAGCGAATCCCAGCCAAGCGCATATTGTTGTGCCGCTCGCTCCTTTCCGTAGATCGCCTCGATGATCCGGTAGGTCGCGTAGGTCGTGGTGCCCTCGTTGAGCCAGAAGTCGGCCCAGGTGGCATTGGTCGCGAGGTTGCCGGACCAGCTGTGCGCGAGCTCGTGCGCGATCAGGCTGACGAGGCTCTTGTCGCCGGCGATGAAGGTCGGCGTAAGGAAGGTGAGGTTGGGGTTTTCCATCCCGCCGAACGGGAACGACGGCGGGAGCACGAGCATGTCGTACCGCCCCCACTCGTAGGGTCCAAACATTTCCTGTGCGACGTCGATCATCTTTTCGGTGTCGGCAAGCTCGGCTGCCGAGGCTTCGATCATCACCGGCTCGGTCCATACGCCCGAACGCGGTCCGACCGGCTCAAACGCGAGGTCGCCGACCGCGATCGCGATCAGATAGGGCGCGACCGGATTGCTCATCCGGTAGCGGAAAACTCGCTTGCCGCCTTGCGTGACGGGCTCGCCGACCCGCTGCGCGCTCATCACCGCGGTCAGCGGCTCCGGCACCCGGATCGTCGATTCCCAGGTCTGGCGGATTGCGGGCGAATCCTGCGTCGGGATCCAACTGCGGTTGAGGATCGGCTGGCCCTGGCTGAACAGGTAGGGATGCTTCTTGCCCGCGGTCTGCTCGGGAGTGAGCCACTGGAGGGCTTCGGCGTCCGGAGCGCTGGAATAGCGAATCCGGATTTGCCTGGTGTCGGGGCGGAGCGCGATCGTCAGCGGAGCGCCGAGGTTCGGGTCGTCGGCGCCGACCTTGTAAGCGAGCGGCTGCCCGGTGGCGTCAGTGATCGAGTCGATTTCGAGCCCGTCGCTGTCGAGCACGATCTCCTGCGACTGCGGATTGCGATCGATGTCGAGGATCGCGGTCCCGCCGATCCGCTTTGCATCGAAATCGACGTCGAGGTCGAGCGTGATATTGGTGACCCGCGCTTCGAGTGGGCGGGCGTAGCTGTGGATGTCCCTGGCGTCGGGAGTGGCGAGAATCGGCGCCACCTGCGCCGGTGCGTCGACCGGAGTTACGCCGCCGGGCTTCGCGCTTTGCTGCATCTCGCACGAAGCGAGGATTAGCGCGGCGACTGCCGTCAGGACGATTCGCAAGGGGTTCATTCCAGCTCCTCTACCACAGCGGCAGGGCCATCGGCCGCGCTGTTTCGAAAGCAGAAGCGGCGGTCAACGTCCAGACCTGCTCGCAACATCTCGAAGATCTGCCTATATCCGTGCCGATGGCGACCGATAGCGTAGCGCTCAGCCAGCAGCCGACCGCGAAGGACCAGCAGCGGCGCAAGCGGAGCGACACTCCAAAGATTGATTCCCCGGCCCGCCCGATCCTGGAGGGCGTCGGGCTCGATGCGCCGTTCTTCGAGGACAAAAACCGCGCCTTCTGGTTCCTCCAGAGCCTCGGCTGGACCGGCTATTTCCTGCTCCGGTCGCTCTCGGGCTTCGCCAACAACATGGGGGCGATGTGGCTCATCCACACGGCGCTCCTCACCGCTACCGGCTATTCGCTGACCTTGCTGATGGGCGCGCTGTTCCGGCGGCTGATCAAGATGCGGGTCATATGGACGGCGGTTCTGACGCTTACCGCGGTGGTGGTCGCCTCGATGGCCTTCTCGGTGATCGAGACGTGGAGCTACGCAACCTTTCTGAAGCCCGATTCGCGGCCGGCGGGGTTCGAATATCTCGGCGCGATCCTGCTGAACTTTGCGCTGCTCGCCGCCTGGGCGGCGCTCTACTACGGGATCAATTATTATATTTTGCTAGAGGAGCAGATCAACCATCGCGAGCGGCTGGAGAGCCAGGCGTCTTCGGCGCAGCTGGCGATGCTCCGCTACCAGCTCAACCCGCACTTCCTGTTCAACACGCTGAACTCGATTTCGACGCTTGTGCTGCTGAAGCAGACCGAGCGGGCGAACGCGATGCTTGCGCGGCTGTCGTCGTTCCTTCGCTATACGCTGGCCAATGAATCGACTGCCAAGGTGACGCTCGCGCAGGAAGTCGAGACCCTGAAGCTCTACCTGGAAATCGAGAAGATGCGGTTCGAGGACCGGATGCGGCCGCACTTCCGGATCGATCCCGAGACGATCGGGGCGAAGCTGCCGTCGCTTCTGCTCCAGCCGCTGATCGAGAATGCAATCAAATATGCGGTCACTCCGAGCGAGGACGGTGCCGATATCTGGATCACCGCGAGCCGCGAGGGACAGGCGGCGGTGCGGATCGAAGTCGCCGACAATGGCGATGGCCTAAACGCCGACATGGCCGCCACCCAGTCGACCGGCGTCGGGCTTCCGAATATCCGCGAGCGCCTGGCCCAGGCTTACGGAAATGCGCACGGTTTCACGACCAAGACGAACGAACATGGGGGGTTCAGCGTTATTGTCGAAATTCCCTATCAAAGCGGAGACGAGGGCTGATGACCATCCGAACCATATTGGTCGATGACGAACCGCTCGCGACCCAAGGGCTTCAGCTTCGGCTCGAGGCGCACGACGATGTCGATGTCGTGGCGACTGCGTCCAACGGACGCGAGGCGATTCGGCAGATAAAGACGCAAAAGCCCGATCTGGTCTTCCTCGACATCCAGATGCCTGGCTTCGACGGCTTTTCCGTTATCCAGGGTGTGCTGGAGGTCGAGCCGCCGTTGTTCGTCTTCGTGACGGCCTATGGCGACCACGCGCTTCGGGCGTTCGACGCGCAGGCCGTCGACTATCTGATGAAGCCGGTCGACGAGGACCGGCTGGCGGCGACCATGGACCGGGTTCGCCAGCGCCTGGCCGAGAAGCGAAGCGCCGAAGAAGCCGAGCGGCTGAAGGAGGCATTGGTCGAACACGCGCCCGAAGCAGCGGAGGAGCTCGCCGAAGGCGGCGGCGACGAGGGGCCGGCGGCCAACCGGTTCGAGAAATTGATCAACATCAAGGACCAGGGCCAAATCTTCCGGGTCGACGTCGACACGATCGAGCGGATCGACGCCGCCGGCGACTACATGTGCATCCAGACCGGCGACAACACCCTGATCCTTCGAGAAACGATGAAGGACCTCGAAAAACGGCTCGACCCCCGACGCTTCCAGCGCGTCCACCGCTCGACGATCGTCAACCTCGACCTGGTCCGCCAGGTCAAGCCGCACACCAACGGCGAATGCTTCCTGGTGCTTGATTCGGGCGCCCAGGTGAAGGTCAGCCGGAGCTATCGCGACGTCGTGGCACGGTTCGTTCACTAGGCCGAGCACCGGCGACGAGTAATCCTTCAGTCTTTCGAGTCGAAAAGGAAAAGCGCCATAGCGGCTGCGAGGGCGGCACCGATCAGTTGCGCGGCGATGAAGCTCGGGACGTTGGCCGGGGCGATTCCGGCGAAGGTGTTCGAGAGACTCCTGGCGACGGTGATCGCGGGGTTGGCGAAGCTGGTCGACGAGGTGAACCAATAAGCCGCGCTGATGTAAAGGCCGACCGCCGCCGGAACCGCTGAACGCCTGTAGCGAACCGTGCCCAGGATGGTGAGGATCAGCCCGAAAGTCGCAATGCCCTCGCCGAGCCACTGGCCAAGGCCGGTGCGCGGCTTGACCGACAGTTGCAGGGCGGGAAGGTCGAACATCAGATGCGCTGCCAGCGCACCGAGGATTCCGAAAGCCAGCTGCACCGCGATAAAGGCTCCGGCGTCGCCCCAGCCGAGCTCGCGCCGGGCAGCGGCGACGAGGCTGACGGCGGGGTTCATGTGCGCTCCGGAGATCGGCCCAAGCATCGTGATCAGGACAAACAGGATCGCACCCGTAGCAAGGGTGTTGGCGAGCAGAGCAACCGCATCGTTCCCCTGGCTGAGGTTCGAGGCCATGATCCCGGAGCCGATGACGCAGGCGAACAGGAAGAAGGAGGCAACCGCCTCCGCCGCGAGCCTTCGCGGCAGAGGCGCCACCGCAGTCACGCCGCCGCCGCCGGAATGCAGCATGTAGACTCGGTGCCGGTGAGCGTTCCGAGCTCGACGCTGTCTCCGTAGACCGTCGAATCGCCGGTCGTGTGGAACGCCTCCCACAAAACACCGTCGGGATCGGCAATCCAGCTCTTCTCGCTTTTGGCGTAGCAGCAGGTGGTGCAGCCTTCCTCCAGCACCGGACGGTCGGCGGCCCTGAGGCGGGCATAGACGTCGGCGAGCTCGGACGGCCCCTCGGCCTGGATTCCCAGATGCTCGATTCCCTTGTGCGGATTGCCGCTGGAAATTGCGAAATTCACTCGCGGATCTTCCAGCATCCACTTGGCATAATCGTCTTTCGCGACACTCGGCCCGGTTCCGAACAAGGTCGAATAGAAAGCGATCGATCGGTCGAGGTCGGCGACGCCGACATGGACGTGCAGGCGCTTCATGCGGATTTCCTTTGCTTGCGGGGGGTGTCGATCAAGGCCGGATCGGTACCGCAGTCGGCGCCGGAGCAGCAGTTTTCCATCAAATAGCCGACGAGAGCGTTCATCGCCGAATAGTCGGCGCGGTAGATGATCGAGCGGTGCTGCCGCTCCTGCTCCACCAGCCCGGCGCGGCTGAGCTGCGCCAGGTGGAACGACAAAGACGAGGGAGCGATCCGGAGCGCATCGGCGATTGCGCCGGCCGCCATTCCCTTGTCGCCTGCCCGCACGAGCAGACGGAAGAGCGCGAGCCGATGCTCCTGAGCGAGCGCCGAAAGTGCCGAGATTGCCTGTTCCGATTTCATTCGAACCTCATTTCGACTATCATCGAAATGACATCGGGAGCTGCGCCTGTCAAGCTCATTTCGATATTTCTCGAAATAAGTTTCGGCCGCTAAGAACGTTCCATGGCGCGCATCACCGGCCTCGGAGGGATTTTCTACAAGGTCGCGGACCCGGACCGGACCCGCGCCTGGTATCAGGAGATGCTCGGGATTGGCGGCGAATGGGGAGCGATGTTCCCGTTCAAGGACGACGATCCGGAAGGCTTCACCCTGTTCTCGCAGTTCAAGGCCGAAAGCGACTATTTCGATCCGAGCGCGCAGCCGTTCATGGCGAACCTTCGCGTCGACGACCTCGACGAGATGGTCGCGCAGCTTCAATCGAAAGGAATCGAGATCCTCGGCCGCCAGGACGAGGACTATGGCCGCTTCGCCTGGATCATCGACCCCGATGGGGTGAAGATCGAGCTGTGGCAGCAGCTCGGCCCGGCGCCCGGCTAGAGCTTTCGCGGCGCAAAAGCCGATCGAGGTTGCTTTGCCCCATTGACATTGCGGGACTTGGGGCCGCGCTCCAGAACGTCTTCACTCAGATCGGAAGGCTCGATCCGCAGGAAAACCGCACCACCGAAATCTACTCGGAAATGTTGGGGAAGCTCAACGACCTGGTCGAATTCCGGCACGACCGGATCATTGAAAGTCAGCTCGGCGTGCCGCTCATCCTCTGGACGATAGGCCTGGTCGGATCGCTGCTGACCGTCGCTTATGCGTCGGCATTCACGCCAACGCGCATGAACATTATGATGATCGCCGGAATATCGCTCACGCTCGGGCTGGTTTTCTTGTTCATCCTGACCGTGGACCATCCGTTCAAGGGCGAATTCAGCGTCAGCAACCGCCCACTCCTCGAGCTGCCTGCCGAATTCGAGAGGCTCGATCGGAGATCGGGTGGCCCTTAGAAAAACGGCCCGAATCTTCAGCGTCGTCGTTTCGAGCGCAGACTAACCTAGATAAGTCACGGGGCGGCGTGAATGCCCGAAAATGGCGAAACATCGGGGCGCCGCGAGCCGTTGGTTGGGTGACGGCTGGCCGATGATGGCCGGTTGAACAATTCATCCAGAAACGGGAGATTTATCAATGGCCTTTGAAACAGACACCATGACCAGGAACGAAAATCGCCAGGGCGACATCGCTCATGACGAGACCAACAACCTCATCGCCTCCGACAAGGTTGAAGGCACCGAGGTCTTCAATCGCGATGGCGAGAAGCTGGGCACGATCAACAACATCATGGTCGGCAAGCGCAACGGACGCGTGGAATATGCGG
>JBPCOC010000058.1:0-85815 GCA_051000635.1 Sphingomicrobium sp. | reverse complement strand
GACCCCGTTGTGCGGGATCGGGGTCACGTCGCGGATCGAGGTGATCGTGAACCCGACCGCCTGAAGCGCCCGAAGCGCGCTCTCGCGGCCCGAGCCCGGTCCCTTGACCTCGACCTCGAGGGTTCGGACGCCATGTTCGGCGGCCTTCTTGCCGGCGTCTTCGGCGGCGACCTGGGCGGCGTAAGGGGTCGACTTGCGGCTGCCCTTGAAACCCATCATTCCCGCCGAGCTCCAGGCAATCGCATTGCCCTGCGCATCGGTGATGGTGATCATCGTATTGTTGAAGCTGGCGTTCACATGGGCGACGCCGGCCGTGATGTTCTTGCGCTCCTTGCGTCGAACGCGCTGGGGTTCGCGTGCCATAAACTTTCTTCCCTAATCCCGTTCGCCCTGAGCTTGTCGAAGCGGGGCTGTCGTGCCTTTGAGGACCCGCCATCCGGCGGAGTAGCGTCTCGCAAGCATCCCCTGGACGCTTGCTCGCTTGCTACTTCTTCCTGCCCGCGATCGGCCTGGCCTTGCCCTTGCGGGTTCTGGCGTTGGTGTGCGTTCGCTGGCCGCGGACCGGAAGGCCCCGGCGGTGGCGAAGGCCGCGGTACGAAGCCAAATCCATCAGCCGCTTGATGTTCATCGCGGTCTCGCGGCGAAGGTCGCCCTCGACGCTAAGGTCGCGGTCGATCGCCTCGCGGATCTGCAAGACTTCCTGGTCGGACAGGTCCTGGACCCGCCGCTCGGGGCCGATCTTCAAACCCTCGACGATCTTCTGGGCCATGGTTCGGCCGATTCCGTGGATGTAGGTGAGCGCGATTTCGACGCGCTTGTTGGAAGGGATGTTGACGCCGGCGATACGTGCCATTCTGTTTCCTTTTTCAGCTCCACAGGCGTTGAGTTCTGCGAGGGAAAATTCCACGCGAACGTTGGAAAACCCCACGCCAATTCGACACCTATCTCGTCGCTATTAGCACCCCTTCCAAACGTAAAACCACGCGCGCACGAATGCGCCGCCGGAAACCGGTTGAACGGGATGACAGCCATGTAGGATTCGGAAGGTGCCGAGTCAAGCACCGGGGCCACTGCACGAGCCAGGCTGCACGAGGCCAGGCTGTCGCGAGAAATCCTGCGTTGCCACCCCGTTTGCCAAGGCGCCGTTGCCGCGACCGCCGAGCCCCGATACAGCCGCTCGAAATGGAGCGCCTCACCCACGACCGGCCTTTGCCCGAGCATCTGCGCGGAAGCGTCCTCGCGCTCGGGAATTTCGACGGATTCCACCTTGGCCACCAGGCCGTCGTCAGCCGGGCGATCGCGATGGGATTTCACCAGCGGCGGCCAGTGATCGTCGCCACCTTCGACCCGCACCCGGTGCGCTTCTTCAAGCCCGACGTGCCGCCGTTCCGGCTAACGACACTCGACCAGCGCGAACGGCTGTTCGCCAATGCCGGGGCCGACGCGATGCTGGTGTTCCGCTTCGACAAAGAACTTGCGTCGATGGATGCCGAGCAATTCGTCGCCGACTTGCTGGCGAAGCGCATCGGCGCGGCCGGCGTGGTCACCGGCGACGATTTCGGTTTCGGCAAGGGACGGACAGGCGACGTCGACCTGCTCAGGACGCTTGGAAAGTCGCACGGCGTCACCGCGGAGGCGGTGGCGCAGGTGATCGTCGATGGCGAGCGCGTGTCCTCCGGCCGAGTGCGCGAAGCTCTCGCCGCCGCCGATCCCGGCACGGCGACGCGGCTCCTCACCCGCCCGTTCGCGGTCGAAGCCATGGTCGAGCGCGGCGACGGCCGCGGCCACGATCTCGGTTTCCCGACCGCCAACGTCTCGCTCGGCCGCTACCAGCGGCCGGCCTACGGGATCTATGCGGTCCGGGTTCGCCTCGACGACGGAAGCGAGCATTACGGAGTGGCAAGCCTGGGAGTCCGGCCGACCTTCGAATCGAAGGACGAGGTGCTCGAGACCTACATCTTCAACTGGGACGGCGACCTCTACGGCCGAGCGATCGAGATCGCGCTGGTCGCTTACATCCGGCCCGAAGCGAAGTTCGACAGTGCCGACGCCCTGGTCAGCCAGATGCGCGAGGACGAGGCCGAGGCACGGCGGCTGCTAGCGGTCCCGGAATAGCCGGCCCGTAGCTCTTCAGAAATCGCCCAGCCGAAGGCCGATCCAGACAGTCCGCGGGGTCGCCCTTTCGACCGTATCGCCGTCGCCGATGCCGGCTATCACCGTCTCGTCGAGCAGGTTCTCGCCACGCGCGACGAGCTGGAGGCGCTCCGTCAGAGGCCATGCGGCAAAGGCGTCGAAGGTGGTCGCGGGAGCGAGCCGCCGCTGGTTGAGATCGTCCTCGAACTGGCTCCCGACATGGCGGACCAGGAGCGAGAAGGCGCGGCCATTGCTCTCCCAGCCGAGTGCGCCGGTCAGGATCAGCCTTGGCGTCTGCGCCGGCCGAAGCCCGTCGAGCTGCGCCGCCGGCCCGCGCGCTTCAACCTTGCCGTCGGCATAGCTGGCGCCGAGCCGGAAGGCCCACGGGCCCCGCCGGGCTTCGCCCGAGGCTTCGATCCCGCGCACCTTTACCGCATCCAGATTCTGCCGCTGCCGGAAGTCGCCGGCGACAAAGCCGACGCCCGGGAACACGCCCGGGCCCTGGCCGAGCGTGACATTGGCGATCGCATCCGACAGCCGGTTGACGAAGCCGGTCAGGGACAGGTCGATCGCACCGCGCTGGTAACGAACGCCGGCTTCGGCTCCGGCCAGTCGCTCGGGATCGAGAAAGGGGTTGGCGGCGGTCGCGTCGGCTCCGGCGCGGAACGGCCGGAACAGCTCGTTGAGGGTCGGCATCCGCCAGCCGAGGTAGGCGGCCGAGCGAAGGCTGACGCCGCGCCCCATGTCGAGCAGCGCCGCCGCGCGGGCAGTGGGGCGCCAGCCGCTGCGGCCGGGATATCGATCGTCGCGAGTGGCAGCGCCGGTCGCGAGCAGCCGCTCGACGAGCGAGCCGTCCGAAATTCGCCAATGGTCAAGTCGGGCGCCGCCGCTGAGCGTCACCGGCGCCCGGGTCCAGCTCGCTTCGGCGAACAGCCCCTGGGTGCCGCTGTCGCCGCCGGCGACCCGCCGCCGTGTCGGCTCGCCAGCACTGAATGCGTAGAGCTCGCGCGACTCCCCGCTCGTCAACCGTGCGTCGGCACCGAGCCGCAACTCCACTCCTCCACCCACCGGCGGCCGCGCTTCGAGGCTTCCGCCAAATCCGCGCGACGGCACCGAATCCTGCAGCGCGACGCGCGCCGCATCGGTGCGATCGTCGTCGACGCTGGCGAAGCTGCTCTTGAAGTTGCGCCATTGGGCATAGCCGGTCGCCGACCATTGCCAGCGCCCGCTTCCGACCAGCCGAAGCGAAGCGTCCGCGCCGCGCGTACGGTTGCCGGTGAACGGAACGCCGCGCTCGCGGACGTCGATGAAGCCGAGACCGCTCGCCTGAAGCTCGACGTCGCCCGCAACCGGCGCAATCCAGCGGGCGCGCAGGTTCGCTTCGCGGTACGGCGACGGCTGGTCGACGGGTCCCCGGGTCCCCTCCGTCAACGGAACGAACCCGCTGCTCCGCCCCCCCTGAGCGTTGATGGTGAACAGGCCCGGCCCGGCCTCGGTCCCGTAATAGCCGCGCGCGGCAACTGAATTGCGGCTGCCGATCTCGGCCGAGCCGTTCGCGGCTGCTGCCGTCAGGCTGCTCATCTCGATGACCCCGGCGAGCACGCCGGGGCCGTAGGGCACGCTCCCGCCGCCGCGGATCACGCGCACCCGGTCGAGGCTGGCGGGGTCGTAGGCCGGCCAGTTCACCCAGCCGCCGAAGGGATCGGACTGCGGCACCCCGTCGAGGATTAGAAGCGCCCGGCTCGACGCATTCCCGCCGAGCGAGCGGAGAGTCACCCCCTGGCTGGTCGGGTGGCCGCTGGTCGAATCGGAACGCCGGAAAAGCTGCAGGCCGGGCACCTGCTTGAGGATTTCATCGAGCTGGTGCGTGGGCGCGTTCACGAGCTGCTCGCGCCCGATCGTCTCGATTTCGTAGGGGCGTTCGGCCGCCGGATCGGGAAGCGCCTTGCCGGTGACGACGATCGCCGCCGTCGGCGGCTCGGGCGGTGGAAGTGCTTCCAGCACAAGAGTTTCCTTCGACGAGTGAGCCGGCAATGTCGAGCTTGTGTGCGAGCTCGGCAAAGACGGGCGTCCGCCCCTTCCCCGTCAAAGGGGGAGGGGTTTCCCGTGTTTGCATTCCGCAACCCGCCCGCTAAGGCGCCGCTTCCATGGCTGACGCGCCGCAAAAGCCCGACGTCCCCAAGCAGGATTGGCGACCGACCGTATTCCTTCCCAAGACCGACTTTCCGATGAAAGCCGGCTTGCCGCAGAAGGAGCCGGCGATCGTTGCCCGCTGGGAGGAGCAGGACCTCTATGCCCAGGTCCGCCGCGCACGCGAGGGGCGCGAGAAATTCATCCTCCACGACGGCCCGCCCTATGCCAACGGCGACATCCACATCGGCCATGTGCTGAACAAGGTGCTCAAGGACATGGTCGTCCGCACCCAGACTCTCCTTGGCAAGGACGCGCCCTATGTGCCGGGCTGGGACTGCCACGGCCTTCCGATCGAATGGAAGATCGAGGAGCAGTATCGCAAGAAGAAGCGCAACAAGGACGAGGTGCCGGTCAAGGAATTCCGCGCCGAGTGCCGCGCCTATGCGGCGCACTGGGTCGACGTCCAGCGCGAGCAGTTCAAGCGGCTCGGGATCACCGGCGAGTGGGACAAGCCCTATCTGACGATGGACTATGGCGCGGAAGGCACGATCGTCGCCGAGCTGATGAAGTTCGCCGAGACCGGCCAGCTCTACCGCGGCGCCAAGCCGGTGATGTGGTCGCCGGTCGAGAAGACCGCGCTCGCCGAGGCCGAGATCGAATATGAGGAGATCACATCGACGCAGATCGATGTGGCGTTCGAAATCGTCGAGAGTCCGGTTCCCGAGCTGGTCGGCGCCTATGCGGTGATCTGGACGACGACTCCGTGGACGATCCCGGTCAATCAGGCGATCGGGTACGGGTCTGAGTTCGAGTATCGGCTAATTGATGTCGACGGCCGTCGGTACCTCGTCGCTGACGACCTGCTGGAAAGCTTTACCTCCAGATTCGTCACGAACTCTGATCCGCCGCGCGAAGTAAATTTTCCGGTCATTGGCAGATTCAAAGGCTCCGATCTCGCAGGCACCGTCGCCCGCCATCCGATGCACCACCTCGGCGGCTTCTTCGCCAGGCCGCGGCCATTCCTTGCTGCCGACTTCGTCACCACCGACCAGGGCACCGGGCTGGTCCACGAAGCCCCTGACCATGGCGAGGAGGATTTCTACCTTTGCCAGGAGAATGGCATCGACCCGGTGTTCGCGGTCACCAACGACGGCCGCTATCGCGACGACTGGCTGTGGCTCGGCGGCCAGGGCTCGGTGATCAACACCAAGTTCAACGCGCCCGACGGGCCGATCTGCTCGGACCTGCGCGAGGCGGGCGCCTTGCTCGCGGCGTCGGCGGACTTCCGCCATTCCTACCCGCATTCGTGGCGGTCGAAAGCCAAGGTCATCTACCGGTGCACCCCGCAATGGTTCATCGGCATGGACAGGCCGCTGACCCATTTGTCGCCCAAGACGCCCGAGGAGAAGCGCTGGGAAGGCGAAGGCGGGGCGATCGACCCGGCCGAGGAGAGCTATGGCGCCTCGCCGACGCTTCGCGAGACCGCCTGCCAGGCGATCGCCGACAGCCGCTTCGTTCCCGCCAAGGGCCGCAACCGCATCGGATCGATGGTCGAGGGGCGGCCCGACTGGGTGATCAGCCGCCAGCGCGCCTGGGGCGTGCCCATCGCTCTGTTCGTCGAGCGGAAGAGCGGCGAGCTGCTGGTCGACCGAGAGGTCAACCAGCGTATCGTTGACGCCATCCGCGAGCAGGGGGTCGATGCCTGGGACCAGGAAAATGCCGCGCGCTTCCTGGGCGAGGGCCGCGACCCCGACGATTACGAGATGGTCGGCGACATCCTCGATGTGTGGTTCGACAGCGGCTGCACGCATGTGTTCACGCTCGAGAGCGGCAAGTGGCCCGACCAGCGCTGGCCCGCCGACCTGTATCTGGAAGGCTCTGACCAGCACCGCGGCTGGTTCCAGTCGTCGCTCCTCGAAAGCTGCGGGACTCGCGGCCGCGCCCCGTTCAATGCGGTGCTGACCCACGGCTTCACGATGGACCCCAAGGGCATGAAAATGTCCAAGAGCCTCGGCAACACGATCAACCCGCTCGACCTGATGAAGGAGAGCGGCGCCGACATCCTTCGGCTGTGGGCGCTGTCGGTCGATTTCACAGAGGATCACAGGATCGGCAAGGAGATCCTGGGCGGGGTCGCCGACCAGTACCGAAAGCTCAGGAACACGTTCCGCTACCTGCTCGGGGCGCTGGCCGGCTTTGCCGAGGATGAGCGGGTCGGCGACATCGCCGCGATGCCCGAGCTCGAGCGCTACATGCTCCACCTCGCCTCGCGGCTCGACGGCAAACTTCGCAACGCGGTCGATGATTTCGACTTTAATACCTATGTCCGCGCGCTCACCGAGTTCTGCAACGAAGACCTGTCGGCCTTCTATTTCGATATCCGCAAGGACGTCCTCTATTGCGACGTCAACGCCCTGACCGGAGTGCAGTCGGAGCGGCGGCGCGCCTATCGGACGGTCCTCGACATCCTGTTCCACGCTCTGGTGCGCTGGGCGGCGCCGGTGCTGGTGTTCACGACCGAGGAAGTGTGGGGCACGCGCTATCCGGAGGACACGTCAGTGCACCTGCTCGAATGGCCGGAGATCCCGGCGGTCGATGCGGACGATTCCGGATGGGCGCAGCTTCGCGAGCTTCGGGCGACGGTAACGGAAGCGATCGAGCCGATGCGCCGCGACAAAATGATCGGGTCGAGCCTGGAGGTCGAGGTCACCCTGCCCGACCTGCCCGCGCCCGCCGATTTCCTCGCCCAGCTGTTCATCGTCTCGGCGGTTCACCAGGGCGACACGTTCAAAATCGCAGAGACCGCCAACAACAAATGCGGGCGGTGCTGGCGCTATTTGCCGGAAGTGGCTCAAGACGGGGCGCTGTGCGACAGATGCGAGGAGTATGTGGATGCGTAGCCGCGCCTTCGGCTTATCCATCGCGCTGGCGATTTTCCTCGCTGACCAGCTGACCAAGGCGATCGTCGCCGGGCCGCTGAACCTGCAGGCCGAGCGGCAGATCTATCTGCTGCCCTTCTTCGACCTCACCTGGACCCAGAATTACGGAATTTCGCTCGGGCTGTTCAATGCCGAGACCGATTTCGGCCGCTGGGTCCTGGTCGCGGTCACCAGTGCGATCGCTGTCGGGGTGGCGTTCTGGATCGGCCGCGAGAAGGCGCGCTGGGACAAGGCGGCGCTTGGAATGATCCTCGGCGGAGCGCTGGGCAACATCCTCGACCGAATCCGCCACGGCTATGTGGTCGACTTCGCCGATCTGCACATCGGGACCTTTCGCCCCTTTTTGGTCTTCAATGTCGCCGATGCAGCGATTAGCATCGGCGTCGTGATCCTGTTACTCCGCGCGTTCCTGATGCGGAACGAGCAGCCCAAGGAGACTATCGAACATGCGTAAGAGTTTACCCCTCCTCATCGTCGCGGGGGTCACCGTGAGCGGCTGCGCGATGCTGCGCTCCGGGACGTCGGCTCCGGACGAGTTCGCGGTGGCGCGAAACGCGCCGCTGGTCATTCCGCCCGATTATTCGCTCACCCCGCCGGCTGCCGGCACGGTGACCAGCAGTCCGCAGGACGCGCAGAGCCAGGCGGTCGAAGCCTTGTTCGGCGGTCCGGCTCCGCGGCCGCCGTCGGAATCGAGCCTTCTCAACCAGGCCGGGCGCGATCAGGCTGCGCTCGGGGCGCGCTCGGTCGCCGGCGATCCGGACACCAACGTCGTCGACATGGGTGCGGTCACTCAGGCGATCATCGCCGCACCAGAGAGCGACAGCGACATCGCTTCCGCTCAGGTGCCCTGAGCAACCCCCGGGGGATGGAACCCGCGAATGGCTGAAGAGACGCTCTCAACCCGTCTCGTCGAGATCGAATCGATGCTCGACCGCTCGCGGCGGCGTTTCGAGGAAGGCGCCCGGCTGGTCGAGGAGGCGCACAAGGCGCTCGCCGACATCCAGCAGGCGCTGATCGGTTTGCCTGGAACCGTATCGCCAGAGGAGAGCGAGGAGGCGGCATCCCGGCTGCTCGCCTCGCTCAAGGCGGCGGGAGGCGATATGCCGGAGACCCTGTGCGGCGGCCGCCTGTCGGTCGACCAGATGCAGAGGCTGATCCGGATCGACGGCAATCCGATCGGAATCACCGAAATGGAATATCGGGTGCTCGAGCTGCTCGCCTTTGCACGCAACAATGTCGTTACGCGCGCGATGCTTCTCAAGCATCTCTATCGCCGCTCCGACGACCAGCCGCAGCCCAAGATCATCGACGTGTTCATCTCCAAGCTTCGAAAGAAGCTTCGAAGCGCGGCCGGCGGGGCCGAGTTCATCGAGACGATCCCGCAGCGAGGCTGGATTCTTCGCGACATCGGTCCGGAGTCCGGGGCTTAACGGTCAGCCGTCATTGCGAGGAGCGCAGCGACGAAGCAATCCATGTGAACGGAGGAGCAGCTGGATTGCTTCGCTTCGCTCGCAATGACGAAGTCGCTACTGTGATGTTCACACTTTCTTAGGCATGGCTGCCCGACAAGCAGCGCCATGTCTCACCCGTTCGCCCAAAGCCCCGATTTTCAACCCTCAGAGCGCCTGCACCCCGAGCCGATCACCCGCCTCACCAGCCTTAGAAGCGCGCTTCGAGTGGTCGACGAGTTCGGGGGCGGGCCAGCTTCGGATTTCGACGACGAGGCCGCGAGTCGCTGGGACTTTGCCGGCGAGCCGGCAAAGCGCTGCTTCGACCGCCGCTCGGCCGAGCTGATCGCTCTCGCCACCGCAGGCCTGGAAGCGGTATCGGTCCAGCGCGAGCAAGGCCTTGATGCAAGCGTCGCCGCGATGCGGGTGATTGGCCAGCGAGCTCCGCGTCGGCCTTGAAGACCTCAAGCGGCTGCTCGACCGCTAGGCGGGCCCGAGCGCCTTCGGCGTCGCCGGGTCCGAACCCCACTCGCTCCAGCTTCCGTCATACAGCCGCGCCTCGTCGTTGCCGAGCAGATGGGCGGCGAAGATCAGCGAGCTGGCGGTGACCCCCGACCCGCAGCTGGCGATGAACGGTTTGCCGGCATCGGTCGCCTCGTCG
Organism: Sphingomicrobium sp.; assembly: GCA_051000635.1. Classification (GTDB taxonomy): domain Bacteria; phylum Pseudomonadota; class Alphaproteobacteria; order Sphingomonadales; family Sphingomonadaceae; genus Sphingomicrobium. Next base: position 76,501 of record JBPCOC010000058.1, on the reverse strand, counting down.
AGCAGGCGCCGCAGCTCCTTGCGCGACCTGAAGGTGCCGTCCTCATTGTAGAGCGCCGAATATGGCAGGTTGCGAGCGCCTGGAATGTGGCCGGGCGCGACCCCCGGCCGCGGATCGGGCTCGCTTCCTTCGAACCGCGGGGAGCCTCGGGCGTCGATCAGCGGAAGCGACATCCCGCCGAGGATTTGCTGCTTGGTGACAATTTCGTTCGGCCGGTCGGACGCGTCGAAGCTCGCCGTTCGCGGCTGCGGTTCGCCGTTCTCCGTCGGCCGTCCTTCTGCCAGCCATTTCTGAAAGCCGCCGTCGAGGATCGCGACCCGGGCTGCGCCGAAGTGGCGGAGCATGAACCAGCCGCGCGCTGCAGTCCGGAGGTTTGAATTGTCATAAGCGACAATGCGGTCGTCGCGGTCGATTCCGATCCGCTCCATCGCCCGGCCGAATTCCTCTGCGGCGGCAAGCATGTGCGGCGCCGGATTGGACGTGTCGCTGGCCGCGTCGATGTCGAGGAAGCGCGCTCCTGGAATGTGCGCCTGTCGAAACTCGTCAAAACCGTTTCGGCCGCTGGCGGGCATGTGCCAGCTGCAGTCCACAACCACCAGGTCGGGAACGCCGAGATGCTCCGCCAGCCAGTCGGTGGAAACGAGCGATTCCATTGCTCCCGTCATTGCGAGGGCCGAAGGCCCGTGGCAATCCAGAACTTCCTTCTCACCTTTGGATTGCTTCGCTCCGCTCGCAATGACGGCACATCCGACACAGCCGCAAATCAGGCTGCGCCAAAGCTGGCTCGACGCGCTTTGGCCGGAGTTCGAGCAGCCCTAAATGGACGAGCTCAAGCAATTCCTCATCGCCGAGCGGCAGCGGGGGCGGACCGTCTTCCGCGCGAGGAGAAAGTGGTTCTGTTCAACTGCGCCAACGGCAACAAATATCCGCTGCCGGACCGGTCGCGGAGGCTCGAGCTGGCGAAGGCGAGCGCCGCGGCGCTGTAGGGATGATGGGGTCTCAGGCTTCGCAGGCTTCAGATGCGGTAAACCCCGCCAGTTTGACCTGGCGGGGTTCCCATACTTCAGACCCGAAGGCCTGAAGCACGAAACCACAATAGCTGAAACGGCTGCTCGTTCCAGCACAATCGTCGCCCGCCCGAAGAAAGTTGTGGGTGAATCGGTGTATGAATCGGGGGATAGTTTCGCGGGCCGGCGTGTTCCCTTCATCAATGGCAAGAGAAAAAGCGCTTCGGATCGCCAGCTATAACATCAACGGGATCACCGCCCGGCTGGCGATACTGCTTCGCTGGCTGGGCGAGTTCCGGCCCGACATCGTCGCCTTGCAAGAGCTCAAGACGACGGACGAGAAGTTCCCGGCCGAGGCGATCGCGAAAGCCGGATATTCGGCAATCTGGCGCGGCCAGAGGAACTGGAACGGAGTGGCGATCCTGAGCCGGGTCGGCGAACCGGTGGAGACCCGGCGCTGCCTTCCCGTTGACCCCGATTCGGGCCAAAGCCGCTACATCGAAGCGGCTGTCTGCGGCCTTTTGATCGGCAATTTGTACGCGCCCAACGGCAATCCGTGGCCGGGACCCAAGTTCGATTACAAGCTCGCCTGGATGGACCGGCTTCACGATCACGCCCGCGACCTGCTCGACAGCGGCGTTCCGGCACTCCTGATCGGCGACTTCAACGTCATCCCGACTGAGCTCGATGTCTACAAGCCGGAGCGCTGGGCGAAGGACGCCTTGTACTCGCCGCAAGCGCGCCGGAAATATGCCGAGCTGGTTGCGCAGGGGTGGACCGACGCAATCCGCCAACTTCATCCGGACGAGCGGATCTACACATTCTGGCACTATTGGCGCCGGGCTTTCGAGCGGAACAGCGGAATCCGTATCGACCACGCGCTTGTGAGCCCGGACCTTGCCCCGAAGCTTAAGGCGGCCGGCGTCGACTGCACTCCACGCGGCTGGGAAAAGACCAGCGACCACACGCCGATGTGGATCGAGCTCGAGCTTTGACCCGGAGTCACTGGAGCGGCAGCAACTGAACTGCGGCAGGCTTGTTGTGCCTTCACAGTCGTTTGAGTGGAGCCTGTGACAAACATGGATTTTCTTCGAGCAAGCAGCCGGGGACGGGTTCGATGACCAGCCAGGCAAGCACTCCGTTCCTCTCGAGGACGGACGATATCGGCGCCAGCGCGCCGCGCGGTCCCGGCGATGTCGCCCTGCTCGCGGCGTTCGCCGTGCTGAACGCACCCTATCTGCTGAAGGGCCTCTACGGAGGCAGCAATGAGGCCAAGCGCGCTCTTCTCGATCGTCTCGGTCTTCCCGAGCACGCGCTTCCCCATACCGGCGGGTGGAAGGCGGATGTCGGCCTGCTGGAGTGCCTTGCCGAACACATTTTCCGAGAGAAGCCGTCGACTGTCGTCGAATGCGGCGCCGGCGCATCGACCTTAATTATCGCCAAGGCGCTGGAAAAGGCCGGGGTGCGCAATCCGACCTTCATCAGCTTCGAGCAGCATCGCGATTTCTGCGAGCGCACCGGCCAATGGCTCGAGGAATTCGGTGCACGATCGGACATCCGCCACGCCCCGCTCAAACCGGCTCCCGAGCCGTGGCCGGGCCTGTGGTACGATCACGGTCCGCTTCCCGATCAGATCGACCTTCTTGTGGTGGACGGGCCGCAATGGACGATCCACCCGTTCACTCGCGGCGCTGCCGAAACCCTGTTCGGCAGGCTGCGTGTCGGAGGGACGGTGATTCTCGACGACGCGGCGCGGCCCGGAGAACGGATCGTCGCCCGCAAGTGCGGCGCCGGTGGCCGCAGTTCGATTTCACTCTCCACGACTTCGGAAGCAAGGGCACGCTTGTCGGGCGGCGCTTGCGCTGATCTAGCAACGAGCGCCCAGTGCTGCGGGCGGTGCCGGATGCAGGATTCGAACCCGCGACCTTCGGTTTACAAAACCGCTGCTCTACCAACTGAGCTAATCCGGCCTGGGAGCCGCGTTTGCGTCAAAGGATGCCGAAGGTCCAGCCTTCGGTTCGGGCGATGTGGGGCGTGAGTCCCTCGGGTGCAAACGCCCGCGGTTCCCTGATTGCAAGCGCGCGCATTCCCGCCGCCGTTATCAGCGCATCGGTCTGATGGTCGTTGGGCTCGAACCGCAGCCGCACCGGCTTGCTTCCAAGTCCGGCTAGCGCCCGGTTGAGATCGGCGCGGCTGCGTAGCTTCGTGCCCGTCATTCCCGCCCGGCGCAGGTAAATTCGGGTGTAGATTTCTACGACCGCGCTGCCGCGCTCCGGAAGCGAATTCATCGGCCAAATCGCGACCTTGCCGTCGACCCGGTGGAGTAGGCGCATTCCCGAAAAACTCGCCTTTGCGACTTGCGCCGCGCCAATTGCGTCGAATGCGCTTGCCGTCTTGTGGCCGCCCTGGCGGTTAAGCTGCTGGTCGCATTGCCGGAAGCGCATGAAGTCGGCTTTCACTCCATCGGCGATTCCGAAATAGAAGTGCCGCCGGTGCGCCTGCTCGAGGAAGCTCGCCGCGCCGAGGTCCTCGTCGTTGCTCATTGAATCGACATAGGCCCAGAATTCGCGCGCCGTTTTCGGAACTCCGGATTCGCCCGGCAGATACTCACCGCTCGCGTTGAGCGGAGGAGCGAAGCTGAAGTCGAAGCCGAATAGCGTGGGCTGTTTCGCCGCCCTCTTCAGAAGCCAGCCGAGCACTTCCTCGCGCGACCAGATGTACCCGGGTCGGACCAACCGCGGCGGCGAGTCCCCCCGCACCTCGGCGATGGCAATCCCCTTGTGCCGTTTCCCCTTCGCGCCCGACCAGTCGATCGCCACATAGGAGTCGAAGTCAGGGGCGCGGACCAAATACCCTCTGCTGGGTCTTCGTAAGGCGGTCCCACCAGCCGCGGCGGATGACGTTTTCAATGCGCTCGCGATTCGGACTCCCGAACCGGACCAGCACCGCCGGGTAGCCGCGGTAATGATCCGTCTCCCAGAATGTGTCCGGGTCGGTTTCCATCAGGAATTCCTTTTCCTCGATCGGCGCCATCACCGCGAAGCTTCCGCATTCGCGCCCTGGAAAGACGAACGCCTTGCCGCGCACCCGCACCGCGGGCTTGCCGTAGCTCGTTGATTCTTCGGTGCCGGGGAGCGTCAGCGCATGGGCCATGACGCTGTCCCAGCTGTCGAAGACTGCTCCCGGGCCGCTCACACCAACGGCGGCTGGCGCTTGTCTCCATCCTCATCCTCGGGCGAGCCGCTGCGCTCGATACGGGGCGGCTGCGGCGGACGCGATGCCGCGGGCGGAACCGCCTCGTCGGCATAGCGCTCGAGGAGCCGTGCCGCCGCGTCGCGTCCGCCTAGGCCGAACGCAAGCGCCACGGCCACCGCCGCCGAGCCGAGGATCAGGCCGAAGGCGAGGATGACGATCTGGTCCGCGAGGCCCATGAACGTCAGGCCGATGGCGGTGAACAGCGCGATGATCGCGAAACGGACGAGGGTTTGCGCGTAACCGTCCTCGCCGGTCGAGCTTCCGACCAGCCGGGCGATGATCCGGGCCAGGAAGATGCCGGTGACGATGATCAGGGTGCCGAAAATCACCTTGCCGCCTAGCTCGGTCACCTGCGCGAGGAACAGAGCGACGGTGCCGCCGCCGAGCTGCTTTGCCGCCTCGATCGCGGCTGCGAGCATGATCGCGATGAAGGCGATGTTGGCGACGATCCGCGATGGATTGGCGTTTGCCGGGACCACTCCAACCGAGCGAACGGCATTGTCGAAGCCGGTCGGCGGGAGGATTCCCTCGATCACCGTCTTGATGAAGCGCGCAGCGATATAGGCGATGCCCAGCCACAGCGCGGCGGTGAGGATGTTCGGAATTGCGGCGAGCATGTCATTCAGCATGTTTGTCGCCGGCACGGAAATCGCCTCGATCCCGAGTACGTTTATCGCAGCGATTGCGGCCGGAATGATGATGAACGCGAAGGCGACAATGCCAACCGCTTTGGCAATACTTGCGCGCGTTGCACCAGGCGTCGTGCCCGGCGGCACGTCATCCGGGTCGGTGCGTACCGTCCCCTCCGTATCTCCAACGCCGATGCGGGCGAGCAGACCGTCGACGTTTACGGCGGTCAGCGAGGTTTCCAGTAGCCGCTGGACTATCCGCGCAAGAATGTAGCCAACAAAGAATATGAGCCCGGCGCCAATCAGCCTCGGAAGGAACTCAAAGATGCCGGTGGTGAGCTGAGTGACCGGCGCTAGGATCTGCCCGACGCCCAAATAGGTCAGCGCGGCCATGATACCGACCAACCAGATGATCAGCTTTGCGATCGTGCCGAGCTGATGGCCGACGGTTTCCCCCGGCCGGCCGGTCGTATGCTTCTGGAGAGCGGGCGTTCGATCGATTGCCTTCTGCATCGCCCATTTCACGGCTCGGGCGACGATCCAGGTCACGAGCAGGATCAACAGCGCGATCAGGGCCTTGGGACCCCAATACATCAATTGTGCCTGCCAATAGTCGCCGGTTGGTCCCATCTCATACATGCGCTTCAGCTCCCCTGCTTAAGATTGCCCTGACTGTAGCTCATTGCGGCGCTCGGCCCAAAATTCGAGCCGTTCACGAACGCGGGCCTCAAACCCGCGCTCCGACGGCGAGTAGAATTCCTGCGGCTCGATGTCGTCGGGCCAATAGTCGGCGCCTGAAAAACCGTCGTCCGACTCATGGTCGTACGCATAGCCTTTACCGTAGCCAATGTCCTTCATCAGCTTGGTCGGTGCGTTCAAAATGTGCGCCGGAGGCATCAGCGAACCTGACTCCCTGGCGGTTCGCCACGCCGCTTTCTGCGCCGCGTAGGCGGCGTTCGATTTGGGGGCTACCGCGCAATAGAGGCAAGCCTGGACGATCGCCAGCTCGCCTTCGGGGGAGCCGAGAAAGTCGTAAGCGTCCTTGGCCGCGAGGCACTGGACCAGCGCCTGCGGATCGGCGAGCCCGATGTCCTCCGATGCAAAGCGGGTCAGCCGACGGATCACGTACAGCGGCTCCTCCCCGGCGACGAGCATTCGCGCGAGATAATAGAGCGCCGCCTGCGGGTCCGATCCGCGCAAGCTTTTGTGAAGCGCCGAAATGAGGTTGTAATGGCCTTCGCGATTCTTGTCGTAGACGGGGACGCGGCGGTGCAGGAGCGCCGCAACGGCAGCGGGGTCGAGCGGCGCCTGCGGCTCGACGTCGAAGATCGTCTCGACCTGATTGAGGAGGAAGCGCCCGTCGCCGTCGGCGCTTGCGATCAGTGCCTCGCGCGCCGGGCTGGTGACGGGCAGCGGCCGGCCGACTTCCCCCTCGGCACGCTCGATCAAGCTCTCCAGCGCTTTCTCGTCCAGCCGGTGGAGGATCAGCACCTGGCAGCGCGACAGAAGCGCGGCGTTGAGCTCGAAGCTCGGATTCTCGGTGGTCGCTCCGACCAGGGTGACGGTCCCGTCCTCGACATAGGGCAGGAAACCGTCCTGCTGGGCACGATTGAATCGATGGATCTCGTCGACGAACAGAAGCGTGCGCTGGCCGGCACGAGCGGCGGTCCTCGCCTCGGCAAAAACCTTCTTGAGGTCGGCGACTCCGGAAAAGACGGCGGAGATGGCGACGAAGCGAAGCCCGACCGCGTCAGCAAGAAGCCTGGCGATGCTGGTCTTGCCGGTACCGGGAGGTCCCCACAGGATCATCGAGCTCAATTTGCCGGCGGCGACCATCCGGCCGATGGCGCCGTCGGGTCCGGTCAGATGCCCCTGGCCAACGATCTCGCCAAGGCTGGTCGGACGAAGCCGGTCCGCCAGCGGCGCGTTGGGCGCAGCTTGTTGCGGAGGTGCAGCGGGCGCTTGCTCGCCAAACAGGTCGGCCATTGCCAGGAGAATAGGAGCGGCCTTTCAAATTGCACGCGGTCTCTTGCAGGAGATGTGTCTGAGATATATCTTAGATGCATCTGCAGGAGTGACACATCAGGAGTTGGGCATGGCACGAGGACATTGGCGCGAATGCGGCCGCGGCGGCCGCATGGGGTTCGATATTCCCGAAGGGCTCTTCGCAATGCGCGGCGGGCGCGGCTGGCGAGGCAGCTTCGGTCCTTTTCACTTCGATTTCGACGACGACGGCCGCAGCCGTGGCGGCTCACGCCGCAGAAGCCGCAAGCGCATGTTCGAATCCGGCGAGCTCCGGCTGGTCCTCTTGAAGCTGATCGCCGACGAGCCGCGCCACGGCTACGACCTCATTCGAGCGATCGAGGACATGACCGGCGGCGAATATGCGCCGAGCCCGGGCGTGGTCTATCCGACGCTGACCCTGCTGCAGGACATGGAACTGGTCGAGGAGGCTGAGGTCGAGGGCTCGCGAAAGCCGTTCCAGATTACTTCGGACGGCCGGAATTATCTCGATGAGCGGTCGGACGAGGCAGACGAATTGATTGACCGGCTGAAGGAACTAGCGCCCGACGAGCGTTCGGAGGCGGGGCCGGCGATCGCCCGGGCGGTGAAGAATCTGATGACAGCGCTCAGCCATCGAATCGGCCGCGACGGCCTCGACGAGGATTTGCTTCACGAAATCGCCGCGATCCTCGACGAGGCGGCGCAGCGGATCGAAAGGGTCAAGTAGCCGGTCGCCCGATCATCCGCATGATTCGCTCGCGCCGCTGGATGACTCGCTCGTAGACGCGAAGCACCGACGCATTGATCTCATCCCAGTCCATCGTCCTGGCGACAATTAGCCCTGCACCGCCGTGGCGACGGCGAAGCTCGGGGTCGAGCGCATAGCGGGCGAGCGCGTCGGCAAAGGCCTCGGAATCACCCGGCTCGACCAGGGCTCCGGTCTCCCCGTCGCGAACCAGGTTTGTCGCCCCGGTCGCGCTGGCGGCGACCACCGGAAGCCCGCAGGCCATCGATTCGAGAGTGACGTTGCCGAAGGTTTCCGTAAGTGACGGGTTGAGGAACACGTCCGCGCTCGCCACCGCCCGGCCGAGATCGTCCCCGATCTGCTCGCCGATAAATATGCCGCTCGGCATCTGCAGCTCGAACCAGCTCCGCGCGGGGCCCTCACCAATCACCAGCGGACGGTGCGCAACGCCGCGAAGGCGCAGCTCGTCGATCGCTTCGACGAACACGTCGAGGCCCTTTTCGAGCACCAGCCGGCCGACGAACATCACCGCAAGCTCATCGTCGGCGAGTCCGAGGCTTCGCCGCCAGTCCATGTCGCGGCGCTCGGGATTGAACTGCTGCCGGTCGACTCCCCGGGTCCAGATGTAGATGTTGCGGCTCATGCGCTGCGCGCGGAGAACTGCGGCGGTCGATTCAGCCGGGACGAGGAGCGCATCGCAGCGCCGGTACAGCCGCCGCATCATCATCCGGATGAGCGGCTCGAGCAGCTGCAGGTGATAATAGCTAAGGTAGGTCTCGAACCGGGTATGGACCGACGCCACGGCGGGGATGTTGCGCCGCCGGGCCCAGCTGACCGCTCGGTGAGCGGTAATATCGGGACTGGAGATATGGACGATGTTCGGGCGGAATTCGGCAAGGTTGCGGCGGACCTCGGCCGGCAATCCCAGCGGTACCCTGTATTCGGCCCGCGTCGGAATTGGCGCCGAAGGCACGGACACGACTTCGCCGACCGCCTCGAACGCGGGATTGGCGACCGTCGGCGAATAGATCCGCACCTTCACGCCCTGGCGGAGCATATAGTCGACCAGCCGGTTCAGCGCCTGGTTCGCGCCATCGCGCACATAATTGTAATTGCCCGAAAAGAGGGCGATTCGAAGATCGCTCGGCTGCACGGGCGTAAGCACTAGCTGCGCGCCGGATAAAGGCAAATCGATGGACCCGAGTGTAAAGCACGGATTGCCGCCGGTGGCCCGTGAGGATGCGCGGCTGTTCATCCTCGGAAGCCTGCCGGGCGACGCATCGCTCGCAGCCCGGCGCTATTACGCGCACCCGCGCAATGCCTTATGGCGGCTGATCGGCGGTGTCATCGGCGAGGACCTGGAGCTGCTCGATTATCGCGAGCGCATCGAGCGGCTGGCCGGCAACCGGATCGGGCTGTGGGACGTCGTCGCCCACGCGCAGCGGAAGGGCAGCCTCGACCAGGCGATCCGCGGCGCCGGCCATAATCCCCTCGCACATTATCTGGCGGGATTCCCGGAACTGGAAGCGGTCGCGTTCAATGGGGCCGCCGCCGCGGCAATCGGCCGGCGCCTCGTCGGAGCGATGACGCATCTGACGTTCGTCGACCTGCCGTCCTCGAGCCCCGCCAACACGCAGCCTTACGCCGAAAAGGCTGCGGAGTGGAGCAGGCTCGCGCGATTCTGCGGCGGCTAAGCTTGCCCTTCGCGCCAAGCGCGTCACACTGGGGGCATGGATCCCATGGACGAAGCAGACACCGAGACCGAGGCCGACCGCCAATTGTCGATGGTCGACGAGGCGCTGGTTGCCGGCACCATTGCCAATACCAACGGGCTATTGGTGATCCTTGCGAAGCTCGTCGCCCGCGGCGTTCTCGACCGTGACGATTTGAAGGCCTTTTCCGACAGCTATTCGAAACCGCTCGATCATGTCGGGATGCGCGAAAACGAGCTGGTCGGCCAGATGCAGGACCAGATGGAGTTCACTCTGGCCGAGCTGATGCGGTACCTGAGCGAGCGAGATCGCGAGGAATGAGCGAAACCGGTTGACCTTGACATCATGTCAGGGTCGATAGGAGCCGAGTGACGAGTCGCGAACACCAGCATCACGACACTTCAGACACCTGCGCGCACGATTCGGGATCGCACGGGACGATCGTGCGCGATCCGGTGTGCGGAATGAATGTCGACACCCGCACCGCCAAATTCCGGCATCAGCTTGGCGAAACGCCCTATTTCTTCTGCAGTGAGCGTTGCCTCGAACGGTTCAAGGCAGATCCCGACCGCTATTTGAACCCGCCGCAGTCGGATCCCGCAATTACCGACCCGGCGCTCGGCGCACTACCGCAGGCGGCAAAGGGTGCGATCTGGACCTGTCCGATGCACCCGGAAATTCGTCGCGACGGCCCCGGGAGCTGCCCGATCTGCGGAATGGCCCTCGAGCCGCTCGAGCCGACGGTTGAGGAAGGCCCGAATCCCGAGCTGATCGACATGAGCCGGCGCTTCTGGGTGAGCGCTGTCCTGAGCGTGCCGCTGGTCGCTCTGGCGATGGCAGGTGAGCTCTTTGGAATCGAGCTGCTGCCGATGCGAACCTCGGTCTGGGTGCAACTCGCCCTTGCGACCCCGGTCGTCCTGTGGGGCGGCTGGCCGTTCTTCGAGCGATTCTGGGCGTCACTCAAAACCCGCAACCTGAACATGTTCACTTTGATCGGCCTCGGCGTCGGCGTCGCCTATGCCTACAGCGTCGTCGCGACCGTCGCTCCGCAGATCTTTCCTGAGACGCTCAGGACCATGGGCGGGCTGGTTCCTGTCTATTTCGAAGCCGCGGCGGTGATCACGACGCTGGTGCTGCTTGGGCAGGTGCTCGAGCTGAGGGCCCGCGCGGCGACCGGAAAGGCGATCCGGGCGCTGCTGGGACTGGCGCCGAAGACTGCCCGGCGCGTGAGAGACGGTAAGGACGAGGACATCCCACTGTCCGATGTCGAAGTCGACGACCTGCTACGGGTGCGACCGGGCGAGAAGGTCCCGGTCGATGGGATCGTCGTCGAAGGAAGAAGCTCGGTCGACGAATCGATGATCACCGGCGAGCCGGTGCCGGTCGAGAAGGTCGAGGGCGAAAAGGTCACCGGTGCCACCGTCAACGGGACCGGAACGCTCCTGATGCGGGCAGAGCGGGTCGGCCGCGACACGATGCTCTCGCAGATTGTGCGGATGGTGGCAGCTGCACAGCGCTCGCGAGCACCAATCCAGTCGCTCGCCGACAAGGTTTCGGGCTGGTTTGTGCCGAGCGTGGTCGGGGTGTCTGTCATCGCCTTTATCGCCTGGAGTCAGTTCGGCCCGGCGCCGCCGTTCAGCTATGCGATCGTCAATGCGATTGCGGTCCTGATCATCGCCTGTCCGTGCGCGCTCGGGCTTGCGACGCCGATGTCGATCATGGTCGGAACCGGTCGCGGAGCGAGCGCCGGAGTGCTGGTCAAGAATGCCGAGGCGCTGGAGCTCATGGAAAAGATCGACACGCTCGTCGTCGACAAAACGGGAACGCTTACCGTCGGCAAACCGAAGATGATTGCAATTGAGCCGGCGGGCGGCCTCGAGGAGGACGAGGCTCTGCGCATGGCCGCGGCGCTCGAGCGCGGCAGCGAGCATCCGCTCGCCGAAGCCATCGTTGAAGGCGCTCATGAGCGCGGGCTCGAGATTCCGGCCAGCAGCGATTTCGAATCGCATACCGGCAAGGGCGTCACTGGGGTGGTCGACGACCGGCACGTGGCACTCGGCAACGCTGCGCTGATGCAGGAACTCGGTGTCGACCCGTCAGAACTCCAGGCGAGGGCCGACGAGCATCGCTCGGAAGGGCGCGGTGTGATGTTTGTCGCCGTCGACGGCCGCTTCGCCGGGCTCGTCGTGGTCGCCGACCCTATTAAGGACAGTGCCGCCGAGGCGATCGCCGAGCTCCACCGACAGGGCATTCAAATCGTGATGATGACCGGCGACAATCGCCGCACTGCGGAGGCCGTCGGGCGACAGGTCGGAATCGATGAAGTCATCGCCGACGTGCTTCCGGACCAGAAACAGGCGAAGGTTGAGCAATTGAAAAGCGAAGGCCGTCGGGTCGCGATGGCAGGTGACGGAATCAACGATGCGCCCGCGCTCGCCGCCGCCGATGTCGGCATCGCCATGGGAACCGGCACCGACGTTGCGATGGAGAGCGCCGCGGTGACTCTGGTCAAAGGCGATTTGCGCGGGATTGTCCGCGCTCGCCGCCTCAGCAGTGCGGTGATGCGCAACATTCGCCAGAACCTTTTTTTCGCGTTCGTGTTCAACGCGGCCGGTGTGCCGATCGCAGCCGGCGTGCTCTATCCATGGTTCAATATCCTCCTGTCTCCGATCATTGCGGGAGCAGCGATGTCTCTGAGCTCAGTCAGCGTAATCGGCAATTCGCTTCGGCTTCGAGGGGTGCGGCTGTGAAGATTGGCGAAGTTGCGCAGTCCTCCGGAGTCAGCCAGCGGATGATCCGGCACTATGAGAAGATCGGCCTCATTGCCCCTGCTGCCCGCCGCGACTCCGGCTACCGCGACTACGGCGAGCGCGACGCCCACAGCTTGCGTTTCATCGCACGGGCGCGGGACCTCGGCTTCTCGATCGAGGAGATCGCCAAGCTGCTCGCGCTGTGGAACGACCGCAGCCGCGCGAGCGCCGACGTAAAGGCGCTGGCGCTTGCCCGCGCGTCCGAACTCAAGCGAAAGGAGCGCGAGCTTCACGAGATGCGGCGATCGCTCGAGTACCTGGCGAAGAGCTGCCAGGGCGACCACCGGCCCGACTGCCCAATCTTGGGCGGGCTCGAGGGAGTGACTAAGTGATCGCCACGATTGAGGCCCGGTCGGTCCACCGCTATGGCGCGCGGATGCGGTCCATCATGTTGCGCCTGCTCGCACTCATCGCCGTGATGCTGCTTCCCTTCGGAATGGCAGCAGCGCCCGCCGAAGCACATCAGATGCACATGCCGTCAGCCACGGCAACGGAACATTGTCCCAACGACTCTTCGGAAGCGCGATCTTGGGTCCTCGCGGAGTGCGCGATGCCATGCTCCGCTGCTCTTCCAGCGATCGATGCACCGACCGGAATTCGACTGCTTTCGCCGTTACCCGAAGAGCCTGGGCTCGTACTTGGCCTTTTAGGCATCGAACTGGAGATTGCCACTCCACCTCCAAAGCTCCTGAAGTTCACGAACTCGAAGCTTTGAACTCAGGAGAAAGAAAATGATGATGACAATTGCCGCGGCGCTTGCCGTCGCCCAGGCTGCTCCGGCAGCGACTCCCGCCCCTGTGCATGCCCAGCATGCCCAGCACCAGCAGGGATCGCAGCAGGCTCACGATCACCAGCAAATGGCCAAGATGATGGAGCACTGCAAAGAGATGATGAAGAAGATGCATTCCGAGCACGGCAAGTCCGGGACGCAACATCATCAGGAGCAGGGCGGCCACTGAGCCGTTGAGCCGTTCAAGGGGAGACGGCGCCTAATCGCGCCGTCTCCTAATTTCGGAGACACTTTGTGAGAGTGAAATTCTACGTAGCGGCGAGCGCGCTCGCGCTCGCATCGCTGCCGAGTGCTGCGTTCGCGCAGCATCAGCATGGACCGGGAATGGACATGCCGGAGGCTCAGCCGGAGCAGCACCAGCACGAGCCAGGCATGGAAATGCCGGCGCCACAGCCGGAGCCGCAGCCTTCCGATCCTATCGATCACTCGCAGATGGACCATTCTCAAATGGACCATTCGCAGATGGGCCATGACATCCCCGCGGACGAGCATGCGGGTCACGCGATGACGGGCGCGCTCGGTCCTTATCCGATGACCCGCGAAGCCTCCGGCACCGCCTGGCAACCCGATGCCTCCGAGCACATGGGGCTGATGAGCACGTCGGGCGACTGGATGCTGATGGCGCACGGGGTTGTGAACCTCGTCTACGATCACCAGTCCGGCCGGCGCGGCGACGACATGGTCTTCCCGAGCGGAATGTTGATGGGGATGGCGAGCCGGCCGCTCGGCAACGGAACGCTGCAGTTTAAGGCGATGGTCAGTCCCGATCCGCTGATGGGCAAGCGCGGCTATCCGCTTCTCCTTGCCAGCGGCGAGACGGCCGACGGGCTCACGCCTTTGATCGACCGGCAGCACCCGCATGAGTTCTTCATGGAGCTGTCGGCCTCGGTTTCGCAGAACATTGGGCCGCGCAGTAGCGTGTTCCTCTACGGCGGCCTTCCCGGCGAACCGGCCTTCGGCCCGCCGGCCTTCATGCACCGCGAGGCGATCATGGACTCGCCCGAAGCGCCGATCACCCACCATTGGCTCGATTCCACCCACATCAGCTTTGGAGTGCTGACTGCGGGCGTGGTGCTCGACCGGGTGAAGCTGGAGGTCAGCCGCTTCAACGGGCGCGAGCCCGACCAGCATCGCTGGAACATCGAGACGGCGCCACTGGATTCGACCGCCGCCCGGCTGTCGTGGAACCCGACGCGGACGCTGTCGCTCCAGGGCAGCTGGGGCTATTTCAAGGACCCGGAGCAGCTCGAGCCGGGTGACCAGAGGCGCTGGTCGGCGAGCGCGCTCTGGGCGGACGAAGTCGCGCCCGGCTGGAAGGCCGCTGGCACCCTCGCCTGGGGCCGCAAGTCGATCGAGGAGCATGGCGATTGGCTCCACGATGATGCGTTCGCGGCCGAAGCGTCGCTGAAGAATCGCGGCTGGACCCTGTTCGGCCGCGGCGAGGTGACGGAGAATCGCGAGCTCGTCCCCGGAGAGCATCACGGCGAAGCGCACAACGTCGGCAAGGTCTCGGTCGGAGCGGTGCGCGACTTCCGGATCGCCGATCACCTTTCCCTGGGTGCGGGCGGTCTCGTCGCGGTCAATTTCGTCCCCCGCGCACTCGAGGATTTCTACGGCGGCAGCAACCCGCTCGGCGCAATGGCGTTCGTGAGACTGAAGCTCGACTGATCAGAAGGAGGCGGAGCCAGTGGAACAGCAAGGCGGAATGACGATGTCCTGGGGCCGCCTGGCCGGCATGATCGCGGTCTCGACGGTGATCATGTTCGTGCTGATGTACCAGCTCGTCTATGGTTGGGACCATGCGCTGTTCAGCATGAACCGGCTGCTTGCATCGCTGGCGATGGGCTGCGTGATGGCGGTCGTCATGCTTGGCTTCATGTGGCCGATGTACAAAGGCGCGGGCACGAAGATCGCCGTCGTCACCGTCGCGCTGCTGGCCGGGCTCGGACTTCTGGCGGTGAACCGCAGCCAGACGCTGGTCGGCGACGTCACCTTCATGAAGGCGATGATTCCCCACCACTCGATCGCCATCAACAATGCCCGGAAGGCGAGCATCAGCGATCCGCGCGTGCGTGAGCTGGCGGACGATATCATCGAAGCGCAAGTCCGCGAGATTGCCGAGATGAAGATTCTGATCGACGACATCGAGGCGAACGGCGAGCGCGGAGCAGCGCCGCTGCCCCCGGTACCGGCACAGCTGACGCCCGACATGCAGCCGAAGATCGAGGAAGCGGTACGCTAGCTAGCGCCGCGATTGACTAGCCGGGCATCAGCACACATATGGCGCCCGCCGCCCTTCGGGCATGGCCCCTTCGTCTAGCGGTCCAGGACGTCGCCCTCTCACGGCGAAAACACGGGTTCGAGTCCCGTAGGGGTCACCAACGCGCAGGATGTCCGGGGGACATCCGAGCATTGGTGACAGCTCTCAGGCTGTCCGGGGGACAGCCGGCAATTTTGGTGACAGCGCACTCCCGATCCTCTCCTCCAGCCACTCGTCGATGATTGCGGCAATCCGCTCGCCTGCCCGGCCGTCGCCGAACGGCAGCGCCGGAGCCGCGGCCCTGCCGCCGTGCAGCTGCCGCCGGACCGCATCGACGATCCGGTCCGGCCCGGTGCCGACCAGTTCGGCGCTTCCGCAGGCAATCGCTTCGGGCCGTTCCGTCTTCTCGCGAAGCACCAGGAGCGGAATTCCAAGAGCCGCGGCTTCCTCCTGCATCCCGCCGGAATCGCTGAGCACCAGGTCCGAACGCAATATAGCCTCGATCGTAGCGGAGTGGCCGCAAGGCTGGCGAAGCTTGATCGCTTCATGCCCGCCGAGCAACTCTCGGACTCGAGCGTACAGCGCCGGATTGGGATGAAGGATGACGTCGATCCGGGCAATCCCGTCGGCTGCGATCGCCTTGAGCGAAGTAGCAACTGAGCTGATCCCCTCGCCCCAATTCTCCCGCCGGTGACACGTTACCAGCAGCCGACGCCCCTGGCGCGCTGCCGGTGGTCGGAGCTTTCGCCGGACAGCGAGAACCGCATCGACCCCGCTGTTGCCGGTGACGTGGATTCGCCCGCTTACCCGCTCGCGGCGGAGATTGGCGGCGCTAAGCTGTGTTGGCGCGAACAGAAGCTCGGCCTGGCTGTCGATGGCGATCCGGAATTCCTCTTCCGGCCACGGGCGGCGGCGGTCGTGGCTTCGAAGCCCGGCCTCGACATGGGCGAGCGGAATCCCGGCGATCTTCGCTGCCATCGCACCGCCCAGCGCGCTCGACGTATCTCCCTGCACGACCAGCAGGTCAGGAGCGGCCTCGACGAGAGTGTCGGCAACGGCCTTCGTAACCAGGCCGGCGTGGGCATTCGGGTCATCCTGGCCCGGACAACGCAGCCGCGTCGCCGGATAGCGGTCGAGACCGTGATCAGCGGGATCGAGCTTCGGGTGCTGGCCGGTGAAGATCAGCGAAGGCATCAAGCCGCGCTTCGCGAGCGCATCGGCAACGGGGGCGAGCTTTATGGCTTCGGGGCGGGTGCCGATGACGAGAGCAACGTGTGATGGCAGCCTTCCCCCTAGCTCGGCGTGGCGACACTGCCGCCGACTGCGCTAGGGTTCAACGGAAATTGTCGGCGTAGGCCTGGATCTTCAGCTTCACCGGAGTGGCCGGCACCAGATGATATTGGATGTTGTTCCGCTCGGCGTAGGCGATCGCCTCGTCGCGGGTGCGGAAGGTGAGCTTCACCTGCGTTTTGGTGTCACCCGAGCCGTTCCAGCCGGTCAGCGGGTCGGGCAGCTGCGGCTCGGTGCGCTCGAACTCAAGCAACCATATCCCGCTGTTGGCTCGTCCCGACTGAGTCGTCCGCCGGTCGAGCTCAAGGATTCGCGCCACGGTCATGGCGTTCGAGTGGCAAAGCGAGCGCCGCGAATCAAGCGGCGTTTCAGTAGGCTCGGGCGATTGCGAACTCGACCGCCTCGGTTAGCGCCGCCTTCGCCTTGCTCGACGGGAATGCGGCCAGCGCGGCGATCGCCCGGCGCCCATAATGGCGGGCGAGCTCTAAGGTGTCGGCGAGTGCATCGCTTGAGCGCATAAGCTGGATCGCTTTCTCAAGGTCCTCTTCGCCGACGCGCTCGCCCGAGACGGCGGCGCGCCAGAAGCTGCGGTCCTCCTGGCTGCCGCGGGCGTAGGCGAGGATCAGCGGCAGGGTCATCTTGCCGTCGCGGAAGTCGTCGCCGACGCCCTTGCCCATCACCGCCGTTTCCGACGCATAATCGATCACGTCGTCGGCAAGCTGAAAGGCGATACCGAGGTGCTTTCCGTAGCTCTCGAGGGCCAGCTCCGCCTCCTCGCCGCTTTCGGCGACAACCGGCACAACCCGGCAGGCGGCGGCGAACAGCGCCGCCGTTTTGGCGCTCACGATCTCCAGATACTGTTCCTCGTCGGTGTCCAGCCGCCGTTGCGCCGTCAGCTGCTCGACCTCGCCCTCGGCGATGACGCTCGACGCGGAGCTCAGGATCTTGAGAACCTTGAGGCTTCCGTCCTCGACCATCAGCTCGAAGGCGCGGCTGAACAGGAAATCGCCGACCAGCACGCTCGCCGAATTGCCCCAGATGATGTTGGCGGTGCGCTTGCCGCGGCGCATTCCGGACCCGTCGACGACATCGTCGTGGAGGAGCGTTGCGGTATGAATGAACTCGACCGCCGCGGCGAGCTTGTGGTGACGGGTACCCGGATAGCCGAGCAGCTTCGCGCAGGCGAGCGTGAGCATCGGCCGCATTCGCTTGCCGCCGCCGGCGATCAGATGGCCGGCAAGCTCGGGGATCAGCGCCGCCTTGCTCTGCATCCGCTCGAGAATGACGGCATTCACGCCATTCATGTCTTCGGCGACGAGCTGCATAAGCGGCTCGAGCGACGGCTCGCGGTCGGCGTTGAGGTGATGAACGGTCGCGGTCACTGTCCCTCGGCACTAGCGGCGCCGCGGCGGCTTTCCTAGCCTGCGGGAAGCCTGAGCCTGGTCAGAAGACCGCCGAGGTCCTCGCTTTGCTCTAGGCTCACTCCGCCGCCGTAGATTTCGGCGACGTCACGGACGATCGCCAGGCCAAGGCCAGTGCCCGGCTTGCCGGTGTCGAGCCGTGCGCCGCGAGCGAAAATCGACTCGCGTTCGCGCTCGGGAATTCCGGCGCCGTCGTCCTCGACGACGACGTCGACGGTCGAATCATGCCTTTCGACAGTGATGAACACCCGCCCGCCGCCATATTTGGCGGCATTCTCGACGAGGTTTCCGATCATCTCGTCGAGGTCCTGGCGTTCGACCCTCACTTCGGCGCGTCTGTCGCCGGTGATGTCAACGGTCACGCCCTCGTAGAGCCTGTCCACCGCCCGCTGGACCGCTTCGACGCTGTCCCAGACGCGCGCTCGCGCCTGCGCGGACGCTCGCCGCCCGATCGCCCGCGCACGGGCGAGATGGTGATCGACCTGGCGGCGCATCAGCGAGGCTTCGCGGCAGACGGTATCGGCAAGCTCCGGCGTGTGGGCGGTCGCCGCGTTGGTGATGACGGTGAGCGGAGTCTTCAGCGCATGAGCGAGGTTTCCTGCGTGGCGGCGCGCCTCCTCGGCCTGCTCTTCGCTGTGCGCCAGGAGCTGGTTGATTTCCTCGGTCAGGGGCTGGATTTCCGTCGGAAAAGTGTCGGAAATCCGCTGTTCGCTTCCCGACCGGATCGCCGCAACTTCACGCTGCACGCGCCTGAGCGGCCACAACCCGTAGATGGTCTGCAGTGCGGCAAGCACCAGCAAGCCCGCGCCGAGCGCCGCGAAGCTCCAGAACAAGGTCGACCGAAGCTCGCGGATCTGGCTGTCGATCATCTCGCGCGACTGGGCCACCTGGAACCGCCAGCGCACGTCCGAGCCTGGAAGGATCACATCGCGCTCGGCGATTCGAAGCGGCTCGCCTGCAAATTCGTTGCTGTCGTAGATGTGCGGCTGGAGGTCGAAATGGCCGCTCGAGACTTGCAGGCGCCGGTCCCACAGCGATCGCGACGGGAAGGTGTCTGCGCCTTCGCCGGAAACCTGAAAATACACTCCTGAATAGGGCTCGATGAACCGCTGGTCGGCCGGCGGGCGGTTGAAACGGACCTCGCCGTCGGGCCCGATCTCGGACGAGGCGATCATCGCGTTGAGGACATAGGTGAGCTGCTCGTCGAAGTTGCGGACGATCGAGCTCGTCATCACCCGGTCGAGCGCGAAGCCGCCGGTCACAAGGAGGATTCCGATCCACAGCGCCGCAACGCCGATCATCCGCCGGGTCAGCGAACCGATGCGCGCGCGGCGCACGGGCGGCATGGCCGGACCCGCGCCGCCAGCTTCTGCGGCCGCCGTCGTTACCGAGGCGGCGTGATCATTCAACTGTGCCTGTCCTCCGGATCCTCGAGGCTGTAGCCAAGGCCGCGGATGGTGGTGATCACATCCGCCCCCAGCTTCTTGCGAATCCGGGTGACGAACACCTCGATGGTGTTGGAATCGCGGTCGAAGTCCTGATCGTAGATGTGCTCGATCAACTCGGTGCGGCTGACCACCTTGCCCTTGTGGTGCATCAAATAGCTCAGGAGCTTGTATTCCTGCGCGGTGAGCTTGACCGGCTCGCCGTTCTTGGTGACCTTGCCGGACCGGGTGTCGAGGCGGATGTCGCCCGCGTTGAGTTCGGCGCTTGCATGGCCCGACGAACGGCGGATCAGCGCACGAAGGCGGGCGATCAGCTCCTCGGTCTGGAAGGGCTTGGCAAGATAATCGTCGGCGCCGGCGTCCAGCCCGGCAACCTTGTCGGACCAGGAATCGCGGGCAGTCAGGATCAGCACCGGCATCTTCTTGCCTTCCTTGCGCCACCGATCGAGCACCGTTAGCCCGTCGACCTCGGGGAGGCCGAGGTCGAGGACGACGGCGTCATATTCCTCGGTCGAGCCGAGATAGTGGCCGTCCTCGCCGTCGGTCGCGAGGTCGACGGCATAGCCCGCCCCTTCGAGAGTCGAGCGCAGCTGGCGCCCGAGATTGGGTTCGTCTTCGACGATCAAAACGCGCATCGTAGCAAATCCCCTGGGAAGCTTCAGCCCATCAACACGCGCGAAGCTGAACGGTTGCTTGTCCGGAACAACTGGGGAGGGAGGGGGAAATGTCAATGCGACCTGCGGGCGACCGCCGCGCGAGCAAACAGCGCCGCCAGCTCGAAGGCCCGTATCCCAACTGTCGCGAAAGAAAGTGCCTAGCGGCGCGACTTGCCGACCACGCGGCCGGTGGCCGCATCGACGTCGACCCAGATCACTCGCCCGTTCTTCATGAATTTGAGGCGATAGGTGTTACCGTTGAACTCTGGCCCCAGATAGTCGGCGCCGCCCATCAGCGGCATCACCTGGCGCTCGATCTTGGGAAGCGGCATCGAGCGGCCTTCCCTGGTCGCCTCGAACGCCCGCTTCGCATCGCGCGGCGGGTCGGCCGACACCGGAGTGGCGATCAGGCCCGCGGCGAGCGCGGCCGGGATGAGGGTATGAAACAGGCGCATGGCGGTTCTCTTTGACCGGCTTTGTACCAGAAAGCATTGAATGGCCTATGAATGCTGCCGATTGGCGGCGTTCAGGCGCACCTGTGCGGCTGAAATGCAACAGGGGCTTCAGTCGTGCAAGGCGCTCAGTTAGGGCCGCAGGCATGGCCGCACCGGTGCTTTCGTACGAGAATCTGGGCCTCATCCAGGGCGAAGGCTGGCTATTCCGCGGCCTCGACATTCATGTCGGGCCACGCGACCGGCTGGCGCTAATCGGGCGCAACGGTGTCGGCAAGACGACCTTGCTCAAGTGCCTCGCCGGCCTGATCGACCCCGACGAAGGGCGGCGGACGATCGTTCCCGGCGCCAGGGTTGTGCTTCTCGAGCAGGACCCGCTGATGCCGGCCCAGGGCAGCTTGCTCGACTGGGTGCTTGCCGGACGCGATGCGCCGGAGCCGCACCAGGCAGCCGCCTTCGCCGACCAGATCGGCATTGAGCTGGATAGCCCGGCGGCAACCGCGAGCGGCGGCGAGCGGCGCCGCGCCGCGATCGTCCGAGCCCTTGCCCAGGAACCCGACGTCCTGCTGCTCGACGAGCCGACCAACCACCTCGACCTGGGCGCGATCGAGTGGCTCGAGCAGTGGCTTGGACGCTTCACCGGCGCATTCATCGCCATCAGTCACGACCGCGCCTTCTTGAAGCGGCTCACGACGAGCAGCCTGTGGCTTGATCGTGGCACGCTTCGGCGCGCGGAGATCGGCTTCGGCGGGTTCGAGGCGTGGACCGAGAAGGTCTTCGAGGAGGAAGCGAGGGCGGCGGAGAAGCTCGATGCGAAGCTAGCGATCGAACTTCGCTGGCTGGAGCGCGGAGTGACCGCCCGCCGCCGCCGAAACCAGGGGCGACTCGCCAAGCTCCAGGCGATGCGCGCGGAGCGGGCGGCGATGCTCGGGGCGCCGGGCGCTGCAAAGCTTGCCTTGGCGAAGGACGAGGTCCGGTCGAAAGCCGTGATCGAAGCCGACCAGGTCAGCAAAAGCTTTGACGAACGGCCGGTCATCCGCGGCTTCTCGCTTCGGATCCAGCGCGGCGACCGGATCGGAATCGTCGGGCCCAACGGCGCCGGCAAGACGACCCTGCTGAAGCTTCTGACCGACGAGATCGAGCCGAATTCAGGTTCGGTGACTCTGGCGAAGACCCTGTCCGGGATCGTTATCGACCAGCAGCGCAAGCTGATGGAGCCCGACCGCACGGTTCGCGACGTGCTGGCGCATGGCGGCGACTGGATCGATGTGCGCGGCCACAAGAAGCACATCAAAGGCTATCTGAAGGAATTCCTGTTCGATCCGTCGATCGTCGAGGCTCCGGTCGGGTCGCTCTCGGGCGGTGAGCGGTCGCGCCTTCTTCTCGCGCGCGAGTTCGCTCGCGAGGCCAACCTGCTGGTGCTCGACGAGCCGACCAACGACCTCGACCTCGAGACTCTCGACCTCCTCCAGGAGGTGATCGCCGATTATGAGGGGACGGTGCTGCTGGTCAGCCACGATCGCGACTTCCTCGACCGGACGGTGACGATCACGCTGGGGCTCGACGGATCTGGCAAGGTCGATATCGTCGCCGGCGGCTATGACGATTGGGAGAAGAGGCGCCGGCCGAAGAAGCAGGCGGCACGGACCGCTCCGTCGAAACCGGCCGGGCCGCCACCACCACCGAGCCGCGAAATCGCCAAGCTCTCGTACAAGGACCAGCGCGACCTCGACCGGCTGCCGGGCGAAATCGAGCGCCTCGAGGCCGAGATCGCCAAGGCCGAGGACTCGCTTCACGACCCCCACCTTTATTCGCGCGACCCGCAGCGATTTGCCGAGATGACCGAAATGCTCTCGGAGCTTCGCGCCAGCAAAGGAGCGGCCGAGGAGCGTTGGCTCGAAGTAGCCGGGCTCGCCGAGGAACTGCAGCGTCGGGCAAGCTGAGCCGGCCGGCCACCTCCATGCCACTTGAACGAACCCTCGGACTCGCCATTTCCCACCCATGATCGACATCCGCACTTTCGACAGTCTCGGCCATGCCGACCATGGCTGGCTCGACGCTCGCCATCACTTTTCCTTCGCGAACTATCATGAGCCGAGCCGGATGAACTGGGGCACGATCCGCGTTTGGAACGACGACCGGATCGCGCCGAAAAGCGGATTTCCGCCGCACCCGCACCGGGACATGGAAATCATCACTTATGTCCGCACCGGCGCGATCACGCACCAGGATTCTATGGGGAACAGGGGCCGCACCGAAGCGGGCGACGTACAGGTGATGAGCGCCGGCACCGGAGTGACTCACGCCGAGTTCAACCTCGAGGACGAGGAGACGACATTGTTCCAGATCTGGGTCGACACCGACAAGCCGGGGGCGCAACCGGCTTGGGGAGCGATGCCGTTCCCGAAAGACAGCCGCGAAGGCAATTTCCAGCTCCTTGCCAGTGGCGATGCCGACGACGGCGCGCTGACGGTCAGCGCCGACGCCCGGGTGCTTGGCGCGACCGCGAAGGCAGGCAGCATTCTGACCTACGACGCCGATCCGGGACGACACCTATATCTTGTGCCCAGTGCGAACGTGCGCGTGAACGGCCTGCAAGCCGGGCCGCGGGACGGAGTCGCTATCACCGGGGAGGAACGCGTGACCATCGAGGCAAAAGAAGACGTCGAGCTGGTCCTGGTCGACGCCCGTTAATGTAAGCTGTGCTTGAACAGCCACTCGCGCCGGGCCATTAGCGGCGCGTCGCGAATGTCGCGTACAGCACTGAATTGCTAGGGGATTATGAAGGCGCACTGGCGAATCTTGATTGCTTCATCGGCTGTCTTTTTGACGGCCGGTTCGCCCGCGCTTGCCCAGGAGACGGCCCAGGAGACGACGGCGCCGGCGGAAAATGAGCTGATCGGCAACCCGCAACTGCGCGATTTTTCGCTCAATGGTACCGTGACTCGTCGCGCTGAAACCCCGGCGCAAGTCGAGCAGCCGCAGAGCACGAGCCGGTCTACGGCCGAGCAGGGATCGCGAACCGCGACTGCGCGGCCGGCTCAGCCGTCCCGAGACTCGTCAGCCGCGGCCGCTCGCGCAGAGTCGACTGCCCGCGGCGAGCCGACACGGAGCGCGACCGCGTCCGGCGCGGCCGACCTGCCTCCGCCGACGCCGACTCGGCGGACCGAAACCTCGTCGGTAAGCGCCAGCGATGACAGTGCAGTGCTTCCATCACAGCCGGCCGTCGTGGCGGCGTCTGCCGATCCGAACCTCGCTCCGTCGAGGAACGAGATCCCGCTGTTTCCATGGCTGATTGCCGCATTGGCGCTCGCCGGCGCGGCGGCGTGGTACTTTCTGCGTCAGCGTCCGCGCGAGAGCTTTGCCGGAGCGGGTGCCTTGAATGCGTTCGATGCGCCGTCTCTCGCGCCGCCAGTCCGGACGCCGCCGCCAGCGGCGCCGAAGCAGCCGTCGGGCGGTATCGTCTCGACGCGCCTGAGGCCGTGGCTCGAAATCGAATTCACTCCGCAGCGCGCCGTCGTCGACGAGCAGAAGGCGGCGGTTGCGTTCGAGCTGTCGGTCTACAATTCGGGAAGCGTCCCGGCGCGCGACGTTCTCCTCGAAGCCTCCCTGTTCAACGCAGGGCCGATGCAGGATCAGCAGATTCGCATGTTCTTCGAGAATCCGGTCGCGAAGGGCGACCGAATTCCGGTCATTCCGCCACTGAAGAAGATCAAGGTCGACACCGCCGTATTCCTGCCCCGCGACCAGGTCCGGCCGATCGAGGTCGAGGGTCGAACGCTGTTCGTACCGATGATCGCGTTTAACGCGCTCTATGGCTGGGGCGGCGGAGAAGGACAGAGCTCGGTCAGCTACCTCGTCGGCAAGACGACCAAGGGCGAGAAGCTGGCGCCGTTCCGGCTAGACCTCGGCCCGCGCGTGTTCCGGGGCCTCGCCGCCCGCGAACACGAGCTTCGCCTGCGCAAATAGAGCTACATCCGGTCGGAGTCAGTCACCTCGACGTGCCTCGTCGCGCGGCCGTCGACGCTGAACGCGCCGGGTCCTGCGAATATCAGATAAAGAAAGACGAAGCAGAACAGGATCGCCGCATCCCCGCCGTTGTTGACCGGAAAGAAATTCTGCGGCGCGTGCGCGTACCAATATGCCACCGCCATGGTGCCCGATGCGATGAACGCGGCGGGGCGCGTCAACCAGCCGACTATGATCAGAAGGCCGGTGACGATTTCGATTATGCCGGCATAAGCGCCGAGGCTCGCGAACTCCCAGCCGCTACCGGCACGCTCTCCCGTCGGAAAGGACAGGAACTTCTGGGTGCCATGCTCCAGGAACAGCAGTCCGGTAACGATCCTGAGGATTCCGAGCGTCTCGGGTGCCCACCTCGTCAGTGATTGCGCATTCATCTGCTCGCTCTCCTCGTTGCTCGTGCTTCTCACAATACCGAGCTGTTATAGCTATGCCAGGCAAGGATCGCGGCTGCGCCGCGATGCGGCCGCCAGGCTTCCGCAACCTCGCGAAGCCGCTTCTCCGAGGGCTTCTCGCCAAGTCCAAGAAGGCGCCCAATCTCGACCTGGACGGCAAGATCCCCGGCAGGCCAGACGTCGGGCCGGCCTTCGGCGAACAGCAGATAGATCTCGGCCGACCATCGGCCGATCCCCTTGACCCTGGTAAGCAGTGCGACTGCCTCCTCGTCGTCCTGGGGGAGCGACGCGAGCTCCAGCCCGCCCGACAGGACGAGCTGGGCGAGGCTGCGCGCATAGCCGGCTTTCTGGCGCGAGATTCCGGCGGTCCGAAGTTCCTCGTCGCTCGCCTCCAGGATCGCTCCGAGGTCCGGCGGCGAGCCGTAGGCCACTTCGAGCTTCGACCACATCGATCGGGCGGCGGCGACGCTGACCTGCTGGCCGATGATCGTTCGAAGCAAAGTGTGGGCGCCGGGCTCGCTCCCCCGCGGTTCCGGAATCCCATGCCGCTCGACCACTCCCGCGAAGGCTTTTTCGCGCTTCGCAAGAGCCTCTACGGCTGCCCGGATGCTGTCAGTCGTCCGGACCATCGCTCATGCTCGCTGCATAGAGGGCTATCGCGGCCGCGTTGGAGACGTTGAGGCTCTCGACCGCGCCGCCGATCGGAAGCCGCGCAAGCGCGTCGCAATGGTCGCGACTATTGGGCCGGAGGCCTGCGCCTTCGGCGCCGAGCACCAGCGCGACACGTTTCGGACCGAGCGCGTCCTTCAGGAGCGCGTCGGCATCGCCGGCCAGGCCGATCCTCCAGAAGTCCGCTTCGGCGATCTCGCCTAGCGCCCGAGCGAGGTTCACCGAGCGCACCCATGGGACGATCTCGAGCGCTCCTGAGGCGGCCTTTGCAAGTGTTCCGCTTTCGAGCGGCGAATGGCGGTCCTGAGTGACGATCGCGATGGCTCCGAACGCCGCGGCGGACCGGAAGATCGCGCCGACGTTGTGGGGATCGGTGACCTGGTCGAGAACCAGGAGGACCGCGCGTTCGGGGGCGGTGCTCAGCACCTCGTCGAGCCAGACCTCTTCGAGCGGCTCAGCCTCGATGACCACGCCCTGGTGCGGCGAATCGCCGGGAACCAGGCGGCCCAGGTCCGCGACATCGGCAAAGGTCACGGCGACCTCGTCAGGAAACTGCATATGCGCCGCGGCTTCGCGAGTGGCCCACGCCTTGACGACATTGCGTTTCGAATTGTCCAGCGCAGCGGCAACCGCATGCCGGCCCCAGAAGCGCGGACGGTTGGGAGCTCCACGCTGGTGATGCGACTTCTTTCGGCGCGACATTGCGCCCCAATGCGGGTGCCAGGCGCTCGGTGCAACCGTTGCCGGTAAGCGAGCGTCACGCGCTGAGGCGCTTATGGACTACCCGGGTGCCAGTTGTCGCAGCCCTGAAACTCGCCGCCGGTGCTGCCGCCAGGAGCCGATGAACAGAATGATCAGCGTCGGGTAGCTCCAGAACCGCTCTGCGGCAGCATAAGCGAGCGGCAACAAGTCCGGCTGGATCGCCTTCAGCAAGTGAGACATGCTGATGGTGAGCTGCAGGCCTGCTACCCACAGCGGCCAGAAACGATCGGACCGAAGCGCGATCGCGACCATTGAGACGAGCACGAAAGAATCGATCACCAAATCGCTTGTTTCGACCCCCATGTAGCGCTCGTGCACCGGTGATCGGGCCAGGACCGAGGCGACGCTCGCAGTGATAAAGATCACTGCGGACAGCTGCTCATATTTGCGACCGCGCCATAGAGCGTAGCCGCAGGTGATCAGCAGGAGAGCCCAGAAGAAGTATTTGGTCGTCAGCATGGGAAGCGAACCGGACCACATCGCAGTGGTCCGGTCAAACTACTCAGGCGACGATCCGAAGGTCAGTTTTGGCGATTCCCCCCGGACAGTCGTCGCCGTCGCCCCAGCTCACTGTGCGCAGGCCGGGCACCTTGCCCTTGGCGTCGGCCAGCTCTTCGTGGCAGGCGACGATCGAGCCTCGGGTCTCGACCAGTCCCGTCACGGCGGCGGAGACCTTCTGACGGGTAGGATGGATGACACCATATCCAACCCCGGCGACCGAATTGACGCGCATGATCCGAGACTGAAGTTCAGCGATCTCAGAAAGTGCGGCGTCGATCGTGTCTTCGACGGTGCGGACCTGGGTGGCGACGTCGTAAGCGGCATTTTCAATCATTTGTTTGCGCATGTCTGCTCCTTCCCCGGAAGCGCGTGCCCCCGCGGTTGCAATGCCGGATTTTGATGTGGCCGGTTTGGGCTAGCTCTCGAGCAGCCTTGCGAGGCTTTCGAGCCCGGCGAGGTACATGCCCGCCGAAAAAGCAGCTCCCATCGCGATGACGACGATCCAGAGCAGCCTGAGGCCGACGCTCATCTCATTCCGGGGGTGGCTCCTCGTTGCGAACGGCGGTTGCAGGGAAGACCAGGACAGCCCGTGCTTCTGCTCGGTATGGAAGCCCGCATTGCCCCGGGCCTCCCCTGCGCGATCAGCGTGCCGAATCAGATTGCTGACCGCGGCGCTGTGGTCGCCCGGAGCCGACTCGGGCTCAATGTACGGCGGTTGATGTATCAAACGCTGATAAGGTTCGCCGTACTGCGCGACGATGCGCGCCGCCTGCGCTCGGCGGTCCACCGCCAGAATCTGGAGCGCCTGGCGGATGCGCTGGTCGACGGTATGCGATGAGATGCCGAGCTCGACCGCGATTTCCTTCGAGGAGAGATGCTGGTCGACAAGGCGCAGACACTCGAGCTGACCATCGGTCAGCCTCGCTACTCTTTTCGCAACCTCTTGCTCGATTTCCGCGGGGTTCTCCCCGACCGCGGGATTCGGCACTTAGCTTCCTTTCGATCTGCCTACGTGCCTCGGACATCCCCCCGAGTCAGCGACAACTTACGCCAGAATGGGTGATTCAACCAACAATCCACGGTTATTTGCCGTTAATCCTCAATTCGGGCGAGGTCGGTGCAATGGATTCGGTCAATGGTGGAGGGGGCTGGATTCGAACCAGCGTACGCTTGCGCGGGCAGATTTACAGTCTGCACTTCACCCGCAGAAAACCGCCATTCCCAGTGGTGCATGTATCAGCCGTGTCTCGTCCGCCCTCATGCCAGCAATGATGCTTCGGCACTCGCCGCCAATGCGGCGTCCTTCCTCGCGTCGGCAATCAGGTGGCCATACACGTCGATTGTGAGCTGGATATTCTCGTGGCCAATCCAAGTTTGAAGTCTCTTCAGATCGATGCCGTCATTGAGCCAATTGGATGCGGCGACGTGCCTGAGGTCGTGCCAGCCGTAGCGAGCCTTCCAGATTGTTTGCCCTTTGGCATCCTTGCGGCCAGTATCGATCGCTAGTCCGGCTTCTACCTGGACCTTTAAGAAGAGGTTGCTGAAAGCGCCTTGCTTGATTGGTCCGTAATCCAACTCCGCCCGGTCACTGGACCAACGGCGATCTCGGCGCGCTGCTGGAAACATGAGATTGAGGGGCGAGGGTGGACAACGTAGCTTCCAAGCTTTGAGCCTACGCGTGAGAGCCGGACCAATGGGAATGGTCCGGTAACCTGCATCCGATTTCGGCGGACCAATATCATTCCAACGATCGGCGCGCTGAGTGACCGTTAGGCTGGCAGAGGCTCCGAGGTTTGCGTCCGCCCACGAGAAGCCGCGCAGCTCGCTTGCTCGAAGACCAGCGAGCATGACGACCGGTATTAGGATCGGGAGGCGGGGATCTTCGTCCCGAAGGCGCTCGGCGGCCTCTAGCAGTCGCTTTAAATGATCTTTGGGAGGTATCTGCGCGCGCTTGGCCAGGCGCTTGCGCTTTCCATCCTGCCGCGGTCGCTTTACGGTAATGCCGCGAGCGACATTCTGGCCAACGAGCCCCCGCCGCATGGCTTCGCCCAAGATCATAGAGAGGTGGCGAACCGCCTTGGTAGTCATCGCGCGCGATCGCGTTTGTAGGAGTGCGTCCTTGAAGGTCATGATCTCGGGTGCGGTGAGCCGCGTCAGCTTTTTCGCGCCGAGCAAGGGGATAACGTGGCCGTTCGTTACCTCACGATAGCTCTTGATCGTCCCTCGATCGCAGCCATTGGCCTCGGCTGAGGCGAGCCAAATTTGCGTGGCATCCTTTACCGTGAGGCTATCAGCGTCGGGGACGTGAACGCCCAGGCGTTTCTCCATTTCGACAGTCAGAGCGTACGCGTCGGCATCCTTCTTCGTACGGCGCTGGACGTGTCGGCGTTCGCCGCTGGCGTCCACATAAGAGATGCGCCACGCTTCTTTCCTGCGGCCCTTCGCGTCGACCCATTGGCGCTTACTTACAGTCGCCATCGCCCTCACCCCGCTTTCTTTCTTCGGCCGCCGTCTGTTCGCCCTCGACACGTTTCCGCGCGCGTTCAATCATGGCGTCAGCCACGTTCGTGGGGAGGCCTTTGAGATTTTTGAACAGCTCGGCATTGGCGAGCAGCGCTTCGTCACTATCGATGACGATTAGATTTTCGGGTCTTTCGGCCGGGACAGATTCTATTAGGTGCTGCATTTGCAGAAGATCGGCCCAAGCGTGAACTTGCTCGCAGAATTGGCGCTGCCGCTCCGGTTTGGTGCGAACCACCAATGCCCACACAACGGCAGTCAC
This sequence comes from Sphingomicrobium sp., assembly GCA_051000635.1. Classification (GTDB taxonomy): domain Bacteria; phylum Pseudomonadota; class Alphaproteobacteria; order Sphingomonadales; family Sphingomonadaceae; genus Sphingomicrobium. The sequence goes on along the minus strand of JBPCOC010000058.1, from coordinate 46,893 downwards.
ATTAATCACTGATAGGCGCCGAACGATCGGCCCTGCTGTCCAACGCACAATGTTCTCTTTGATCAGGTTGGGTCCACCAAAGAAGAATGTGGCGGACGCCTGGTCCTCTCCATACTTTTTTGGAGTGTCGGTCAGCGGCGACAGCGCCGTCGGGTCGAAGTAAAGGAAAACGGAGTCTGGATCGTCGACCTCGTCGTGAGTTCGCCACCAGTGCCCCGTGTTCGTCGGCATATTCTCATCGATCCGCTCGCGGTCAGGTTTGAACCCGCCTTTTTCAATGATCGATCGCGCGGCCATTAAGACTGCTTGCGAAATCGGAAACTTGTTGTCTCGAAAGACACGACCGATGCGCTCGGGCAAAAGGCCGAGCTGTGTCAGCTCTAATGCTAGCGCGAGTTCCAGAACTTGGCCGGGTTCATAGTGTACGACGCGCCCGCGACCCGAGCGGACCCCGGCTGGGATCCCATGCTTTTGAAAGTTGCGCAGGCGCGCTTGGAACTGCGTCCTCTTCTCGCTTGAAATCTCGTGAAGACGCGCAAGCCGAGCTTCGACCTCACCAAAGGTCAGTCGGATAGGGGGCTGGTCAAGCGTTTCGTAAAGCGCATCGAGGTCGTCACCGAACAATCCACAGCTCCATTTAGAAACGCTTCCGAACCCGCTTGACGCGGATGCGTCCGTATGCTCTCGTTCAAATTAGATGCGCTTCTAAACTGCGCATCTAAACCTGCTTCTACGGACCTACCGGAGACGATGCAAATGCTTTCTAAAGACCTTATCCGGGGCGCGAAGGGCGCGGCCGAGTACACCGGTCTTCCTGTGCGGACCATCTACCACATGACCGAGAAGTCGCTCCTCCCAGTGATTCGAAAGGGGCGGTCTCTGTTCTATCGCAAGTCAGATCTGGACCTGGCATTCACGTCAAGATGAGCCGGCGCATCAATCCGAATCGGGTGAAAATCCACCGGAATTACACTGTCCGGGAGTTGGCTAACCGCCTTGGTATTCACAAGAACACGGTGACCAATTGGCAGCAGAATGGCCTCGTCCCAATTGAGAAGCGACGACCGTACCTGTTCCAAGGAGCAACCGTCCGCGCCTTCTTGGTCTCACGTAACAAGGCGCGGAAGCGGCCTTGTCCTGCGGGCATGCTGTATTGCTTCAAATGCAGAGAGCCCCGGCGCCCCGTTCCCACTTCGATCAATTACATTCAGAAGCGGGCTGGAGCAGGCAATCTTCGCGCTGTCTGCAGCGCGTGCGGAACAACCATGAATCGCACTGTGCGGCAGGCCGCAATCCCAGCTGTGCTGCCGGGACTGCTAGTCCAATTTACGGAGGCATCACCTCGATTAAATGGCAGTTCCTCGCCCTCCTTCAATTGTGACCTCGAAAGGCAGGCAACAGCGTGAGCAAACACAACCCCGCAAATGAGCGAATCAAGCGCGAATACTTGCTCTATCTGAAGCAGGCGAAGGGGCGGAACGAGGCGACAATCGACGGCGTCGCGAGTTCTCTGGCGCGGTTTGAGGAATCGACCAAGTGCAAGGACTTCGGCCGGTTCCACCGGGAGCAAGCGGTTGCCTTCAAGGACAAACTGGAAGCGGCGGTGAATGCACGGACCGGAGATCGGCTGAGCAAATCGACCATGCTCGCGGTGCTTCGAAATCTAAAAGAGTTTTTCTTCTGGCTCGCCCATCAACCGGGCTTCAAATCTCATATCGGCTATCATGATGCCGACTACTTCAACCTCAGCGAAAAAGACGTGGCGGTCGCCCGCGGCCGCCGGGAGAAGCAGATTCCGTCGCTCGAGCAGGTTCAGCATGTCCTCTCAGTGATGCCAGCTGAAACGTCGCTGGAACGCCGCAATCGAGCCTTGATAGCACTCACGGCACTGACAGGAGCTCAGGTCGGCGCCCTAGCGAGCTTTCAAATCCAACACGTCAACCTGAAAGAAGGCTATATCGAGCAGGACGCCCGGACGGTTCGGACGAAATTCGGCAAGTCGTTTCGCACGTTCTTCAAACCGATCGGCGGCGAAGCCCTGAGGATTCTCGCCGAGTGGCACCGGGAGCTTGAACGGGACCACTTGTGGGGGCCAACCGATCCGCTGTTTCCGGCGACCGAAATCGCGTTGGGCGGCGAAGGGGGCTTCGTCGCCGTGGGCCTCGCTCGACGTGCTTGGTCAACCAGCGCACCGGTACGCGAAATCTTTAAGCGAGCCTTTGAGGCTGCGGGCGTTCCTTACTACAATCCGCACTCGTTCCGGGACATGCTCGTCCGACACGCCTTCACCCTGAACCTCTCGCCGGAACAAATGAAAGCGTGGTCCCAAAACCTCGGGCACGCGGATGTGCTGACGACATTCACTAGTTACGGACAAATTCCCACGCATCGACAAGGCGAGCTGATCCGCGAATCGGCTAACAGTGCGAGTGCACAAATGCTGAGCAGCGCGGACATCGCAGCGCTAAGATCCGTGCTCGCGAAGGTTGAACCTAAAGATCGCCCCACCTGAATGCGGCAGTCGATCGAGTCGATCGCCAGAGCCGGCGATAAATTGCGACTGCTTGATCTACCAGATGTCCATACCTGAGCTGCCGTCGCGTCAACTGCCAGCGCAAAAGAACTTTATGAAGGCGTTTTCGCATAAACGTATTGAGCCGCGCGCGGTCTTAAATCGGAGATGGATTGCCCTCGCATCGCTGAAGGACGGCTTTGATTTGAGCTGCATGCCACTTCCCGCCCCGCGGAGCAGTGATGCCACGCCCGTTCAAGGCGGCGGCAATCTGCCTGAGGCTATTTCCCTCGTTTCCAGCGGTAACGGCTTCGATTTGTCGGCGAACCTTTAGCGCCCGTTCCGCCGCCTGACGGCTACGCACTTCGGCGCTTCTGGCCGGCCCTTTCCTGAGATCCTCGAGGTTGCCGCGGTTGCCACCCAGCCGTACTCCCCTTGCCTTCGCAGCGGCCAAGGCTTCCTTGGTTCGCGCTGAAATAGCTTTACGTTCGGCCTGGGCGACAGCGGCCATGATGTGGATCGTCAGCTCATTTGCTTCCGGCATGTCGGCTGCCACGAAACGCGCGCCGCTCTCCTGAAGCTTGGCAAGAAAGGCAAGATTCCGGCTGAGGCGGTCGAGTTTGGCGACCACGAGCGTGGCACCTGACAGTTCGCAGGTCGCGAGCGCCTGCTCAAGCTGCGGTCGATCGTCACTCTTGCCAGATTCTATCTCCACGAACTCCGCCAGGAGCTGCCATGAGCCTCCGTTGAGGAAGTTGGCGACAGCTTTCTTCTGGGCTTCCAGACCGAGCCCGCTCCTGCCCTGACGTGCCGTGCTCACACGGTAGTAAGCGACGAAACTTCCTTGCGCCATCTTCCGTTCCATCAGTAGCAACCAACGTTGCGACTAATAGAACACTGCCTAATCGCGCGCAAGCAAAACCGCTAGTGTCCGTTTTCGACCCAAAGCGGACATTAGCGGCTGTGGCTGCTAACAAGGCTGACATGCGAACACTTACAGCGATGGCCCTGCTCGGCCTTGTAGGGATCACGACCCCAGCTCATGGTCGAGAGCCGATCATCGACATGCACTTACACGCGCGGGCTGTCTCCGGTCCGGGCGCACCGCCGCTGTGTACTCCTTTCGAGGTGATGCCCCGTTGGAATCAGACAAAGCCGCTGCCCGAAGGTCTTGAAGATAATCGACCACCGTGCGCGAAACCTGTGGCGCCGGCGGCCACGACCGAACAGGCGATGATCCAGACGATCGAGGTCATGAACCGCCGAAATATCATCGGCATGGTTAGCGGCGAGCCGGCGCTGATGAAGCTGTGGTTGCGGGCCGCCCCCGATCGCATCATTCCCGGCAGCGATCTTCGGCTGCCAGGCACCCCAGGGCACAACCATACAGCACCGCGCAGCATCGATGAGCTGAGAAAGTTGCACGCCGGCGGAGAATTAAAGGTGCTTGGCGAAGTCATGGCGCAGTACGAAGGCGTCGATGCGAACGACCCTAGGCTTGAGCCCTATTTCGCTCTTGCTGAGGAGTTGGACATTCCGGTGGCCTTTCACCTTGGCACGGGTGAGCCAGGAACTCCTTACGGTCCAGATCCCGCTTATCGCGCGGGGGCAGGCAGCCCGCTGCAGCTGGAGCCAGTGCTACTACGGCACCCGAAGATGCGCATCTATGTGATGCATGCCGGATATCCTTTCGCCGCCGACATGCGCGCGCTGATGTTCAGCCACCCTCAGGTTTACGTGGACGTGGGCAGCATTGTCTACGCAGAGCCACGGCCGGCATTCTATCGTTTTCTGCAGGAAATTGTTGAGGCCGGGTATGGCGATCGCGTACTGTTCGGCTCCGATCAGATGATCTGGCCCGGGGTGATCGAGCCCGCGATTGAGTCGATCCAGAACGCACCGTTCCTTTCCGAACAGCAAAAGCGTGATATCCTCTACAACAATGCGGCGCGTTTTTTGCGCCTGAGCCCAGAAGAGATCGCTCGACACCACGCCATGTGATTCTAACGTCTGCTTTCCACCCATTGCGGACATTAGCAGCTATTTGGGTGGGGAGGCGTAGCTCGAGGCGCACCTAAATCCTTGCGGGCATATGAATGCCGCAACTCCTGCCGCTGCTACCTGTTCTGTCATTCACGACGCGCATCTCGCCCGTATCGTGCAAGACCCAGGAGGGTCGATTATGAAAAAGCTCATTCTCTTTGTTGGCGCTGCGGCGTTCGCTCTAGGTACTCCTGCATTGGCGCAGCCCGGTCAGGGCAATGCCAAACAGGGCAAAGCTCAGTCCGCGAAGTCCCAAGGCAAGGCGCATGGGAAAGCGCATTCGGGGGCGCACTCGAAGGCGCATGGCAAGCATGTGGTGATGCGCAACGGCAATCGACTCTACGCGCTCGGAGCACGCGGCAGTTGTCCTCCGGGCCTCGCGAAAAAGAACGATGGATGCCTGCCACCGGGACAGGCGAAGAAGCTGTACAATGTCGGGCAGCGCTACGACCGCAATTTCGGGAACATCTGGACGTACAATCAAATCCCGGAGCATCTGCGCTCGCAGCGCAACTTCGACCAGTCCGGCCGTTATTATTACAGGGACGGCTATCTGTATCAGGTCAACCCCAGGACCATGCTGGTCCAGCAGGTTATCAGCGCTCTACTGCGCTAGTCGCCTTTGAAGAACTATCTCTGAGGGCCGCGCGGAGCTTCCGTGCGGCCCTCTTTGCGCGCCCGACCAAGATTAAGTCTGCAGCGTGTGTCCGTTGTTTCCCCAAGCGGAAGTCCGCTTTCCACCCAAATCGGACATTGGGAGTTGGGCAACATCCAGTCGAGTGACACCGATCGCTACGGCGGCGGAGCACAATCTTGCTTTTAATGGTGAATGCGCGGAAGCTCGCCAGAAGGGTGGGGGCGTGGTGGCTACGGCTGTTTCCGGTTTCCGTGAAGATCGAGCGAGCGATCGAACGTTCTTCGCCGTGTTTGTTGCGCTCTGCTGGACAGGAGTTCTGTTCGGCTTCTTTCCAGCATCCGGCGCGAGGATGATGGGTAAAGCGGATTACGTCGCGCCGCTAATCCTCCATGTTCATGCAGCTGCCTTTGTCGGCTGGCTCGCGCTGCTCACGGTGCAGATGCTGCTCATCCGCAAGGGCCGATGCGACCTGCACATGAAGCTCGGGTTAGTGGCGGTGTTGCTGATCCCGGTGATGGCTTATTCCGGCCTCGCCGCGGAGCTTTATAGCCAGCGTTTCTATATCCAGCGAGCCGATGACGGCCTCGACTTCTTCATATTGCCGCTGTTCTACACGTTCGCATTCCCCGCCTTCGCCATCGCCGCGATCTTCTTCACCCGCCGGGACCCCTCGGCTCACAAGCGGCTGATACTGATGGCGACCACGATCATTATCGGAGCGGCATATGCTCGCTGGTGGGGCGCGCCGCTGGAGCGCGTATTCGGGGACGCTTATTGGGGAATGATCTTCAATAGCTTTACCGGCACCAATCTCATCCTTGCCGGTGCAGTCGCATACGATGTCTTTAGCCGAGGCCGCCCACATCGCGTTTACTTGATCGGCGTTCCAATGATCCTTGCCGGACAGCTTCTCTGTTCCTGGATCTATCATGCCGACTGGTGGCCACCGCTGTCCCGAGAACTGATCGAGCTGCGGCTACCGCTCTCGACATAATGTCTGCGTCCCACCCATTGCGGACATTAGCGCTAGTGTCCGCTTTCCACCCATTCCGGACACTAGACGCGGCGTGTTATTGTGGGTCCACAGGAGGTCACATTTTTGGTGCGGCACTGGACCAAAGTGCTTTGCCTAGGCAAACGCGAAAGGTGGAGCTCCGCTGAGTTGGGGTGGTGCTTGGGGAGTGACGTCCAGCTGGATTCCCAGGGGGGTCAAGCTATTGAACGGCAACGTTTTTCGCGGAACTTACCACTGCCATCGTAATGATGGGGTCGCGCTTTCCGCGGACATGGCGGTGCTCCAGCTAAGGCTTCAAGTCGGCTGCGCCCGTGCCTCCGGGCGGCTCGACGCAATCGCCGTCGACCAAGGACGATCCCATCCACTGCCGGCCGGGCGGGCACCAGAAGGTCGCCCAGCCTGTTGGTCCTCCGGTCGGCGGAAGCCCTTCGACGATGTGGTCGGCCGGGTTTGGGTCGAGCCGCCATCCCTGGCGGTGGATGTGCGCCTTCGCGATCATGTTTGCCGAGACCGGGGCGGTGATGAACAAGAAGAGCGTGATGAGGAATTCGTGGGCGGTGTAGGTGCCCGTAGTCCATGGCAGATAGATTGCCGAGGCGATGAGACAGCTTCCGACCCCCACCGTGGTCGCCTTGGTCGGGCCGTGGAGGCGGGTCATCAGCGACGGCAGGCGGGTCAAGCCCCAGGATCCGACTAAAGCGAAGCCGCCGCCGAGAACCAGCAGCGATGTGACGATGATCTCCAGAACGAGGTTCATCCGGCTTACTCCACAATATCGCCGCGAAGGATGAACTTGCAGTAGGCAACGGTGCTGACGAAGCCGACCATCGCGAGGAGCAGCGCGATCTCGAAATAGAGCGTGGTCCCATGACTGATTCCGAACAGGATGATGATTGCGATCGAGTTGATCACCATCGTGTCGAGCGCGAGGATTCGCTCGCCACGGCCCGGGCCGCGTAGCAGCCGGTAGACATTCAGCAGGATCGCTAGGCTGAGGCAGGCGAAGGCGAAGTAGAGCGCAGTTTCGATCACGGAAATATCCTCAGCAGGCGGGTCTCATATCGTGCCTTTATGCGCGCGACCGCAGCATCGGAGTCATCCACGTGGAGTATGTGCACGAGCAGCGAGCGGCCGTCGGCGGCAATGTCGCTCGTGACGGTCCCTGGAGTGAGGCTGATCGTCCCTGCAAGCGCCGTGATCGCTTCCGGCGAGCGGAGCTCGAGCGGGATGACAAGCCAGCGGGAGCGGAGGTCCTTGCTCTTTTTGAACAGGATCAGTCTCGCTACGTCGAAACTGGCGACGATGATGTCGAAGAACACGACGGCGAGATATTCGACGAACGCCCAGCCGATCCGGACTCGTGGGCGGTTTGGCCAATAAGCGGCAGTAAGCGCCGGGATCAGGGTCCCCAGCGCTGCGCCGACCAGCAATCCGCCGAACGTGAAGCTGTTCAGCAGCAGCATCCAGACGATGACCAGCAGCGCAGTCAGGCCGGGGTGAGGGAACAGCGTTCTTAGCATGAAATCACCTCGCTCTCGCGCCGAGAACGGCTTCGATATAGTCGACGGGATTGAACAATTGGGCCGCCGCAGCTTCTCCATAGCCCAAGGCCGGGCCGGCAAGCACGGTCAACATCGCCAGCAGCAGCAAAATCGCGGTCGCCGGCAAAAGGTCAGCGTTGTGCTGCCACCGCGCCGAAGGCAACGGCCCATCCCTTAATGCAGCGCTCTTCCAGAACAAGGTGCTCCCCGCACGCGCAAAACCGACGATTCCGACGAAGGTCGTCACGAGGATCGTCGCCCATACCCAGGGGGCACTGGCAAGCGGCTGCGCGGCTTCGAGGATGAGAAGCTTGCCGACGAAGCCGGAAAGAGGAGGAAGGCCTACAATTGCGAGCGCCGCTAGCAGGAATAGAACTGATAGAGGTTCGCTCGCAATGAAGCGCGGACCCGGGACCAGGGAATCTCCGTTTTCGATCCGCCGATGCTGCAGAGAATCGGTTATCAGGAACAGTGATGCCGCGGCCAGCGTGGTGTGAGGAAGATAATAAAGTGCCGCCGCAAGAGCTGCCTCGTCGAAAAGCGAGACGGAAACGAGCAAAGTTCCGGTCGAGCCGATAAGGGCGAAAGCAGCGAGCTCGCGCAGGCCTCGAGCCGCAATGAGGCCTGCGAAACCGATCACCACGGTCAGCAGCGCCGCCGGCAGCATCCATCCGATAGGAGCCCAGCCGTCCGTCCCGGCATCGGCTCCGAACACCAGCGTGCTCACGCGGATGATCGAATAGACGCCGACCTTGGTCATGATGGCGAACAGCGCCGCTACAGGCGGCGAGGTGTTGGCGTAGGTACGGGGGAGCCAAAGATGCAGCGGCAAAAGCGCCGCTTTCAGAGCGAAGACCGAAAACAACAATGCAGCCGCGGCGCGAAGCAGGCCCTGGTCTTGCGGTGGCAGCGCCGCGACCCGCACTGCCATGTCGGCCATGTTGAGTGTGCCTGTCACGCCATAGAGAATCCCGATCGCGACCAAGAAGAGAGTCGAGCCGACAAGGTTGATGATCACATATTGAACGCCTGCCCTCAGACGCTCGGCTCCCTGGCCGTGCAGCATCAGCCCGTAGGAGGCGATAAGAAGGACCTCGAAGAACACGAACAGGTTGAACAGGTCGCCGGTCAGGAACGCGCCGTTGAGGCCGAGCAGCTGGAAATGGAACAGCGAATGGAAGTGCCAGCCGCGACGGTCGAGGCCCGTCGCGATCACGTGCCAGAGCACCAGCAGCGAAAGGACCCCCGTCAGCAGCAGCATCAAGGCGCTCAGGCGATCCAGCACGAGCACGATCCCGAACGGGGCCGGCCAATTGCCGAGCGCGTAGGAGGTGACGGTGCCGTCGCTCGCGCTCGCAACGAAATAGATAGCGGCCACGAGCAGGGTCGCGGTCGACGCAACCGACACGGTGCGGCCGACGCGCAGGGTGTGCCTTCGAAAGAGCAGGATCACCGCGGCGACGAACGCGGGAAGTAGGATCGGAAGCACGATCAGGTGGGTCACGGCGATTCGCGTTCCTCATCCGGAGCGGTGTCGCCGTCGACATGGTCGGTGCCCGTTTCGAGGTATGTCCTGAGCGCGAGAACGACGATGAGGGCCGTCATCCCGAAAGCAATGACGATTGCTGTCAGCACCAGCGCCTGCGGAAGAGGATCGGTATATTCCGTGACGCTCTTGTCGAAGATCGGCGGCCGGTTGACGACGAGCCGCCCCATGGCAAACAGGAAGACATTGGTCGCGTAGGAAAGCATTGCGAGGCCGAGGACGACCGGGAATGTGCGCCCGCGCAAGCACAAATAGATGCCGGCGCCGGTGAGGATCGCCACCGAGCTCGCGACGAGGAATTCGAGACTCACGCCGGCTCCTCCGTTTGGCGGCTTGGATCGACGTCCATCGGAGCGTCCTCCTCGACGATCCCCTCGGCCCGCTGCGCAACGTGCGACAGTTCGGCGAGCGCCAGCATCACCGCTCCGAAGACGGTAACGGTGACGCCGAGGTCGAACAGGACCGCAGTCGCCAGCTCGAGCTCTCCGACCGCCGGAATGTGAAAATAATCGTACGCCGTGCTGAACAGAGGCGCGTCGAACAGGATGGCCCCGACTCCGGTCGCGGCTGCAAGCACAACGCCCCAGGCGATCAGCGCGTGGCGGGTCACTGCCGCGCGGCGATTGGCCCATTCGAAGCCCGACGCCATATATTGCATCAGCATTGCGACCGAGAAGATCAGTCCTGCAATGAAGCCTCCTCCGGGCATATTGTGTCCGCGAAGGAAAACGTAGATCCCGGTGAGCACCGCCAGAGGCAAAAGCAGCCTTGTTGCCACCACCAGCATCATCGGGTGCCGCTCGGGCGAGTAGACGGTCTGGAACTTCCAGTGGATCAGCCGGTACCCCGACACCCCGCGCGTCGCCGTCTGCAACAAGGCGTAGATCGCAAGAGCGGCGATCCCCAGGACGATAATCTCGCCGAACGTGTCGAAGGCGCGGAAGTCGACGAGAGTGACGTTGACGACATTGGTGCCGCCGCCGCCTGAGTAAGCGTTCGCCCAGTGGAAGGAAGAGATGGGCTCGTTTTGAGACCGGGTCATCACTGCCCAGGCGGCAAGACCCACGGCAGTGCCACCGACGGCGCCGATTGCTCCATCGCGGGTTCTGCGCGCATTGCTGCTCACCCGCGGCGGCTGCCTCGGCAGCAGGTTCAGTGCAAGCAGGAGAAGCAGGATGGTGACGACCTCGACCGAGACCTGGGTCAATGCGAGGTCGGGCGCCGACAGGTGCACGAAGCCGAGCGCGACGACGAGCCCGACCGCGCTGATGAATATTAACGCGAGGTAGCGCCTTCGCTGCGCCCAGATTACCGCTGCGGTTGCCGCGATCAGCGTCAGCCATGCGACCACGGCGACGGGGCTCGCCGCCAGCAACGGCCGGTTGCCGGTAAGAATCCCGCCACCGGTGAAGGCTCCCGTCATCGCGAGCAGCACGGCAGTGGCGAAAACGACCGCGAGATAACGTTGCAGCGAGCCCGTATGGATCGCCGAAGTGACCGCTCGGCTGATCGTGACCAATGCTGCCACCAAGCCTTCGAATACGGCCTTTGCGGCCGGGACGGGCAATCGGTCCCAGACCTCTTCAGCAGCAGCGTACCACCAGAGTATCGCTATTCCGCCGAGTATCGCGAGCGCGCTCATGATCAGGGCCGGAGTGAATCCGTGCCACATCTTCAATGCGAAATAGGGCGGCTCGGCTCCGATCACCGCACCCGAGACGGACTGGACCAGCGGCCCGGCGATAAGTGCGGGAAACAAACCGATCGCGATCACGGGAATCACCAGCAGCGCAGTCGGGAGCCATAGGCCCGGCGGCGGGTCGTGCGGGTTGCGCGGATAGTCGAGGCGCTTTGGTCCGAGGAAGACGTGAAAGATGAAACGCAGCGCATAGGCGACCGAGATGCCCGCTGCGATCGTCGCCAGAAGCGGCACCAGCCAGGCCAGTCCACCCCAGATCGTGTGCGCTGCTTCCTCCAGCATCATTTCTTTCGAAAGAAAGCCGTTGAGCGGAGGGAAGCCAGCCATCGACGCGGCAGCGATAATGCCGACGGTGGCGGTGATCGGCATCAGCGTGAGCAATCCGCCGAGGCGTCGCGCATCGCGCGTTCCGACTTCATGGTCGACGATTCCGGCAGTCATGAACAAGGCTGCCTTGAACGTTGCGTGGTTGAGGATGTGAAAAACGCCGACCACGGCCGCCATCGGCGTTCCGAAACCGAACAGCATGGTGAGAAAGCCGAGGTGGCTCACCGTCGAATAGGCGAGCAGCGCTTTGAGATCGTTGCTGAACAGCGCGATCGCGGCGCCAATCAGCATCGTGACCAGGCCCGTCGTGGCGACCAGATAGAACCACAGGTCCGTGCCGGCGAGCACCGGCCACAAGCGCGCGAGCAGGAACACGCCTGCCTTCACCATCGTCGCCGAGTGGAGGTAGGCGCTGACTGGAGTGGGAGCCGCCATCGCGTGCGGAAGCCAGAAGTGAAACGGGAATTGGGCCGATTTCGTGAAGCAGCCGCCAAGGATCAGCACGAGTGCCAGCGGATAGAGGTGCGAGTCCTGTATCGCCTCGCGGTTGGCGAGAATTGTGGTGAGGTCGTACGAGCCGGCGATGCTCCCGAGGATCAGCACTCCAGCGAGCAGCGCCAGACCGCCGCCCCCGGTGACCGCCAGCGCCATTCGAGCGCCTTCCCGCGCTTCAGGGCGAGTCCGCCAGAACCCGATCAGCAGGAAGGATGAGACGCTCGTCAGCTCCCAGAAGACGACCATCAGAAGGACATTGTCCGACAGGACGATCCCGAGCATCGAGCCCTGGAACAGCATCATGAAGGCGTAAAACCGGCCCATCGGGTCGGCCGGCGAAAGATAGAAGCGGGCGTAGATCAGGATCAGCAGGCCGATGCCCAGGATCAGCCCGGCGAACATCCAGCCCAAAGGATCGAGGAAGAGATTGACGTTGAGCCCGATCGACGGAACCCACGCAAGGCCGAATGTCGCGACGGTGCCGCTGCCGAGCACCGCCGGCCCATGGGAAAGCAGCAGCAGGAAAGCCGCGGCGGTTGCTCCTGTGGCGGCCGACGCCTGAACGTTGCGGCTTCTGTCACGTGCCGCGACGCACAAGAGCGCTCCGAAGAACGGTAGGGCCAATAACGCTGCGAGGCTCAACTGCAGGCCATCCCCTTGTTCTTCGGACCTGCTAGGTCGCTTGCATGGATAGATGTTTCGCGGTCAAGGCCTGCACCTGCTGCTATGTTAGAAAGATGGCCGTGGCGGTCACATCAGCGAAAGAAAATTACGAGGGGTGGTGAACCGGCGAATCGCAAGATTGCGAGGACAGGCTTTGTTGCTGCGCGCGACCATCGGCGGGGCGGTTCAACCGCACCTGACTGCATCGCAGGCCACCCTGACGTACAGGACCGCCGCTGGCAGTCCGAGCATGAGGTTCGATCCGGATGGCTGAGACACCTTTCCACAGAATCGCCATGGTCGGCGCCGGGGCGATCGGCGGCTGGGCCGCCGCGAGGCTGGCGCTGGCTGGCAACAGCATCTCCGTTCTTGCCCGCGGCACAACGCTCGAGGCGCTGAGGTCGGGCGGGCTTCACCTGACCGAACAGGGTGAGACGACCGTCGCCTCGGTAACTGTCGATGACGATCCGTCCGCCCTGGGTAAGCAGGACGTCGTCCTCGTTGCCGTCAAGGCGCCGGCTCTGGCCGATGCGGCGAAATCGGCGCGGCCGCTGATCGGGCCGGACACTCTGGTGGTGCCGATGCTGAACGGCGTCCCCTGGTGGTTTACCGGTGAGCCGCTGCAGTCGGTCGATCCCGACAACAGGATCACGCAGGTTTTCCCGCTCGAGCAGGTGATCGGCTGCGTCGTCCACGCAAGCTGCCGCCGTGCCGCTCCGAACCATGTTGAGGTGGTCCAAGCCGAGAAACTGATCGTCGGCGACCCAGGCGGCGGTGCAAGCTCCCGGGTCGCGAGCCTGTGCGATCTTTTCGAACGGGCCGGAATCCGCTGCGAGGCGAGCGAAAGCATCCGCAGCGCGATCTGGTACAAATTGTGGGGCAATGCGACGATCAACCCTCTGTCGGCGCTGACCCGCTCGACCGCCGACAAGCTTCTGGACGATCCTGTGATCCGCGGCTTCATGGCCGAGGCGATGGACGAGCTTGCCGCGATCGGTGCCGCGATCGGCTGCCCTATCGGCGAGACTGCCGAGGACCGATTGGCCGTGACCGCCCGGCTCGGAGCGTTCAAATCGTCGATGCTCCAGGACGTCGAGGCCGGGCGTCCAATCGAGCTCGAGGCGTTGCTCGGAGCTCCGCGCGAGATCGCCGCGCGCGCCGGTATCGCCACTCCGCAGCTGGACAGGATCTACGCGATGACGCGCCTGCTTGGCGGCAATCTCGGGCCGCCCTAGCCCGCGGCCACCACTCGCCCGACGCACTCACCGAAGCCGATCCGGACCGCTCCCTCGGCCTCGCACCAGGCGCGCAGAGTCACTTCGTCGCCATCCTCGAGGAAGCTGCGGGTCTCGCCGCCCGGAAGCTCGATCGGCTCCTTCCCGCCGCGGCTGATTTCGAGAAGCGACCCCAGCCCATCGTCGCTATCGGTCGACAGCGTGCCGGTGCCGATAAGGTCGCCCGGTTGCAGATTGCACCCGCTGGACGCGTGGTGAGTGACGATCTGGGCCGCGCTCCAGTACATCGCCGCAGAGGCATTGCCGCGCGACAGCACGTGGGGCGGAAGGCCTTCGTCGCGCATCTTCGCGGTCGAAAGACTCACCTCCACCTCGATCGAGAAGGCGCTGTCGTCGTCACTCGCGAGATAGGGCAGGGGATCGGGATCGCCCTTCGGCCGTGGCGGCATCGGCCTTCGAAACGGCGCCAGCGCTTCGCTCGTTACCACCCACGGGCTGACGCTTGTCAGGAAGTTCTTGGCCAGGAACGGCCCGAGCGGCTGATATTCCCACGCCTGGACGTCGCGCGCCGACCAGTCGTTGAGAAGGCACCAGCCGGCGATGTGGTCGGCGGCCTCGCCGATCGGGATCGGCTCGCCGAGGCGGTTGCCCGGGCCGATCCACAGCCCCAGCTCGAGCTCGTAGTCGAGACGTTTGCTCGGCCCGTATTCCGGAGCATCCGCATCCGGCGGCTTGCGCTGGCCGGGCGGGCGGATCACCGGCTCTCCGGACGCCCGCACCGAGCTTGCGCGGCCATGGTAGCCGATCGGCACATATTTGTAGTTGGGAAGCAGCGGGTTGTCTGGCCGGAACTGCTTGCCGACATTGGTCGCGTGATGGATGCCGATGTAGAAGTCGGTGTAGTCGCCGATCAGGCAGGGCACGTGCATCCGTACCTCGCTGTGGCCGATCAGATGCGGCTCGACGTCGTCGCGGTAGCGCTCGTCGCTGAGGATCTCCGAAAGCCGCCGCCTCAGGTCGCGGTGCGTGTCCGGCCCACGCGCCAGCCAGGCGTTGAGGACCGGCTGCGCCAAATCGTCGCGCCAGCTTTCGTCGAGCAGGTCGGCGACGGCATTGAGATCGAGGATATAGTCGCCGATGGCGACCCCGGGACGGCGGCGGCCCTTGGTTTCCGAAAAAATCCCGAGCGGCAGGTTCTGGACTGGAAAGTCGCTGCCCGGACCGGCGCCTGAAACCCAGCTGACGAGCGACGGGTCGTGGGTGTCGTCGAGGTCGCTCACGGCAGTTTCGCCTTCGGAAAGCCGGCCCATGCCTGGTCGTAATCGGATTGCGCCCGGTCGAGCGCGAAGCGCGTCGGACGATAGGGCCAGCAGGTCTCGACCATGAAAGCCAGAGTGCCTTCGATCTTCACCGGCTGGAGCTTGGCCTGGCTTGCCTTTTGCCAGCTTTCGAGGTCGGGCCCGTGCCCGCTCATCAGATTGTGGAGCGACAGGCCGCCCGGAGCGAAGCCTTCGGCTTTCGCGTCATATTCGCCGTGGATCAGCCCCATCGCCTCGCTCATTACATTGCGGTGGAACCAGGGCGGCATGAACGTATCCTCGGCGACCATCCACCGCGGCGGGAAGACTACGAAATCGGCGTTTGCCCGGCCGGGCACGTCGCTGGGGCTGGTCAGAACCGTGAAAATCGACGGATCGGGATGGTCGAAGCCGACAGTTCCCATGGCGTTGAAGGTCGCGAGGTCGTAGCGCCACGGCGCGTAATTGCCGTGCCAGGCGACGACATCGAGCGGCGAATGGTCGAGAATCGTGGTCCACAGGTGCCCGAGGGATTTCTGCACGACCTCGGTTGCTTCGTCACGATCCTCGAACCACGCGACCGGGACCTCGAAGTCGCGCGGGTTGGCAAGCCCGTTCGCGCCGATCGGCCCGAGATCGGGAAGCCGGAACGGGAGGCCGTAATTTTCGGCCACATAGCCGCGCGCAAGCCCGTCGGTCAGCGACACCCGGAACTTCATTCCGCGCGGGACCAGCGCGACCGATCCGGGCGCGACCTCGATCCGCCCGAGCTCGGTGTCGATCTTCAAGTCGCCTTGCTGCGGAATGATCAGAAGCTCGCCGTCGGAGTCGACGAACAGGCGCTCCATCGAGCGGTCGGCGCGGTACAGGTGCACCGCGCAGCCTTCGAGATCGCGAGGCCTGCGGGCGTGCAGCATCGTCACCAGCCCGTCGATGAAGTCCGTGCCTTCCGGAAGGTCCTCCGGCGGGTCCCAGCGAAGGCGATTAGGCGCCAGCGGTTTGCGATCGGCACGAGCTCCGAACAACGGCGCCCCGTCGTAGCGAGTGAAGGGCCGGTGGTCGGCGGTCGGCCGCATCCGGTAGAGCCAGCTTCTCCGGTTTTCGCTGCGCGGCATGGTGAACGCACTTCCCGACAGCTGCTCGGCATAGAGTCCGAAAGCAGGCCGCTGCGGCGAGTTGCGCCCTTGTGGAAGCGCGCCCTCGACCGCTTCGGATTCGAAATGGCCGCCGAAGCCGCTCATGTAATGAAAGCCGCTCATGAGCGCCGGTTAGTGCGTTGAGCGCGCAAACTCAAACGGGCGCAGCTCCCTTGTGGGGAGCTGCGCCCGGCTGCGCGCGGGACTCGCCTACCGCGCGGCTTGAGAGGAGCGGCGGCGGGGGGCCGGCCGCACCCCGCTTCAATCAACCCTGGTTGACGTTGACGTCGACCTGCTCAGGCACTTCGACGTCGGCACCGGTGTCACCGGTGAAACCGAGCTGATCCCGGAACACCCAGAGCAGCACCAGAACCACGATGATGAGCAGGACAACCGCGAGGACTCCGCCGCCTCCGCCGCTGTCGCGCTCCACCACCGTCGTACGCTCGACCTCATGGTCGCGATCGGGGTCCACCATATGAATACTCCCTGTTGCACCTGTTTAGGCTGCGTAACGAACGAACGCCTTGCAGCCCGGTTCCGCCGAGCTTCGGAACCTTCGGCGCGGCCGGCGTTGTCTGTTTTGGCCATCAATGCCCGGGAGGACCGATGCGCACCATTATTGCCACCGCAATCGTCGTCACGGCTGGCGCCTGCACCGACCCGTCTCCGCAGCCCCAGCCGGATGAGATCGAGGTCGTCAACGCGACTCGGGTCGATCCCGGCGCCGCGCCCGGCGCGTTCGGCAACGAAAGCGTCAATTACGCCGAAGGCAACATCACGCCGGCGGAGCGCGGTTCCATCCACGAGGTCGAGGATCAGTCTCCCGAAAGGGTCGCCGCGCAATTCGCAAACCTGATCGTGCGGCGCCGGTTCGAGGATGCCCATCGGATGTGGGACCCGCACGCCGCCGACTTCACCGTCGAGCAGCTCGCGGAGAAGTTCGAGCGCTACCGAACGATCCAGGCGGCGATTGGCCTGACTGCGACTGCGTCGGGCGGCGGCGGATCGATCGAGCAAGTGCAGCTGACGCTTTCGGGCACCACGACAGACGGTTCGAACTACGTGCTGACCGGCCCGGTGACGCTGAGCCGCGGTGGCGGCCCCGGGGAGCTGGAGCGCTGGCGAATCGCCAAGCTCGTGCTCACCTCCAACCCGCGCGCAGCTGACGCTCTCGTGGAGCCGCAGGGAGGCCAGTAAGCGGCGGCCTTCCTAGGTCCGCAGAGCCGTACTCGCCTGTCCCCCGGACAGGCTACGTGCGGCTCTTTTCCGCCGCAATCCAGGCGTTGATCTGCGCTTCGAGCGCGTCGAGCGGAACCGCGCCTTGCCCCAGCACCGCGTCGTGGAACCGGCGAAGGTCGAACCTGTCGCCAAGCTCCCGCTCCGCTCTGGCTCGAAGCTCCCGGATCTTGAGCTCGCCGAGCTTGTAGGCGAGCGCCTGGCCGGGCCAGCTGATGTAGCGATTGACCTCGGCCTCTATGTTGGCCTCGGAAAGCGCGGTGTTGTCGGTCATGAAGGCGACCGCCTGGTCCTTCGTCCAGCCCTTCGAGTGGAGCCCGGTGTCGACTACCAGCCGGGCCGCCCGCCACATTTCGTAGCTGAGCCGCCCCATGTCCCTGGCCGGCGTGTCATAAAGGCCCATCTCGATCCCAAGCCGCTCCGAATAGAGGCCCCAGCCTTCGACGAAGGCTGTGAAGAAGGTGCCGTGCTTGCGCCAGTCGGGCATCGGCAGCTCCTGCTGTAGCGCGATCTGGTGGTGGTGGCCCGGAACCGCTTCGTGAACGGTCAACGCCGGCACTTCCCACAGCGGCCGCTGGTCGAGTTTTGACGTGTTGACGAAATAGAAGCCGGCAATCCCCTGCTCGGGGGAGCCGCTGTTGTAATAGGCGGTTGTCGTTCCCGGAGCGATCTCTGCGGGAATCTCCTTGATCCCGTAGGGGAGCCTCGGAAGCAAAGTGAACAGCTTCGGCATTTCACCATCGATTCGCTTAGCGTCGCGAGCGACCGCAAGCATCAGTTCCTCGGGCGTCTTCGCGTAATATTTCGGGTTCGTCCGAAGGTCGGCGATGAACGCCTCGCGCGTGGGGAAGCCGGCCTTTGTCGAGACCTGTTCCATTTCGGCGCGTATCCGCTTCACCTCAGCAAGGCCGATATTGTGAATCTCGTCCGGCGACAGGTCGGTCGTCGTCATCTGGCGGATTCGGTAATTGTAATAGGCGTCCCCCTGCGGCTGGGCCGACACGGCTACCGATGCATGGCATTTGGGGGCATATTGGGTCTGGTACCAATTGAGGTGCTTGGCGTAGGCGGCTCTCAGGTCGCCGCCGATCAGGGTTTTTGCCCGCGCCTGGAGGTCTGCCCATTCCGAAGCGCTGATGTTCGCCGGGCGATCGGCGCGGAACGGCGCGTAGAGCCGGGATTGCGTCGCGTCGTCGGGGATCACTCCGCTGATGGTGTTTTCAAAATCTCCCATCGCGACGCAGGGCAGCACATAGCCCTCGTTGACCGCCCGAGAGCTGATACGCAGCGCTTCCTCGTTGTAGGCGGGATATTGCGCCAGCCGCTTCAGGTAATTCTCATAATCCCTTTTGTTCCGGAAGGTCAGGTTCTCGGACAGTCCGGCGATGCTCTGGTGCCAGCCCGACCGGTTGGTGAACAGCATCATCCGCTGGCCGAAGCTATTGCCCTCGATCCATTCCTCGAGACTGCGCTTGAGGATCGACTTGTTGACCCGGTCTGCCGCCGACAGCCCGGAGTCGGGGATGGCGTTCAGCCGGGCGAGGAAACGCTCGGCCTCGGCGACCCGGCGGTCCTCGGCGGCAAGGCTGATGTCGCCGAGTTGCGCATCATATTCGCGATGCCCGAGGGTTGAGGCGTACACCGGACTCTCGCGCAGAACGAACGCCCAATATTCGTCCGTCAGCGCCTTGAAATCGTCGGCCGGCGCGGCGAATGCCGGGGTTGCGAGTAGGATCGAGACTGCGCCCGTCAGCGCCAGCAGTGATTTGAGCACAGGATTCTCCTTAGGGACGAGGCGACCGTAACTCGCGGTAATGGGCTGTGCAAACACTAGGCGCGGACGGCCGTGACCAAATAATTGAGCCGCATGTCATCGCTGAGGTGGAGCCCGTGTGTCGGCGACCAGGCGATGCCTTCGAAGTCGATGCATTTTAGGCCGGCGTCGGCCAGCAGCGCCTTCATCCGCTCGGGCGTGATGAACTTGTCGAAGTCGTGCGTGCCTTTCGGAATTGATCCCACCGCTTCGGCGATGCCGACCATCAGCAGCCGCGACCAGGCGGTTCGGTTCGGAGTCGACAGGATCAGCAGCCCGTCCGCCGCAAGCCGCGCCGCCAGCGCTGCGACGAACGCCTCGGGGTTGGCGACATGCTCGATCACCTCGAGCGACGTAATCAGACCGAACTGCCCATCGATTTCCTCGACCGCGGCGACTCGATAGTCGATCTGGAGCTCGCGGGCCGAGGCATGAGCTATCGCCGCCGCGATCAGTTCGGGCGCCGCGTCGATAGCGGTGACTTCGGCGCCAAGTCTCGCAAGCGGCTCCGCCAGGAGCCCCGCGCCGCAGCCGACATCGAGCGCCCGTCTCCCCTCAAGCGGCTTGAAGCCATGCTCGTCGAGCGACCAGTGCTGGTCGATCCGGTCGCGGATATAGGCGAGCCGGACCGGATTGAGCTTGTGGAGCATCGCCGACGCGCCGTTAGGGTCCCACCAGTCGCCGGCGAGGGCGGCGAACCGGTCGACCTCGTCCGGGGCAACAGTCGAACTTGTTTCGGCCATGGCTGCCTCCTAACAGGGCCCGCGCGCTAGCCCAAGGAGCCCGATGTCCCCCCAAAAGCCGCGTATCGTCATGAAGTTCGGCGGCACCTCGATGGCCGGCATCGAGCGAATCCGCCATGTCGCGGGGCTGGTGAAGCGCGACGCCGAGGCCGGCAACGAGGTGCTGGTCGTGGTGTCGGCGATGGCTGGCGAAACCGACCGGCTGGTGCAGCTGTGCCGGGAGGCCTCGGCGCTCCACGATCCCAAGGAATATGACGTGGTTGTCGCGTCCGGCGAGCAGGTGACTGCAGGGCTGCTTGCAATGACTCTCCAGAACATGGGCGTGAATGCGCGCAGCTTCATGGGCTGGCAGCTGATCCGTGCGAGCGGAGTGCACGGCAATGCCCGTGTTGACGCGGTCAAAAGCGGTCTCCTCGACGAGGCCTTGTCGGGCGGAACGGTCGCGGTGATCCCGGGCTTCCAGGGGGTATCCGGGGAGGGTCGGTTGACCACTCTTGGCCGAGGCGGCTCCGACACCAGCGCCGTTGCCATTGCCGCGGGCGTGAAAGCCGACCGATGCGACATCTACACCGACGTCGACGGGGTCTACACGACCGACCCGCGAATCGTTCCCAAGGCGCGAAAGCTCGACGCAATCACGTTCGAGGAGATGCTCGAGCTTGCCGGCGTCGGCGCAAAGGTGCTTCAGCCGCGCTCGGTCGGGCTCGCGATGCGCAACAATCTGCCGCTGCGCGTGCTCTCCGCTTTCGAGGATAAGCCGGGAACGCGAGTGGTCGCCGAACTTTCAGGAGCGGACATGGAGAGGAATGAAATCGCGGGGATCGCAGCCGACCGGAACGAAGCCCGGATCACGCTGACGGACATCGCCGATAAGCCCGGAATGGTGGCTGCGGTGATCACCCCGCTCGCCGAGTCCGGAATTCCCGTCGACATGATCGTGCATGCGGCGGCCCGGTCGGGCGAATCGAGCGACCTCACTTTCACGGTGCCGCGCGCCAGCCTCGCGCAGGCCCAGTCGGTAATCGAGGAGCGCGAGGAGGCGATCGGCTACGGCGAGCTGCTGACCGACGATTCGGTCGCCAAGGTCAGCATCGTCGGGGTGGGCATCCGTTCCAACCCGCAACTCGCGGCGAGGATGTTCGAAACGCTCGCGGAGCGCCGCATCAACCTGCTCGCAATCACGACCTCGGAGATCAAGGTGAGCGCATTGGTGAGGGAAAGCGAGCTCGAGCTTGCCGTACGCGTTCTGCACACGGCCTTTGGACTCGACTCGCCAGCGGACTCCGAAGGCGCTGCCGCATGAGTGGCGAAGGCCTCATTCCCGAGCAGCGCGCGCTCCACCCTGCCGCCGGCCACGCCCGGCTGAGGGAGCTGATGCACCGAGGCACCGAATTCCTCGGCTGCGAGGTCGCGATCATGGGCGGCGCGATGAGCTGGGTCTCCGAGCGCAATCTCGTCTCGGCGATCTCCAATGCCGGCGGCTTCGGGGTGATCGCCTGCGGAGCGATGGGGCCCGAGCTTCTCGACACCGAGATCGCCGAAACCAAGGCGCGCACCGACCGGCCGTTCGGGGTCAATCTCATCACCATGCACCCGCAGCTCTCCGAGCTGATCGATACCTGCGTGAAGCACGGCGTCGGCCATGTGGTGCTCGCCGGCGGGCTTCCGCCGGGCTGGGCGATAGACAAGATCAAGGCGAGCGGCGCAATGCTGATGGCGTTCGCGCCGGCGCTCTCGCTGGCCAAGAAGCTGATTCGCTCGAAGGTCGACGCGCTGGTGATCGAGGGGATGGAGGCGGGCGGCCACATCGGCCCGGTCTCGACCTCGGTGCTCGCGCAGGAAATCCTTCCCCACGTTTGCCGCGACATTCCGGTGTTCATTGCCGGCGGGATCGGTCGCGGCGAAGCGATCGCCGCCTATATCGAAATGGGCGCGGTGGGAGTCCAGATCGGCACCCGCTTCGTCTGCGCTCACGAGAGCATCGCCCACCCCAGTTTCAAGAAGGCGTTCATCCGCGCTTCCGCGCGCGACGCAGTGCTGTCGGTTCAGATCGACGCGCGGCTTCCGGTGATCCCCGTCCGCGCTCTGAGGAACAAAGAGACGGAGCGTTTCGCTGCCAAGCAGCGCGAGGTCGCCGAGCTTCTCGACAAGGGCGAGCTGGAGATGGCCGAGGCGCAGCTCCAGATCGAGCATTATTGGGCCGGCGCGCTCCGCCGAGCGGCGATCGACGGCGACGTCGAGACCGGCAGCGTGATGGCCGGTCAGTCGGTCGGGATGGTGACTCGCGAGGAGCCTGTGGCGGAAATCATCCGCGAGCTGGTCGACGAAGCCGCCGCGGCGCTGGAGAGCCGGGGCTAATGGGGTGTCCCTGCCGACAACCTCCAGGCGGAATCGGCGGCAGCTGAAGTTGGCGGCGAGCGCATGAGCGGCCAGGACCGGTTGGTCGATCCCGACCGCGAAGCCTTCGAGGCGTTCAAGCGCTGTCCGCGCGACCGCGCCATCGAAATGGTGAACCTGCTGCGTTTTCGGAAGCGGGCTGCCTATCCGCCAGATCACCCGCTCGCGGGCCGGCGCCTGTCGGGCGCCGAGGCATACCGATCCTATTCAAGCGAAAGCGCGCCGGTCTTCGCCCGCGTCGGCGGCACCATCGTCTGGTCGGGCGTGCCGGAAGTCGTCCTGATCGGGCCGGCCGACGAACGGTGGGACGCGGCGTTCATCGCGCGCTATCCAACTGCAGCGGCTTTTCTCGAAATGATCACTGACGCGCAATATCGCAAAGCCGTCGTCCACCGACAGGCGGCAGTCGAAACTTCGCGACTGATCAGAACGCTTCCCCGGCAACTAGACAACAGCCGATCGTTCGGGTGAGCATCCGTCGCTTCAGCCGAAGCGGAGTCGCGCCGGTCGGCAAACGGGAACAATCCAGCCGGCCTGACTTTCCTCGACAATGCGGCTCCCACAAGCCTGTGCCCTTGCGGCTTTGGTCCTCGCCTCGGGCTGTCGCCAGGAGTCCGGCCGCGCGCCCGAATACCGCCCGGCAGAAGCCGGCACCGTCGACCATGCTTTGTGCCTTCTCGGTTTCGCCGCAGTGCCCGTCCGCGAGATCAGGACCGGCCATCATCTGGTGCAGGCAACGATCAACGGGAGGAGCGGCGACTTCGTGCTCGACACCGGCGCCAACATGAGCGTCATCGACCGAGCGCACCTTTCTCACTTCGGGATTTCGCCCGATTCGGGGGACATCGGCGGCGCCGTGGGAATCGGTGCAATAGGCCAGGCGAGGCGTGTTCCGATCGACGGTTTCCAGGTTGGCCCGGTGCAGATCAGGCAAGGTCGGATTGTCACCTCCGACCTTGGTCAACTCCTGACAACGCTCGGCCAGGTCACCGGCTCGACGGTCAATGGGATCATCGGCCAGGACGTGCTCAACGAGCATCGCGCGATCATCGATGTCGCGCGGCCGATGCTCTATCTGATGGATGAGGATCGCGACCCCGCGCCGGTGCCGGCGGAGCGTTGCCGCGAGGGCCAGTCCGAAAGTGCCGCTTAAAGCCGCAGCGTGAACGTACGGTTGATCCCGAGCCCGGCGGAAAATTGGTCCGGTGAGCCGAACACGCGGACGATCGGCGACTTTTTCGCGTCTCCGACCAGCCGGTCGTAGCGCGCGAAGCCGAACAGTCCCCAGCCCCCGCCGATCGCATAGTCAATTCCGCTCACGATCCCGAGCGCGTGGATTCCGCCGTCGGGGCGGTAGACTGGGAGCCCGGTGGCGAGCGCCACTTGCGGAGTCACTCCGAAATAGGCGCGCTGGTAGCGGCTGTTGGAGAAGATCACGCGCGGCCCGATCGAGAAGACATATAGGTCGCCGTCGCGCGCGATGAAGTCGCCGCCGATGTTGCCGACGATGCCGTCGTGACCGCCGATTCCCTTGCGGACCTCGCCGCGAAGCCGGAAGGACTCGCCGAGGCTCTGCTGAACGAAAGCTCCGGCCTCGATCGTCGTCGACACATCGCCAACCGGCGCTCCGACCTTCGAGTCCTTGCGTCCGCTGGCGATCTTGGCCACTGGGCCCGCGGCGAAACCGCCGCTGGAGATGAGCCTAAAGTCGAAGCTGTCGTCAGGGGCTCCGAACACGAACGGCTGGTTCCCCTTGGCGATCGCGATGTGCGGATAAACTGACCACTCGGTGTCGTCGGCGCCTGGAAAGTCCGGCCGAATCTGCGCTCCCAGCCCGGCTCGCACACGGTAGCTTCCCTCGGGCTGGGCAATTGCCTGCGAAGCTGGAACGGCGATGGCCGCTATGGCCATGAGGAACGCGAAGTGTCGCATGGTTTTACCCCCGTTTTCGTCTCTGTAATGCAACTTAGGCGCGCGGAAAAGCATCTTCAGCTGCATCAGCTCAGCCGCGCCACGCCGCCTTGGAAGCAGCGCTTCTTTTCTGATAGCGCTCACCCATGCCGCTGACCGCCGCCGCGTCCGCACGCGAGATCCTGACCGGACTCCATGACATCATGGCGAAGCGCGGCTCGGCTCAGGCCAAGCTCGACAGGGTGGTCGATCTGATTGCCGATGCGATGAAGAGCGAGGTCTGTTCGATCTACCTTCTTCGCGACAACCAGCTCGAGCTGTTCGCCACCCACGGACTTCGCAAGGAAGCGGTTCACGTGACCCGGCTCAAGCTCGGCGAGGGCCTTGTCGGAGTGATCGCCGCCGAAGGGCGAATCCTGAACCTGGCCGAGGCGTCGGGCCACCCTGAGTTCGTTTACCGCCGCGAAACCGGCGAGGAGCGCTACCACAGCTTTGCAGGGGTCCCGATCATCCACCGCGAGAGCCCGGTCGGCGTGCTTTCGGTCCAGCATGCGGAATCACGCCGCTACGACGACGTCGAGATCGAAGCCCTGCAAACGGTTGCGATGGTGCTGTCGGAATTGATCGCGGCGGCGCGGCTGGTCGACGGCGCCCGGCAAGGGCGACTAAGGAGCGGTGGGCCGTTGCGCCTTTCCGGCCTCAAGTTGGTCGCCGGAATGGCCAAGGGCAAAGCCGTGTTTCACGAACCGCGGGTGATGGTCGAGCACACGGTCGCAGAGGATATCGAAGCCGAGCGCGAGCGAGTCTATTCGGCCTTCCGCAAGATGCGCGAGCAGATCGACAACATGACCCGCGAGGCGGAATTCGGCACCACCGGCGAGCACGCGGAGATTCTCGAGACCTATCGGATGTTCGCCTATGACGAGGGCTGGTCGAGGCGGATCAACGAAGCGATCGACTCCGGGCTGACTGCCGAAGCCGCGATCGAGCGCGTTCAGCAGCGCACTCGCGCAAGAATGCGGGAGATCGACGACCCGCTCCTTCAGGAGCGGATGCACGACCTTGAGGATTTGTCGAACCGGCTGCTCAGGATCGTCTCGGGCCGGATGGGCACAGCGGCCCAGACCGGCCTCGCGCACGACACCGTTTTGATCGCCCGCAATCTCGGACCCGCCGAGCTCCTCGAATATGACAAGCGCCGGCTGAAGGCTGTGGTGCTCGAGGAAGGCTCGCTCACCGCCCACATGACGATCGTCGCCCGGGCGATGGGCGTTCCGGTGGTCGGCCGGATTCCAGACATCCGTCACACCGTCGAGGAAGACGCCGCCATTCTCGTCGACGGCGACCACGGTAGCGTTATCATCCGACCCTCTCGCTCGCTCCTGGCCAGCTTCGACCACCGCATGGCGTTGAGTCACAAGCGCCGGGCGCAGTTCGAGGCGGTCCGGTCGCTACCGGCGCAGAGCCGGGATGGCGTCGACATCGGGGTCATGGTCAACGCCGGCCTCGCCGAGGACGCCGCCTCCCTGGAGCTGACCGGTGCCGACGGGATCGGCCTGTTCCGCACCGAGTTCCAGTTCCTGGTCTCGGCTACGCTGCCGGGCCGCGAGAGCCAGTTGAGGCTGTATCGCAAGGTGCTCGACGCGGCCGGCGACAAGCCGGTCGTGTTCCGGACACTCGATATCGGCGGCGACAAGGCGCTGCCCTATCTCACAAGCAACGGTGACGAAGCCGAAAATCCGTCGATGGGCTGGCGCGCGCTTCGGCTGTCGCTCGACCGCTCGACGCTGATGAAGGCGCAGGCCCGGGCGCTGATCCAGGCGGCCGAGGGGCGTGTGCTGCGAGTGATGTTCCCGATGATCTCGGAGCCGTGGGAATATGAGCAGGCGCGGTCGTTGTTCGAGGAGCAGGTTGCCTGGGCCGAGCGCGGAAGCCGGTCGCTTCCCACCCGGATCGAATTCGGAGCGATGCTCGAGGTCCCGTCGCTCGCCGAGATGCTCGACCAGCTGCTCCCGCGCATCGACTTTCTTTCGATCGGCACCAACGATCTCACCCAGTTTCTGTTTGCCGCCGACCGCGCCGACCCCCGCCTCGCCGGGCGCTACGATTGGCTCAGCCCTGCGATCCTTCGGTTTTTGAAGCGGGTGGTCGACCAGTCGCGAGCGGCAAAGGTGCCGGTCCGGATTTGCGGCGAGATGAGTGGCCGCCCGCTCGAGGCGATGGCGCTGATTGCGCTGGGAACGGAGAGCTTTTCTATTACTCCGGCGGCCGTCGGGCCGATCAAGGCGATGGTGCGCTCGCTCGACGTCTCAAAGGTTCGGGCGCGAATGGACCAGTGGCTGGTGCGGCCGCCGCAGGACCTTCGCAAGGCGATGTCCGACTGGGCTCGCCGCCACCAGGTCGCCATCAGCTGAGCTCGGCCGGATCGGCGGTTGACAGGCCGACAGGCGGCTTCGACAACAGCTCGCCATCAAGAAGGTGAGGAATGGACGAAGAGACTGACGTGACCGAATCTTTTTCCGTCGGCGAGCGGCTCTGTGCCGCGCGCGAGGAGAAGGGCTTCAGCCTCGAGGACATTGCCGCCGAAACGCGAATTCCGCTCCGCCACCTGGAAAGCCTCGAAGCGGGCGACTGGGAAAAGCTTCCGGCGCCGACCTACAGCGTCGGCTTCGCCAAGAGCTATGCGGGCGCGGTCGGGCTCGACCGAACGGATATCGGCGACCAGCTGCGCTCCGAAATGGGCGGAGTCCGCAACAATACGTCCACGCTCGAGACATTCGAGCCGGCAGACCCGGCCCGGACGATGCCGCGCTGGCTGGTGCTCGCAGCGATCGTCGCGATCGTCCTCGTCGTCATCGTTTTTAGCTGGATTCGCAACCAGTCGCTGACGGAGACGGACGTTCCCGAGACGACAGCCGAGCAGCCCCCGCAGCAGGCGTCAGCGCCTTCGCCTGGTCAGGCTGCCGAGCCCGCCGCCGCGCAGGGGCCGGTGGTGCTGACTGCGGCCGGCCCGGCGTGGATTCGGGTCACCGACCAGGGAACGACCCTGTTCGAAGGCGTGCTCGAGCCTGGCCAGCGCTATCAGGTCCCGCCGACGGCGACCGACCCGATGCTCCGCGTCGGCGCACCCGAAGCGCTGCGGATCACGGTCGGAAATTCCGTCGCTCCGACGGTCGGGCCGCCGGGCCAGGTCACGTCGAACGTGAGCCTGGCTCCGGCCGATTTGATGAGCGGGCCCGCAGCACAGGGCGCGCAGCAGCAAGCCACGCCGGCGCAGCAAAATTCCCTGGCGCAATAGATTCCCGAGAGATTCATCGCCGCGTAAGCTCGGCTCCGGCAGAGAGTTCAAATCGACATGAAGATGGTGGGGGTTTCATGAATATCGCGCAAAGGCGCATCCTTTTTCCGGCCGCGGCGCTGCTCGCCCTTGCGGCCACTCCGGCGCACGCCCAGCGCCCGCCAAGTCCCGAGCAGCGCATTCTCTTGCTCGAGCAGCAGCTCGCCGCAAGCCAGGCCGCGGCGATCCGGCTCGAGCAGCGGCTCGGCGCGATCGAGCGGCAGCTCCAGCAGCTGATCAACCAGGGTGAGGTCGGTGGTCACCGGGTGGCCGTGCTCGAATCCGAGCTTGCGAAGCTCCGCGCCGACATTGACCGGCGCCTGACTGAACTCGAGAGGCGTCCGGCCGTCGTCCGGAGCAGCGACGCCGCTCCCGACGATGTCGCGCCGGTTCAGCCGAATCCACGGCAGACAGCCACCGCAACTGTGCCGAGGGTCGCGGAATCGGCCGATCCGGTCGCTTCTGATCCCGGCGAGGACGCTTATTCCTTAGGCTTTCGTCTGTGGCGCGACGGCAAGTACGACGAGGCAATCACAGCGCTTCGCGCATTTACTGCCGGCTTCCCCGATCATCGCCGGGTCAGCTTCGCCAACAATCTCATCGGCCGGGCGATGCTCGATGACGGGAAACCGCGGCCGGCGGCTGAGGCGTTTCTCGCTAACTACCGGGCGGACCCGAAGGGCGAGCGGGCGCCGGACAGCCTTTACTATCTCGGCCAGTCGCTGATGCGGATCAGCCAGCCAACACAGGCGTGCAAGGCCTATTCGGAGCTCGAGAGCGTGTATGGGCCGTCGATCCGCGCCGACCTCATGTCGCTTGTCGCGGAGGCGAAGGCAGAGGCAAATTGCTCGTGATGTGCCAAATTTCCGCACTGACGGCCGATGGCTGAATCTCTCGTTCCCGAACCCGCGACTGTGGCCCGTTTCGCGGCCGCTCTCGACCGAATCGCGCCGCCCGAGGCGAAGCTCGGAATCGCCGTTTCCGGCGGTCCGGACAGCCTCGCGCTGCTGCTCCTCGCCGCCGCCGCGCGGCCCGGCGCGATCGAAGCCGCCACCGTCGATCATGCGCTTCGGCCGGAATCGGGGCAGGAAGCCGGGATGGTCGCGAAAATTTGCGAGCAGCTCTCCATTCCGCACGCGATCCTCACCGCCCAATGGAAGCAGAAGCCTCAGACGGCAATCCAGGAGCGCGCCCGAATCGAGCGCTATCGGCTGCTTGGCCGCTGGCTTGACGAGCGCGACCTCGCCGCGCTGGTCACCGCCCATCATCTCGACGACCAGGCCGAGACTCTGCTGATGCGCTTGAACCGCGGCTCTGGCGCACGCGGCCTCGCCGGAATGCGCCTCGCGGCGCCGCTTCCCGGAGGCAAGGCGCGGCTGCTCCGGCCGCTGCTGACGTGGCGCCGCTCCGAGCTGGAGGAGATTTGCAAGTCCGCCGGCCTCAAGCCCGTCGACGACCCCGGCAATGCCGACGAGCAGTTCGAGCGCGTTCGGGTCCGCCGCAGCCTGGCCGAGGCCGACTGGCTCGACCCGGAAGGGATCGCCCGAAGCGCCGCCCATCTTGCCGCCGCGGACGTGGCGCTTCACTGGGCGGTCGACAAGGAATGGGAGACGCAGGTCAACCGCTCCGAGAGTGATATCGTCTATCGGCCCGCCGCGCCGGTCGAAATCCGCCGTCGAATTGTCCGCCGCTCGGTCGCGGCCTTCGCCAATGAGGGCCAGGCCAACCCCCTGCGAGGGCGCGAGCTCGACCGGCTGGTCGCGGTGATCGCCGGCGGCGGCAAGGCGACGCTTCGCGGAGTGCTCTGCTCGGGCGGCGAGCAATGGCGCTTCACCCGCGCGCCGAGGCGGCGGCAGGGCTAGCGAGGATCCGCAGCGACAAGCGGCAAGGTGGCCCCATTCACCGCTTCGCAATGCCCGGATTGTTATTGCGCCAACTGCGCCTATTTTAGTTCCAAGGGCGTTTTGCCCCTGAATCGAGAGCTGACCGAGAGGCCCGATGGAAGAGAAAAAACCGCCCAACCCCTGGGTGAAGAGCCTGCTGATCTGGGTCGGCATTCTGTTCGGATTGGTGCTGTTCGTGCAGATGATCGGCGGCGGCTCCGCCGCGACCGCCGGGCAGCCGATCGCTTATTCCGAATTCGTCCGCCAGGTCGACGAGGGTAACGTCCGCTCGGTTACGATGTCGACGACGAGCAGCGGCAACAGCGTGATCACCGGCGAGCTGACCGACGGCGAAGCGTTCCGAACCACCGCTCCTTCCGACGCCCAGGTCTCGACCAAGCTGGTTGAGCGCGGGGTCGACGTGCAGGTGAAGTCGGAAGAAGGCTCGAGCATCTGGCTTCTGATGCTCTACAATTCGCTGCCGCTGCTTCTCATCATCGGAATCAGCTTCTTCATCATCCGCCAGATGCAGAAAAATTCTGGCTCCGGAGCGATGGGCTTCGGCAAGAGCCGGGCGCGTATGCTCACCGAAAAGCACGGCCGGGTGACATTCGAGGACGTCGCCGGAATCGACGAGGCCCGCGAGGAGCTTCAGGAGATCGTCGAGTTCCTAAGGGACCCGGGCAAGTTCGCCAGGCTCGGCGGCAAGATCCCCAAGGGCGCCCTTCTGGTCGGCCCTCCGGGCACCGGAAAGACGCTTCTCGCCCGGGCGATCGCCGGCGAGGCAGGCGTTCCCTTCTTCACCATCTCCGGCTCCGACTTCGTCGAGATGTTCGTCGGCGTTGGCGCAAGCCGGGTGCGCGATATGTTCGAGCAGGCCAAGAAGAGCGCTCCGTGCATCGTCTTCATTGACGAGATCGACGCCGTCGGCCGCCATCGCGGCGCAGGCCTGGGCAACGGCAACGACGAGCGCGAGCAGACTCTCAACCAGCTGCTCGTCGAGATGGACGGTTTTGAGGCCAATGAGGGCATCATCATCATCGCCGCGACCAACCGGCCCGACGTGCTCGACCCGGCACTCCTTCGCCCCGGCCGCTTCGACCGCCAGGTCGTCGTTCCGCGCCCCGACATCGAAGGACGCGAGAAGATCCTTGCCGTCCACATGAAGAAGGTGCCGCTGGCCCCCGACGTCGATCCGCGGGTCATCGCCCGCGGAACTCCCGGATTTTCCGGCGCCGACCTCGCCAACCTCGTCAACGAGGCCGCGCTCCTGGCTGCCCGCAAGGGCAAGCGCCTGGTCGCGATGCAGGAGTTCGAGGAAGCCAAGGACAAGGTGCTGATGGGCACCGAGCGCAAGTCGATGGTGATGACCGAGGACGAGAAGCGAATGACCGCCTATCACGAGGCCGGTCACGCGATCGTCGCTCTCCACGAGGAAGCGTCCGACCCGATCCACAAGGCCACGATCATCCCGCGCGGCCGCGCGCTTGGAATGGTGATGCGGCTGCCGGAGCGCGACAATTACAGCTATCACCGCGACAAGATGTACGCGAACCTTGCCGTGGCGATGGGCGGCCGCGTCGCCGAGGAGCTGATCTTCGGCTACAACAAGGTGTCTTCGGGCGCCGCGTCGGACATCCAATATGCCACCGGCCTCGCCCGCGACATGGTCACCCGCTGGGGCCTGTCCGACGAGCTCGGGCCGCTTCAATACGGAGAGCCGGACGAGGAGGTGTTCCTCGGCTATTCGGTCAACCGTCAGCGGCAGATGTCGGACGACACCGCTCGCGCGATCGACAAGGAGATCCGCCGGATCGTCGATGAATCCTACGAACGCGCGAAGACCCTGCTTAACGAGAACCGCGATGAGCTCGAGACTCTCGCGCAGGCGCTGCTCGAATTCGAAACTCTGAGCGGTGACGAGATCAAGACGCTGATGGAAGGCGGCACGATCGACCGCGGAAACTCGACCGGCGCTTCGATCCCGGCTGCCGGATCGTCGGTGCCGAAAGCCGGCCGCAAGCAGCGCCCGATCGGCGGCCCGGCGGCGGCCGGCGCCTAACCAAGCACTCCGATCGCCAGCAGAAGCAGCAGGAAGATCCCGAGCGCAAGGTTGGCAAAAAGCAGAAGCGCGAACGTCCGCCATGCGGCGCTCACCCTCGACAGGCGATATGCGCCGCGCAGCTGGCGGTAGATGTGCGCCGGCGGCACAAGCAGGATTGCGACGTCAATCAGCCAGTTATCAAGGCCGATCGAGCGGATCGCGACGAGTGCGATCAGCGCAAGGCTCATGAACGCGATCGAGTAAGTCACGAACACTAGGTGATCGTAGCCTGTGAACTCCTGCCGGTAGCGACGCCGATGAAGGAACAGCAGCCAGACGAACGGCACTGAAATCGGGATCAGCGCCCAGGAGAATTTATAGGCATTCGCCTGTAGCTTGTAGAACAGCAGCGCCGGGTTCGAATTCGCCTTTTCAATGCCTCGGTCGAGCCAGCCCCAGCCGGTCCTCAATTCGGTATCGAACATCGGTCCCGCCGTCTGGATGTTTTCGCCGACCTCGGCACGAAGCTCTGCACCCGCCTGCTCCGCACCGTCCACGCCGATCGCGCTTGCTCCGGAGACGCTGAAAACGGCGAACATCAGGAAGACGGTGAACAGGAACAGCGCCAGCGGCGAGATGAACTTGGCGCGCTCTCCGTGCGCATAGCGCCTCGTAAGCTCGCCGGGACTCCAGACGAGCTTTCCAATGGTCAACCAGAACTTTCCGTCGACGTGAAGCACGCTGTGAAGGAAGTCGTGCCACCAGGCGGCGATCGTGCGGTGGACATGGCTGCGCTGCCCGCATTCGTGACAATAGGGGCCGTTGAGCGAGGCGCCGCAATTGAGGCATTGGCTTTCTTGCGTGTGGCCGTTCGCCGCTTCTCCCGCGCCGGGTTCCACGGCGCGAGCCAGTGCGCCGCCAGTGACCGCCTCGCCGACCCCCTCGAGATCAGACATCCCTTCCCCCTCCGGTGCGTGACATTAGGCGGGCATGAAGCGCCATGCTAGCTGCTCCGGCATGAAGCGCGTTGGCCTTCTCGGCGGGTCGTTCAACCCCGCTCACCGGGGGCACCGGCAGCTTAGTCTAGCGGCCGTCGACGCCCTCGGGCTGGACGAGCTGTGGTGGCTCGTTTCGCCCGGCAACCCGCTGAAGGACGCCGAGGACATGGCGCCTTATGAGGCGCGGCTCGCTTCAGCCCGGAGGACGGCGCGCGGAACCGCGATCCGGGTGAAAGACTTCGAGAAGCGCGCCGGCACCCGCTACACCGTCGACACCCTCCGGGTGTTGCTTCGAAAGCACCCTCGGACGCGGTTCATATGGCTGATGGGCGCCGACACTGTTGCCCAATTCCACCGGTGGAAGGACTGGCGCGACATTGCGCAACTTGTTCCAATTGCGGTGCTTCCAAGGGCGGGCTATGATGACTCTGCCCACGCGGCGCGCGCGATGGGCTGGCTTTCGGGGTTCGTCCGCCCCGAAAACCAGGCAAAATGCTGGACGGAGTGGAGTCCACCGGCGATCTTGTTTCTTCGCCTGCCGACCGATCCGACCTCCGCCACCGCCTTACGCGCGCTCGACCCTAGCTGGCATCGCCGACCCCAGTCCCGGGCCTCCGTCCCGAAGAGTGACGGCTCGGCACCTACATGAGGAGACCTCTTGCCCGACCGTTCAAATGAGACCGCCAGCTCCGGCCGGCCGCCGCCCGACGTCGAACAGCTCCACAAGCTCGTGCTTCAATCGCTCGACGACGACCAGGCGGTCGAAATTGTCTCGATCCCCCTCGAGGGAAAGTCCAACATCGCCGATCATATGGTGATCGCCTCGGGGCGGTCGACTCGTCAGGTTGCGTCCATGGCGACAAAGCTGGCCGAAAAGATTAAGCATACGTTCGGGAAGTCTGTGCGAATTGAGGGGCTTCCGGCGGCCGACTGGGTGCTGATCGATGCCGATGACGTGATCGTCCACCTGTTCCGTCCGGAAGTGAGAAATTTTTACAATTTGGAACGAATGTGGGCATTTGGAGATGAAGCCGTGACTGCAACGGCTCAAAGCGGGTGAGGGCAATGCGTCTTATAGGGATTCTTCTGGGGCTTCTGGCGTTCGTCGCGCAACCTGCGGCGGCGCAGGGATCGCTCGCCGCGCAGCTGCAGAATCAGCTGGCGACGCTGGTCACGGCCAAATCGCCGGACGTGGGAATCGCCGCGATCGACCTCACCACCGGCGAAACCGTCAGCGTTCGCGGCAACTCGCGCTACCCGATGGCGAGCACGATGAAGATCGCCGTCGCAGCGACCTATTTGTCCTATGTGGAAAATGGGCACCGGTCGCTCGATCAAAAGATCGCCGGGCAATCGGCCGCAGCCTTGATGAAGGCGATGATGGTCAGCAGCAACAATCACGCCACCGATCTTCTCATCCGCAATCTCGGCGGACCCCGGGTCGTTCAGAACTGGCTCGAATGGCACAAAGTCGAAGGGGTCCGGGTGGACCGAACGATCGCACAACTGCTTCGTGCCAAACGCAACCTTTACGAAGACGAGGATTCCGCGACTCCGCTCGCCTTCGCCACTTTCCTCAAGCGACTCGATAAAGGCGAGCTTCTGAAGCCGTGGAGCCGGAATTACCTGCTCGAGCTGATGGCTCAGTGCAAAACAGGCTCCAACCGGATGAAGGCACTGCTCCCGGCTGGAACGGTCTCGCACAAGACGGGCACGCTCAACGGCTACAGCAGTGACGTTGGTTTTATGACCTTGCCGAACGGCCACCGCGTCGCGATCGCCATCTTCGCCCGCGGCGGCGCCGACCGGCCCCGTGCGATCGCCGAGGCGGCGCGAACGGTGTACGACGGCTTCCGTGCTGTGATCGGCTGGCCGTACAACGCCGCTTCGGCGCTGAGCCCACAATAGGAACTTGCTCCTCCACATCGTCGCTCGCGGGAAGATCGGCCGCTCTCCGGAGGCCGAGCTGGTGGAACGCTACCTGAAGCGGATCGCCTGGCCGACCAGGATGACCGAGCTTCCGGACGGTGGTCGCGACGCGCCGCCGCTGCCGCCCAATAGCGTCTCGGTTCTGCTCGACGAGCGAGGCAAGGCTCTTTCGTCCATGGAGCTGGCGCGAAAGCTCGAAGAGTGGCGCGATGGCGGAAAGCGCGAAGCTCGGTTCCTGGTCGGCGGCGCCGACGGCCATTCCGGTGACGAGCGAGCGCAGTCGGACCTGCTCCTCTCTTTCGGACCGGCGACCTGGCCACACCTGCTGGTGCGTGCAATGCTCGCCGAGCAATTGTTTCGGGCAACTTCCATCCTTGCCAACCACCCCTATCATCGGGAAGGCTGACACGGTGTTTCGCCTCGCTGCCGCTTCGTTCCTGCTCGCCGGCTCGGCGGCCTTGGCCGCGAGCGCTCTGGTCCAGCCGGAAGCCGTGCCTGTTGATTTGCAGCTTGAGCAGGCTCGCGCAGAGGCGACGGTGGCCGAGGCCGAGCAGCGCCGACTGGAATCCGCGGCGGCGAAGGCCCGCGACGAGGTTTCGCGCCTGCGAGCCGAGCAACTCGCGGCGGCTCAGGCAATCGCCGCTGCCGAAGCGCAAATCAGCGCCGCCGACGCCCAGGCTCGGCTGGCAAATTCGCAACTCGTCGGACAGCGGCAGCGGCTTGCGAGGGAGCAGGCGCCTGTCAGCTCGCTGCTCACGGGACTCGCGCTGATGGCGCGTCGCCCGCCCGTCCTCCTCCTCGCCGACTCAGGTTCGGCAGAGGACCTTGTGAAGCTTCGGCTGCTGATCGAGGCGACGCGCCCCGTGATTCTGGCCAAGACCGCGTCCCTCACCCGCGAGCTCGAGAAGGGGAGCCGGCTCGAGCAAGCCGCGCTTGGCGCGCGTGACGAGATGCTGCGGACTCGGGAAGAACTCTCCCGAAGGCGCGACTCCTTCGCCCGGCTAGAAGCGCGGGCGATCCAGCTGGCCGAAACCCGGGGAGCCGAGGCGCTTGGAGCAGGCGATGTCGCGCTGGCACGCCAGGAGCAGCTTTCCGAAGTTCAGAGGCAATCGGAATCGGGGCGCTCGAGCGCGCAACTGGCGAGGCGGCTCGCCCAGCTTGGGCCGGCCCCGCTGCCGGCAGGCGCCAGGGCGCGCGCGCGGACAGCCCCCCTTCGATATCTTTTGCCTGCGAATGCCGCCGTCACCGACGGTCTGGGAGCGATCAGCGCCAGCGGCGTCCGCTCTCGCGGGATCACCTTCGCCACCCGTCGTGGCACAGCGCTGACCGTGCCGGCCAGCGGCACCATCCTCTTCGCCGGCCCGTTTCGCGATTATGACGGGGTGATCATCATCGACCACGGCAGTGGCTGGAAAAGCGTCCTCGTCAATGCCGGCTCCAGGCTCTCGAGAGGCGCGAGAGTGCGAATCGGCGAACCTCTCGGGATTGCCCTGGGCCGGGTCGAAGTTCAGCTCCAGCACGGCGGCGAGCCGGTTTCGCCAGCTCTCATCGCAGGTTCATCTGGAATGCTGTCAAAGAGGCCGAAAACCGGCTAATCTCGCGACGCGACACCAGGGATCATCGTCATGAAGCTCATTCACAAAATCCTCCCCCCACTGGCTCTCGTCGGAGCGCTTGCGCTGGTTCCGGTCACGACCAGCTCGTTCGCGGCGGCCGATGTCGCCAATTACAAAGAGCTCGAGAAGTTCATGAGCGTCTACGAACGGGTCAAGGCTAACTATGTCGACCAGGTTGACGATGAGACTCTGATCAAGGGCGCGATCGACGGCATGCTCGCATCGCTCGACCCCCATTCGAGCTTTCTCGAGGCCTCCGATTTCGACACTCTCAGATCGACTACGGACGGCAATTACGGCGGGCTTGGAATCACCGTCACGATCGAGGACGGCGCGGTGAAGGTGATCGCTCCCACCGATGGCACGCCGGCATGGCGCGCCGGAATCAAGCCGGGCGATTACATCACGCACATCGACGGCCAGCTCGTTTACGACGCATCGCTTGACGAAGCGGTCGACAAGATGCGCGGCAAGCCCGGCACTCCAATCAAGCTGACGATCGTCCGCCCCGGCCGCGACAAGCCCAT
This sequence comes from Sphingomicrobium sp., assembly GCA_051000635.1. Classification (GTDB taxonomy): domain Bacteria; phylum Pseudomonadota; class Alphaproteobacteria; order Sphingomonadales; family Sphingomonadaceae; genus Sphingomicrobium. The sequence continues at coordinate 10,309 of JBPCOC010000058.1, read as the reverse complement.
CGAAGTGTCGATGGTTCGCGAGCGAATTGTGCTCCGTCCGGTCAAATGGGAGATCAAGGACGGCATCGCGATCATCGATATCAACACCTTCTCGGGCAATGCGGCCGAGGAGACGGCAGCAGCGCTTTCGGCGATAGACAAGTCGAGCGGGGGTAATCTGCTCGGCTACGTTCTCGACTTGCGTTCCAACCCTGGCGGACTGCTCGATCAGGCGGTCGAGATCAGCGATTCGTTCCTCAGCCGCGGCGAAATCGTCTCGCAGCGCGGTCGTGAGAAGAGCGACATCGAGCGCTATTATGCCAAGGCCGGCGACAAGGCGAACGGATTGCCGATCATCGTTCTGGTCGACGCGGGTACGGCTTCAGCGGCCGAAATCGTCGCCGGCGCGCTTCAGGACCAGCGACGCGCTCTGGTGATGGGAGAGAAGAGCTTCGGCAAGGGCAGCGTCCAGACTGTCGTCCAGACCGGTCCACGAAGCGCTCTGCGGTTGACAACGGCACGCTATTACACGCCGTCGGGCCGGTCGGTTCAGGCCGGCGGGATCGATCCGGACATTGCGGTCCCGCAGCTGTCGGACCCTGATTACCAGAGCCGCCCGAGGGTTCGCGAGGCCGACCTTCGCCGGCACCTGATTGCCCAGGCCAAGGCCGACGACAATTTGCTCGAGCAGGACGATGTTTCCAAGGACCCGCGCTTTGCGATGACGGCCGAAGAGCTGGAGAAAAAGGGAATCGAAGACTTCCAGCTCCACTATGCGTTGAACACGCTCAAGCGGCTGGCGCCGGGAGCAAAGGCGGTAGCGTCCAGCGGTGGCAAGCCCAAGTCTCGGCGGTAACCCATGGCTGAAGCGACGCTCGGTGGCGGGCGCGGAGTGACTGCGTTCACACGCTTCCAAACCGCCCGGCTGATTGCAGTGCTGCTGCCGCTGGCGCTGCTCGGCGGGGCGCTCGGCTCGCAATATATCGGCGGGCTTGCCCCGTGCGAGATGTGCTATTGGCAGCGCTGGCCGCACGGCGCCGCGATCCTGCTTGCCGGCCTCGCATTCACCGTTCCCGCTGCTGCAGAGCTCCCGCGAATCCTCACCCTTCTCGCGGCGTTTGCGATCGCCGTTTCCGGCGCGATCGGAGTCTATCACGCGGGCGTCGAGCTCGGCATTTTCGAGGGCTTCACGGCCTGCACCACCACCGCCAAAGCGGCGTCGACTGAAGAGCTTCTGAAGGAGCTGATGAAGGTGCCGCTGGTGCGCTGCGACCAGGTGCCATGGTCGTTCCTCGGAATTTCGATGGCCGGCTGGAACGGAATTCTGTCGCTCGGCGGAGCGGCCGCGATCGCCGGGCTCACACTGACCGGCAGGCGGCGGGCATGAGCGGCCCCTGGAGCCCCGGGCGCAGCCGCCCCGATCCGGAATCGATGCTTCGCGTCGACCAGGCCGGCGAATATGGCGCCACCCGAATTTACGCCGGCCAGCTTGCGGTGCTCCGGCCAAGCTCGCAAGCCTCAAAGCTGGTTTCGCGAATGGCTATGCAGGAGCAGCGGCACCTGGCGCGGTTCAACCAGCTCGTCACCGAACGGCGGGTTCGTCCGACCGCGCTGCAGCCGCTGTGGAACGTCGCCGGCTTTGCTCTTGGCGCCGGGACTGCGCTGATCAGCGAGGAGGCGGCAATGGCGTGCACCGAGGCCGTCGAGACCGAGATTGACCGTCATTACAAGCGCCAGCTCGACGAGCTTGGCGATGACGATCCGGAGCTTTCCGCGGATATCGCCCAATTCCGTGCCGAGGAGCTCGAGCATCGCGATACCGCCCGCGAGGCTGGCGCGACCCAAGCGATCGGCTATCCACTCTTGACGGGAGCGATCCGTGCGGCATGCCGTGTAGCAATCGCGCTTTCCAAACGCGTGTAGGGGAACCCGGCTGACCCCTCGCCCGCTTTAGTCGTGAAAGGTTTTAACGATGACCAAGCTCTTGATTCCATTCACGGCTGCGGCGGGCTTGAACGCGCTCGCGGTCGCCTTGGCGCCTGCCTACGCCCAGGCGGGTGGCGAAGTGCAGATTGCCGAGATCATCGTCTACGGCGACGATCCGTGCCCGCGTTCGACCGACAGTGAGGTGGTGGTCTGCGCCAGGAAGCCCGAAAGCGAGCGCTACCGGATTCCCGAACGCTTCCGTGAGAGTGGCCCGCGACAATCCCGAGAGAGCTGGGCAGCGCGTGCCAAGAGCTTCGAATATGTCGGCCAGACCGGAATTATGTCCTGTTCGGCGGTGGGTCCTGGCGGTCAGACCGGATGCCTTCAGAACATGATCGACCGCGCAAAGGCTGAGGCTCGCGAGGGCGCGGCCGAGGGAGTCCCGCCCCCCGAGAGGTCGGTCCCGGGCGACTTTTAGGAGCCGCTATCCTGGACCAGCTCGCGATAGGGGTAGCGGTCGCGGATATGACGGTTGAAATAGCTGCCCTTGGCGAAGGCGCGGCGCATGCGCTCGACCTCTTTTAGCGGCACGTCCGAATAGACGTAGCGCCGGCCGGTTACGAACTCGACCGTGAGCTCGTTCGCCTCAGACGAATGTTCGAAGCGGCGGATGACGGTCGACGGCATAGTGCTGAAACGCTCGCGCTCGAGCTTCGGCTGCGAGGGCCGCTGATCGTGGCTACATCGCCGACCGGGCGCAATCGATGCACAACGCGGCTTCGGGACGGGCCTCGAGCCGCGCCGGTGCGATCTCCTCGCCGCAGCGGGCGCATTCGCCGTAGGTGCCGTCCTCGATCCGGGCGAGGGCCCGCTTCACCGAGCCGATCTCCCGAGTGACGAGAGCGCCCTCTCCCTCCAGGGTGGCGTCGTCCTGCATCTCGCTCGCCTGCTCCTCGGAGTCCGGGTTGAGCGGCTCCGACAAATCTTCGGCAATCCGCTGCAGCCGGGCTTGCAGCTCCTCGAGCTGGGTTTCGAGACGGGCTTTCGCGGCGGCGGTGTCGGGCATTGGCATTCCCCTTCGATGTCGCCGCAAGATTGAAGCTATTGCGAGGCTTTGCGCAAGCCTTTGTCAGGCCGCCCGCTCCAGGTCCCATTCCACAACGGTCCGGCCGCAATGGCATTCACTAAGCTTCGCGCAGCCGGAAGGGCGTTGCACGGCGCTTTCGAGAGGTTCAAAGTCCAACCAAGGCCATGAGCAAGAACGAACTCGCTCCGCAGGAGGAGCGCTGGACCCGGATCGACGAATATCTCGGCGCGCTCGCCCGGCGCCGAACCGCGCGGCGTTCGCGCCAGCCGCCGGTGCGCACGCAGCCCGAGGCTCCGCGACTGCTGCTCAGCACATTGCCGTTCGCCGCTCTGCTCGCGATCCTCGCGGTGCTTGCGATCGCCTTCGCCATCGCCGCCTGGCCCGGCCGCCCGGACGCCGAACCGCTGCCTCCGCCGCCGGCCGAGCTTGGAACCGCCCCGAGTGGTTGGCTGGACGAGGCGAAGAAGGAGATGCGGTAGCGCCGCTACCAGGAACATCTCCAGGCGCCGCCGCCCCACCACATCCGGTCGCAAGCCTGGTTGCTCTGCATCCATCGCGGATAGGCGCGCCAGGGCCGCTCGTGCCACCAGTCGTTGAAGCTGTCGGGCTCCCACGATCGATTGTTGTACAAGGCCCAGGCTTCGGGCGAACCCCAGGGTCCGCCGAAGACGACGATATTGTCGCGGCCCCTGTCGCGGCGCCGGTCGTGGCGCCTGCCGTCGCGGTCATCGCGCTCGAGGTGGCGCTGGACCGACATGCCGGGGGCGGCGGCAAGCCCCGGATCGGCAAAGACCTGGGCATTCGCCGGGGCGGGAAGGGCCAGGGCGGCCAGCGGTGCCGCGAGCCCGAGCAACATAGGACGCATGTCGTTTCCTCCTTTCTGCTTGCCCCCACCGGACCTTGAGCAAACGAAAGAGCGGCAAGGGACGTTGCATCGGACTGGGCGAGCCTGGGTCGTCCGGTGCCGGAGCGGCGCTATCGCCAGAGCTGCATCGACCTGATCGCCTTTGGAACCTCTGCGTCATCCTCGATTCGCGAGAGGATTCGCTCGACCATTCGCCAGCGGCGCCGGATCCGGCCCTTGCGCCACAGGTCGGCCACCCAGAACCGCCCCGACCAGTCGTGCCCGTCCAGGGTCGCCTTCATCTCCAGCTGGGAGGCGAACAGCGCGAGACCGCCGAGGTCGCGCACATAGATGTCGCCGAACCGGTAGCTCGTGCACAAATAGCGCTTGGTGCCGGCTTCCAGCCAGCTCGGCCTGTCCAGCATAACTCCCGGCTTGGAGCCGATCAGAAGGTGGAAATTGCGGGCGGCAAGCGACTTGAGAACGGGCAGGTCGCGCTGCACCCAGGCGCGCATCCAGCGGTTCTCCATCGTTTCGATTTCGGGCGTCAGGTCGGTCATGGGTGGGGACGGGCACTACAGCAGCGGCGGCAAGAGGCAAGGCCGCGCTGACCCACTGCAGCGCAATCTGCTAAGTCGCCGAACAGGAACAGGGGGAAGAGGATGAAGACGAAGATCGTGGCCGCAGCGGTGACGCTGGCGGCCTGCACCCAGCAGGGACAGTCAACCGCCCAGGATACGAACGCGGCCTCGGAGCAGCGACCGTCGGAGGAAGACTCCAGAGCCACTATCGAGCAGGCTGAGCGTGAGTGGGCCGCACTCGCGACGACAAGAAATCCGCAGGTGCTCGAGCGGATCCTGGCCGAGGATTATGTCGGCGTGGCGGACGACGGGACGGTCCGCAACAAGGCCCAGGAAATCCAATATTGGAATGAGTTGCCGCTGGCCGCCTCGGCCGAGCCGCCGAAGACGACCTACCGGCAATTCGGCGACACGGTGCTCTTCCATGGCGATCAGATCCTCAACCCGAGGGACGGCAATCCGGACAGGATCCTGTGGACCGACGTCTGGATGTTCCGCGACGGGAAATGGCAGGCCATCGGATCGCAGAACGCGACGGTCCCGCCCGGGCAATAGGCGCTGACGCGCTCCATCCGGGCTCGTTTGCGCGTCCGGCGACTTTTGCTATGTGTGAGCGGCGGCGGGAAAAGGGCTTTCGATGCCTTATCCACGAGCACATTATTACGTTTTTGCAGTTGTTGCGGTGATCATCGCCGGCTTCTGGCCGACCTATTTCGCAATCTGGGACAATGTGCCGTGGCAGTTCCACGCCCACGGAGTCGCCGCCAGCATCTGGGTGCTGATGGTCGTGGCGCAGAGCTGGACGGCGCACCACCGGCAGCTTCCGCTCCACCGGGCGGTCGGCAAGTCGAGCCTGCTGCTGTTCCCGTTCCTGATCGGCGGCCTTGCGGCGATCATCGACGTCACCGCAAAGGGCTATGTCGCCGGGGACCCGTTCCGCACAATGTTCGCGGGGCCCTTCTTCATCGGCCTGGCGCTTGCCATCGCGGCCTATGTCACCGTCTATTACCGGGCGCTCAAATTCAGGCGGAAGGTGTGGATCCATTCGGGCTACATGCTGACGACGCCGCTGATCCTGTTCGAATCGCCGTTCGGCCGGATCCTCAACATGTATATGCCGGGACTGCAGATCCGCGGGCCTCAAGACCTGCACCTGGTGATGCACGGAATCCTGTGGTCGATGGCGATCGAGCTCGCCGTCGTCGCCGCGATCTGGCTCAAGTACGGCAGGAAGGCGACGCCCTTCCTCGTCGCCGGCCTGTTCATCGCCGGGCAGATGCTGTTCATGGGGCCGCTGGGCCACATCGAGCTGTTCAGCTCGCTGCTGGCAGTCATCGGCCACACCCCGAGCGCAGCCGTGGTCGCCGCCGGCTTCGCCCTCGGAGCGCTGACAAGCTGGGCCGGGTGGAACGCCGGCAAGCGGCCGACCGTGCCAATGACAGGGGCCGCACAGCCAGCCTAATGGCCTGCCGCTAACCGGTCGATAACCGTCTCCGCCGTATGGACGGCGGCGATGAGCAAGCATTGGCGCCCTGACAAGACAATCGGCCGAATTCGCCCGGTTGGGGATTGGACCCGGCTGCACCGCTATTGGCGCCCGGCGCGGCGCCAGCCGTTCTCGGACGGCGCGAAGGCAGGCCTGGTGCTGGTCGGCGCGGCGTGCGTCGGCGTGGCTATCGGGATGTACCAGGCCTTCGTCCCGCTCGAGGTGTTCGCACCCGGCGCGGTCGCGACCGCGGTCGAGACGATTATCCCCGACGTCGGGCCTGATGCCGCCGATGCCGAATGGGAGGGCCGGGCCGATGGGTCTACCGTCATCGCGAGCCCAGGCGAAGCGATCCAGACTGGATTGCCGCGCGCCTCCGGCGCTCGCAATGACCGGGTGCGGGCGCACTTCACCCATTGCCACAGCGGCGGGGACACCGATTGCGTGGTCGACGGCGACACTTTCTACCTCGCCGGAGCCAAGGTTCGGATCGCCGGGATCGATGCTCCCGAGACCCATCCGCCGCGCTGCGCCCGCGAGGCCCGGCTTGGACGCCAGGCGACCGAGACGCTCCACGCTTTGCTTAATTCCGGGGCGGTGACGATGACCGGCATCGGCCGCGACCGCGACACATACGGGCGGCTGCTTCGCAACGTTGCCGTCGACGGCCGGGACGTCGGGCAGGCCATGATCGCCGCCGGAGTCGCCCGGGAATATAAGTTAGGAAGGCGGAGTTGGTGCTGAGGGGCCTGCTATGCTGTAGGGCTGCGAAAAATGGAAGCGAGGCGCTAACCCGGCGCTAACCATCCGCGGCTTATACCCGGCGCATGAGCAAGCTGTTGAAGCCTGGCCGAACGAACGTCGAGTTGCGCCCGTCGCGAATCCGGCGGGATCCTCCGGTGCCCGCGGAGCAAGCCGCAAAAGAGGTGAGTTGGCGGTCGAGCGAGGGGGAGATCAAGCTCGCGGTCATCGGAATCGTGATGTTCGCGCTCGCAATCAATGCGGTGGTGCTGGGGATCAGCGCGATTACCGGTAATTGAGGCGCAAAGATCCGGTCGCGCGGGGTACGTCCTGAGGCACCGCCGGTCGCAGCTGCGGCCCATTGGGGTCAACGGTGCTCTGCGCCTTCACCCACTTGATCAGCTCGTCGAGCTGGATCGCCTGCTCGGTCGCGATCAGCGCGTCGGCGTCAGAAAGTCGGTCTTCACCGGCGCTTTCAGGAGCTCCTTCGGCGGGAGCGGATATCCCGGGCACATGCGCTGCTCCGCGACTGCCGGAATCGGCTGTGGTCCCGGCGTGCCGCTGCAACTCGTCAGCGCGAGCGCGAGTAGCGGCAATGCGGCTCGTAAAGTCATATGCGGTCCTTTCGCTGATTGCGGTCTGCTCGGCCTTCACCCGTTCCAGGTTTTCGGCATCCTGGCGGCGCGCCTGCTCGGCCGCGAGGCGGTAATTGGCGACCGTTGCCGAATGCGCCGCGCGCTCCCCTGACAGCAGCTCGGAGTAATGCGCGGTCTTCGCTTTCCAGCGGTTGCGGTCGTGGATCAGAAGGGTGAGCATGAGCGCGCAGCCGGCCGCGATGACCAGCTTGAGCGCGAGCGAGTGGGGAATGGCGATCATTTGTGGCGTTCCGCTTCGAGGCTGACGCCTTCTCGGCTGGCCGATCCCTTGAAGCGCCCGACCGGTCCGCCAACCAGAAGGCCGACGATCACCGCGCTCATCGCCGCGACGAAGCCGCCGAGCGTGCAGCCGAAGATGATGACGATCGTGCGCTCCTGACCGTCGCTCCAGCCGCCCCACATCAAAAGCGCGATCATGGCGACCGCCATGACCCCGCAGAACATGCCGGCAGCGGCGGCGAGCCAGCCGTAGATCAGCCGCTGGCCCTCGGCGAAGGTTTGCGGCGACGGAAATGACTTCATCTGTAAGCCTCCTGTTGGATTTCCGCGGAGGGGAAGTTGACTAAATTGACCATGTTCGCAGGCTTCAGCTCGCCTCACCCATGCGGTTCGCCAGCCAGCCGTAGAGGAAGGCTTCGTTTGCCGGGCGCCGCTCGGCGAGGCGGATGTAGCGTTCGCCCTGCAGAGCATCGAGCGCGCGCACGAGCACGACTTCGCCCGCCGGCTTGCCGCGGAGCTTGAGGAAGGTTTCGAGAGCGCCCAGTGTCGCCGGGCCGATCCGCCCGTCCGGCACCAGGTCCGGATAGTCCTGGCGGTTGCGGTTGAGCGCCGAAAGCGCCCGCTGGAGGAAGGTCGCGGCGACCGCCGGCCCCATGTTGACGCCGGTGTCGAACAGCTCGGCCGCCACCTTCTGGGACCGCTTGGCAACCTGGTTGAAGCGCGGGCGAAGCCAGTAGAGCCGGCGGTAGATCGCCGCCGCCTCCTCGCGCGGGAGGTGGCGCATCGCTCCGGGATAGCCATGCGACCGGGCCACCGCTTCGGTGATCCCGTAGTTCGTCGCCCCGCCGCGGTCGCTCGGGTGGTTCGAATATCCCCCCTCGCGTTCGATCAGCGCGTCGATCAGCTCATCCAGTCCTTGCACTTGCAATCGCCCCCGAATCCCGACTCGGCGGGGAGCGTATAACCATTTTGGTTCGCCGTAGGAAAGCCCTTTTAACCGATTACTAGCGGCTGCTCTTCGGGAGCCGCAGATAATCGACCAGCGCCGCCCGCTCGGAAGGGTCCCGGACCCCTGCGAAAGCCCATCGTCGTTCCCGGCACCAGCGCTTCCGATCGGCGATAAAGCGGTCAAGGCAGCTCCTCGGTCCACAGCGGATTGCGTTCGGCGAACAGCTTGAGCGCCGGAGAGATGAGCCGAGCGGCCGGCGTCAGTAGCCGACCGCCGCAATCTCCCGTGTGGAACTGGGCAGGCGCTGCATAGCCTGGCTGTCGAAGCCGTACGGGTCGCCGCGGAACTGCACGCCGCCGTCCGGCCCCGGAACCGCCGTGAGATAGGTCATGTACACCGGCACCGGCCGGCGCAGCGGAACGACTTCCTCAGCCGACGAGCCTTCCGGAACCGCACCGAACACCCAGGACGCGAAACGGTCGGCATCCTCGAGCCGAACGCAACCATTGCTGATCCACCGGTTCGCTTCGGCGAACAGCGCCTTGTTCGGAGTGTCGTGAAGGTAGATTCCATAATCGTTCGGAGTCTCGAACTTGATCTCGCCCATCGAATTCCACGGGCCCGGCTTCTGCCGCACGCGGATGTCGCTGCCGCCGGCCGCGACCGCTTCCCAGTCGACCTCGGCGGGATCGAGCCGAACGGCATCCGGGGACCAGTCGGACAGAACCTCATAATGGTAGTTCTTCAGATATGACGTGCCCTGCTTGAGCACCTTTGGCGCGGTGAACGTCCGGATCATCTCCGGCGGGACGTTCCAATAGGGGTTCACCTTGGCGTTCTGCATGATGACCGCCATCATCGGCGTCCTGTTCTCCTTGGAGCCAACGATCGCGCGCATCCTGTCGGCGACACGGTCGCGGTCGTACAGATAGACTTCGGCAGCGCCGGAATCGACCAGCACGTAGCGCTCGAACTTGCCCGCCAACGGAAGGCGGCGCGCACGCTCGAGGTTGAGCACGATCAGCTGCTCATAATGATCGGCGCCTCGGTTCAGCGATTCGATCGTCGCGCTGTCGGCAATTCCGGTAACCTCGAGGCCGTGGACCCGTTGATAGTCGCTCAGCACATCCCCGAGCTCAGCGTCGAAACCCCAGCCGAGCGGAAGCCCGAGCCGCTCGCGGAGCATGTCGACGCGCTCGCCCTCGGATCGGCTCTTCAGCGTAACGCCTTGCGGAATCTGAATCTGCGGAAGCGATCCCCACCTCATTCGATATTCGTCAAGCCCACGGCGGAGCTCAACGAAGATCGGGTTCGGCGAGTCCCGGCCCTGTCCGGCGTCCTGTCCGGAGCCCCACCCGGGGCCCCAATCATAGCCGACCGACCGAAGCATCCAATTGTCGCTCTGGCGCGGCTGGTCGGCGAGCGCCTTGAGCTTCGGGTCGACGTAGACGAAGTCGATCCCCTGCTCGACGTTCGAAGGAACGCCGACCGGCTCGTCACCCTGGAATGGATAGGCCGAAAGAGGCGCCGCAAGCGCCAGAGCCGAAGCGGCAATCAGAAACCGAAAAACCATGACTTTACTCACCTCGCGCCGGGATGGCGCCACCCCCCGCGAGGGGCACTTGGATAAGACAACGCTAGAACCTTGGATTGGTTCGCTTTTCGTCGCACCGGCGGCGGCGTTTTGTTGGAGGAAGTCCCACCGCGGCGTCTTGACTTCGGTTTCGTTTCGGAGCCTCATCAGTTCCGGCGGCGCGGGGCGCCGCGTCGAGGGGGAACGAAAATGGCGACTATTGCCCAAGGGCGCGCGCCCATTCACCTTTGGATCGTCGGTATCCTGG
>JBPCOC010000018.1:0-14446 GCA_051000635.1 Sphingomicrobium sp. | reverse complement strand
GCACCGGACGCCGTTCCATCGCCAATGCCGTCCTCCGGTTCCGCTACGCTCCACCTCCGGCCAACACTGGCGATGAAGGCAACGATGCACTAACAATCAACCTGGACCACTCAGTGGGGGCCGGTCACCTACCTGCTAAGACGGAATGGTCCATTCACGTGCAGGACGGAAGCGCCGCATTGCAACTTTAATGTCCGGAATGGGTCGAAAGCGGACGCTAGCTCTTCGGCCGGTAGGTCTGGTCCGCCGACGGGAAGTTTCGCGAGCGAACTTCGCCGGCATAGGTCTGGGCAGCCTCGCTGACCCTTGCCGCCAGATCGTCGTAGCGCTTCACGAACCGCGGGGTGCGCTCGAACAGCCCGAGCATGTCCTCGGTCACCAGCACCTGGCCGTCGCAGGCTGCCGAGGCTCCGATTCCGATCACGGGGATGTCGACGGACTGCGCGACCTTGGTCGCGATCTCCTCCATCACCCCTTCGACGACGAGGCAAAAGGCGCCCGCCTCGGCAACGGCTTTGGCGTCGGCGACGATTTTCTCGGCTTCCGCGCCCTCTCGCCCGCGCACTCCATAGCCGCCCAGAACGTTGACCGCCTGCGGCGTCAGGCCGACATGGCCGATCACCGGGATCCCGCGGTGGGCCAGGAAGTCGATCGTCGGAGCCATCGCCTCCCCGCCCTCCAGCTTCACCGCCGCGCATCCGGTTTCCTTGAGCACCCGCGCCGCGCTGTCGAACGCGTCCTCGGGCGAGGCCTCGTAGCTTCCGAACGGCATGTCGACTGCGACCAGCGCATGCCAGCTCCCGCGCACCACGGCGGCGCCGTGAGCGCACATCATGTCGAGCGTCACCGGGATCGTCGACGGCAAGCCGTAGATCACCTGGCCGAGGCTGTCGCCGACCAAAAGCATGTCGCAATGCGGGTCGAGCAGCTGCGCCATGCGCATCGTGTAGGCGGTCAGCATCACGATCGGCTGCTCGGTCTTTCCGTCCTGCTTGCGCGCGCGGATCGAGGGCACTGTCGTGCGCTTGCCCGGAACCGGCGACGGGGTCGCGCGGCTGGTGTCGGTATCGATCGTGACCTTGGACATCGGGCGCCCTTTAGCGATCCCGTGCCTCCGCCGCTACCCGCTCGTCGTTCCGGTTCTGCAACTACCGGAACTTGGCCGCCGATCGCGGAGTCTAGCAGGCCAGGTGCGGCGCGAACTCGCGTCGTGAGGATGAATAGGAGTTAGATGCGATGGTCGATCGCCGTTTGGTGACCGATGTCGGCCTTGCGCTGCTGATTGCCTTTCCGTCAGCGCTGCCGGCGGCACCCAATCCATGGAATTCGAACGATGAGGTCGGCAAGCCCTCCCCCGCTGCCGGGGACTTGCAGCCGGTGCGCTTCGCCCAGGGAATTCCGAAGAGCGAAACCCGCTACGGCCGCTCGTAGCCGGTGACCCTAAGCACAAGCCGGTAATCGCGAGGGTCGCGGGTGAAGATCAGCCCGGCGCGGCGGCGGGATTCGCCCGGGACATAGGCGACCGACGCGCTACTGGTTTCGATGTCCGAGCCGCCCTGCTTCAGTGTCCCTTCGATCCCCACGCTTGCGGCCGTATTGCGTGCGGCATTCGAGACCTCGACCTCGACTAGGAAATGATCGCGGCCGGCGACGAGAGCGGTCGGCTCCGCCTTCAGCAGCGGCGGAGTCTTGTCACGCTGCCCGACCGACTCCAGCGCCAGGAACCCCAGCATCGCGGCGATGATCACCAGCCCGACAGCCGCCGATATCCACTCGACCAGCGGGTAGCGCCGAGGCTTTGAGCGCCGCGCCATGTCAGACCACAAGCCGGGCGAACGCGGCGCCGATCGCTCCGGGGAAGGCGAGCACGGCGACCATCCCGATGATCTGCGTGACGGCCGTGCCCTCGACCCGGCCGAACGTCCACAGAAGGTAGAGCGCGGTGGCGGCGGCGATCGCATAACCGGTGATCGTGAAGCGCATGAAGATGCTCCAGAAGCTGGTCGGCCCGACCGGCTTTTCCTGCCCCTTGAAGCCGACGGTGTAGACGATCGCGTGGAGGAGCATGATCGAAATGACCACCAGCATGATGGCCTGCACCGGGCTCATCTGGAACGATATCAGGATTATCTCTTCGGTCGGCGCCAAGTTGAAGCCCAGGAACAAGGCGCCGGCCAGCATCAGGAACAGCTGGCCCACATAGCTCGCCCGAGCCCGCTCGGAATCGGCTCCGCCGCCCTCGCTGCTTCCGAGCTGCTTGCTCGCGAGCATCGCGCCGAAGCTTGCCGGGACGCATTGCAGCGCAACCTTGCCCACGATCTCGTCAACCGATTGGCCGGTGCCGATCACTCCGAGCAGCCAAAGGATCGCGAACGACCAGACCGCGGCGATCGAATAGACCGCGAAGGCGTCCATGATATCTTCGCCCCAGCCGCTGGTTTTCTCGAATCCGGAAACCCTCGCGAGGCCGACCAGCACAAGGAAGTTGACGATCAGGAACTGAAGGAGGTGAGGCCGCTCGAGGTAGAAGCCCAGCCACCACATCTCCATCGTCATCAGGAGCGGCAGGCTGAACAGGATCGCCCCTGCGGAAACGCGTCCGAGACCCTTCACGTACCGCCAGTTCGCATGCGGCCTGGTGTCGATCCGGTCGAGGACGGCGGTCACGGGCGCTTACCGAAGCCAGCCCCGCTGCCGCGAATGGCGGGCGAACCAGAAGATCGTGCAGACGATCGCGGCGACCACGATCGCAACCGCGAGGTCGTTGGCGCTGATCGTTTCGCGCAAGCCGGGGACGAGCAGCAGTCCGGCGAGCCAGGCGAGCACTGCGAGAAGAGACACCAGCAGCAGCGGCTGCGCTAGCTTGCGGCGAAGGACGAGCAGCGCCGCCCCGATCAGTCCGGCCCACACCGCTATCGCATAGGCGGCGGTGACCCAGACCGGCTCGGCCTCGAAAGCCGCGCGCTGGTCGAGCGGGATCGAGGCCGGATCGGCGGTCACGTGCATCACATAAGTGACGCAGCCGAGAATCATGAACAGCAGCGCCGCTATCGCCGCGACCATGTACCAGCCGGCCACCGGCCTTGGAGTGAACCGAACGTCCGTCATTTCCCCTCCCCCAGTTTGGCGGAGCATAGCGCGCTCGCTGCGGCCCGCCAGTGCAAATGCTCCGGCTTGGAAGCGCTTCAGCTCACTACTTCACGTCCTCCTTGCGGATGACAGTGATCCTGCCGTTGCGCTCAAGCAGCGCCGTCACCACCCTGGACGGCTGAGCGACTCCTTTCTCGCGAAGGGCCTCGTCGACATCGCGCTGGCTGAGCACCGCCCGCCGAAGCGCCGACCGGTCGAACGCGCCCTCGACGATGATCGGCACAGGCGAGCCCTTGAACAGCCAGTCGAGCCAGGTCGATCGGCTCGCTGCGAAGCTGAGCAGCCAGTAAGCGGCGATGAAGACCGTGCTCGCAACCAGGGTCGGGACCAGCGGCGCCGGCCCAGTCAACGTGCGGCTGAGATTCGATCCGATGATGATTGCGACGATGATGTCGGGCGGCGACCAGCGGCCGAACGCTCGCCAGGCGCCGATTCGGGTGGCGATCACTCCGTAGGCGAAGACAATCAGCGCCCGAACCGACATCTCGGCCCAGCCGATACCGCCCTCCGCCTCGCCGATGAGGAGGTAAAAATCATCTAGCCATTCCATGACTGCTCTCCAGCTCGTTCCCAAGACAATCGAGCCAGCGGGCGCTGCGGTTCCGAAACGAGCTAGTCGGTCCCGGAAGTCTTCACCTCGACGGTAAGGTGCACGAGCCCGCCGATCGTCGAGAGCCGGCGGCGAACCTCCCGGGTCGAGATCGCGCCCGACGCGGTCACGACTGCCGCGTGCGCTCCGGGCCCGATCCGCCACACGTGCAGGTCGGCGACGATGCAATCGTCCCCCTCCTCGATTGCAGACTTCATCTTCTCGAGCAGCCCGCGGTCGGCGGTGTCGAGAAGGACCGCGGCGGTCTGGCGCATCAGCGTCCACGACCAGCGGGCGATCACCAGCGAAGCGAAGATGGCGATCACGGGATCGAGCCACACCAAGCCGAGCAACCATCCGGCGAGCAGCGCGGCGATTGCCGCCACCGAGGTCAGCGCGTCGGCGAGGACATGCAGATAGGCGGCGCGCAAATTGTGGTCGTGGTGCCCGTGTTCATGGCCGTGCTCGTGCCCGTGCGACAGCATCGCGGCGCTGACGAGGTTTACCGCCAGCCCGATGACTGCAACGACGATTGCATCGCCGAAATTGACGTCCACTGGGTTGTACAGCCGCACCACCGACTCGGCGGCGATCCCGACAGCAAAGAATCCCAGCACCAGGGCCGAGGCGAATCCGGCGAGGTCGCCGACCTTGCCGGTGCCGAAAGTGAAACGCGGGTTGGCGACGTGGCGCTTGGCGAACCAATAAGCGCCGGCCGCGACCGCCAGAGCGCCGGCATGGGTCGCCATGTGGAAGCCGTCGGCGAGAAGCGCCATCGACCCGGTGATCAGCCCGCCGGCGATCTCGGCGACCATCATCACGCTGGTCAGCGCCACCACCCACAGGGTCCGGCGCGCGTTGCGATCGTGCGAAGCGCCGAGGAAATCGTGGTCCTGCGCCAGCTCTTCGAGTTCGTACCGGGTCGCCATCGCCCCTCAATACACAGGGCATGCGGCGGAATTTAGCCCTCGACGATCACTTCCGTGCCGACCTTGGTCATTCCGTAGAGCCGCTCGGCGAACTTCAGCGGCAATCGGACACAGCCGTGGCTGGCCGGGTAGCCGGGGTTCGGCCCCGCGTGGAATGCGATTCCCTTCTCGTCGTACATCTGCATGAACGGCATCGGCGCATTGTCGTATTTGCGGGAATAGCCCTTCACTTTCTTCAGCCGGACCTTCCAGAAGCCGAGCTGGGTCTCCTTGCCCTTCTTGCCGCTCGACATGGAGGTCAGGCCGACCAGCTTGTCGCCGCGATAGACGTACAGGCGCTGGGTCAGGAGATCGATGACGACCTTCGCCTCGCCCTCGGCCGGCATGTCGGCGACCCAGCGAAACTGGCCGGGTCTGAGCGTCACCGGACCGAAGGCGGCGAGCGAATCCTTGTGCGCCTGCGGCGCATTGCCCTGCGTCCACCGATAGGGAAGCTCCTGCGGCACCGGCGCCGGCGGGGCCTGCACGACCTGCCTCGGCGCGGTCGAGCAGCTTGCGAGCATGCCCGCCGCTGCGGCCGCCATGATCCATTTCGCTGTCGTCTTCATCGATCAGTGAAACAGCCGAAGATGCGCCTCGCGTCAATCCGATGGTAAACGCAAAATTAGCCGTTAACCGCGAAAAAACGCGCGGGCTGACTGAGTGAGCCTTTGTGGTCAGTCCCCCGGACTGACCAGTCGGCTCACTCCCACTCGATCGTTCCGGGCGGCTTCGACGTGTAATCGTAGACCACCCGGTTAATGCCCTGCACCTCGTTGACGATCCGGGTGGCGACGCGGCTCAGGAACGCGCTGTCGAACGGATAGACGTCGGCGGTCATCCCATCGACGCTGGTGACCGCCCGGAGCGCGCAGACGAATTCGTAGGTGCGCGCATCGCCCATCACCCCGACCGTCTGCACCGGAAGAAGCACCGCGAACGCCTGCCAGATCGCGTCGTACAGGCCGGCGGCGCGGATCTCCTCGAGGTAGATCGAATCCGCCTTCCTCAGCGTGTCGCACTTCTCGCGAGTCACCTCGCCGGGGATCCGGATCGCAAGGCCCGGCCCGGGGAACGGGTGCCGCTCGACGAAGCCTTCGGGCAAGCCCAGCTCGCGGCCGAGCTCGCGCACCTCGTCCTTGAACAATTCGCGAAGCGGCTCGACCAGCTTCATGTTCATCCGTTCGGGCAGACCGCCGACATTGTGGTGGCTCTTGATGGTGACGCTCGGCCCGCCGGTGAAGCTGACGCTCTCGATCACGTCCGGATAAAGCGTGCCCTGGGCGAGGAAGTCGGCGCCGCCGATCGCCTTTGCCTCGGCCTCGAACACATTGATGAACTCGCCGCCGATGAACTTGCGCTTCTTCTCCGGGTCTTTGACCCCCTTCAGGCCCGCGAGGAAATCCTTGCTCGCGTCGACGTGGACGAGCGGGATATTGTAGCTTCCCCGGAACAGCCCGACGACCTGCTCGGCCTCGCCGGCGCGCATCAGCCCGTGGTCTACGAACACGCAGGTCAGCTGCTCGGCGCCAGAATCCCTTAGCGCCTCGTGGATCAGGACCGCGGCGACGGCGCTGTCGACTCCGCCGGAAAGCCCGCAGATGACTTTGCCCTTGCCCACAGCCTCGCGGATCTCGGCGATCTTGGCGTCCCGGAAGCTCGCCATCGTCCAGTCGCCGGCGCAGCCGCAGATATGGCGTGCGAAATTGGCGAGCAGCCTGCCGCCGTCGGGCGTGTGAACCACTTCCGGGTGAAACATCATCGAATAGAAGCGCCGCTCCTCGTCGGTGGCGATCGCATAGGGCGCGCCGTCGGACTTCGCGACGATCTTGAACCCTTGCGCCAGCTCCTCGACCCGGTCGCCGTGGCTCATCCACACCTGGTGAGTTTCGCCGACGCTCCACAGCCCGTCGAACAAGGCCGATTCGCCGGTGATCTCGATGAAGGCGCGGCCGAACTCGCGGCTCTCGGACGGAGCGACCCGCCCGCCCAATTGGTGCGCCATCGTCTGCTGGCCGTAGCAGATGCCGAGGATCGGCAGGCCGGAATCGAAGATGTGCTGGGGCGCGCGCGGGCTGTCCTCCCAGGTCACCGACGACGGGCCGCCCGACAGGATTATTCCCTTCGGGCCCAGCCGCTCGATCGCCTCGTCAGCCGAGTTGAACGGAGCGATCTCGCAATAGACGCCGGCCTCGCGAACCCGCCGGGCGATTAGCTGCGTCACCTGGCTTCCGAAGTCGATGATCAGGATGGAGTCAGCGGGCTGCACCGTCATGAAAGGCGGATAGCCAATCTGGCGCGTGAGTAAAGTTCAGTGTCGCCTTGAGCGCTAGCGCGGGCCGACGCGCATCCTGGTCGCCAGGTCGACGAGTTTCTGCCCCGCCGCTTCGAGGCTTTGCAGCGCAGCCAGTCCCTCATCGACGACCGCGGGAATGGCGGCGAAGCTCTCGGCAATGTCCTCGAGCCGGTCGGCGATGCCCTGAACCTGCTCGGCGGCCTGCATTCGATCGATCGCACTGTGGCGTTTTACATCCTCGGCCGCATCTCCGGCCAGGGCGCTGCCGGCCCTGACGCTTGCGACCATTGCGTCCACGCGCTGCTGGCCGCTGTGGCCCGTTGCGCAGGTGATCCACTCCTGAACCGGCACTGCAGACGCAAACCGCAACCCGCACACATGCTCGTCGCGCCACACAATTGTGCCGACGACGCTGTACGGGCCTCGCTGGAGCCGAACGGCGTCGCCCGCGTCCGGCAAGTCCCGCCCGTCGACCAGAGCGCCCGTCGACGAGAGGTTGCGAATGCGCACCGGAAACGTCGATCCGGCCAGGGACAGCACGGCCGCCAGGAAGACGTTCGAACGTCGATCGCCCCGTATGTCGGGACCCTTGGCCCTGTCCGCCGGAAGGCTCATTTTCGCCACCCCGTTTTCTTGTGCGGCAGGAATCTAGGGACCGACGATGAACGATGGCTTCGTTATTGGTCCGTTTTGGATGCGATGTGTCCGGCTCGCTGAGCCGGCGCGGTCAGCTCGGACAGTAACGCTGCCTAGCGCGCCGCCCGGATCGCACGCAGCTTGAAATCCGTGATTTGGGTCGTGAACCGGCACTCGAACGAACGCCGTTCGCCGCCATCCTCGACCGTCCCCCAGACGATGATCCTGTTCACCGCGGCCTGCTGGACATCGATGACGTGGACCGCGCCGTACCGCGATGCATGGTCGCTGCACGCCGCTCGTGCGGTGGGCTGCAGGTGGCGGTTGCTTTCGGGTTGGCCCTGGGCACTCCGAATCGCCATCCCGGCCGCGCTCGCAGCCAAGCCGGCGACGCAGCCGCCGAGCGACAGGCTGCCGGCCGCCAGAAGCGCGAGGACTGCCGAACGGGCAATCCTGGAACGACCGCGCTTAAAGTCCCGTGAAGTGGGCCATGAACGCATAGACGTCGGCGGCTTCCTCGATGATCTTGTCGGTCGGCTTGCCCGACCCGTGGCCGGCGCGGGTCTCGATCCGGATCAGGTGCGGGTCACCGTTCGGGTTCGCAGCCTGAAGCGCGGAGATATATTTGAAGCTGTGCCCCGGGACCACCCGGTCGTCGGTATCGGCCGTCGTCACCAGCACCGGCGGGTAATCAACTCCGGGCCTGATGTTGTGGTACGGCGAATAAGCGAGAAGCGTCCGGAAGTCCGGTTCCTTGTTCGGATATCCATAATCGTCGACCCAATAGCGCCCGGCGGTGAACTGGTCGAAACGAAGCATGTCCATCACTCCGACCGCCGCATGGCCCGCATCGATCAAATCGGGCCGCTGGTTGACGACCGCTCCGACCAGAAGCCCGCCGTTCGATCGGCCTTCGATCGCCAGCCCGCCCGGCGTCGTGATCCCGTTCGCCTTCAGATATTCGCCCGCGGCGATGAAGTCGTCGAACACGTTCTGCTTGTTCGCGAGCCGCCCGGCATCGTGCCATGCCTTGCCATATTCGCCGCCCCCGCGAAGGTTGGCGACCGCATAGGCCCCGCCCCTCTCGAGCCACGCGAGCCGGGTCGGAGAATAGGCCGGGGTGACCGAGATATCGAAGCCGCCATAGCCGTAAAGGAGAGTCGGCGCCGGCCCGCTGGTGCCGGCCTTGCGGACGATGAACATCGGCACGCGGGTGCCGTCCTTGGACGTGTAGAAGACTTGGCTGACGTCGTATTCTTCGGGATTGAACAGAAGCCTGGGCGCCTCCCAGATCGTCACTTCGCCGCTGCCGGTGTCGTAGCGGTAGATGGTCGTCGGGCGGTTGAAGCTGGTGAAGGCGAAGAAGGTCTCGGGATCGCCGGACTCGCCGTCGAAGCCGCTGGCGGTGCCGATCCCGGGCAGCGGGATCGTCCGCTCGAGTGCGCCGCCCAGCGCGTGCACCCGGACATCGCTTTTTGCGTCCTTCAGATAGCTTGCGATCAGCTTGCCGCCGACCAGGCCTGCGCTCTGCAGGGTCGCCGCGTCTTCAGCGACGACGGTCCTCGGCGCAGGCGTGGATTGCGCGATGTCGAGCGCAACGATCTTCTGCCGCGGAGCGCCTTGATCAGTGACGAAATAGAAGGTGGATCCGCGGTTGCCGACATAGGACCAGTTGTTCTCGAAGCCCGGGATCAGCACCCGCGGCTTGGCGCCCGGCTTGTCGAGATCAACAAGGCTGACTTCGTACCTATCATCGGTGCCGCTCGACGAGCTGACGATCAGCCAGCGGCCGTCGTCGCTGACCTGCGCAAAATTGTTGAGCTCGGGCCGGTCGGGCGTGGCGAACATCAGCCGATCTTGCGACTGCGGCGTCCCGATTTCATGAAAATAGACCTGGTGGTTCTCGTTCAGCGACTGGAAGGCCGCGCCTTCCTTGGGCTCGGGGAAGCGCGAGTAGAAGAAGCCGCTTCCGTCCTTGGCCCAGTCCAGGGCCGAAAACTTCACCCACTTGACCTCGTCGGCGAGCGGCTGCGCGGTGGCGACGTCGAGCACCCGGACCGTGCGCCAGTCGGTGCCGCCCTCCTGGATCGAATAGACCAACCTGTCGCCCTGATCGCTCGATCCCATTCGGCGAGCGCCGTCGCTCCGTCGTCCGACCATGCATTCGGGTCGATCAGCATCCGCGGCTCGCCACTGAGCGTCTCGCGGACGTAGAGGACGGACTGGTTCTGCAGGCCGTCGTTGCGGGTGTAGAAATAGCGGCCGCCGTCCCTGTCGGGGATTCCGAACCGCTCGTAGTCGTAAAGCTCGGTGATCCTTTTCTCGAACGAGTCGCGCGCCGGCAGAGTCGCGAGGAAAGCGTCGGTCACCGCATTCTGGGCAGTCACCCAGGAGCGCACTTCCGGATCGTTGCGGACGTCGGTCTCGAGCCAGCGATAGGGATCGGCGACCTGGGCCCCGAACTGGTCCTCGACGAGATCGACCCGCTTTGTCGCCGGATAGACGATCTCCGGCTGGGCCGGAGCCTCGGCGGCCGGCGGCGGCGCTTCGGCGCTTACGACCGGCGGGGCTGAAGTTGGCGTCGTGGCGCAGGCGGTCATTGCGAACAGCGGAAGCAGCAGGGACAGGCGCAAGGCATGGATCCTCTTGGGTCTTCGGATGCCGCTTGCCTAGCAGCCGGAGTGGGGGTTTTAAACCAAACACAAGAAAAGCGCCGGAGCCTTTCGGCCCCGGCGCTCTCTTGAGTCTTCAACCGGATCTTAGTCGATGCGGTCGATGTCGATGTCGCGGATGTATCCGCGATAGTCGACGTCGCAGCGGAAGATCAGGTCGGGCGACTGCTGTGCATAACCGTAGCCGCCATAGCCGCCGTATCCACCGTAGCGGCCGTACATCTGGCCGCTGCTTGCAACGCCGCGCACCCGAACCGTACTTCGCGACCGCTGCTCGATACGCGTGATTCCGAGCACCCGGGCGTTGGTTGCGGTGTTATAACCCCCATAGGGGCTGTAAGCGCCGTACGGACTGTAGCCGGCGCGATACTGCATCGACAGCCGCTGCTGGACCGCTGCGGTGCAACGTTGCACCGCCGCCTGGGAGTGCATCCCGTAGCCCTGGCTGTACTGGTTGGCATAGGGGTTCAGGACCTGGTTGAGCACCTGTCCGATCACATTTCCGGGCTGGTTGTACCCATAAGGGCTGCCCGGATAATATTGCGCGGAGGCCGGAGCTGCTGCGCCGGCCAGCGCGGCGGCGCCCGCGGCGCCGATAGCAAGTGTAAGAATCTTCATCACCACTCTCCTTGGAGCTTCTTTCTCAGTTCACTGGAGTCAACGAACCGAGGGTGCTGAAGGTTTAGCGAATCGGGCGTGCATCGGCCGTGAATGTGCGGTTTGCCGCCGTTCAGGAACGCTTCGCCCCGCGTTTATCGGCCATTCATCGCCGGCGAAGCGGTCAGGGCCGTTTCGACGTCACGGGAATTCAATCCGGTAGGCCGCGGCCTAGGCTTCCTCGAATTCCTCTTCGGTCATCACCGGCCCGGAATCCTGCCCCTTGGCGGAAACGTCGCGGTCGACGAACTCGATGATCGCGATCGGCGCTGAATCCGACATCCGGATTCCGGCCTTGATCACTCGCGTATAGCCGCCGTTGCGATCGGCGTAGCGCGGGCCGATGGCATCGAACAATTTGGCAAGCTGGGTCTCGTCCATCAGCCGCGAGTGCGCCAGCCGGCGGTTCGAAAGCCCGCCTTTCTTGGCCAGCGTCACCAGCTTCTCGACATAGGGGCGAAGCTCCTTCGCCTTGGCGACGGTGGTGGTGATCTGCTCGTGCTTGATCAAAGCGGCCGCCATGTTGCGAAGCAGCGCCTGCCGGTGGCTCGAGGTGCGCTGAAGTTTGCGATGGCCAACACGATGGCGCATGTCTTTGTCTCCGTTCGTCGGGAGCCCGTATGAGGTAGCTCCAGCCAGGCAGCGCTTCGCGGGTGGCTGCCCAGGACCCAAACAAAACAGCGGGCCTCGTGGGGCCCGCCGGTGCGCCGTTCCCAAGCCCAAAGCCGCCTCCAAGTCAAGCCTGCCCCGAAGCGAAGGCTCTCCTGAGCAGGGTCGAAGGATCGAGGGGGCCGGGCGCATCCTTTCGGCGCCAGCAGGATTTATGCGCTGCAATGCTCGACCAGATCTTCGCCGGCGACAGTTTCGATGTCCTGCCGCACCTCGCGGCACTTGCAATCGCCTATCTGCTGGCGATGCCAATCGGCTGGAACCGGGAGCGTGAGGAACGCAGCGCCGGCCTGCGCACCTTTCCGCTGGTGGCGGTCGCCACCTGCGGCTTCATCCAGGCGGCCGAGCATTTGACCGCGGACAGCCCCGAGGCGATGGCCCGGATCGTCGAGGGCCTGATTACCGGAATGGGCTTCATCGGCGGCGGAGCGATCCTTCGCCAGAGCGATTCCGTCAAGGGCACCGCCACCGCCGCAAGCCTGTGGGTGACCGGCGCGATCGGCGCCGCCGTCGGCCTTGGAAGCTACGACGTCGCCGTGGTTCTTGCGGTTGCCGCGGTGGTCACCTTGTGGGTGATGGAGCCCCTGAAGCGCCTCGGCCACATTGGGCCCGACGAGCAGCAGGCGCGGGCGGCGCGCGAAGGCAGCCCGCCGCCAAAGAAGAAGCGCGCCCGCAAGAGCTAGCCGGAGCCGGTCCCGGGAAGCGCGCAGTCCGGCCCCCTCACCCATCCCGGCGGCACCATGTGGTCGTGCTCCTCGTCGTGCGACCAGCCCTCGGAAAGCATCCGATTCATCTCGCGCTGGCGAAGCTTGTGCAGCTTGCCAACCAGCCGCTCGCGGATCTGCCCGACCTCGTCGGCGGCCATGCTCTCCGCCTGCTCGGCGAGCATCTGCTCCTGGGTCTCGCGCTGCGCCTTCGATCCGTGCAGCTGGACGATCCGGATCGCCTCGGCGACGCTGACTTTCCCCCCGAGCGCGGTGGACGCGAGCCAGCCTACACCAGCGGTAAGTTTACGGAATGTACCACAATGAAAAAAGGCCGCCCCTTTCGGAGCGGCCCTTCCTGGTTCCTGAACCGGCTCTAAGTACCACTTCGAGACGGGGATTACCCCAGCAATTCCTGCTCGAGCTTCTTGGCCATTTCCTCGATATTTTCCGGCGGCCAGCCGGGGATGTCCATGCCGAGCCTCAGCCCCATGCTCGCCAGCACTTCCTTGATCTCGTTGAGGCTCTTGCGGCCGAAGTTCGGGGTCCGGAGCATTTCCGCCTCGGTCTTCTGCACCAAATCGCCGATGTAGATGATATTGTCGTTCTTCAGGCAATTGGCGCTTCGCACCGACAGCTCGAGCTCGTCGACCTTCTTCAGGAGGTAGCGGTTGAGCTGGTTGGTGTCGGCCGCGATCTGCTCGGCGGCCATCGCCGGCTGGCCGATCATCGACGGAGCAACGGCGGTTCGGATCGCCGCCTCGTCGAAGTGGACGAACATCTGCAGCTGGTCCTGGAGGATTCGCGCCGCATAGGCGAGCGCGTCCTCGGGCGCCACCGTGCCGTCGGTCTCGATCGTCAGCGTGAGCTTGTCATAGTCGAGCTCCTGGCCGACGCGGGTGTTCTCGACCTTGTAGGCGACCTGCCGGACAGGCGTGTAGAGCGCGTCGACCGGGATCAGGCCGATCGGGGCGTCGGCCGGCCGGTTGGCGGCGGCCGGAACATAGCCTTTGCCCACGTCGGCGGTCAGCTCCATGTTGAGCGTCGCCCCGTCGTCGAGGTGGCAGATCACCAGGTCCGGGTTGGAAATTTCGATGTCGCCGGGGCAAGCGATCATCCCGGCGGTGACTTCGGCCGGGCCGGTCGCCGAAAGCTGGAGCCGCTTGGGCCCCTCGCCTTCCATCTTGAGCGCGATCAGCTTGACGTTGAGGACGATGTCGGTGACGTCCTCGCGCACGCCCGGAAGCGAGCTGAACTCGTGAAGCGCGCCCTCGATCTTGACCGAGGTGACTGCTGCGCCCTGGAGCGAGCTTAGAAGCACCCGCCGAAGCGAGTTGCCAAGAGTCATCCCGAAACCGCGCTCGAGCGGCTCGGCGACGAAGATTGCGCGGCGGCGGCTGTCGCCTCCGACCTTCTTCTCGATTCCGTTGGGCTTCTTCAGTTCCTGCCAGTTCTTCGCATTGACGGCCATGTTCATCCCTTGGCAGTTGGGGGCCTGGGCCCCTGATTTCAATTCTTGTGCCACTCGCCGAAAGCTTGGCTTTCGGCGAAACTCTTAGACTCGGCGCCGCTTGCTCGGCCGAACCCCGTTGTGCGGGATCGGAGTGACGTCGCGGATCGACGTGATCGTAAAGCCGACCGCCTGCAGCGCCCGAAGCGCGCTCTCGCGGCCCGAGCCGGGGCCCTTGACCTCGACCTCGAGCGTCCGGACGCCGTGGTCGGCGGCCTTCTTGCCGGCGTCTTCCGCCGCGACCTGGGCGGCATAAGGCGTCGACTTGCGGCTGCCCTTGAAGCCCATCATCCCGGCGCTCGACCAGGCGATCGCATTGCCCTGCGCGTCGGTGATGGTGATCATCGTATTGTTGAAGCTGGCGTTCACATGCGCGACGCCGGCCGTGATGTTCTTGCGCTCCTTGCGTCGAAGGCGCTGGGGTTCGCGTGCCATAAACTTTCTTCCCTAATCCCGTTCGCCCTGAGCTTGTCGAAGCCTGTCCTGAGCTTGTCGAAGCGGGGCTGTCGTGCCTTTGAGGGCCCGCCATCCGGCGGAGTAGCGTCTCACAAGCACCCCCCGGACGCTTGCTCGCTTGCTGCTTCTTCCTGCCCGC
>JBPCOC010000055.1:0-29865 GCA_051000635.1 Sphingomicrobium sp. | reverse complement strand
CAAGATCCTGGTCCCTGAAGGCACCGACGGGGTGAAGGTCGGCGAACCGATCGCCATTCTCGCCGGAGAAGGCGAAGACGTGAAGGACGCGGCCAAGGCCAAGCCGGAAGCCAAGGCAAAGGAGGAGGCGGAGGAAGAGGCGCCGAAGGCGGAGCCGAAGCCGGAGGAAACGCTTAAGAAGGAAGCTCCGCCACCACCGCCGCCGGCTGAAGAACCCAAGGCCGAAGCTGCCCCGGCCTCGCCTCCGCGCGAGCAAGGCGAGCGAATCAAGGCCTCGCCGCTGGCGCGCCGGATTGCCGAGGAGAAGCGGATCGATTTGTCGGCCGTTGAAGGCAGCGGCCCAGGCGGCCGGATCGTCAAGGCGGATTTGGAGAAAGCACCGGCTGCCGAAGCGAAAGCCGCGCCGGTCGAGCCGGGCGAAATCCCGCACGAGGTCGTCAAGCTCTCCAACATGCGCAAGACGATCGCCCGCCGCCTCACCGAGGCGAAGCAGACGATCCCGCACATCTATCTGACCTTCGACATCCAGCTCGACTCGCTCCTGAGGCTCAGGAGCGAGCTGAACGCGGGCCTGGAAAGCCGCGGGATCAAGCTTTCGGTCAACGACCTCCTGATCAAGGCGCTCGCTGCGGCACTGATCGAGGTGCCCGAGTGCAACGTCAGCTTCGCCGGCGACAATCTGATCAAGTACAGCCGCGCCGACATTTCGGTTGCGGTGTCGATCCCGGGGGGACTGATCACCCCGATCATCGTCGATGCCGGCGGCAAGACCGTCTCGGCGATCGCTACGGAAATGAAGGACCTCGCCGCCCGCGCCAAGGACGGCAAATTGCAGCCGCACGAATATCAGGGCGGCACCGCGTCGATCTCGAACATGGGCATGTACGGGACCAAGCAGTTCGACGCGGTCATCAACCCGCCGCAGGGGATGATCCTGGCGATCGGCGCCGGAGAAAAGCGGCCCTATGTAATCAATGACTCGCTGCAGATCGCGACGGTGATGAGCGCCACCGGAAGCTTCGACCATCGGGCGATCGACGGCGCCGACGGAGCGCGGCTGATGAAGGTGTTCAAGCGGCTGGTCGAAAACCCGCTGGGGATGCTGGCGTAATGACCGACAAGGCGCGGGTTCCGCTGATCCGCGTCACCGCGATGCCTTCGGATACCAACCCCTATGGCGGCGTGTTCGGCGGCTGGCTGATGGGGCAGATGGGGCTCGCCTGCGGGTCGTTCGCGTCGAAACACAGCCGCGGCAAGGCGATCCTGGTGGCGGCGGACGCGGTCCGGTTCCCCGGAGCGATGGCGGTCGGCGACGAGCTTTCCGTCTATGTCGAGCTTCTAAAGCAGGGGCGCACCTCGCTGAGGCTGCGCGCCGAAGCGATCGCCCGCAAGCGCGACGGCGACGAGGAGACTTTGGTCGCGGAGGGGGAGTTTACGTTCGTGGCGCTCGACGCGGACGGAAAGCCGCGGGAGATTACGAGTGCCTGACCACCCTCTCCCCTCTGCGGGAGAGGGTCGAACCGCGCGAAGCGCGAGCGGGGGAGAGGGAACGAAGGAAGCTTCTTCGCGACAGCGCTAGCTAAGTCACTGAAAAGAAATGGTGGGCGTGGCAAGGATTGAACTTGCGACCCCTGCGATGTCAACACAGTGCTCTACCACTGAGCTACACGCCCACCCGGGCCGCGATGTAGAGAGCGGCGCGGTCGCCTGCAAGCCTGTCCCGACACCCTCTAGGCGATTGCGGAGTAGCGCATTCGGTGAGACTATTCCGCAATGACAAGCATCCGCATCGAAAGGCGATTCCGGGGGCCGCCGGAGACCGGCAACGGCGGCTATGTCGCCGGCCTCGTCGCGGCGGCGCTGGGCGGGTCCAATTGCACGGTCACCCTGAAGTCGCCGCCGCCCCTCGACCGCGACCTGACGCTCAAGACCCAAGATGCGATCGCTACGCTGAGCGAGGACGACAGGATTGTCGTCACAGCCGCCAGGGAGCTGGTCGACATCGAGGTGCCGACTCCGCCGTCGCTGGAGGTGGCGCGCGATTCGGAGCCGCGCTTCGCCGGCCTGTCCCACCACCTCTTCCCAGGCTGCTTTGTCTGCGGGCCGGAGCGCGAGCCGGGCGACGGGATGCGGATCTTTCCCGGCCCTGTCGGAGACCCGGCGCACCAGGTGGCGGCCACCTGGCAGCCCGATGAATCGCTTGCCAACGATTCCGGGCAGGTGCGCCCCGAGTTCCTGTGGGCGGCCCTCGATTGCCCCGGCTATTTCGCTGCCGAGGATCGCGCCGGGCTGGCGCTGCTTGGACGGATGTCGGCGACGATCCATCGGCCGGTGCGAGCCGGAGAGCGCCTGATCGCCACAGGCTGGCCGATCGAGAGCGAGGGACGCAAGCACCGGGTCGGAAGCGCTCTCCACGATGCCGCGGGCGAGCTGGTCGCGGCGGCGACCGCGACATGGATCACGCTGAAGGAGGAAGAGTAAGAGGAAGAGGAAGAGGAGGCGGCCTGGAGCCGGCCGAACACGCCCGCTAGAGGCGGCCGAGCACGCCCGCTAGAGGCGGCCGTGCTGGTCCTCGGTCTGGAAGATGCGGTCCACTTCGGCGACCAGATCCTTCAGGTGGAACGGCTTCGACAGCATCTTCGCTTCAGGAGCCGCCCGGCCGCTCTGGAGCGCAACGGCGGCAAAACCCGTGATGAACATGACCCTGATCGCCGGATCCAGCTCCGAAGCCTTCTGGGCCAGCTCGATCCCGTCCATTTCCGGCATCACGATATCGGTGAGCAACAGGTCGTAGCTCTGGGCTTCGAGGAGCGGAATCGCCTCGGTCCCGCAGCCGACCGCATCGACCTCGTAGCCGACGCGTTGCAGCGCGCGCTGCAGATATTCGCGCATCGACCTATCGTCTTCTGCTAGCAGGATTCGCGACATCGTCCTCATCATGCGCTGATCGATCTGGATTTGCCAGAAGCGAATGACGAACACACGCGTTGCAGCTTCCTCGTGCCGGTCCTAATCTGGGACACTTGTCACTGACTTCGCTCCCTCCCCCAATCACCCACTCCGCGCGCGGGGGCCTTCCCGTGCTGCTGTCCGTTCCGCACTCCGGGCGCGACTATCCGGATTGGCTGGTGAGCCTGGCATCGAAGGGCCGGACGGCGCTCGACCCGCTGGAGGACCCGTTGGTCGATCGCCTTGTCTGGCGTGCGCTCGGCCACGGGACGGGTGCGGTCATCGCATGCGCACCGCGAGCAGCGGTGGATTGCAATCGCGCCGAGGACGAGATCGATCCGGCGATCATCAAGGAGCGTTGCGGCGCCCGGGCAAGTGGCCGCGCCCGAGGCGGCCTTGGGATCGTGCCTTCGCGAACCGCAGCGCATGGCCATTTGTGGCGGCGGCCGATCAGCGTTGCCGAGCTGCAACTGCGTCTCGTCCAGGCCTATCGTCCATACCATCGCGCGATCGAACAGCAGCTTTCGCTGCTCCTCGACCGGTTCGGGTGCGCTTTGCTTCTCGACTGCCATTCGATGCCGCCGTCGAAAGGCGCTCCAGGAGTCGTGTTCGGCGACCGCTATGGCCGCAGCTGTGCTCCATGGCTGATGTCCGAAGCGTTGAAAATCGCCGCCGGGGCGGGCTTTGCAGCGACCGCGAACGATCCTTTCGCCGGCGGCCACATTCTCGACCGCCACGGATCGCCCCAGGAGGGGGTGCATGCGATCCAGATCGAGATCGACAGGCGGTGCTATCTCACGCCCGCAGGCGAGGCCGGAGCGCGATTTAACGATGTTGCGGCCCTGATCGAAAGTGTCGCGGTCCGGCTCGGGACCGTTCTTCTCGACCGCCGCCTCCCGGCCGCGGCCGAATAAAAACGCCGCCCCGAGCTAAGCTGGGGCGGCGCAGTTCAGGGAGGAACGCACCCATGGGTGCGCGGGGCCTGGCGGACCCGCGAAGGGGAAGCACGGGACCGCCGGGCCAAAGCGAAGTGGTGAGCGCTTTCACCCGGTCAAGTCGACACGGCGCAAAAGGCTCACGCTTCGGCGGTCTGCGGCTTCTGCATCTCCATCGGGCCTTTGCCCTGCTGGACCTGGCGCGCGAATAGGTCGCGGACCTGGGACAGCGAGAACAGGTGCGCGTAAATCAGCGGCAGAAGCCCGCTCTGGTTGAACTTCCTGAGCTCATCGCCGCGCATCTCGCGCAACTTTTCCTCATCGACCATCCGGAACCCGCGGTAGGTAAACGGCTGAGGAGCGCCCTCGGGCTGGATCGCCACTTCGCCATCCATCAACAAATCGGCTTTTTTCAAATCCTGGACGAAAGCGGCGGTACGCTGACCGGCCGTCTCGAACTGCTCACAAAACTGCAGGATGGACTTGGTCGCCTGGCTCGGCTCGCCACTCTCTTCGAACAAAGGGTCGCCATCTTCGAAGTCGCCGATCGCGCCGATCGTCGGGTCAAAGCACAGCGACAATTCGTCGCTGTCGGGCCGCAGCCGGGCGAGCAGGAACGGGTAGCGGCGGACATAGGCGGGAACATAAAGGTTCTGGTCAAGCGGCTTTCCGTTCTCGTCCATGAACGCGTTGACACCCTCCGTAAGGCCCATCAGCACCAGCGGCACGGGATCGTCGCCAATCGAGAAGATGATCGGATAGTGGCGGGCCAGCAGCGAGAATTCGTCGACCGTCGCCGGGATCGCGTGAGTGGTGCCAACCGTCGGCGCCTTGTCAACGCTCCGAATCTTCATTTTACCGTGCACGCTCGAGCTTAGTGGCTCCAGCGCTTCGTAGAGCATGGGCAGGTTCTTGGTCGGCGCTTCGGTCGCCATTGGGATCTCCCGGGGTGTTGAGGCTTGCCTTCAGCTGGCGCCGTGCCGGAAACGCACCAAATTGTGAATGGTGCTGGTCTTCGCCACAGGGCCGGAATTCGGCGACGCCTTAGCAAGCCCCGTTGGTTTCGCAACTGTTCTTCTTGAACTCGCGGATGCTGGCAATTCATTGATTGTTCAACGCTCGCCTGCAACCTCGAGACAACGATGAGCCCGACCCAGTGACAATCACAGCGTTTCTGACGCTCTTGCCGATGCTGCTCGGGATGACGACCGTTGCCGCGCCGGCCGACGAGCCGCGCGTGCGCAGCCTTGTCGTGCAGGACCAGCTGATCATGCGAATCCCGGTTCGGCCCCCGACCCGGCAGTTCGAGTGGACCGAATTGGAGGGGCCGAAGTGTATCAACGCCCGGGCCATCCGCGGCGCGTTCCTGTCCGGCAGCGACAGCGTGGATTTCATCACCGTTCGCCGCCGGCGCTTTCGAGCCGAGCTTTCCCAGGATTGTCCCGCGCTCGACTTCTACGATGTATTTTATCTCAAGCCGGAGGACCACAGGATCTGCGCCGAGCGGGACGTGATCCGCTCGCGCATGGGCGGGAGCTGCCAAATCGAACGGTTCCACTACCTGGTGCCGAAGCCAAGGCGCTGAGCGTCGTGCTCGGCTGTGCCCCGCACAGCCTGTGCGCGACGCTTCTTGACAATGCGCGAGAGCGGGCGTTAGCCGCTTGAGAGGCGACGGCTTTTGCTGGTCTGCCATCCATTTTTTTTCCGGATTTTACATGTCTTTCGCCGACCTCGGCCTTTCAAACGAATTGCTTCGCGCTGTTGAAGACAGCGGCTACACCGAACCGACGCCGATCCAGCGCGGCGTCATTCCCGCCGTGTTGATGGGGAAGGACCTGGTCGGGATCGCCCAGACCGGGACCGGCAAGACCGCCGGTTTCGTCCTGCCGATGATCGACATTCTCGCCCAAGGGCGGAGCCGGGCCTTGATGCCGCGCTCGCTGATCCTCGAACCGACCCGCGAGCTCGCCGCGCAGGTTTCCGAAAATTTCGAGAAATACGGCAAGTATCACAAGCTCTCAATGGCGCTTCTGATCGGCGGCGTTCAGATGGGCGATCAGATCAAGGCGCTCGAAAAGGGCGTCGACGTGCTGATTGCGACTCCGGGCCGTCTCAAGGACCTGTTCGAACGCGGCAAAATCCTGCTGACCAATTGCGAACTTCTGGTGATCGACGAAGCCGACCGTATGCTCGACATGGGGTTTATTCCCGATATCGAGGAAATCTGCTCGAAGCTCCCGAAGTCCCGGCAGACCCTGCTGTTCTCGGCGACCATGCCGCCGCCGATCAAGAAGCTCGCGGCCAAGTTCCTCAACGACCCGAAGCGAGTCGAAGTCGCGCGCCCCGCGACCGCCAACATCAACATCGAACAACGGCTGGTCGAAGTCCGCGCCGACAAGAAGCGCGAGGCGCTCCGCGACATCCTCCGCCACGAGGAGTTCAAAAACGCGATCGTTTTTTGCAATCGCAAGACGACGGTTCGCGAGCTGGCCACCGGCCTTAAGCGGTCGGGCTTCTCCGTCGGCCAGATCCAGGGCGATATGGACCAGTCGGACAGGATCGCCGAGTTCGACCGCTTCAAGAACGACGAGATCAATATCCTCGTCGCCTCGGACGTCGCCGCCCGCGGGCTCGACGTCAAAGGGGTCAGCCACGTCATCAACTACGATGTCCCCTGGCAGCCCGACGATTATATCCACCGGATCGGTCGAACCGGCCGGGCGGGCGCCAAAGGCATCGCGATCACGCTCGCGAGCAAATCGGACTCGGAGCAGGTCGAGGCGATCGAAAAGCTGCTCGGGGCCCCGATCGCGAGATCGGACTCGTCGCGCTCCGGACCTGCGACCAAGAAACGGGAACCCGAGCAAGAGCAGGAGCGCGAGCCGCAGTCCAGGAAAGCGCCGGAGCGGAAGCGGGAGCCGAAAAAGGAAAGGCAATTTGAGCGCGAGCCGGAGGCTAGGACCGAGCCAGAGCCGAAGCGCAAGGCTCAAAGGCGGCCGGAGCGCAAGAAGGAGGCGCAGCCGGAGAAGGAGCCGCGGCAGGAGCGCGAGCCGAAGGCCGCGAAGGCTCCAGAGCCCCAGAAGAAGGCGAAGGCAGAGGACGATTCCGAGTGGAACGGGCCGCTTCCCGGCTTCCTCAATGTAAGCGCGAGCTAGGCGCCGCGCCCGCGGCGGTAGCGGGCAAGGAAATCGCGGGCGAATTCCGTCAGTTGCGCTGCAGCGATCGCGTCGCGAATCGCCTGCATCAACCGCTGGTAAAACCACAGATTGTGCTCGGTCATCAGCATCGGGCCCAGCACCTCGCCCGACCGGACTAGGTGATGGACATAAGCGCGCTCGAATTTCGAGCAGGTCGGGCACTTGCAGCCTAGATCGAGCGGTTCGCTGTCCTCGGCAAAGCGGGCGTTGCGGATGTTGATCGGACCGTCGGCGGTGAACGCCTGGCCGGTTCGCCCCGAGCGCGTCGGAAGCACGCAATCGAACATGTCGACCCCGCGAAGCACCGCCTCGACCAAATCGTCCGGCTTTCCCACCCCCATCAAATAGCGCGGCTTGTCGTCCGGAAGCATCGGTGCGGCGAAATCGAGCACCCGGCGCATTTCCTGCTGCCCTTCGCCGACGGCAAGCCCGCCGATCGCATAGCCGTCGAAGCCGATCGCGATCAGCGCCTCGGCCGATTGGCGGCGGAGCTCCTCGTCGAGCGCGCCCTGCTGGATTCCGAACAGGGCGCCGTCACCTGAGAATGCGGCCTTCGACCGTTCGGCCCAGCGCATCGAGCGCTCCATCGCCGCTTGCTGCTCGGACTTCGCCGCGCTTGCCGGCACCAGCTGGTCGAGGGCCATCGCGATATCCGACCCGAGCAATCGCTGCACCTGGATCGAGCGCTCGGGAGTCAGCATGTGCCGGCTCCCGTCGAGATGGCTGGCGAACGCCACCCCGTCCTCCGATACCTTCGCCAGTTCGGACAGGCTCATCACCTGATAGCCGCCGCTGTCGGTCAGGATCGGGCGATCCCAGCCCATGAATCGGTGGAGCCCGCCGAGCCTCGCAACCCGCTCGGCACCGGGCCGAAGCATCAGATGATAGGTGTTGCCAAGGATGATATCGGCGCCCGACGAGCGGACGTCGTCCGGCTTAATGGCCTTGACGGTCGCCGCGGTCCCTACCGGCATGAAGGCCGGCGTCCGGATGTCGCCGCGCGCCGTGCGGATGACGCCGGTGCGGGCGGCTCCGTCGGTGGCGGTGATCGTGAAATCGAGGCTTGCCATCGCCGGTGCGCCTAGGCGGCATTGGTTGGGCGGGCAAATCGCCCAGTCAGAAAGCTTTGGTCACGCCCAGGTTGAGCTGCAGATAGCGGTAGGTGAAACCGGTGCTGACTGGCGTGTTCGTGTAGAGCAGCCCGCCAATGAGCGCCCAGTCCTTCTGGAATGCGGGGCTGGTGAAGCGGGCGTTCAGGTAGCGCGAGCTTCGCCAGCGGCTCGCCGAATCACGCTGAGCCCCGTAACCGGCGGCGCCGAGAAGCTGCCAGCCACCGACGAAGCGGCGGGCCTGCAGCACGGGCAGGACTTCGGCGTACCAGCGCGGCGAGTAATAATCGAACTCGCCCGGATCGCTGCTTCGGAAGTAACGAGTCCTCAGCTGTGCGCTCAGCCCCCATTCCGGCTTCACCACATGCACATAGGAGGCGCGCAAATGCGTGCGGACGTTGTCGCCGGTGAACGGCTGAACACCCGCGAAGAGCGTGAAGACATTGCGGTCGTCTGCCGGAAGGTCGATCGCCGCGCCGGCGAAAGTGTAATAGATACCGCGCGAAAGCCCGAGCGGCGTCTCGACGATCTCGCGCTCGACGAAAAACTCCTTCCGGAAACGCCGGTCGTCGTGGATCGACGCCGAGCCGAGGACGGTGTGCCCGTCGGTCCCGACGCTGGCATTCCACGTCCATCGTCCGGCCGTGTCGGCAACGCGCAGATAAGCGCGCTCCATCGTCCTTCCCCGCTCGCCCACCGGCTTGAAACGCGCCTGTTCCACCCGCACTCCCCAATATCGATCAGGGCCCCGGGGAAGGTCGAAGTTGATCCCAGCCTTCAGCACTTCGCTGTCCTCGGCATCGGACGAATAGAAGAGGTCCGCTCCCGCCGCGGGCGCGGAGGCGGCGGTATCATCCTGCGCGACGGCGGCCGCGGGCAACAGGAGCGCAACGAGTCCGGCGGGGGCGAAGCGAGTCACTTGGTGCCCCAATTCTTGCGCAGCCTGGCGATCTCGCTCGCATACCCCCACACACAGATGGGCTGCAGCATCAACGGGTAACCGAGGAGATAGAAAGCGAGCCCGCGCGGGTTATGGCGGACCGTCAGCCCCAGGTCGCGGAACATTCGCGATTGAGTCCGGAATATGACCAGGTTCCACAGCGCCGCAAGCGGCAGCACAGCCAGCGTCATCGGCCCGGCGATCCAAAACAGCTGAAAGAAAATCGCGGCAAGCACGCCCGGGATGAAGAGGAACGTAAAGGCGAGGTCCATCGGGATGAACAGCAGGTTCCACCAGATGAACATCATCGTAAGCCGCGGCCTGATCAACAGGCTCTGGTTTTGATTAAGCGCTTCGACCATGCCGCGTGACCAGCGGTGGCGCTGGCGGGCGAATTGGCGGAACGTGTTCGGCGCGTTGGTCCAGGCAATGGCGTCCTCGGCGTAGCCGATTCGATAGCCGCGATTGAGCAGTGCCCAGCTGAGGACGATGTCCTCGCCGACGCAATCGGGCCAGCCGCCGACCTCGAGCAGCGCCTGCTTGCGGTAGATGGAAAATGCGCCCTGGGCGACGAGAGTGCCCTGGTACAGGCTCTGCATCCGCTTCACCGCTGCGATGCCTTGGAAATAATCCCACTCCTGGGCACCGGTAATCAGATTTTCCCGCGAGTTGCGGACCAGAATCGCTCCGGCGACCGCCTGCGTGTTAGGTGGATCCGAGAGCAGCCGCTCGACGATGTCGGTCAGGGCGTCCGCGTTAAGCCGAGAATCGGCGTCAATCGTGACAACCAGGTCATGCGCAGCTTGCTGAAGCCCGGCGTTGAGCACGGCCGCTTTTCCGCGGTTTGCCGGGAAGTTGATGATCCGGACTTCGGCATTGGTCGCGAAGCTTAGTTCCTCGACTGCTTCCACGGCGGCTTCAGCAGTGCGATCGGTGGAGCCGTCGTTAAGGACCAGCACTTCGATCGGGCCGGAATAATCTTCCTGTGCGATGGTCCTGAGCGTGTCGGCGATCGCGGCTTCCTCCTGATAAGCGGCGATCAGGATCGTCACTGCGGGGTAGTATAACGGGCGCCTGCGGCTCGGACGGCGGTCCAGAAGCAGGCTCGTAACGACAAAGGCGTTCATGAAGCCGGGGACGAAGGCGATGAAGCTGATCGCAAACAAAGCGAACACCGGACTGGTATAATCCGATAGCGACTGCATCCACGGCTGCGACACGGTGACGCTGAACATCATCCAGGCAAGCGCTGCGAACATCGCGATTGCGAACTTGACCGAAACCGGAATGTAGTTTCGCTGCCGTCCGCGCCCAGGCACGTCCGTGACCGTTGCCATTTCAGGAAGTGACCCCGCGTTTCCGTGTGGAACTCCCTTTTTACCAACCGGCTCTAACGGCTGTTAAAAGGCTGGTCCGAAACGGATTAGTCTTGCGCTGGGAGCAGCAGGCCGGCGTCGCCGTAGCTGTAGAAGCGGTAGCCCTCGTCGATTGCGTGGGCGTAGGCAGACTTCATCACCTCCAGCCCCATCAATGCGCAGACCAGCATGAACAAGGTCGAGCGCGGAAGGTGGAAATTGGTCATCAGCCCGTCGACCGCCCTGAAGCGATAGCCGGGTGTAATGAAGATCGCCGTGTCGCCTTCGAACGGGTGAATGGTGCCGCTGTCGTCGGCGGCGCTTTCGATCAGCCTCAACGATGTCGTTCCGACCGTGATCAGCCGGCCGCCGGCGGCCCGGGCTGAGTTGAGGCGATCGGTGGTTGGCGGATCGATACGTCCCCCCTCGGAATGCATCTGGTGCTCGGCCCCCATCTCGGACTTGACCGGAAGGAACGTGCCCGCCCCGACGTGCAGAGTGACCGTCTCCCGAAGGACGCCCCGCTGATCCAGCGCGTCGAACAGCCGCTCGCTGAAGTGCAGGGCGGCGGTCGGAGCGGCAATCGCGCCTTCCTCGCGCGCGAACACTGTCTGGTAGTCCTCGCGATCCGCCTCGTCGGCCGGCCGCCTGGAGGCGATGTAGGGAGGAAGCGGCATCCGCCCTGCCCGTTCGATCAGCTGCTCGACCGGCTCGTCACCATCGAAACGGACCAGAAAGCTGCCGTCGCCGGCCCGCTCGATCGCAGACGCACAGACT
This sequence comes from Sphingomicrobium sp., assembly GCA_051000635.1. Lineage (GTDB taxonomy): Bacteria > Pseudomonadota > Alphaproteobacteria > Sphingomonadales > Sphingomonadaceae > Sphingomicrobium. Next base: position 18,603 of record JBPCOC010000055.1, on the reverse strand, counting down.
CCTTTCTCGAAGTCGATTCGGTCGCCGACGCTCAGCCGCTTCGCGTTGCGGACCAACGCCCACCAGCTTCGCGGGCCAGTGCGCTTGTGAAGGGTCACTCCGATCCGGGCCTCTCCGCGGCGCCCTTCGAGCTGCGCTGGAATGACCTTGGTGTCGTTGAACAGCAGCACGTCGCCAGGCCGCAGGAGGTCCGGAAGATCGAGGACCCTACGGTCCGAAATCCGGTCGCCTTCGACAAGGAGGAGGCGGGCCGAATCCCGCGGCCGCGCGGGCCTCAGTGCGATTCGCTCGGCGGGAAGGTCGAAATCGAAGAGATCGACCCGCATCAGCCGTCGGGCGTGGCGCCCTGAGCCGGAGCCGCGGAATCGCCAAGGGTCGCACGCACGATCCTGGTCGGCTCGGCCGGCGGCTGGCCGACCGCGATCCTGTCGACCGAGTCCATTCCGGAAATCACCCGGCCGAATACTGTGTAATTGCCGTTGAGCGTGCCGTTCGGAACGAACATGATATAGAATTGGCTGTTGGCCGTATCTTCGCTGTCGGCAGTGCGGGCGGCGGCGACCGTGCCGCGCAGGTGGGGCAGCGAATTGAACTCGGCCTTGAGGTCGGGGAGCTGCGAGCCGCCCTCCCCGGTGCCAGTCGGGTCGCCGCCCTGGGCCATGAAGCCCGGGACCACGCGATGAAAGATCGTCCCGTCATAGAAGCCGGCCCTCGCAAGCGTCTGGATCCGCTGCACATGCATCGGCGCGGCGTCGGGACGCAGCTGGATGACGACGGTTCCGCCGTTCGACAGCTGGAGGGCCAGCCGGTTCGCCGGATCGGCAACGACTTCGGCCGGCGGGTTGATGCCGAGCTGCGGCTGCGCCGGCGGCTCGGCTTTCGCCGCAACAAGCGCGAGGGCAAGGAGCGGGAGCGCCAAATATTTCATTGTCGGGCTTCTCTTAGCTGCGGGCGAGCTGACGCGCGACGTCGGCGGCGACCGCGGGGGTGACGAACTTTTCGATCGAGCCGCCATAGCGCGCGATCTCCTTAACCAGCCGTGACGCAATCGGCTGAAGCGAGACGTCGGCCATCAGGAAGACCGTCTCGATACTGTTGTTCAGCTGCTGGTTCATTCCGGCCATCTGGAACTCATATTCGAAGTCGCCGACTGCCCTTAAGCCCCGGATGATCATCGAAGCGCCTTCGCGCTCGGCAAAATCCATCAGCAGCGAGTCGAAATCGACGACCTCGACCTTGCCGGCAATGCCGGCGGTTTCGCGGCGCACGATCTCGAGACGCTCGGCGACCGGAAACAGCGGCTCCTTCGAGGGATTGGTGGTCACTCCGACGACCAGACGGTCGACGAGGTGCGTCGCCCTTCGAATGATATCGAGGTGGCCAAGCGTGAGCGGGTCGAAAGTGCCCGGATAGACGCCAACTCTTTCCATTTACCGGTCCCGCTCGATTGCAAAGCGTGCGATTGCCCGCAGCATGTCGGCCTCTTCGCCGTGGTCGGACAGATGGTCAATGGCCTGCTCGACCAGCACTCGCGCCTGCTGCCGTGCCCGATCGGGCCCAAGAAGGGAGACAAAGGTGGCTTTTCCAGCCTGGGCGTCCTTGCCCGTCCTCTTCCCGGCGGCCGCCTCGCTGCCGCTGTGGTCGATGAGGTCGTCGGTGATCTGGAAGGCAAGGCCGACGTTGCGGGCATAGCCGCGATAGGGCGTTCGCGCGTCCCGGGCGAGATGGATCATCACGCACGGTGCTTCGACCGAATATTCGATCAGGGCTCCGGTCTTGAGCTGTTGAAGCCTGGTCACCGCGGCCAGATCGAGCGACTGACCCTCGGCAAGCAGGTCCATCATTTGCCCGCCTGCCATTCCGTTGGGGCCGGACGCGCGCGACAGCTCGAGCGCGAGATCGGAACGGACGAGCGGGTCCCTGTGAGTGGCCTCGTGCGAGAGGATTTCGAACGCCAGAGCGTGAAGGCTGTCGCCGGCGAGCACCGCGGTCGCCTCGTCGAACGCCTTGTGAACCGTCGCCTTTCCCCGCCGCAGGTCGTCGTCGTCCATCGACGGAAGGTCGTCGTGGATCAGCGAATAGACGTGGATCGCCTCGATCGCGGCGGCGACCCGGAGCGCTTGCTCCTCGTCGATCCCGAATAGTCGGGATGCGGCGATTGTCAGCAGCGGGCGGAGGCGCTTGCCGCCGCCGATCGCCGCGTGGCGCATTGCCGCAAACAGCCGTTCGCGGCTGTCGCCAGGCAACTTCAGCAGACACGAGAAGAAATCGTCGAGCCGGGCCGAGACTCGGTCGGCTTCGGCTTCGAGGTCAAGCCGCGTGCCGTCGACGATCTCAATCGGCATCGAAGGGCGTAGCCCCCGACGGCTTTCCATCGCTTCCGAAGGCGATCTGCTCAATGCGCGCCTGCGCCGCCTTCAGGCGCGCTTCGCAATGGCGCTTCAGCCGGTCGCCCTCCTGATAGAGCTCGATCGACTGGTCGAGCGGCGCTTCCCCCTTTTCGAGAATGCGGACGATCTCCTCGAGCCGCGCCAGCGCGGCCTCGAAGGTCAACTCGCTGGAGCTGTGGTCGCTTTGGGGCTCGGCCGTGTTCATGGCGAGAAGGAATGGGCCTCTAAAGGCCGCGAATCAACGCTTGAATGGGTCGCGAATGCCCGGGAAGATTTCGTCCGGAGCAGCGGTTTCGCCCGACTCGGCTTCGGCAAGCGCCGCCTCGGCATCCCGCACATTCTGCTCGCGCTCGGCGCGCAGCTCATCGATCAGAGACTGCCGATCCTCCTCGAAATTGTCGTCGGTCGGGGGCGGGGTCCCCGCCGCCTTCTGGGCCTTTGCGACGGCAGCGTTCAGCTCGCGCTGCGTGGTCAGGCCCAAAGTCACAGGGTCCTTCGGAGTGATGTTGGCGATGTTCCAGTGGGTGCGTTCGCGGATCGCAGAAATGGTCGTTCGGGTTGTGCCAATAAGCTTTCCGATCTGCCCGTCCGTGAGCTCGGGATGGTTGCGCACGAGCCAGGCGATCCCGTCCGGCTTCTCCTGCCGCTTCGACAGCGGAGTATAGCGCGGCCCCTTGGTTCGGCGCACTTCATCCGGCTCCTTCTGCATCCGCAGCTTATAGTCCGGGTCCTTCTGTCCCTTTTCGATTTCCGCGTGGGTGAGCTCGCCCGAACGGATCGGGTCGCGGCCGGTGAGCTTGGTCGCAGCTGTGTCGTCGGCGATTGCCTGGACCTCGAGGATGTGGAGGCCGCAGAATTCGGCGACTTGCTCGAACGTGAGCGAACTATTCTCGACCAGCCAGGCGGCGGTCGCATGGGGCATCAGCGGCTGGGCCACGATTGTCTCTCCGTTACAAATGAATAGGGCCGCCCCTCGCGGAGCGGCCGGCAGCCCTCTGACTTACTCCTGCGAGCGCCGATCGGCAAGTACGACAGCCTCAACCTGCGACCTCCAGCACGATCTTTCCGACATGCTCGCCGGCCTCCATCCGGGCGTGCGCACTGGCGGCATCGGCAAGCGGAAAGGTCGAATCGACCACCGGCCGAAGACGCCCGCCCCCGACATAAGGCCAGACGGTCCTGGCGATCTCGTCGGCGACCATCGTCTTGAATTCCACCGACCGGGGCCGGAGCGTCGACCCGGTGAGGATCAGCCGGCGCCGCATCACCTCGGGGATCGAAAGCTCGACCTTCGCGCCGCGCTGGAAGGCGATCGAGACGTGCCTGCCGTCGTCGGCGAGACAAGCGAGATTGCGCGGCAGATAATCGCCTCCGACCATGTCGAGCACCACCTGGACTCCGCCCCCGCCGGTCAGCCGATTCACCTCCTCGACGAAATCTTGCGTGCGGTAATTGATCGCAGCCTCGGCCCCGAGCTCCTCGGCGCGGCTGCATTTGGAGTCGGTCCCGCAGGTGACGATCACCGTCAGTCCGAACAGGCGCCCAAGCGCAATCGCCATCGTTCCGATCCCGCTGGTCCCGCCATGGACGAGCACGGTGTCGCCGTCGGCTGCAAAGCCGCGCTCGAACAGGTTCGACCAGACGGTGAATAAGGTCTCCGGAATCGCCGCCGCCTCGACGACCGACAACCCCTCGGGGATCGGCAGGCAGGTGCCCTCGGGAGCGGTGCAATACTCGGCATAGCCGCCGCCGGTGACGAGCGCGCAAACCCACTGGCCAAGCAGCGCTTCCGCCCCCTCCCCCGACTCGACGACTTCGCCGGCGATTTCGAGCCCGAGGATGTCCGGCGCGCCCGGCGGCGGCGGGTAAAGGCCGCGGCGCTGGAGGATGTCGGGCCGGTTCACCCCTGCGGCACCGACCTTCACCAGCACCTCGCCCTTGCCGGGCCTCGGCACCGGCCGCTCGACGAGCGCTAGCTCCTCGGCCCCGCCGGGCTGCGACGCCACGACCGCCTGCATCATTGCCGGAATAGAGCTGGTCACGATCGACGGCTTATTGACTTCGCCCCACCTTGGGTCAACGATTCGGCCGATGGATCTGGACGACCTCTTTCCGAGCACTCCGGGCGACCCCCTGAGGGAGCTCAAGAAACAGGATCTTGATCCGATCTCGATCGAGGAGCTCCACGAGCGAATCGAGGCACTGAAAGAGGAAATCGCCCGCGTCGAGGCGCACATCGACCGGGTGCAAAGGGACCGCTCGGCTGCCGAAGAGCTGTTCAAAAAATAGCACATTCATCCGGCGAACAGCCAAACGCTTCTATAAACTGGGGATAAGCGGCACCGCGCCTCTTGATTGAGCGTTGCTCGCATATGACATTGTTTCAGAGATCCCGGGTCTCTCCCGGAGCGGTGGGAGTCTAAATGCCTAGTTTCGCTCGCGAACTCGAACAAACCCTGCACAACGCGCTTGGCGAAGCCAGCCGCCGCCGGCACGAGTACGCGACTCTCGAGCACCTTCTGGTCGCGCTCATCGACGACGAGCATTCCTCGAAGGTGATGACCGCCTGCGGAGTCAACCGCGACGAGCTTCGCGCGGGCGTGAAGCATTATCTCGACAACGAGCTCGGCGCTCTTGTCGCCGACACCAGCACCGACCCAACTCCCACCAGCGGTTTCCAGCGGGTCGTCCAGCGCGCGATTCTTCACGTCCAGTCCTCGGGCCGCGACGAGGTCACCGGCGCCAACGTTCTCGTCGCCCTGTTCTCCGAGCGCGAGAGCTACGCCGTCTATTTCCTTCAGCAGCAGGACATGAGCCGGCTGGATGCGGTCACCTACATCAGCCACGGAGTCGGCAAGGGCGAGGCCGAGGCCGAGCCGCGCGGTCCCGAAGGCGCCGAGGAGAAGGGCGATAAGGAGGGCAAGAAGGAAAGCGCCCTGAAGCAGTTCACCGTCGATCTCAACGAGAAGGCCCGTGCCGGGAAGGTCGACCCGCTGATCGGCCGGATGCCGGAGGTCGATCGAACGGTGCAGATCCTCTGCCGCCGGTCGAAGAACAATCCGCTCTACGTCGGCGACCCGGGCGTTGGAAAGACTGCGATCGCCGAGGGGCTCGCTCGCAAGATCATCGAAGGCAACGTCCCCGACGTGCTCAAGCCCGCAACCATCTACTCGCTCGACATGGGGGCTCTGCTCGCCGGCACCCGCTACCGCGGCGATTTCGAGGAGCGACTTAAGGCGGTCGTCTCCGAGCTCGAGAAGCTTCCCGACGCGATCCTGTTCATCGACGAGATCCACACCGTGATCGGCGCCGGAGCGACATCGGGCGGAGCAATGGATGCTTCGAACCTGTTGAAGCCGGCGCTGTCGTCGGGTGCGATCCGCTGCATCGGCTCGACGACCTACAAGGAATTCCGCAACCATTTCGAGAAGGACCGCGCGCTTCTGCGCCGGTTCCAGAAGATCGACGTCAACGAGCCGACGGTCGAGGACACGATCAAGATCCTTGCCGGGCTCCGCTCGTCGTTCGAGGGACACCACAGCGTCCGCTACACGCCCGACGCGATCAAGAGCGCGGTCGAATTATCGGCGCGCTACATCCATGACCGCAAGCTCCCGGACAAGGCGATCGACGTGATCGACGAGGTCGGCGCGATGCAGATGCTTGTCCCGCCAAGCCGCCGCAAGAAAGTGATCTCGACCAAGGAGATCGAGGCGGTGGTTGCGACGATGGCGCGGATCCCGCCGAAGTCGGTTTCCAGCGACGACAAGCGCGTGCTCGAGAATCTCGAAGCGGACCTGAAGCGGGTCGTCTTCGGCCAGGAAATGGCCATCGAAAAGCTGGCGTCGGCGATCAAGCTGTCGCGTGCCGGTCTGCGCGAGCCCGACAAGCCAATCGGCAATTATCTGTTCTCGGGCCCGACCGGCGTCGGCAAGACCGAGGTCGCGCGCCAGCTGGCGTCGATCATGGGCATTCCGCTGCAGCGGTTCGACATGTCCGAATATATGGAGCGTCACTCGGTCAGCCGGCTTATCGGCGCGCCCCCGGGCTATGTCGGCTACGATCAGGGCGGACTCCTGACCGACGCGGTCGACCAGCACCCCCACAGCGTGCTTCTGCTCGACGAGATCGAGAAGGCGCACCCGGACCTGTTCAACATCCTTCTGCAGGTGATGGACAACGGCAAGCTCACCGACCACCACGGGAAGACAGTCGATTTCAGGAACACCATCCTGATCATGACCACGAACGCTGGCGCCGCCGACATGGCGCGCGAGTCGATCGGCTTCGGCAACGCCACCCGCGAGGACGCGCAGGAGGATGCGGTCAAGAAGATGTTCACGCCGGAATTCCGCAACCGGCTGGATGCTATCGTGCCCTTCTCCTACCTGCCGCCGGCCGTGGTCGCGCGCGTGGTCGACAAGTTCATCCTTCAGCTCGAGCTGCAGCTTGCCGACCGCAACGTGCACATCGAGCTCGATGACGAGGCCCGCAAGTGGATCGTCGACCGCGGCTACGACAAGATCTACGGCGCCCGGCCGATGGCCAGGCTCGTCCAGGAGAAGATTAAGCAGCCGCTCGCCGAGGAACTCCTGTTCGGTAAGCTGGTGAACGGCGGCGAGGTGAAGGTCCACATCAAGGACAATGCCCCGGCTTTCGAGATCGCCCCTGCACCGCCCAAGGCAGCCAAGAGCAAGGGCAAGCGCAAGGCGGCCAAGCCCGCAAAGAAGAAGACCGGCGGCGAAGCTCCGGCCGCCGAATAACGGCCGGAAGCGGGCGAACCCTTTGAGACGGGCGGGTTAGCGGCTAAACCGCTTCCGTGCTCATCCAAAAGGTGCTTGCAAAATGACGATATTCCGTTGGCTGTCGGCCGGCGCGCTGACGTTTGCTGCCGTCGTTGCCCATGCGCAGCCCACACCCACGTTCGAAGCCGACCGGCTCGCAAACCATGTCCAGACGCTCAGCTCGGATGCTTTCGAGGGCCGCGCTCCCGCCACACAAGGGGAGAAGATGACCGTCGATTATCTCGTCCGCGAGCTGAAGGCCGCCGGAGTCCAGCCCGGCGGCGAGGTCATTGACGGCCAGCGGCAATGGACCCAGCGCGTTCCGCTTCTCATGTCGGATTTCGCTGCTCCGCCGACGATCCGGATGACGCTCGGCGGCAAGCAGCGCAGCCTGACTCAAGGCGAGGAAGTTTCCGTCCGGCCGCCGGTCAACGGCCAGAAGCAGGTGACCCTGAACAACGTCCCGATGGTCTTCGTCGGCTATGGAGTGACAGCCCCCGAACGCGACTGGGACGATTTCAAGGGACAGGACGTCAAGGGCAAGATGCTCGTCGTCCTCGTCAACGATCCCGACTTCGAGGGCGGCGAAGGCGATTTCGGCGGCAAGGCGATGACCTATTACGGCCGCTGGACTTACAAGTTCGAGGAGGCGGCGCGGCGCGGAGCGGCCGGAGTGATGGTCGTCCACGAGACTGCACCGGCCTCCTACGGCTGGCCGACGGTCAAGAATTCGTTCGGTGCCACCAATTTCGACATCGTCCGGCAAGACCCCGCCGCCGAGCACACCGGTTTCGAGGGCTGGATCCAGCGGGACCTCGCAATGGACATCTTCCGTGCCGCGGGCCTCGATTTCGAGCAGGCGAAGGAAGCGGCGAAGCGCAAGAGCTTCAAGCCCATGGATCTCAAGTCGACGGTCAGCGCGACTCTCAACGCGACCAACGAGGTGATCGCCGCCTATAACGTCGCCGGAATGCTCCCCGGAACAACGCGGCCGGACGAGACGGTGCTGTACACCGCCCACCACGACCATCTCGGCATCGGCGAGCCCGACGCCACCGGGGACCGGATCTTCAACGGTGCAATCGACAATGCGACCGGCACCGGGCACGTCATCGAGCAGGCACGGGCATTCGCACGCGCTCCGCGAACCGAGCGGTCGGTCGTCTTCCTTCTCGTGGGCGCGGAGGAAAAAGGTTTGCTCGGCTCGGAATATTATGCGGCGAACCCGCTCTACCCGCTGTCGAAGACCGTCGCCGTTCTCAACACCGACGCGATGCAGCCCTATGGCCGGGGGCGCAACTTCAGCATCGCCGGCCAGGCGCGGCTCGAGCTTCTCGACATGCTGATCGCCGAAGCCAAAGGGCAGGGTCGGACCTTTTCGCCGGACCCGAGGCCGGAAGCCGGCAGCTTTTTCCGTTCCGACCACTTCCCGTTCGCCAAGATGGGCGTTCCCGCCATCTCCTGGCGATCGGGCAACGACCTCGTGAACGGCGGCACCGAGCGAGGGCAGTCGCTGGCGGCTGAGTATACGGAGAACCGCTACCACCAGCCGGCCGACGAATATGATCCGGCGAACTGGGATTTCGGCGGAATCGTCCAGGATGCCCAATTGCTGTTCGCGGTCGGCTACCGGCTCGCCAATTCGAACCTGTGGCCGAACTGGGCGTCTGACAGCGAATTTCGGGCGGTCCGCGACGAAACGGCGAGCGAGCGTAACCCGCCGGCCGCTCCCGCGGCTCAGCCGGTCACCGCACCTGTAGAGCCGAACGGAGAGCGCGGCTGAGCGAGACTCTCAGGCCCGCTCTTCCGGACGAGTTGGACTAGCGGGCCGAACGATTGATGCAAGGCGCTGTGCGACAAGGGCTGGAGCGTGGCGACAGCCGAAAGCTGCACCGGCCCCGTGCGCATCATGGCGCTCCACGCTATGCTCGACATGCTTCAGGAGTCGCTCGACGAAGCATGACCTGCGCGTCGGCGGCGGAAAAACACGCCAGGGAGAGCGAAATGGCCGACCTTGTCTTCTACACCAACCCGATGTCCCGCGGGCGTATCGTCCGCTGGATGCTCGAGGAGGTCGGGCAACCTTACGAGACCGAGGTGCTCGAATACGCCTCGACCATGAAGGCGCCGCCTTTCCTTTCGATCAACCCGATGGGAAAGGTCCCGGCGATCGTCCATCGCGGAACCGTCGTCACCGAGACAGCGGCAATTTGCGCCTATCTCGCCGATGCTTTTCCCGAGAAGGGGCTGGCCCCGCCGCTTGGCGACGCCCGGCGTGGACCCTATTTCCGCTGGCTCTTCTTTGCCGCCGGTCCGGTCGAGGCTGCGATCACCAACAAGGCAATGGGCTTCGACGTGCCGGAAGAAAAGCGAGCGACGGTCGGCTACGGCTGCTTCGAGGATGTCGTGAACGCGCTCGAGCGCGCCGTCAGCGAAGGCGAGTACATCTGCGGCGACCAGTTTACCGCCGCCGACGTTTATGTCGGATCGCAAATCGGCTGGGGCCTGATGTTCGGCACGCTGCCCAAACGCGAGGCGTTCGAGCGCTATTCAGCGAGGCTGCAATCGCGCGAGGCGGCGGTCCGGGCCCGCGAGATCGACGACGGGCTGATGCAGGAAATGAGGGCGAAGCAGGAGACCGCCAGTGCGCAGTGACCGAATCCGCCGGGAAGCGATCGCGCTTTACGACCGATTCACGCACGAGGCGCTCGACCGGCGGCTGTTTATGACCCGAATGGTCGCGCTCGCCGGAAGCGTTGCCGCTGCCGAGGCGCTCATCGGCTCGATTGCCGCCTCGCCCGCCGCCGCGGCGATTGTCCCGCCGAACGATCCGCGGTTGACGATCACGGCTCACACCTTCGCCAACGGCTACCGCGCCTATGTCGCCGAGCCAAAGACCCGGTCGCTCAAGCCGACGGTGCTCGTGATCCATGAAAACCGCGGCCTCACCGACCATATCCGCGATGTCGCCCGGCGGTTCGCTCTCGCCGGTTACCGTGCTGTTGCACCGGACTTCCTTTCGCTCGAAGGCGGCACTCCGGAGGATGAGGATGGGGCCCGCGGAATGATCGGTAAGCTGGACCTCGGCAAGACGGTAAGCGACGCCGTCGCAATGCTCGACGAGCTGTCGCCCTCGAGCCGCGGCGGCAAGGTCGGAGCCGTCGGCTTCTGCTGGGGCGGCGCTTTCGTCAATCGGCTGGCCGTCGCGGCCGGTGACAAGCTCGACGCCGGAATCGTCTATTACGGACCAGCGCCGGACCCTTTCGAAGCGTCGAAGGTGCAGGCTCCGCTCGCCATCCACCTGGCCGGGCTCGACGAGCGCGTGAGCCGCACCGGCTTCCCGTGGGTGACCGCGCTTCGCGAGGCCGGCAAAACCGTCCGCTTCTACCTCTACGAAGACGCACACCACGCGTTCAACAACGACACGTCCGCCGAGCGCTACGACAAGGCTGCGGCCGACCTCGCCTGGCGGCGCACGCTAACCTTCTTCCGGCAGCACCTCGGCGCATAAGAAAAGGGCCGGTGGTCGCCCCCGCCGGCCCTTATGTTCCGCAGCTCCGCTGCGCCTAGCGGCGGTCGCCCATGAACTGGAGCAGGAACATGAACATGTTGATGAAGTCGAGATAGAGGCTGAGAGCGCCCATGATCACGACCTTGCCCATCATGTCGGTTCCCGCAACGTGGGCGTACATGCTCTTGATCCGCTGCGTGTCGTAGGCGGTGAGGCCCGCGAAGATCAGCACACCGATCGCGCTGATCAGCAGCATCATCGCCGCCGACTGCAGGAAGAAGTTGATCAGCATCGCGACGAGCAGGCCGACGACGCCCATGATCAAAAAGGTGCCCCAGCCGGACAGATCCTTCTTGGTCGTGTAGCCCCACAGGCTGAGGCCAGCGAAGCCGGCCGCGACCGCGAAGAAGGTCTGGGCGATCGACACGCCGGTGAAGACCAGGAAGATCGACGACATCGACAGCCCCATGGTCGTCGCGAATGCCCAGAACATCATCTGAAGCGTGCTCGTCGACATGCGGTTGAGGCCGAAGCTCATCGCGAAGACGAAGCCTAGCGGCGCCAGGATGATCACCCACTGCAGGGGCGTCTGCATCACCTGCGCGGCGTAGCCCGAATTGTAGAACAACAGCGCGACGATGCCCGTCAGGAGGACACCCGACGCCATGTAGTTGTAAACCGACAGCATGTAGGACCGAAGGCCCGCATCGCGCGCGGCGCGCGGAACGCCTACCGAAACGGCGGGGTCGTAACCGCTCGTCGTCGTGCGCGGGTCAAACTGGTTCTGCATTTCCACTCCTCTCGGGCGGGCAATTGGCCCGTTCGCTACTGAGGCAAGATATCGGGGATGAAACGGCCGCTTTCAAGCAAAACCGGACATGCCGGCCGCAAAATCGCGAGTAGGCGCTGCTGATTGGCCTCTAGCCCCTATTTCTTCTTGTCCGGCTCCGGAGGGGCTGCTTCGTCGAGCCCGTCATAGTCGGCGAGGTAGCGCTTCATCCCCTTGCGCTCGCCATATTCGGTCATCCACAGCATCGCGAAGCAATAATTGAGCGAAATGCTGACGACTGCCGCGAGCTCGACCGCGCCGATTCCGGCCGAAAGGCCGATCGCGACCGAGACGAGGATGAAAAGCGCATCTCCCGAGCTCTTCAGTGAGTTCCTGAACCGCACCGCCCCGGCAATACCGGCCAGCGAGAACGCGAGCGCCAGCGAGTTCTGGACGATGATGACAATTCCGGTGACGACGATCGGGAGGACCAGGATCGTATTAACGAGCGACTGGTCGTATTCCGCGCCGCTTCGGACCGCCATGTAGACCCAGGTGACGGGAAGCGCGCAGAGGAAGGCGCCGATAATCGCCACGACGAGCCAGAACAGGCTTTGCCCCAGGGTTCCGACATGTTGGGAACGGATTGCGTCGAGGCCTTCGAGCGGGTTCTCGTTCGGGTTCGAGATCAGCGCTTCGACACCGCCGACCGGGAGATACCCGACAAATTGCGGCCAGATCGTGACTGCTGCAAGAACTATGAGGCCGATCACTGCGTAGTAGATCGTCAATTGGCCGATCAGTCTTAACGCGAGCATTGCTTTCTCCCCCTCCGAGCGGCTGTGGCGACACGGCGCGCCAACCGCGGCTGCGTCAGTTAAGTCCTTCCCCAGTGTCCTTCGGTGCCGACTCCAGCGGATAGGCGGCGATCGGGTCCAGCACTCCGTACCGCTCCTTCTGCGGCTCACTTGAAAGCGGAGGCCAATCGATCTCCCTCACCGGCAATGCGGTGTCCGGAACCCGGTCAAGGAGGTCGCGAAGAAGCGTCAGCCGCCCGTGGGCCTGGTCGTTGAAATCAACGAGCGTCCACGGCGCGTAATCGGTGTGGGTGGTGGCAAGCATCCGCTCGCGCGCTTCGGTATAGGCGTCGTAGCGGTCGCGCGCCTGTATATCGATCGGCGAGAGCTTCCAGCGCTTGAGCGGGTTGCGAAGCCGGTTCTCGAACCTTTCCTCCTGCCGACCCTGGTCGCAGCACAGCCAATATTTGAACAGCAGCATTCCGTCGTCGACCAGATGCCTCTCGAACTCGGGGACCGCCTTCAGAAATGCGTCTCTGTCGTCGAGCGTGCAAAAGCCCATGACCGGCTCCACTCCGGCGCGATTGTACCAGCTGCGGTCGAACAGGGTGATCTCTCCGGCAGCCGGAAGGTGCGGGATGTAGCGCTGAAAATACCATTGCTGCCGCTCGCGCTCCGTCGGCGAGGGAAGCGCGGCGACCCGGCACTGGCGCGGGTTGAGCACCCGCGCGATCATGTCGATCGAGCCGCCCTTGCCCGCCGTATCTCGGCCCTCGAAGACGACGACGATCCGCTGCCGGGTCTCGGAAACCCAGCGCGACATCTGCGCCAGCTCCTTGAGAAGTGGCTTCAGATAGGCCTCATACTCCGGATAGCTGAGTTTGCTCGACCCGCTCATCAGCCGCCCCCCTTCGTCGTCGCGAATGTGACATTTTGGCGTCACGTCGGCAATACAGGCTGCAACGGTTTGATCGCACGGCCGCATATCGTGCAGTTTGGCCGAGCAACGGGGAGGAGTGGCATGGATTCCTCTGAGCTGAGCCGACGCTGTTTCTTGTCAAGCCTAGTGACGGGCGCAGGAGCGCTCGCGCTACCGTCCTCCGTGCAGGCATTGGCGCGGCTGCACGCAGGCCGGCGCCCGAATATCGTGCTGATCACTGCCGACGATCTCGGCTACGGCGATCTCAGCGGCTACGGGCGCCCCGATTTCCAGACGCCCCAGCTGGATCGACTGGCTGCACAGGGAACGCGCTTCACACAGGCCTATTCGATCGCACCGATTTGCACACCGACGCGTGTTGGCATCATGACTGGTCGCTACCCGGCCCGCCACCCCGTCGGCCTTCGCGAACCGCTAACCCTTTCACCCGAGGACAGCAAATTGGGTCTTGCACCCTCTCCGCCCACGCTACCTCTGCTCCTGAAGAACGCCGGTTACACCAACGGGCTGTTCGGGAAATGGCACCTTGGAGTTCAGCCGCGGTTCCATCCGAACCGCCATGGATTCGACGAATTCTTCGGGCCGCTTGGCGGCGCGGTCGATTACGTGTCCCATACCGATCCGCTTGGAGAACACGACCTTTACCGCAATGGTGAGCGGGTTCGGCCCCACGGCTACCTGACAGACCTGATCGCCGATGAAGCAGTGCGGTTCATCCGCGGGTCCCGGGAGCCGTTTTTTCTCAGCCACCAGGGAACTGCGCCACACTCGCCTTGGCAGAGACGCGGAGATCCTCCGGCAGAGCGCGTCGGACCGGGCGTCTTCCGGGGCCTCGACGTAGGTCCGCCCGATCGCTTTCCGGACATGATGGCGGCGCTGGACCAGGCCGTGGGAAAGATCCTGGCAGCGCTGGAGGATAAGGGTGTCGCAGAGCGAACGATAGTGATCTTCACCAGCGATAATGGCGGAAAGCAGCATTCGAACATGGCCGGTCTCGCCCGCGGCAAAGGCTATGTGTGGGAAGGCGGGATACGAGTCCCGGCGTTCGTGCGCTGGCCGGGCGTGATCCCTTCAAGCGTTACCACCAGGCAGGTCGCCACTACGCTCGACTGGACAGCAACGATGCTCGCTGCAGCAGGTGTTTTGCAGCAAGCGGCGCCGTCGCTTGACGGCATCGACCTATTGCCGGTGCTCGCCGGCGGAACTCTGGTCGACCGCACGATCTTCTGGCGAATGGGCCGCGAGCGACAGGCTGCGGTCCGCAGCGGCGGCTGGAAATTCCTGCGCCACGGCAAAGAGGAGCATCTGTTCGACCTCGTGCTCGATCCCGGAGAGCGCCGTGACTTGAAGAAGGGTCGACTAGATCTCTTCCGCCAACTGAAGGCCCGTTACGAGATTTGGGAGCGGGACATGATTCCGCTCGAACCGGCCTGAGACACTGCTTTTCTGCGGGTTGCTCTGGACTCGGCTAAGGTGCGTCATGCACCGGCTGTTCGTCGCTATTCGCCCGCCCGAATCCGTCCGCGACCTCCTCATCGACGCGATGGACGAAAGTCCGGCGCTGCGGTGGGTCGGCGACGGGCAGCTACACCTGACGTTGCGGTTCATCGGCGAGGTCGAGCGCCCTCTCGCCAACGATATCGCCGATGTTCTGGGCCGGATCCGCTATCCCGCATTTGAGCTGAAAATCAGCGAGGTCGGCCGCTTCGAGCAGAGGAACGGAGGCGCGCTTTGGGCAGGAGTCGAGCCGCGCAAGCCGGTCGCAGAGCTCGCAACAAAGGTCGACCGCGCCTGCGTCCTCGCCGGACTTGAGCCGGAGCGCCGCGCCTTCCATCCGCACATCACCCTCGCCCGCTGGAACCGGCGCAACTCGGAGGCCGTGGAGGCCTTCCTACAACGCAATTCGGTCCTCTCGTCGGAGCCGTTTGTGGTCGACCGGTTCATCCTGTTCGAAAGCCGCCTGTCGAGGCACGGCCCGCATTATCGCGAGGTCGCCGTATATCCGCTCGGCTGATCTAAACGCTGAGCCTCGCAAGCAGCCGATCCACCATTCCGGCATAGCCGGAGCCGAACAGGCACAGGTGCACCAGCGCCGGGAACAACTGGTACACCGGCCGCCTCTCGCGCCAGCCGGACTCCAGCGGGCCGTACGCTTCGCGGAAGGCTTCCCCCGGCGAGCCGAACAAGTCGAGCATCGCGAGATCGACCTCGGGGTCGCCGTAATAACAGGCGGGGTCGATCAGCACGGCCAGCCTGTGTTCGGCCCAGAACGCCGGCCAGTCGCAGGTTTGGCGATTTGACCAGCGGGACTTTGCCGAATGCATAATCGGCCGGCCAGCCATAGGCGGTCCCGGCGCTCCCGTGCAGGGCGCGCAGCCGCGCTCCGGTGTCCGCCCATGCAGCGTCGGTGAAGGCGCCGTCGTTGTCGACGAACTCGAGGAGGAGCACGCCGTCCTGCTCGGCCTCGACCTCGGGCGCCGGCGCTCCGGCGTCGGCAAGCGCCCGCAGCATGTCAGCCTCGAGGGCGGTCGCGGGGCCGCTTTTTGCGACCGACCGGCGGCCATCGGGCCAGGACAGGAGCAGGACCTCGGAAAGGCTTCCGGACGCCAGCGTCTCGATCTGGTCGGGGGCAAGCCCCGTCAACGAAGCGACCCTCTGCGGAAAGTCCCTCACTGGTCGTCGGCGATCTTCCGCGCCAGCGCCCGGGCGCCTTCGGCCACGTCGCTCCACGTCGTCTCGAAACCCTCCGGACCGCCATAATAAGGGTCGCCGACCGGCTTCCCTTCGCGACCGGTCACATGGTCGAGCAGAAGCGACAGCTGGGCCCGGCCGCCCTCCGGCCGCAGCCTCCGGAGCGCCGCGAGATTCTCCCGATCCATCGCGACGATGTGGTCGAACCGCTCGAAGTCTCCGCGGCTAACCTGCCGGCCCCGCAGGCGCGCGATATCGGCGCCGTTCCGGCGCGCAACCGCCTGCGCCCGCCGGTCGGGAGGCTGGCCGACGTGCCAGTCGCCCGTCCCCGCCGAATCCACTTCGACATCGAGGCCGATCCGCTCCGCCTCTGCGCGCAAGGCGGCTTCGGCGAGGGGCGACCGGCAGATGTTCCCGAGGCAGACGAAAAGCACGCGAACGGTCATGCAGTCCTATTGCCTCAGAGCCACGGCTGTTTGAAGCGTCCGGCCGCAGCACCCATATGCCGCACATCCACGTTGACCCTTCACGGGCGCTCGCGTAACCATAGAACAAAGCTGGAACAAACTGATCCGATGCTGACCCACATTTCCGTCCGCGGCGCTCGCGAGCACAACCTCAAAGGGATCGACGTCGAGATCCCGCGCGAGAGCCTGACGGTCATCACCGGCCTGTCGGGTTCGGGCAAGTCGAGCCTCGCGTTCGACACCATCTATGCGGAAGGGCAGCGGCGCTATGTCGAATCCTTAAGCGCCTACGCGCGCCAGTTCCTGGAGATGATGCAAAAGCCCGACGTCGAGCATATCGACGGCCTGTCTCCGGCGATTTCGATCGAGCAGAAAACGACGTCGAAGAACCCGCGATCGACGGTCGCGACGGTCACCGAAATCTACGATTACATGCGGCTTTTGTGGGCCCGCGTCGGAGTGCCCTATTCGCCCGCGACCGGCCTTCCGATCGAGGCTCAGCAGGTCAGCCAGATGGTCGACCGGACGATGGCGCTTCCCGAAGGCTCGCGGCACTATCTGCTCAGCCCGGTCGTGCGCGGCCGCAAGGGCGAGTATCGCAAGGAGCTCGCCGAGTGGCAGAAGGCGGGCTTCACCCGGGTGCGCATCGACGGCGAGTTTTACGATATCGAGGACGCGCCGGCGCTCGACAAGAAGTACAAGCACGACATCGAGCTGGTGGTCGACCGGATCGTCATCCGTGAGGGCATCGAGGCGCGGCTCGCCGACAGCTTCGAGACCGCGCTGAAGCTTGCCGACGGGCTGGCGTATCTGGATCCGGCGGATCCACCGGGCAGCACAGAATCCGTTCGTCCCGAGCGTGTCGAGGGACGTGTCTCGACTTCGCTCGACACGAACGGTGAGGGTGCGACTGCCAAGTCTGGCATGAAGCTCGACTTCGGAGTGCCGGGCCGAATCGTCTTTTCCGAACGCTTCGCCTGCCCGGTCTCGGGCTTCACCATTGCCGAGATCGAGCCGCGGCTGTTCAGCTTCAACGCCCCGCAGGGCGCCTGCCCGGCCTGCGACGGGCTCGGCGCGAAGCTGGTGTTCGACGAGGATCTGGTCGTCCCCAACCACAATTTGTCGATCGCCAAGGGCGCGGTGATGCCGTGGGCCAAGTCACAGCCGCCCTCGCCTTATTACATGCAGGTCCTCTCCAGCCTCGGGCGCGAGTTCGACT
Source organism: Sphingomicrobium sp. (assembly GCA_051000635.1). Taxonomy (GTDB): domain Bacteria; phylum Pseudomonadota; class Alphaproteobacteria; order Sphingomonadales; family Sphingomonadaceae; genus Sphingomicrobium. Next base: position 1,035 of record JBPCOC010000055.1, on the reverse strand, counting down.
TCGACTTGCACGTGCCTTGGAAGGACCTTGCCGAGCAGGCGAAGGACGTCATCCTTCGCGGAACCCAGGGCCGCCCGGTGGTGCTGCGCTTCATGGACGGGCGCAAAAGCTATGAGGTGAAGAAGCCTTTCGAGGGCGTTCTGGCCAACCTCCAGCGGCGCTACAACCAGACCGAGAGCGCGTGGATGAAGGACGAGCTGTCGCGATACCAGGGAAGCCGCCCGTGCGAGCTGTGCGGCGGAGCGCGCCTCAAGCCCGAGGCGCTGAGCGTCAAGATCGCCGGCGAGGACATCAGCTCGGCAAGCCAGCGCAGCGTCACCGACGCGCTGGAGTGGTTCGGAACCCTGGACGCAAAGCTCACCGCCCAGCAGAGCGAGATCGCCCGGGCGATCCTGAAAGAGATCAACGAGCGGCTCGGCTTTCTCCACAATGTCGGGCTCGACTACCTCCACCTCGACCGCAAGTCGGGGACTCTGAGCGGCGGCGAAAGCCAGCGAATCCGGCTCGCGAGCCAGATCGGATCGGGCCTGTCGGGAGTGCTCTATGTGCTCGACGAGCCGTCGATCGGCCTCCACCAGAAGGACAACGACCGGCTTCTGGAGACGCTGAAGCGCCTTCGCAGGCTCGGCAACACGGTGCTGGTCGTCGAGCATGACGAGGACGCGATCCGGACCGCCGACCATATCATCGACATGGGCCCCGGCGCCGGAGTCCATGGTGGCCGCGTAGTCTGCGCCGGCAAGCTCGACGACATACTCGCCTGCGAGGACAGCATCACCGCCGATTATTTGTCCGGCCGCCGCGAGATCCCGCTTCCGGCCATGCGCCGCAAGGGCTCGGGCAAGTCGCTCAAGGTCCACGGCGCCACTGCCAACAACCTTCGCGGCGTCACCACCGCAATCCCGCTCGGCATCTTCACCTGCATCACCGGCGTCTCGGGCAGCGGCAAGTCCTCGCTCACCATCGACCCGCTTTATGCCGGCGCCGCCCGGGCGCTGAACGGCGCGCGCATCATCTGCGGCCCGTGCGAGAAGA
>JBPCOC010000006.1:0-3519 GCA_051000635.1 Sphingomicrobium sp. | reverse complement strand
GGCCGTGGCCGGGAAGGGCGAATTGGCATCGAAGGTCGCGGCGTAGCCGCCGCAGCGTCGTCTCAGGTGACGCTGTGCTTTTCCAGGTAGACGGTCATGAGGATCGTCCCGGTCAGCGGCTCTCCGTCCGGAGCGGAAGGGACGAACCGGGCGTTCGCGAGCAGCCGGCAGGCGTCGGTTTCCGGGCCGGCGGCGCCGGAATAGCGAACGCCTTTGCAATCGCTGATCCGGCCGTCCGGCTCGATGACAACCTCGCTGACCTGCTGGGCGATTTTCTCGGCGCCCGGAAGCTCTGGCGGAATCGTGACCTTGTCGGCCGCCACGGGCAGGAAATAGCTGTCGGTGATCGAGAAAGCGGCGACGACTCCCGGCGGCCGGGCAGTCGAGGTCGATTCCATGCGGGCGATCGCAAGGATCGGCCGGCAAAAGAGCGGCTCTGAAGCGAACCCCGTCGATGACAGCTTGCAGTCGACGATCTTCCCGTGCCGGTCGAGCGAGACGGTGCCGCGCATCATCCACGCCTGGCGCGGCAGCGGCGGGTCAATCTCTGGCTTCCTCCCCATTCTCCACGTCATCTCATGGGTGAAGTCGGAGGCGACCGCGCGTCCGCGGCGGTCGCGCGCCGGCTTGAATCGGGCGCGTGCGCAGAACCGCGCAGGTCTGCTCGTCGAGCGCGGACTGACCGGAGGATTTGGTCACCTTGCACGAGGTCACAAGGCCGTCCGGGTCGACCTTTACGCGCGCGGTGACCGTGCCCTGTTGCTCCTTCTTGAGAGAAATGCGCGGATAGTCGTCGGCCGTGTCCAGCTCCTGGACATTGAGAAGGCGCGGCCTTTTGGGAGTGTCCTCCGGAGGCGTCGCGGCAGCGATGGCAGCGAGTAGAGCAAGAGCGGCCAACGCATATTCCTTACCTGCTGAGCTCCGGGCCCCTCATCGTGCGCCGGGATGCGAGCGCGTGCAAGCTAAGTGACCGGGGGACTGCGAGAATTTCGAATAGCTGTGCGCGCGCGGCAACGGCCGGTCAGGCGAGATATTCTTCGTGCCCGTACACGAGGATGGCCATGAAGGCCTGGCGCACTTGCTCGGTCTCTCGAGCGCTCGCCTCGAAACGCTCGGCACGAGCCTCGTTGCAGCCGTAGGCGGGCCTTACGTCTCCCGATGCGGCGAGGATCCGGCAGCCGCGCACTTCCCCGGTTCCGTCGATCGCGAGTGCCAACACCTGCCCTCCCAGCAGCGTGTCGCCCGGCTGAAGGCTTAGCGGGTCCGGCCCGCCAACCGGTGTGAACCGCCGCTCGATGGTGATCTTTGTGTAGGCGCCCGCCGAGTTGATCGCCGCCCGGACCGGGCTGGACTGTTCATCGCCGTCGCAGTTTCGGGCCGCGGCGAGGCTAGATTCATAAACGCAGGCTTGCTGGGCGTCGGCGCCGCTGATCGTGTAGGTGACCTTTTCCCACCATGGCGATGCCGAGGTGAGGGCCGGGGAAGCGTTGGCGGATGCGGTGGCGGCGGATGCGGCGGCAAGGATGATCGAAGCGAGGCCGAGCACGAGTGTCTCCTTTCGTGCCCGCTCCGGCAGCTCCGTGCTGCCGCCCGACCTTCCCAACGCGCAAACCCGGATTTGGTCCCGCTCGAATCGTCTCGCCGCGGCGGCGGCTTGGCACAAGGAAACGGGGGCGCGGCGCCAGGCTTCACGCAGGCGAACCCGAGCGGACATCCGTGGAAACGGAATGGTGCGCAAGCGGTAGGGGGGCGCAAACGGCCCCAAAACGAAATGGGGGCCGGCATCGCTGCCAGCCCCCACTGCGCCGAGCGAAGGATCTGCCGAACCCCACTGACCAGGTCCCAGGGGAACCCAATCCTTGAACTCCGGCTCACCAGCTCAGGCGTCGCTTCCTATCGGCAACTCCCTCCGAAGAGGAGCCTGACCGCCCTACCGAAACTGCGCCACCCGAAGGCTCGCAGCTCTTTCGAGCAAGTCCTGCCTGACCGAAGTCAAAGCCGACCGATGTTCCGCGGCCCTTCTTGGGATGATTCTCAATCGCGTCCCGCTTTGCTTCGTTCGACCCGAAGGCCGCCTTCAGCCGCGTCGCGCAATCGAAAGACCATCTCTTCCGGCGCCTCGTCCCGGCTGACCTCGAAACGCTCCCGAGGGAGCCCTTCATTGCCTGCCGCGGAGATCGGACCTTTGGTCTCCTGCCGCACCGTCTGGCCGTTGCCGACTTTCCGATAAGGCCGGGACCGCCGTCCCGATCACAAGGCAGACACTGAACCTGCTTTCCGAGTCGCGCCAAGCGAATTATTCGGGTGCAAGCCTGTGGATAACGTGGATATCGGGCAAAAGCCGCGGAACCTTTTTGGCGTTTGTGAATCGGCCCGCCAATCGGTTGCCGTTCCGTTCTCCCCGGCCTACCTCGACCAAGTGCCTGAATTACCCGTCCAGACCCCCGAACCCACTTACCTGCAGGGCCTGAACCCGCCGCAGCGCGAGGCGGTCCTGACCACCGAGGGACCGGTGCTCGTCCTCGCCGGAGCCGGCACCGGCAAGACCGCCGCGCTGACCGCCCGGCTTGCCCATCTGATCGCCAGCCGAAAGGCGTGGCCGAGCCAGATCCTCGCCGTCGCCTTCACCAACAATGCGGCGCGCGAGATGAAGGAGCGCGTCGCGACGCTTTCGGGCGGCGCGCTCGAGGGCATGCCGTGGCTCGGCACCTTCCACTCGGTCGCCGCGCGGATGCTCCGAGCCCACGCCGAGCTCGTCGGCCTCAAGTCCAACTTCACCATCCTCGACACCGACGACCAGCTGCGCGTGATGAAGCAGCTGATCTCCGCCTCGGGCCTCGACGAGAAGCGCTGGCCCGCCCGCCAGCTCGCCGGGATGATCGACCGCTGGAAGAACCGCGGATGGACTCCCAGACAGGTCGACGCCGGCGAGGCCGAAAGCTTCGGCCCCGGCCGAGGCCGCGAGCTCTACGCCGCCTACCAGGACCGCCTGAAGACCCTCAACGCCTGCGATTTCGGCGACCTGCTTCTGCACATGCTGGTCGTCCTGCGCCGCCACGCCGACGTGCTCGAAAGCTACCGCGACCGCTTCCGCTACACCCTCGTCGACGAATATCAGGACACCAACTCCGCCCAGTACGAATGGCTCAAGCTGCTGGCCGAGCCCAGGCGCAACCTGTGCTGCGTCGGCGACGACGACCAGTCGATCTATTCGTGGCGCGGCGCCGAGGTCGCCAACATCTTGAAGTTCGGGCAGGACTTCCCCGGAGCGAAGATCATCCGGCTCGAGCAGAACTACCGCTCGACCTCGCACATCCTCGCCGCCGCCGACGGCGTGATCTCCAATAACGCTGGCCGCCTCGGCAAGACCTTGTGGACCGACGCGGGGGAGGGCGAGAAGGTCCGGGTCATCGGCGTCTGGGACGGCCCCGAGGAAGCGCGCCGCGTCGGCGAGGAGATCGAATCCTCCCAGGCCCGCGGCCGCCCCTTGTCCGACATCGCCATTCTCGTGCGCGCCCA
>JBPCOC010000059.1:0-5075 GCA_051000635.1 Sphingomicrobium sp. | reverse complement strand
CGCTTCGGCGAAGGCGAGCCCGACGCTGAAGCGCTCGAGGCCTGCGCCGCCCGGGCGAATGACCTGATGGCTTTGTCGCGCGAGCGGATCGCCGACGAGCTGCTCAAGCTGCTTGCCGTCGACGATCCCTCGCAGACGGTGCGGGTGATGCTGGACCAGGCGATACTCAAACCGGTCCTTCCCGAGATCGAAGCGGGCGCGGTCGAGTCGCTGCGGTCGCTCGTTTCGGTTGAACGCGAGGCGGGCATCGAGGCGGACCCGCTTCGACGCTTCGCAGCGCTGCTTCCCCGCGATCCCAAAGCCGCGGAGATAATCGCCGCCCGCCTGAAGCTGTCGAACCGGGCGCGCAAGCGCCTCGCCTGCGCCGCCGAACCGCAATCGGAAGCCGATCCGAAAGCGTCCGCCTACAGAGCCGGCGTCGGCTGCGCGGTCGATCGCCTGCTTATCGACGGCCGCGCCGCCGAAGCGAAGGAAATCGCCGGCTGGTCCCCGCCCCGCCTCCCGATTTCCGGCGGCTCACTCATCAAGCGTGGCGTTCCGGAAGGTCCGGCGGTTTCCCGAGCGCTCAGACAGATCGAGGACAATTGGGTCGAAGCCGGCTTTCCCGGCGGGCCGGAGTTCGAGGCGATCGTTTCCGAAGTGCTCGCCTCCAGCCCTTAACCGAGGCCTAGCGGGCGTTGCGGCGTCGCGATTTCCAATATTCGAGTGCAGCTTCGCGCTCGAGCGGCCTGGAGAAATAATAGCCCTGGCCGCTCGAGCAGCCGAGCGCGGCGAGAGTCGTCGCCAGCTCGACCGACTCGATCCCTTCGGCGGTCGTCGACATTCCAAGCGCCTCTGCAAGGCTCAGGACGGCTCGGACGATGGCCACGGCGTCGGGGTCGACCATCATCCCGGAAACGAAGCTCTTGTCGATCTTGAGGACGTCGATCGGAAGCCGCTGGAGTAGGCAAGGCTGGAATAGCCGGTTCCGAAATCGTCCATCGCCACCGTCGCGTCGAGCGATTTGAGAGCGTCGAACACCCGGATCGCGCGCCCCGGGTCCTGGACGATCGAACTTTCGGTGAGCTCGAGCGTGAGCCGATCGCCGGTCAGCCCACTCGATCGCAATGCGCTCGCGACCACGCCGGCGATATCGTCGCGAGCAACCTGAATCGCCGACAGATTCACTCCGACGTAAAGCGGCAGCTTCTCGCCGGCGTCATGATCCCAGTCGGCCAAGGTGTGCGCCGCCTTATCCATCGCCCAGCGGCCGAGCTGGAGGATCAGCCCCGATTCTTCCGCGACCGGAATGAATTCGGCTGGCGAAATTTCACCCCGGTCGGCGTGTGTCCAGCGCGCAAGCGCTTCGAACCCCGCGACGTCGCCGGATTTCAGGTCGATCAGCGGCTGGTAGAAGAGCTTGAGCTGTTCCTTCTCGAGCGCCCGGCGAAGCTCGGTCTCGATCGAGAACCGGCGCCGCGCGAGGCTGGCTTCCTTCGGCTCTTAGATCTGCGGCTTGCCGCTGTGTTTGGCCTGCTTCACCGCAAATTGCGCGTTCCGGAACAGCTCCTCGGCCTCCTGGCCGCCCTGCATCAGCGCGACTCCGATCGCGCACTCCACCTGGATGTCGAGATCGGAGATTTGAAACGGCGCCGACATCACCTCCTTGATTCGCTCGGCGGCGGTCAGCGCGTCCTCGATTCCCCGGCGAAGCGACACCAGGATCCCGAATTCGTTGCCGCCGGTGCGTGCGAGGACTTCGCCGCCACGAAGCGCCGACATCAGCCGCCTTGCAAGAGTGATGAGGAGCTCGTCGCCCGCGAGGCTGCCCATGCTCTCGTTGATCCGGCTGAAGCGAAGCACATCGACGACCAGCACCGCATGCTCGCGCGCTTTCGCGGCCTTGTCGCCGGCACGCTCGACTTCTTCGGTAAAGGCGAGGCGATTGGGAAGCCCCGTCAAGCTGTCGCGAAGCATTTCTGCACGCAAGGTTCGCTCTGCCTGGACCTCGACGGTGCGATCGACGTCGCTCATCAGGCAGCGCTGCATCGCGCTCTCGCCTTTCGGCAGCGGTGCAAGCTTGATCCGCATATAACGCGCAGCGACCCCTTCGCCCTCCCTGATTTCGAGCTCGCCGGCGCTCAGCGGGTCGGTGAAATAGTCTTCGAACAGCTCGGCGATGGCACCGCCCTTGAGGCACTCCGCCTCGTTCCAGTCCGTCGCCATGCAGGTCGAGCGGGCAATGGCTTCCTCGAATCGCGAATTGTGCGCCAGCACCTTGAGAGCCTTATCCTCCTCGCGGCCGATGATCGCGGCTGCGATCGGAAGTGCCCCGAGCAAAGCGAGGTCGTCCGCGGTCGCCAGGGGCGTCTTCAACCCTGGCCCGTCGCTTTGGGGCGCGCGGGTCGGCCTACCGGAACGCTGTTCTGCGGCCTGCATGCCCGCGATATGACGAAGATGGGTTAATTCCCCGTATCCAGCTTCTCGCTAACGGCTTTGTTGACGCAGTATTGTTAACTCACCGAAACCGGTTTGAGCGCGGAAAGCCGACCGGCGGCATCCGCCCCGCGGCGCCCCTTGCGGCCCGCCACGCCGTCAGGTCCGCCTCTGTGCGGGTTCGGCCGCTTTCGCCGCCGAGGCTCCAGCTCAGACCGTCGGAGAGCCGGAAGGCGATCGCGTCGGACAGCCCGCCGTCGCGATAGCGCTGCAGCATCACGCCCTGCCCCCTCGCCAGTTCCGGAAGGTCGGACAGCGCGAAGACGAGCAGCTTGCGGTTTTCGCCGACAACGGCGACAGCATCGGCGTCATCCGGGACCGCCCGGACGACAGCGACTTTCGCGTGCGCGCGAAGGTTCACCAGCTGCTTGCCCTTGCGGGTTTCGGCGATGGTCGAATCAGCGGCAGCGATGAATCCGCGGCCGTCGGACGACGCCACGAGAAGCTTCATTGCCGGTCTCGCAACAAGCAGGTTGACGATCTCCACCTCAGGCTCGAGGTCGATCTGCAGTCGTACCGGCTCGCCGAACCCGCGGCCGCCGGGAAGCTTGTCCCCCGTCAGCGTATAGACCCGGCCATTGTCGGCGAACAGCGCCAGCTTGTCGGTCGTCTGGGCGTGGAAATGGATGAAAGGGCCGTCGCCTTCGCGCCATTTGAGCTGCTCGACCTCTTCGAGCGGGACATGGCCCTTCATCGACCGGATCCAGCCGCGCTGTGACAGGATGACGGTGATCGGCTCCTTCTCGATCATGGCCGACCAATCGATCTCGCGCGGCGCCGCCCCCTCCTCGATCCGGGTACGGCGCGGGTCTCCGAACTTGTCCTTGACCGACGCGAGCTCCTTCTTGAGGCGTGTGCGCTGCCGCGCCGGGCTTTCGATCAGCTTCGAAAGTTCGTCGCGCTCCTTTAAAAGCGCCTCCCGCTCGCGCCCGATCTCCATTTCCTCGAGCTTCCGCAAGGACCGCAGGCGCAAGTTGAGGATTGCCTCGGCCTGCCGGTCCGAGAGCGAGAATTCCGCCATCAATACCGGCTTCGGCTCGTCCTCGGTCCGGATGATCGCGATCACCCGGTCGAGGTTCAGGAAAGCGATCAGGAAACCGTCGAGCAGCTCCACGCGCTCGTCGATCTTGCCGATCCGCACCTGGCTTCGGCGCACCAGGACCTGGAACTGGAACTCGAGCCAGGCGGCAAGCGCTTCGCGCAGGCTCATGACAATCGGGGTTCTCGTGGCGTCCAGCACGTTGAGATTCAGCGGAAAGCGGACCTCCAGCTCGGTGATCCGGTAGAGGCTTTCGAGCAGGAGCTCGGAGTCGACGGTGCGGCTTTTCGGCTCGAGGATCAGCCTCACTTCCTCGGCGCTTTCGTCCCTCACGTCGGCAAGGATCGGAAGCTTCTTGTCGGCGATCAGCGCCGCGATCTGCTCGATCAGCTTGCCCTTTTGCACTCCGTACGGGATTTCGCTGACCAGCAGGTACCAGCCGCCGCCTTTCTCCTTCTCCTGGCTGACCGTCGCTCGTACCCGGAACGATCCTCGCCCGGTCGCATAGGATTCGGCGATCGATCCGCCGCTGTCGACGAGCACTCCTCCGGTCGGGAAGTCTGGCCCTCCGACGAAGTCCATGAGAGCGGAATCTTCCGCCTTGGGATTGTCTATCAGGTGGATTGCGGCGTCGATCAGTTCGCCGACGTTGTGCGGCGGGATCGATGTGGCCATTCCGACCGCGATTCCGCTGGCACCGTTCGCAAGCAGGTTGGGGAACAGCCCCGGAAAGACTTCCGGCTCATCCTCCTCGCCGTTGTAGGTAGGCCGGAAGTCGACGGTTCCTTCGTCGACCCCGCCCATCAGCTGCATTGCGACCGCGGTCAGCCGAGCCTCGGTATACCGGTAGGCGGCGGCGTTATCGCCGTCGATGTTGCCGAAGTTCCCCTGGCCGTCGACGAGCGGGTAGCGAAGCGCGAAATCCTGCGCGAGCCGGACCATCGCGTCATAGACGCTCTGGTCGCCGTGCGGGTGATATTTGCCAATGACGTCGCCGACCACGCGCGCCGACTTCTTGTACGCTCCCGCCGGATCGAGCCGAAGCAGCCGCATCGCCCACAACAAACGGCGGTGGACAGGCTTCAAACCGTCGCGGACGTCGGGAAGCGAGCGGGCGGTAATCGTCGAGAGAGCATAGACGAGGTAGCGCTCGGAAAGCGCGGCATCGAACGGGGTTTCGATGACGGAAGCTGTGTCAGGGTCGGCCATTCCGGCTCGCTAGCAAGCCCGGCACGCGCTTGCCACTGGTTCGATGAGCGGGCGAGCGCTCGGCTCCCCTCAGTCGTCGTTGTCGATCTCGATCGGATCCCAGTCGCTCGGATCGGATCCACTCGTGATTCCGATATCGATCAAAAGGTCGCCGTAAAGTGTTGATTCGTCGACGACTTCTTCATCTTCATCCTCATCCTCAGAGGAAGTGCCGTTATCCAGCCAGGGAATGATCTCGTCGCGGAAAGCGAGCCCTGGCGGGTCCGCCGGCGGCGGCGGAGGCGGCGGCGGCGGCGGCGGTGGCGGAGGTGGCGGCGGAGGCGGCGGCGGCGGTGGCGGCGGAGGTGGCGGC
>JBPCOC010000034.1:0-47106 GCA_051000635.1 Sphingomicrobium sp. | reverse complement strand
GATTGCTGGGGCAGCGTTGGCGACCGTCCGGTCACGCGGGTCCTTGCTGTCGAGAATCCGCAACGGATTGCGCTCCAGCCGATCGCGGCTTTCCTCCGACAGCTTGTCGACGCTCCCGCGGAAATGGTCGACCAGCGCCTCGCGCCACGCCTCTCGCGTCTCGGCATCGCCGAGCGTGTTGAGCTCGAGACTGACGCCCTCGCCAATTCCGAGCTCCTTCAACAGCTGGTCGGCGAACGCGAGCAGCTCGACGTCGGCGGCCGCCTCGGCTGCCCCGATGATCTCCGCATCGAGCTGGTGGAACTGGCGGAAGCGGCCTTTCTGCGGCCGCTCGTAACGAAAGGCGGGGCCGTGGGTCGCGACTTTCAGCGGCGCATATTGCTGCCAGCCCTCGGACAGATAGGCGCGGGCGATCCCGGCGGTGAATTCCGGCCGCATCGTCACCGAATCGCCGCTCCGGTCTTCGAAGGAATACATTTCCTTGGACACCACGTCGGTTGTCTCTCCCATCGTCCGGGCGAACACTTCGGTCGCCTCGAGCACCGGAACCTCGACGCGCTTGAACCCGTACAACCGTCGGACGCGGTCGAACGCGGCGACGACCGCGGCCATGCGATCGGCATCCTCTCCCAACAGGCTTTGCATCCCCCGGACCGGCTGCGGCGTCTTCATTGCCGCCGCATGGCAAAAACATTCGGCAAAGGGAAGAAATCCCTAGTCGTCCCCTCCGCCGCTGCCGCCTGCTTCGCTCCTGCGGAAGGAGCCGCGCGGCGGCAAAAACAGCTTGCGGACGCTGATGCTGATTGTCCGTCCGAGCGGGTCGAGCAGGTCGGGCTGGAAGCCGAACGGCACGTCACCGGCGAGATTTCGGACCTTCGGCTTGGAGTCGAGCAGATTGTCGACCTCGAACCGCACCGACGTGCCGCGAAGCCACGGGTGCCTGGCGACGAGGCCGAGGCGCTGGCCGAGGTTCGCCCACAGCCTGAGGTCGAAGGTGGCGAGCGGCGAGAAGCGCAGGTCGTCGCCGGTCGCGGAGTGGACCCGCGTTCCGCTCCGCCAGTTGGCCGCCAGGCGCGCTCCAAGCCCGTTGTTGAAATAGCCGGCCCGGGCCTGGACCTCGTGACGAGGGCGGCCGCCGCGCTGGCCGACGGCATCGCCCCGCAAATAGTCGAGCCTGGGCAGGCCGGGGCGAATCGTCACTTCATCGACCAGCGTGATGGTGTCGGTGAGCGAAAAGGTTAGCCGACCGCCGCGTCCCCCGCCTCCTCCGAAGCGCCCGAGCCCTGGAACTCGGCCGCCCGCGCCCGCTTCGGCCCGTTCCTGCCTCACTGGCAGGCCTTGGGCCGGTGCGCCCTGGCCGCTTGCAGCGCGCCGGGCGCGCATCGCGTCGATCGCGGCTTGCGACGGCCGCGCCGACCGCAGCGGCTTTGAAAAGTTGAAGCCGATTCGGAGCGTGTCGCGGCGGGCGCTGTCGAAATTCACCGGGCGCAGGTCGACGCTCACCAGCTCGCCGTCGGAATTGCGGACGAACCGTTCGGGGAAAGCGGTCTCCAGCGCTTCGCTCGGGCCGGGAAAGCTGGAGATCTGATTGTCGAAGCGCGAGAGCACATATTCGCCGCGCAGCCTGAGGTCGGTTTCCGCGAAGGGCTTCCAGTTCGCGCCGAGCTTCAGAACGTTGCGCTGGTCGGCGTCGAGGCCGGGGTTTCCGCCGGTGATCGCGGTGACCAGCACCGTCTCGCCGCTCGTGAAGTCGAAGATTCGCGTGTCCGGCGTCTCCAGCACCGGGTCGCCGAGTTGCTGAACCGTCGGCGCGCCTTCTTCCCTGGTCCAGCTGCCGATCAGGTCGAGGCGCTGCAACGGCGACCAGCTCGCGCCCGCTCCGAAGGTCGTAAGAGTGCCGAAGTCCGACAGCCGCTCGACCTCTGCATTGCCGTTGAGAGTGAGATTGCCGAGCGATCCGAAGTCGCTGTTCCGACGCGACACCGGAAGGTCGAGATTGGCCGACGCGCTCCCCCGGGTGCGGCCTAGCGAAGTGGAGACGATCGTCCCGCAGCGCCGGCGGTCGCTGTCGAGGTGGAGCGTGCTGGCCCCAACCCGGACCGTCGCGCCGGCTTCGCCGGCGGGAAGCCGGAACAGCGTGCCGTTCGCCATCGCGTCGATGTCACTGGAAAGTGTCTTCGTCACTGCCCGGTCGCCAGTTTCGCTGGCATCTCGGTCGGTGCTCGTCACATTGCGGGCCGCGTCGGCGTTACCGGTGATCGACCAGCGCCAGTCGCTGACATTGCCGTTGAGAACGAACCCGGCATGGGCACTGTCGCGCGTGGTGTTGCGTGCCAGCGGCTCGAGCAGAGTATCGCCGAGCCCGATCAGCGAGCGGCCTTCGTTGTGCTGAAGCTCCACGTTGCCGGTCGCGCCAACACTTCCGAGCTGGCGATTGTGCGTGGCCGTGGCCGTGACTTCACGACGCGAACCGACGAGCGTTCGCGCGCGCCGCGGGTCGAGATCCGGGTCGTCGGGCGCGTTCTGAAGCAGGATGTCGCGCTCATTTTCGGTGAGCGGATTGTTCGCCTCGATGTCGAGGTCCAGCGTCGTCCGGCTGTTCTCTCCGATAATCAGCCGGGTCAAATCGGCTTCGCCCCCGACATAGCCGCCTTCGGTGGCGGTAGTCCCTTCGAGGCGGGCGACGGTCGATTGGAAACCTTCCCGAAGGATGATGTTCACCACCCGCTGGTCAGCCCGATAGCCGTACTTCAGCGCCACCTCTTCTGGCAGGATCTCGACCCTGCTGATCGCTTCCGTCGGGATGTCGCGAAGCTCGCGAAAGCTGGAGACTCGCTGGCCGTTGAGAAGCATGATCGGCCGGCCGCCGCCGCGACCGCGAGCGCTCCCGATCTGCGGCTCGAGCGCTTCGAGAAGCTCGTTGATATCGGTCGCGCCAGTTGCCATCACGTCGCGCGTGGTGAGCGTGTTCTCCGGCGGGATGTCGCCAATCACGGAGCCGCGCGGTCGGGCGCCGGTGACGACGATCGTCTCCGAGTCCTCGTCGGCGAATTCTTCATATTCCGGCAGGGGCCCGGCCGCAGCCGACTGGGGGGCCTCTTCCGCCGTCTGAGCCGTTGCGGCGCCGGCAAGCGCGAGCGCCGCCGCGCCCACCGCAAGTGACTTTCTGGCAATCATCGGTCCGTCGTCGCGCCGTCGATGTGAATCGCGCCTGACCGTTGTTCTTCATTCGACAGTCGACGGCGGAGCGGCGACAAACGGCGGCCACGCCGGTTCGGAGCGGCGGCTAGTCGGCGATCTGGCGCTTGCCGCCGAGCTTGTGCACCTGGCCGTGCTTCATCACGAAGCCGACAGTCTCAAGGACACGCACGTCCGCCACCGGATCGCCCTCGACGGCGATGATGTCGGCGTCCTTGCCGGCCTCGATCGTGCCGATCTGGCCGGCGCGGCCGAGCAGCGTTGCGGCGTCGACCGTTGCCGAGCGGACCGCCGCAGCCGGACTCATTCCGTTGCGCACCATCAGCGTGAATTCCTGCGCATTGTCGCCGTGACGCGAAACGCCGCTGTCGGTGCCGAACGCGATATTGACGCCGCGCCGTACAGCTTCGGCGAAGCTGCGCTCGGCATTGCCGGCTGCCTCGCGCGCCTTCTGCATCTGGGCCGGGGTCAGTGCGCCCCGCTCTCCGTCGGCGAGTGCAGCGGCAGGAGCGAGCAGAGTCGGCACGTAATAGGCCCCGGTGCGGCGATAGAGCTCGAAGGTGCGGTCGTTCGTAAAGGTGCCGTGTTCGATCGAATCGACGCCCGCCTCGAGCGCTGCGTTTATCCCGTCGACGCCGTGCGCGTGGGCTGCGACTTTGCGGCCGAAGGTGCGCGCCGTTTCGACAACCGCCCGCATCTCGTCGGCCATCATCTGCTGGTTGAGCCCGCCCGGCACGTTCGACAGAACTCCGCCGGTCGCCGCGAACTTGATCACCTCGGCGCCGAGTGAAATCTGCTCGCGGACGGCGCGACGGCAATCGTCGGCGCCGTTGCAGGTGTTGATTGCCCGCGGCTCATAGATGCTCGTGAGATCGCGGTTGAAGCCGTTGACGTCGCCGTGGCCGCCGGAGACCGAGACCATCCTTCCTGCAGCGACGATGGTCGGCCCGGCGAAGTGGCCGGAGGCGATCGCGTCGCGAAGCGACATGATGGTGCGCGGCTCCGCGCCGAGGTCCCGAACGGTCGTGAAGCCGGCAAGCAGCGTCCGCCGCGCGTTCAGAAGAGCCGTATAGGCCTCATCCTCATAATCGCGGAAGGGAGCTTGCAGACGGGACTGCATGCGATCGTCAAGCCCGCCGAGGTGGACATGCATGTCTATTAGGCCCGGGAGCACCGTTGCTGTCCGCAGGTCGATGATCTGCGCCCCGGGCACCTCTGCGAAGCCTTGGCGGACTTCGGCGATCTGGCGGCCGCGGACGATCACGGTCGCGTTGCGAAGCGGCGCCCGGCCCGGCTCGGCGATCAGCGTCCCTGCGTGGATCACCTTCACCGGCTCGGCGGCAGCGGGCGCCGTTTGCGCATTTGCGAGAGTGGAAAAGGTAAGCGCGCTCGCGGCGAGCAGTGCAATACGCTTCATGTCAGCATTCCTCGACGGCGGTGGCGTGGCTGGAGGAAAGCCGCTGCTCGGGAGGAAGGCAAGCCCTCAGATCATGTCGAGCGCGTGAAGCACCAGGCCGACGAGTCCGCCGACGAGCGTGCCGTTGATCCGAATATATTGGAGGTCGCGCCCGACCGCGCCCTCGAGCCTAGCGGTCACGGTTCCGGCGTCCCAGCCGCGGATCGTCTCCGACACCAGCTTGACGATCGACGTTCCGTAGCTTTGCGCCATGCCGGCAGCCGCCCGGCGAACGAACTGGTTGATTGCGGCCCGGATTCGCGGATCCTGTTCTAGCGATGCGCCCATCGATTGCAGCACCTCTCCGAGCCGCCCCGCCATCGCCGCGTCCGGATTGCGCGCGGCCCGGATGATCGCCTCGCGCCCCCTTTGCCACAAAGTGTCGATCCACAGCGCGACCGAGCGGTTGGCGAGAAGCTGCTCCTTCATTTCCTCGACGCGCGCTCGGGTTTCCGGATCGGTCTGGAGGTCATTGGCGAGCTGAGTCAGCGCCTCCTCGAGCTTCACTCGGACAGGATGCGCGGGGTCGGTCGACATCTCGGTCGTCAGCTTGCGCAGGCCATCGAGGATCGCATCGGCCAACTTGGCGTCGAGCCCGGCAAGCTTGAGCACCCAATTCGCCTTCTTGTGCACCATTTCACGGATCAGGTCCTCGTTGGCGTCGAGCGAGCGCGCCAGCCAGCGGATGGCCGCCTCGAGCATCGGCACGTGGCGGTTCTCGTTGATCGCCGAGGCTAGCATGTGGCCGAGCAGCGGCGACACCTCCATGGCCTTGATTCGCGTCGCGATCGCGCCCTTGACGATTCCGCCGAGCCGCTCGTCGTCCAGGCCTTCGAAAATGTCTGCGATCAGCCGCGAGGCGCCGTGACGGATGCGCGTCCCTTCTGCCGGAGTGCGAAGAAAACGCCCGGCCGCGCCGGCCACGTCGATGTTGCGCATGCGACGTGCGACGATGGAAGGCTGGAGAAAATTTTCCTTGATGAAATTGGCGAGGGCTTCGCCGATCCGGTCCTTGTTCCTGGGGATAATCGCAGTGTGCGGGATCGGGATGCCGAGCGGGTGGCGGAACAGCGCGGTAACCGCGAACCAATCGGCCAGTCCGCCGACCATCGCCGCCTCGGCGAAGGCCTTGACCCACGCCAGCCCTGGATAGACTTCCTCGTAAGCCCGGCTGGTGAAGAACAGCGCCGCCATCAGCACCAGCAGGCCCGTCGCGGCGAGCTTCATGCCGCGCGCTCCGGGCTGGACGGGGTTGAAACGCGACAATCGGGCGGGACCGTTCATCGCCGCCACCCTAGCGGCTTGAGAACGATGCTGTCACTCCGCCGGCAGTGGAGCCTGGTCGCCCTCGTCGTGGCGCCTGTCCGGGGCAGACTGGTCATCCTTAGTGCTGACCAGCTTGCCGAGCATCCGCCCCAGCCAGCGCTCAATATCGATCGCCAGGCTGAAATAGGCTGGCACCAGCAGCAGGGTCAGGATGGTCGAGAAGATGAGGCCGCCGATCACGGTGAAGCCCATTGGCGCCCGGAAGCTCCCATCGCCGTGGAGCGAGAAGGCAATCGGGACCATGCCCGCGACCATCGCCACCGTCGTCATCACGATTGGTTGAGCGCGCTTGTGCCCGGCCTCCCAGATCGCCTCGTTCTTTTCCATTCCGTGGTTCATCATCTCGAGCGCGAAGTCGACCAGCAGAATCGAGTTCTTAGCGACGATCCCGAGCAGCATGAGAAGGCCGATGAACACTGGCATCGACATCGACAGTCCGGCGATGTGGAGCGCGACCGCGGCCCCAAGCGGAGCCAGGAGCAGCGAGCCCATGTTGACCAACGGAGCAAGAAAGCGGCGGTACAGCAGCACCAGCACTGCGAACACCAGGCCGACTCCGGCGATCACCGCGAGAATGAAGTTATTGATCATCTCGGCCTGCCACTTCTCCGGGCCAAGGTTCAGCCGCTGCACTCCCCGCGGCAGGTTCTTGACCGACGGTAGCTCGTCGATGATCGCCCAGGCGTCCGACGAAACCAGTCCCGGCGCCAGGTCCGCGCCGATAGAAATTCGCCGCATTTGGTCGGTGCGCTGAACCGCCGTCGGGCCGGCGCCGAAGCCGATTTCGGCCACCGATCGGAGCGGCACCGAGCCACCGTTCCTGGTCGGTACCGGCAGGTTTGTCAGCGTAGAAAGATCTCGCCGATCATTTTCCGAAAGGCTCACGCGGATCGGAATCTGACGGTCGGAAAGTGAGAACTTCGCGCTGTTCTGGTCAATGTCGCCCAACGTTGCGATTCGGACGGTCTGGCTGAGCGCACTGGTGGTCACGCCAAGATCGGCCGCGAGGTCAAATCGAGGCGAAATGGTAATTTCCGGGCGAATGTCGTCACCGATGACTCGAGGCCCGACAAACTCCTTGCGCTGGGACATTTCCGCCGCGATCCGATAGGCGGTCTCTTCGAGCAGTTCGGGGTCGGTCGAACCGAGATAGAAGTTCAGGGCCTGGCCGCCACCTCCGGGCCCGCCACCGCCCTGGCTCTGAAAGTTCACTCGCGCATCGGCGATCGCGGCGAGCCTCGGGGCCAGTTCGCGCTCGATTTCGGTCGAGGTCTTCGAGCGGTCCTCGTTCAGCTTTACGTTGACGTAGCCCGAATTGGTGAAGGTGCGCTCGAACACCGTTTCGACGTCGGGATGCTCGGCGACGGTCATCGCAGTCACGTGAACGACGTCTCGGGTCTGTTGCAGCGTAGCCCCAGGCGGCATTGAAATGCGCACAGTGCGGGTGTCGAGGTCGAGGTCCGGCTGGAATTGCATCGGAAGCATCGCAAAGAGGCCGACCGTTACCCCGAGGGTCAAAAAGCCTGCGCCGACCATCACCATCCGGTGATCGTGACGGCGCGCCTTCAGGCTGCCGACGAAGGCCTCGTGCCATTCGGCGAAGTGAACGCTGCGCGATTTCGCCCACCATCCGATGAGGCGGCTCGCGCCAAAAGCGACCGCTGCGCCAATCACCAGCGCGATCAGGACCGCCAGGAAGCCCGTCAGGCCGACCGCTCCAAGCGCCATTTGGCCGCCGACGATTCCGGCGACGAAGGCCACGAGAAGCAGTAAAGCGAAGCCCGCTTCGGCGAAGTAGAACGAGGCACGTCCCTCCCGCTTCGGGAGGGCGGCGATCTTGGAGTCGGTCTTTTCCGTCGACAAGCTCCATTTCAAAAGCCCGAGGTAACGGTGCATCCAAACGCCGTTGGCATGCTCCTGGACGCCCTTGGCTCTAAGGAAATAGGCGGAAATAAGCGGAGTGAGCATTCGCGCGACCAGCAGGGACATGATGACCGCAAGCACCACCGTGTAGCCGAAATTCTTGAAGAACTGGCCCGAAATCCCGGGCATCAGCGCGACTGGAAGGAACACCGCCACAATCGACATCGTGGTCGCAACGACCGCCAGCCCGATCTCGTCGGCCGCCTCGATCGACGCCTGGTAGGCGCTTTTGCCCATACGCATGTGTCGAACGATGTTTTCGATCTCGACGATCGCATCGTCGACCAGCACGCCCGCAACTAGCGCAAGCGCTAGCAGCGAGAGGAAATTCAGGTTGATGGACATCAAGTCCATGAACCAGAAGGCGGGAATCGCCGACAACGGGATCGCTATTGCGGCAATGACCGTCGCTCGGAGGTCGCGGAGGAACAGGAACACGACCAGGACCGCAAGCGCCGCTCCTTCGATCAACGCCAGCATCGAAGTCTTGTACTGCGATTTGGTGTAGTCGACGCTGTTGTTGATCTCGACGAAGCGGATCCGCGGATCCTCCTCCTCAATGTCGCGCATCTCCTTCCACGCCTCGTCGTAGACGGTGATGTCGCTGGCGCCCTTGGCGCGGTGGAAGTTGAACACCACCACCTCGCGCCCGTTCATCCGCGCGAGGCTCGTCTGTTCCGAAGCCGCGTCGCGCACGTCTGCGATGTCGCGCAGGCGGATTACCTGACCGCCCGGCACCGAGATCTGCGTTTCACCCAGTTCGTGCGCAGACTGGGCGTTGCCGAGCACGCGCACCGACTGGCGTGAGCCGGCAATCTCGGTCAGCCCGCCGGTGGCGTTGAGGTTGGTCTGTCGAAGCTGCGTATTGACCTGTGCGGCAGTGACTCCGTGAGACTGCAGCGCGTTCGGATCGAGGATCACTCGCATCTCTCGGTCGACGCCGCCGAATCGGTTGACGCCGCCCATGCCTTCGATTCCGAGCAGCCTGCGGCTGACCGTATTGTCGATGAACCAGCTCAGCTGTTCCAGCGTCATGTCGGTGGTTTCGGCGGCGATGAAGGCAAGGTCGTCGTCGTTGATCGTGATTCTTTGAACCTGCGGCTCAAGGATGCCCTCGGGAAGGTCGCCGCGAATCTGTGCGATCGCTTCGCGAACATCGTTCACCGCTCGGTCGGTGGGGGTGCCGATGGCGAACTGCACGAATGTGTTCGAGCGGCCCTCGTTGATCGAGCTGTTGATTTCGTCGACCCCCTCGACGCCTCGCAGCGCAGCCTCGACCCGCTGCGTGATCTGGTTCTCCATTTCCTCGGGTGCGGCGCCGGGCTGGACGATGGTCACGGTTGCCGCCGGGAAATCGATGTCGGGGCTGTCGGTGACCTCCATCGTCGCGAACGAGATGACTCCCATCAGAAGCAGCCCGATGAACAGGACGATTGGCGGGACGGGGTTACGGATGCACCACGCCGAAATGTTGCGGAAGTTCATCTAGATCTTACTCGTTCGATAGCCCGTTGGACAACGACTGCCGGCGCGGGTTCACCTTCTGGCCAGCATTCAGGAACGGACCCGCCGTGAAGACGACTCGCTCCTGGCCCGAAAGCCCCTGCGCAATTGTGACGCCACGATCGTCGACAGTCCCGACCTGGACGTCACGGCGCTCGGCCTCGTTCTTGTCGTTGATTATGTAGACGTAATTGCCCCCCGCATCGCTGAGCACGGCACTCTGCGGCAGAAGTGGAGCAGTGGTAGCTCCAGAGGTGATCTTCGCTTCTGCAAAGCCGCCGGGGCGAATCTGAGGAGTGTAGGCAATTGCGATGCGCACCTCGCCTTGGCGGGACTGCGGGTCGATTACGGGCGCGACCTGCCACACGCGACCGGTGACGCTTTGATCGGCTCCGATCGGAGTGACTGTCGCCGGCATTCCGACACGAATCGCGGCTATGTCCTGCTGGCCCAGCCGCGCCTGGAGCTCCATTTCGCCGCCACGGGCAAGCCGAAACAGAGCCCCGGAACCTGCACTGACGACCTGGCCGACTTCGACGTTGCGGTCGAGGATCAGGCCGCTGGTAGGAGCGCGGACGTCGAGCCGGCCGATTCGCGCCCGAGCCGCATTGAGCTGCGCCTGGGCAACTCGTACGCGAGCGTTCGCAGCGTCCCGGGCGGCCTGTCTGCGGTCCACGTCCGCCTTCGAAATAAAGCCGCGGCCGACCAGCGCCTGAGCGCGGTCGAGCTCGTTTTGCGCAAGTTCGGCGTCAGCGCGGGCGACCTGCACCTGCGCGGCGAGCTGCGCCGCTTCCTGTGACTGGACCGAGCGTTCGATCGAGGCCAGCACCTGGCCCTGGCGCACCCAGCTGCCGGCATCGACGAGAACGCGAATCACCTGGCCGCCCTCTCCGGGCACTCCGACCGGCTGGTCGCGGCGGGCTGCGAGAGGGCCGCTCGCGGTAATCACCCTGGCGACCGACGTCCGTCCCGGCACCACCACCGACACGGTCGGAAGCTGACCGGAGCCGTCTTCCGCCCCACCCGCCGCGCCTGGCGCGGCCTCGTCGCTGCCGCTCCACATCATCAGCGCGAGCACGATCGCAACGATAGCGACGATCCCTGCGCCGATAATCGCAATCCGTTTGCGGCGGCGTGCACCGTCGTCGACCACGACAAGCGTGTCCGAGTCGGAAGTTCGAATTGGCGTTTCCCGGTTCATCTCAAGCATTCTTTCGCCTTGTCCGCGCGTCCAGCGACCGCCTTACCGTTACTGTGTTACGCGAATAGGTCACTAAGAGCAACACACGCCCGAGCAAGATTCATTTCGCCAGCCTTTTTCTACCAACTGCGGCACTTGATCAACGAAGGCGCGTTGGCGCATCGAATCGGGGACGCGGCCATTGGGCGGCGGCAAGACAAGACCGGAGCACCGGCAATTAAGGGGAAGAAGGATGTTGGAAGGCTATAGCTGGCTGTGGTGGATCATAATTGGCGGAATCGCGGGCGGGATCGCGAAGCTGCTGATGCCGGGCCGTGACCCGGGCGGGTGCATCGTCACCATTCTCCTTGGAATCGCCGGGGCGTTCGTTGCCGGTTGGCTCGGCCAGGTGGTCGGCTGGTATCGGCCTGGTGAGGGAGCCGGGTTCCTGGCCGCGATCGTCGGAGCATTCATCATTCTGGGAATCTATCGCTTGATCGCGCGCTAGCGGGAGTTCGTCCACACCCGCGTTAACCGCGCAGCCATATCGTTGCGTCGATCCTTGGTGCAGTGGCATTGCAGAGAGGATTGACCGATGAAGAGATTGCTTGCTGCGCTGCTCGTCGCGGCAGCCATTCCGGCAGCACCTGGCGCAGCTCAGGTGACGACCGAGCTTACACAAGCGATCAGCGGAACACGGATCGACGTCAACGCGACTGGGGAAGTCACACGAGTTCCCGATATCGCGGTGATTTCCGCCGGAGTTGTCACTCGATCGACGACCGCGGTCGGCGCGATCCAGGAGAATTCTGTGCGGATGGAGCGCGTGATCGCCGCCCTCAAGCGCGCCGGCATCGCCGATCGCGACATTCAAACAAGCTCGATCAATCTCAGTCCGGAATATCGCTACCAGGAAAACCAGCCGCCGCAGCTGGTCGGCTACAGCGCCTCCAACCAGGTCACCATTCGCTTCCGGGACGTCCGCAACAGCGGCAGGATCCTCGACGCTCTGGTCGCCGAGGGCGCAAACCAGATTAACGGCCCCAATATGACCATTGAACACCGCGAAGCGGCGCTCGATGAGGCACGAACCAATGCTGTCGCGATCGGCCGGGCTCGCGCCGAACTCTACGCGCGAGCCCTCGGCAAGCGGGTGGCGCGAGTCATTTCCGTAAGCGAAAGCGGCGGCTATTCGCCTCCGCCTCCGCCGATGCCGGCCGCCGAGATGGCGGTGATGGCGCGCGCTCCCGACACCAAAATCGAACCCGGGGAGCAAAAGCTGGAGGTCACCCTGTCAATGGTGTTCGAGCTTCAGTAAGCAAAAGGCCGCGCGGGGGCTTCCCACGCGGCCTTCCTCGTTCGAATTCGTGTCGCGCCTAGCGGACCGTGCCTCTGCGGATGAGGTTGACGATCGCGAGCAGAATGACCGCGCCTAGCAGCGACCAGAGAATATTCGTGAGACTGAGCGGATCCTGATTGATGTTGCCGCCGCCGAAGATCAGACCGGCGATGACGGCGCCGACGATTCCGACGACGATATTGAGGATGATACCCTGTTGCGCGTCAGTGCGCATGATGAGGCTGGCTAGCCAGCCCACAATGCCCCCGATGATCAGCCAAACGATGAAACCCATGAGCGTTCCCTCCTGTTCGCGGCCGCCACAGACACCCGGCGGCCATCAGCATCGAAAAGACGCCCGATGCACGATTGTTGTTCCGGATTCGGAGGCTCCTGTCCAGCCTTCGGGCTTACGCGCGGGCTGACACGCGCGCCGTCGAACAGCGAACTTGGCCGCTCGGTTAACTGGGGGAATGGATTGGATCAGTAACGCTGCTGGCGTTCGTAGACGTCGCGATAGTGCTTGATGCGCGTGACCCGCAGGCCCGGCATCCCGCTGCGCTCGACGGCGCGCTGCCAGCTGGTGAACTCCTCGAGGCTGAGCGAGTAGCGCTTGCACGCCTCGTCGACACTCAGGAGGCCGCCCGCGACTGCCGCGACAACCTCCGCCTTGCGGCGAACGACCCAGCGATTCGTGCCTGAAGGCGGCAGAGTCTCGAGCGTCAGCGGCTCGCCGAGAGGGCCGATAACCTGGGCTGGCCGAATTTTTTGGTTCTCGAGCATTCCGTCAAACCTGCTTCATTAGTTGCCGATGCGCTTGTCTTAAGCCTGTCGCGTTGAAGATATTCTCAAGGCTGCTGGTTAATTTACCGGTCACGATTCCGTCTCCGCCTGTCTTCATCTTCCGCCGCGAACGCTCCGCCCAATAGAGTCGATGCCTCGCGCCAACCGTCGCTGGCGGAGAGATATCGGCTGACCGCGCCATTCCGCCGCGTCGGGCTCACTCCGGCTTCCCTGGCGAGCGCCGCAAGTATGTCGGCAGCGTCGGCCGGCGCTTCACCTTCGCCTCGAATCTTCCCTTCGTTACGCGACACAATACCCCCCGGGACTTTGCGTTCTCGACACGCGGACTAGCGGCGAGGAGTGAACTTCGGGTAAAGGCGCGTTCAAATGTCCGTCAGTTTCAATCTCGATCGGCCGCCTCGGCAGGCCCGAATCGTCGTCGCCATGTCCGGTGGGGTCGACAGCTCCGTTGTGGCCGCTCTCGCCGCGAGCACCGGGGCGGAGGTTATCGGAATCACCCTTCAGCTCTACGATCACGGCGAGGCGGTGAAGCGCTCCGGCTCGTGCTGCGCCGGACAGGACATTTACGACGCTCGGCAAGTCGCCGATCGGCTCGGGATCGCGCACTATGTGCTCGATTATGAGAACCGCTTCCGGACAAGCGTGATCGATCACTTCGCCGACGAATATTCAAGCGGGCGGACGCCGGTGCCGTGCGTCTCCTGCAACCAAAGCGTGAAATTCGTCGACCTCATCGGATTTGCCCGAGAGCTTGGCGCCGACTGCCTCGCCACCGGCCATTACGTGCGCCGGGTAATCAACGGGAATCGCATCGAGCTTCACAAGGGCTCCGATCCGAAGCGCGACCAGAGTTATTTCCTCTTCGGGACCACTGCCGAGCAGCTGCAGTTCCTTCGCTTCCCGCTGGGCGACCTGCCGAAGAGCGAAGTTCGGCGAATCGCGCTCGAGGCGGGACTCGCCGTCGCGACCAAGCCCGACAGCCAGGATATCTGCTTCGTGCCCGACGGCGACTATGCCTCGCTTGTGAAGCGTCTCCGGCCGGAGACCGAAGCGGAGGGCGAGATCGTCGACCTTGAGGGCCGGCTGCTCGGCAAGCATCGCGGTGTCGTCCATTTCACCGTCGGACAGCGCCGCGGGATCGAGATCGGTGGCAGCCCGGAGCCGCTGTACGTCATTCGGATCGAACCCGAGAAGCGCCGGCTTGTCGTCGGCCCTCGAGCGGCACTTGCGGTCGAGCGAATGCGAGTCGACGATCTGAGCTGGATCGGTGAGCACCAGCGCGAGGTCGAAGTGAAGGTGCGGTCGCTCGCGCCCCCGGTCCGGGCTTCGATCGAAAACGGCTCGGTGCGCTTTGCACGCCCTGAATATGGGGTGGCGCCGGGCCAGGCCGCGGTCTTCTATGACGGCTCGCGAGTGCTCGGCGGCGGGTGGATTGCCGAGACCCAGGCGGCCGATCCGCGCGTCGCCTGTGCCGCCGCCGCTTAGCGCGGGCATTCTCCTGTTCAGGGAGCGTGCAAGCCGCATCGAAGTCCTGCTCATCCACCCCGGCGGACCCTATTGGCAAAACAGGGACGCCGGCGCGTGGATGATCCCCAAGGGTGGCGTGGCCGAAGGCGAAAGCGCGGCCGACGCGGCGATTCGCGAATTCGAGGAGGAGATGGGGGCCGCGCTTTGCGCAACTCCGTTTCATCTCTGCCGAATCCGCCAGTCGGGCGGCAAGATCGTCGAGGTGTTCGCCGCCGAGGACGATTTCGACCCGGAGCGGTTGTGCAGCATGGAGTTCGAAATGGAATGGCCCCCTAAAAGCGGCAGGCTGCAGCGCTTCCCCGAATGCGACCAGGCGCGGTGGATGAGCATCGAGCAGGCTCGCGACATGATGCTGCCTAGCCAGCTTCCGGTCCTGGACGCGCTCGAGGAGCGGCTCAGGCGGGAATAGAGCCGTGGCGGCGAGAGCGCTCTGCAACCGCATAGAGGGCCGTTTCGGTCGCGAGCAGCGCGGCGAGCATGATCCACGACCGAAGCTCCGACTGGGCGGCCGCCCAGACGCACACCAGAAGCCCTCCGAGCATAAGCATCCCGACCGCCGGCCCGGTCTTTCGGCCAGCCGCCCGGCGTGCAGCCGGAAGTGCGGCGATGCTTGCGCCGTAAACGAACAGTCGGGCGAGTGTGCTGACGATTGCAAGCCAGACAAAGCTCCCGGAGAGGGCAAGCGCCCCGCCGATAAGCCCCATGAAGAGGATCGAGTTAACGGGCGTGTGCCAACGCGGGCTGACCTCTCCGAACCATCGCGGCAGCAGCTCGTCCCGGGCGAGAGCGTAAGTCACGCGCGGTGTCGACGTCATCGATCCGAGGAAATTGCCGCCGACCGAAGCCATTGCCGTGAGGCTGAGCAGAATAATGCCCGCGGGCCCGATTAGCAGGCCCGCCAACGCCGCGAGAGGGGCGTCGGGCGATGCTCCCTCGGGCATGATCGAAACATAGGCGAGTTGAATGACGAAATAGAGCGCGGCAGTCGCGACGATCGTGGTGATGAGCGCCCGCGGGATCGTCCGCTGCGGGCTCACCGTTTCGCCCGCGGGGACAACGCTGTTTTCGAAGCCGATGAACGCATAGAGCGTGATCAGCGCCGCCGCTTCGAGCGCCCCGAATTCGGGAAGCGGGCCGGCCAGCTCCACTCCGCCCGATGCCACCAGCGCCCAGATGGCGAGCACCACCAGCGGCAGCGCTTTCAACAGGCTGACGATGTCCAGAGCGCGAATGGCGCGGCGAACTCCAACGACATTAATCCACGTGACGAGCGCGACGAGCGCGACGATGACCGCAGCTCTCCCGGCCATTCCGCCAAGCGCCGGCCACAGCGCCGCAGCATAGGAAGCGAAGACGTTCGCGTTCGCGGCGTAGGCGGTGGTCCGCGCGATATAATAGACCCACCCGACCTGGAACGAGACGGCGCGCCCGAAGCTGGCGGTGTAGGCGACCGGCCCGCCGGAGAATGAAAAAAATGCTGCGAGATTGGCGAACGGAAGTGCGACGAGCAGGATCAGCAGCCCGAATATCGGGAACAACCACGGACTGAAGGCGCCGAACTGGACGTGGAGGGCCGCCGGCAGAGCGAAAATCCCGGCACCGACAATTCCGTTGAACGAAAGCAGGCCCGAGCCGAGAGTGCCGATTCGACGCTCGAGGCTTGGCTCTTGCCTGTCACTCAAAGCTGAAAATGCCCTTCGATCACGGTAAAGCATTTGCCGCCGAGGATCACCCGATCTTCCGCATCGCGGCAGTGAAGCATTCCGCCGCGCTCGCTCGCCTGAATGGCTGTAAATTCGTGGCGGCCGAGGCGCTTTGCCCAGTACGGAACCAGCGCCGCGTGCGCAGCCCCCGTTACCGGGTCCTCATCGATCCCGACGTAGGAAACGAAGACCCGGCTTGCGATGTCCTGCTCGCGCCCGGGAGCGGTGACAATCGGCATCAGCGGGATCGCCTCAAGCTTCGCGAAATCCGGTTTGACGGCTCTCACTTGCTCTTCGTCGTCCAGGAGCAGGATCGCCGCATCGCTGGAGCCGCCGGCGATCCACACCGGCCGCGGTTCGAGGCGAAGCGCAGCGCACAACTCCGGCTCGTCCGTTTTTGTCACCGGAGCAGCAGGAAGGTCGAGCTGCAGCAGGTCGCCGTCGCGGCTCACCGTTAGGACCCCGGACTGGGTCGAGAAGCGGATTCGGTCCCCGGTCATCAGGGCATGCGCGGACGCGAGCGTCGCGTGACCACAGAGGGGTACTTCTGTCGCAGGAGTGAACCAGCGAAGATCGAATTCCACATCGCCGCTCTCGCTCGGGACCGTGAAGGCCGTTTCACTCAGATTGTTCTCGGCCGCGATCGCCTGCATCAGCCGATCGTCCAGCCAATGGTCGAGCGGCATCACCGCCGCGGGATTGCCGGTCAGCGGCTTTTCCGCGAAGGCGTCGACCTGGAAGAATGGAAGCGTCGTCATGCGGGCTTCTCCGTGATCTCGGACGGAAGCAGGGTCTCTCGATCCACCTGGCCTTCGGGATCGACGTGGATCAGGATCTCGGTGCCCGGGAACCGCTCCTGCAGCTCCTCCTCGACTCGGTCGAGACGGTCGTGCGCCTGCCTGACGGTCCAGTCGGCGGGAACCCAGACATGGAACTGGGCGAAGTGGTGCGTTCCGCTGGTGCGGGTGCGAAGATCGTGAAGACCGGAAAGCTCGGGATAGTCCTTCGTCGCGGCGAGGAATTCCTCCCTCAGCTCGTCCGGCCATTCGCGATCCATCAGCTGGTCGAGGACGTTGCTCGATGCCGCCCAGGCGCTCTTCGCCAGCCACAGCGCGATCAGCAGGCCGAACAGCGCGTCGGCGCCGACGAGCCCGGCATATTGGTCGAGCGCGAGCGCGGCGATCACCGAGCCGTTGAGCAGCAGGTCGGAGGCGTAGTGAAGCCGGTCGGTCGCGATGGCCACCGAATCGGTCTTCCGCACGACGTACCGCTGGTAGGCGATAAGGCCGATGGTGAGGGCCATCGCCACCACGGAAACCCCGATGCCCAGCTCGGCTTCCGACGTCTGCGCTCCCCGGACCAGGCGCTCAATCGACTTGAACCCGATGAACAGCGCCGCAATCGAGATGATGATTACCTGCACGAGCGCGGCGAGTGCTTCGGCCTTGCCGTGCCCGAAGCGGTGCTCGCTATCGGCGGGCTGGGCGGCAACTCTCACCCCGAGCAGCACGATCACGCTGGCGACGAGGTCGAGAGAACTGTCGGCCAGCGAACCGAGCATCGCCATCGACGAGGTTTCCAACGAGGCCCAGGCTTTGATCCCGATCAGGAACAGCGCCATTGCGATGCTCGCAACCGCCGCCCGCGAGGTGAGCGTCGAACGCTCGGCGCCATGCGCGTGACCGCTGCTCACGGGTAGAGCAGCCCTTCGCTCCATCCATCGCCGGTCAGCCGGAACAGCCGCCGCTCGTGCAGCCGGTGCGGCCGGTCGCTCCAGAACTCGATCTGCTGCGGGATCAGTCGGAACCCCGACCAGCGGGGCGGTCGCGGTACCTTGCGTCCGTCGAACCTCTTGCGCATTTCTTCGTAGCGCTGCTCGAAGAGCTCGCGGCTTTCCAATGGCCGCGACTGGTCCGAGGCCCACGATCCGATTTGCGACTCACGCGCCCGCGACGCGAAGTAAGCGTCGGCATCGGCATCGCTCGTCTGCTTGACGGGGCCTTCCGCCCGGACCTGGCGCCGCAGCGACTTCCAGTGGATCGCGAGTGCGCCCCACGGATTGGTTAGCAGTTCGTTGCCCTTGCGGCTGTCGAGGTTCGTGAAGAAGCCGAAGCCGTCGGGGCCCGCTTCCCTCAGCAGAACCATCCGCACCGACGGCCGGCCTTGCTCGTCGGCGCTTGCGAACGCCATCGCGTCCGGGTCGTTCGGCTCGCTTCCGCGAGCTTCTGCAAACCACTCGCGGAACAGCTCGAACGGATCGGTGCCACCCATTAAAGCGGCTTACCCGCCGCCGCGGACGAGCCGCAAGCCCGCGTGTCAGAAGCTGAAGCGGGCGCTCAGGCGAATGTCCCGGCCGGCCATCGGCACGAACCCCTTGGTGAAAGAGGCGTGCCGGCGCGCCTCGACGTTGAAGATGTTGTTTGCGGACAGGATCAAGACGCTCTCGCGGTCCCTGCCCCAAGGACGCCACGCGACCGACGCATTGACCAGGGTGAAGCCGTCGGTCGGCGTTTCGAAAGCGGCGACGCGATCCTGTTTCGCCACCCGCTCGACTTCGAAGCGGCCGTCCCAGCGGTTTGACTGAGCCTCCAGTCCTGCCAGCACGCGCATCGGTGGAATCCTCGGCACCGGACCGGCGCCCTTGACCGTAGCGCGAACATAATCGGCAACCACGTCCCCGATGAAGCGGAAGCCCCTGAAACGGAACAGCTCGGCCGAGGCCTCCCCTTCAAGGCCGTAATAAGTCGCGTCGCGCTGGAAATAGCGGAACACCGGAAGCTCCTCCAGCTCCTCGCCGGTCGCGGCTTCGTAGATGAAGTCGTCGAACCAATTGGCGAAGCCGGTGATGTTCAATTCGAAATTGGGGCGATCGACCCGGAAGTAGGCTTCAGCGCCGACGCTTTTTTCCTTGGCGAGGTTCGGATCGCCGATCTCGAACGCCTGGGTGGCGATGTGCGGCCCGTTCGAGAAGAGCTCCTCGGCGGACGGCGCCCGCTCCGCGCGCGACAGGTTCAGGCCGATCTCGGCGTGCTGCGCGACTGGATAAGCGACACCTCCTGCGACAGAAAATGCAGTGAAGTCGCGCTCCAGCCCAAGCGTATGCGCCTCGGCATGAGTTCGCTCGATACGCGCCGCGGCCTCCACTCCCAGTTCACCGAGCTCGAACTCCTGGAGAGTGAACAGCCCGATCTGGCTGGTGGTGTTGGGCGGCAGGAAAGCTTCAGCTCCGACAGCTTCGAAATCGCGATGGAAATATTGGCCGCCGGTCGCTCCGCGCCAGCCGTCGCGGTCGCGCTGCACCAGCTCCAGCCGGCCTTCGACGCCGGTGGACTTGAAGACGGTGCCAACCTCCTCGCCTTCAAATTCGGTGTGCTCGTAATCGGCCGCACCGACACGCAGTTGCACACGCTCGAGAAAGCCGCCGCCGAGCTCGTAATTCGCGCGCAGGTCGCCGCGCACCTGGCGCAGAGCGATCGAGACGGGCGCCGCGTGGTGGTCTTCCTCGCCCTCCTCTTCTTCTTCCTCGTCGTCGTGGTGGTGCTCGGCGCCCGGGCGCATCGGGAGGCCATAGTCGCTGTCGAACAGGCTGACCGACGCGCCGACGCTGAAGCGGTCGCGGATGAGCGCGAGACCGGCGCCGGCCGTCTTCTGCTCGGTCGCGCTGTTGGGAATTTTTCCGCGCAGATTGGCTAGCTCTAGCGCCTCCTCGGCCTCCTCGAAATGCCCTTCCTCGAACTCTTCCTCGGCGATCTCCAGCTGCTCGGCCCGAAGCTGCGGAGACAGGACAAAGCCTCCGACCCTTAGGTCGTCCGTTTTTCGGTAGCTGCCGTCGACATGGGCGACCAGTCCGCCACCGAGCGCGAAATCGATCGCTCCGCCGACGGAGCGCTCGTCGGCGGCCGAGCCGAGCACTCCGACCAGGTCGACGTGATAGCCGTTTTCGGGAACGACTCGCGGGATCCGCCGGTCGATGACGTTGACCGCTCCGCCGATCGCCTGGCCGCCGAACAGCAGCACCGCGGGGCCTCGAAGCACCTCGATCCGCTCCGACGTCAGCGGGTCGATGGTGACGGCGTGGTCAGCCGAGGTGTTGGATACGTCGATCGACCCGATTCCGTCGGTCAGCACGCGCACGCGCTCTCCCTGGAATCCGCGAAGGACCGGCCGCGACGCGCCGGGCGAAAAAGAGGTCGCCGAAACGCCCGGCAGCCTTACGAGCGTGTCGCCCAGCTGCGGGCGCATCTCACGCATCAGCTCCTCACCGGACATCACTGACTTTCCAGCGAGGAGGTCGAGCTCGCGGACGAGATGGCCGGTGACAACGATCTCCTCGCCGCCGTGGTGGTGCCGGTGCGGATCGCCGTGCTGCGCCGGAGCGGCCGGAACGGCAGGCTCCTGCGACGGAGGAGCGGCAGCCTCCGGCTCGTCTTCGGGAGCGGGCTGTTGCGCGAGCGCGGGTGCCGCAATGAGCGCGGAAGAGGCGAGCAGCAGGGAGGAGAATGCGAAGCGGTGCTTGATCATGGGCGGCGCGCCTAGCATGATACAATGTTACAATACAATGAACGGAGCAGCCACGGACCTCTCGTCCAAAAAGAAGGGGCGGCCCGGCCAAGTGGTGGCGGACCGCCCCGCTTGGAAGCGCTGGGGAGGGCGCTTCCCGGGAGCTTAGAGGTCGATTCCTGCAGCGATTGCCTCGAGCTTCCGCACCCGCTCCTTGAGGTCGGCGAGCTCGATCCGGTTGCCCGCCGGTGGCATCGTCCGGTCGGCTCCGTTGTGCCCCAGCTCGAGGCGCTTGAGCTCCAGCCAGGCATTCCAGCCTTTGAGCCCTGCATAGGCAGCGGTTCCAATCGCGAAGATAATGCTTGCTGCAATCAGTCCGATCGAGAGCGGGTCCATCATTTCTCCTCCCGAAGCGCTTCGATTTCGCGCGCCAGCTCGTCATTGGGTTTGGAGAGTTCGTCTTCGATCGCCATCAGCCGGCGGTCGATCGGGTCGAGCTCGGTGCGCATAGCGTGGACCGAAGGACGGACGTTTGCTGCCAGCTCCATCTCGTCGAAGTCGCTCATGCGCTGGCCCGAATCGACCGCCCGCTTGCGCTGGATGGAGAAAAAGATGGCCAGGCCGACATAGGTGACCAGCGCCACTTCCCAGCTGATCAGGAAGACTGCGGCGACAAAGCCGATGCGAAGGAAAGTGGGGTCGATCCCGAACTGCTCTCCGAGTTTCGAGCAGACACCGACCAGCTTTGCGTCGCGGCGGTCGAGTGAGTAGCGATAGGTCTTGCGGGCCATCTGGCTGCCCCCCTTTCTAGTGGATTTTCGCCGCAAGCGCGGCTTTCATGGCTTCGAGCTCGGCATCGACCTTGTCGGCTGCCTTGAGCTCGGCGATTTCCTCTTCGAGGCCCTTGGGGCCGGTCAGCCCCAGAGCTTCGGCGCGGCCCTCGGCGAAGTCGGCGCGGCGCTCGAGGATCTCGAACTTGGCGAATGCGTCTTCGGTGCGGCTGCCGTTGAGCATCTCGCGCGCCTTGGCGCGGGTGACGGCGCTCTCGATCCGCGTCGCAATCGCGTTCTGCCGGGAACGCGCTTCGCGCAGCTTGCCCTGGATCTTGGCAATATCGGCCTCGTAGCCGCGAAGAACCTGTTCGATCTGGCCGATCTCCGACTTGAGACCGTTCGCCATGTCGGCGGCTTTCTGGCGCTCGGTGAGAGCGGCCTTGGCAAGGTCCTCACGGCCCCTCGACAGCGCCAGCTCGGCCTTGTCGGTCCAGTTCGCCTGGATATCCTCGAGCCGGCCGAACGAACGCCGCATCTCCTTGATGTCGGCGATCGAGCGCGCGGCGGTGGACCGGACCTCGACCAGCGTCTCCTCCATCTCGAGGATGATCATCCGGATCATCCGCGCCGGGTCTTCGGCCCGATCGAGGAGGTCGGTCATGTTCGCCGCGAAGATGTCCTTCGCGCGGCTGAACACCGGGCCGCTGAACCAGCCGGCGATCGGAGCCAACCGCGAAGGCGCGGGTCCCGGCTCCCTGGCCAGCACAGGCGTGCGGACGGGCGCCTTGGCTTCGAGGATCTCGAGCTCAGGCACTGATCGAATACTCCGTCGGAGCTGCGTTCAGCTGGGCCGGGCCGACCGCCGAACCGACGGCGACCGAGCTCATCAGGATCGCGCCGATGGCGGCGA
Source organism: Sphingomicrobium sp. (assembly GCA_051000635.1). Classification (GTDB taxonomy): domain Bacteria; phylum Pseudomonadota; class Alphaproteobacteria; order Sphingomonadales; family Sphingomonadaceae; genus Sphingomicrobium. The sequence continues at coordinate 24,964 of JBPCOC010000034.1, read as the reverse complement.
TGAGCGTCCGAGTGATGGTCTGCTGACCGGACATTTCTAATCTCCCTTTTCTGGCCCTGCGCATTCCTTGCGGGCCGATGAACATTACTATTCAAGGGCCGTGCCAACCGCGCAAAACTGCGAAAAACATGATGGCGAGCGGTCAGGGGAGCCCGAATTGGGAGGATTTGCCACCCGACCTTGGGAGATTTTCCCAAGTCGCGCGGCACGAGCTTCGGAACCTCCGCTGCCGCCGGTGTTTGGAATACGAGGAAGCTCAGAAAGGCAGGATCATGTTTGGCAAGATTGCAGGCGCGTGGCTCGGCTCGAAGGCGGCCGGCAGGAATCAAGGCGTGAAAGGCGCGCTGATCGGCGCGGGTGTGGCGGCGGTCGCCAGGCGAGGGCTCGGATCGCTCGCGATGCTCGCCGCGGCCGGCTACGGCGCAAAGAAGCTGTGGGACTGGAGCAAGAGCCGGCGTGAGCCGACCTATCCTCCCGAAGCAACGCCATCGCCGCCGTCGGGCTGATCGCCCGAGTCTTCGATGTAGGGCTCGACCTTGCCCTTGAGCGTGATCGTCATCGGGTTGCCGTAGCGATCGCGGCTTCGGCCGGCGGCGACCTTAATCCACCCTTCCGAAACGCAATATTCCTGGACGTTGGTCTTTTCCTGCCCGTTGAAGCGGATTCCGATGCCCTGCTCCAGAATGTCGGAGTCGAAATAGGGGCTGCGCGGATCCAGCGACAGGCGATCGGGCAAGGATGTGCGGTCTTCTGCCATGCCCGGGACCTACGCCGCGCCTGCGCCGGCGGTCAACGGACCTCGACGGTGTCAACTTCCCCGTTAGGCTCGACGACAAAGATCGTGCCGTAATCTTCTTCGCTGAGCGGCGCCGGCGGGGCTCCGCCGAACCGAGCGACGAGGTCGTGAACCGTATTGCTGTGACCAACGACCAGAATTGGCCCGCGCGCCGCAGCGGCGGCTTCGACCAGAGCGCCGGGGTTGCGCGGCTCATAAGGCGTGACTGGAATCCCCAGCCGCTTCGCCAGGGGCGCGGCGGTTTCCATCGCCCGGCGCGTCTTGGTGGCGAAGATTGCGGTGATTCCCTTGTCCTCGAGCATGTCGGCGAGCATCTGCGCTGCTGCGGCGCCTTGGGGCGTGAGCGACGGATCGTCGCCTTCGGCCTTCTGCAAGTGGCGAATGATGAAGACCAGCTTTTGCTCAATCGCCGCGGCCGCTTCCGCTCGGGCGGCTGGCTGCGAATTCACCACCGGCGCGGCGCAAGCGCCCAGGGCGAGTGCGCCAATCAGGACTGAGTTGAACCGCCTTTTCATTCGTCGCTCCTATTGCCGCAGGCATTGCCGGTCGCCGCTCGCCCGATTAAGCGCGTCTGCCAATGCGCGACAAGGAACAACCGAAAAAGCCGAACCGGCCGCAGCTCTCGCTGCACGTTCCGGAGCCGCCGTTCCGGCCGGGCGACGCGCCCGACTATTCGGGACTGGAGATTCCGGACGCCGGCTCGGCGCCCAAGCCCGATATTTCGGTTTCGGCCGCCGAGACCGAGCCGCTGACTAAGGGCCTGATCCGTGTGCTCGACGACGATCACCGGGCGGTGGGGCCGTGGGACCCGAAGCTCGACCCCGACACCCTGCGCAAGATTTTGCGCGACATGGTGCTGGTTCGGATCTTCGACGACCGCATGTACCGCGCCCAGCGGCAGGGCAAAACCAGCTTTTACATGAAGTGCTCGGGCGAGGAGGCGATCGCCATCACCACCGCGGCCGCCCTCGACCGCGAGGACATGAATTTTCCGACCTACCGCCAGCAGGGGCTGCTGATCGCTCGCGGCTATCCGCTGCTCGACATGATGTGCCAGATTTATTCGAACAAGGGCGATCCGCTCCACGGCCGCCAGCTTCCGATCATGTATTCGGACAAGGCCCACGGCTTTTTCACCATCTCCGGCAATCTGGGAACGCAATTCCCGCAGGCGGTGGGCTGGGCAATGGCGTCTGCGATCAAGGGCGACAGCCGGATCGCGGTCGGCTGGATCGGCGACGGCGCGACCGCGGAAGGCGACTTCCACGCCGGGATGACCTTTGCTGCCGTCTACAGCGCGCCCGCGGTGCTCGCGGTCGTCAACAACCAGTGGGCGATCTCGAGCTTCTGCGGAATCGCCGGAGCGGAGAATGCGACCTTCGCGCAGCGCGCGACCGGCTACGGAATCCCGGGCCTTCGGGTCGACGGCAACGACGTTCTTGCGGTTTACGCTGCGGTCCGCTGGGCGGCCGACCGTGCCCGCTCCAATCTCGGCGCGACCCTGATCGAGTTCTTCACCTATCGCGCCGAAGGCCACTCGACCTCGGACGACCCGTCGGGATACCGGCCCGCCGGTGAGGCCAAGGCGTGGCCGCTCGGCGACCCGGTCGAGCGGCTGAAGGCGCATCTGATCGCGAATGGCGAATGGGACGAGGAACGGCACGAGGCGGTTCGGGCAGAATGCGACGCGCAGGTCCGCTCCGCCCAGAAGGAGGCCGAGAAGCTCGGGATCCTGCCCGAGCAGGGCAAGGACAATATCGAGAGCATGTTCGACGACGTCTATGCCGAGGTTCCGTGGAACCTCGCCGAGCAGCGCGACGAGGCTGTCGACGAGGGCCGCGGCTGATGGCGACAATGAACATGATTCAGGCGCTCAACAGCGGCCACCGGGCAGCCATGGAGCGCGACCCCGACATCGTCGTCTATGGCGAGGACGTCGGCTATTTCGGCGGAGTCTTTCGGGTCACCGAAGGACTCCAGCGCGAGTTCGGCAAACAGCGCTGCTTCGACGCGCCGATCTCCGAAGGCGGGATCGTAGCCACCGCGGTCGGAATGGCGGCCTATGGCCTCAAGCCCGTCGTCGAGATCCAGTTCGCCGACTACATCTATCCCGGCTACGACCAGATCGTCAGCGAGGTCGCCAAGATCCGCTACCGGACCGCGGGCGAATGGGCGATGCCGATGGTGATCCGCTCGCCCTACGGCGGCGGCATCTTCGGCGGCCAGACGCACAGCCAATCGCCGGAAAGCCTGTTCACCCACATTGCGGGCCTGAAGACCGTGATCCCGTCGACTCCCTACGATGCGAAAGGGCTCCTCATCGCCGCGATCGAGGACCCGGACCCGGTGATCTTCTTCGAGCCCAAACGGATCTACAACGGGCCGTTCGACGGCCACCACGACAAGCCAGTAAAGCCCTGGGCCAAGCATCCGGCGAGCGAGGTTCCGGACGGGCACTATACCGTTCCCCTGGGAAAGGCGGCGGTGGTCCGCGAAGGCGCCGACCTGACCGTGCTCGCCTACGGAACGATGGTCCATGTCGCGCTCGCCTCGGTCGAGGAGCAGAGGCTCGACGCCGAGGTGATCGACTTGAGGACCCTGGTTCCGCTCGACATCGATGCGATCGAGAAATCGATTCAGAAGACCGGCCGCTGCCTCGTAGTCCACGAGGCGCCGCGCACCAGCGGTTTCGGCGCCGAGCTCGTAAGCCTGGTGCAGGAGCGCTGCTTCTATCATCTGGAAGCGCCGGTCGTTCGGGTGACCGGCTGGGACACGCCCTACCCGCACGCTTATGAATGGGCCTATTTCCCGGGTCCCAAGCGGATCAAAAAAGCCCTGGAGAAGGTGATGGCGAAGTAGATGGCTAGATACGAATTCAAGCTGCCCGACATCGGCGAAGGAATTGCCGAGGCCGAGATCGTCGCCTGGCACGTCAAGGTCGGCGATCGAATCGAGGAGGACCAGCCGCTCGCCGACATGATGACCGACAAAGCGACGGTCGAAATGGAATCGCCGGTCGCGGGCAAGGTCGTCGAGCTTGCCGGCGAAGTCGGCGACCAGGTGCCGATCGGCTCGGCGCTTGCAGTCATCGAGACCGAAGGCGCGGGCGGCGGGGATTCGTCGGAGAGCAAGGAAGAGCGGCCGCTTGGTGACGGTGCCAACGATGCCACTGACGCCCAGGAAGAAAAGATCCCGGTGACCGTAGTGGAGGCGAAGCCAACGAGGAAAGAGGAGCCGTTCGTCCCGAGCGAAGTCGAGGGACGTCAGCGGGAAGAGCGTGTTTCGACGTCGCTCGACACGAACGGGAAAGGGGAAAAGGTCCTCGCTTCACCCGCGGTCCGCGCCCGCGCCCGCGACCTTGGAATCGACCTCGCGCAAGTGAAGTCAAAGGACGAGCGAATCCGCCACTCGGACCTCGACTCCTTTCTTCTTTACCAGGGTGGCAACGTCTCCAGCCGCGGAACGGCACCGGCGCGCCAGGACGAGACCCTCAAGGTCGTCGGGCTGCGCCGCAAGATCGCCGAGAACATGGCCGAAGCGAACCGTCGCATTCCGCATTTCACGATTGTCGAGGAGTATGACGTCACCGCGCTCGAGGACACGCGGGCGATGATGAACCGCGACCGCGGCGACAATCCGAAACTGACATTGCTTCCGTTCCTGATCACGTCGATGGCCAGGGGGCTTGCCGACTGGCCGATGCTCAACGCGACGTTCGACGACGAAGCCATGGTTGTCACCCGCCACGGCTCCGTCGACATGGGAATCGCAACCCAGACCGAGAACGGCTTGATGGTTCCGGTCGTTCGCGGCGCCGAGCGGATGAGCGTCTGGCAGCTCGCGTCCGAAATCGCTCGGCTGTCCGAAGCCGCGCGAAGCGGCAAGGCGACCCGGGAGGAGCTGACCGGCCCGACGATCACCATTTCCAGCCTCGGACCGATGGGCGGCATCACTTCGACGCCGGTTATCGCCCCGCCCCAGGTGGCGATCGTCGCCGTCAACAAGATCGAGGAGAAGGTCGTCCCGGTCGACGGCGACCTTGAGATCACCAAGCGAATGAACCTGTCGCTGTCGTGCGACCACCGGGTCGTCGACGGCTGGGACGCGGCAAGCTTCCTCGCGGACATGAAATCGCTGATCGAAAACCCGCTTCGGCTGCTCTCCTGAGCGCTGCGGTCGCTCCCTGCCGAAGTGTGATCTTGGCGCTAAGCTGCGGCGCATGAGCGATCGAGCGCGGCGACCGAAAGGCGCTCCTTATAGGCCCCACTCCGCGTGACGCTTGGCAATCGGCCCAGCGCTCGCCTAGACCAGCGCAATGTCAGGGCGCTTTTTTGATGAGTGGACGGTTGGCGACCGGATCGCCCACCCGATCACCCGCACCGTGACCGAGACCGACAACGTCCTCATTTCGACGCTCACGCACAATCCCCAGCCGATGCACCTCGACCACGATCTAGCGTCCCAGTCGGAATTCGGGATGCCGCTCGTGAACTCCGTCTTCACCTTCGGGCTGATGATCGGAGTGAGCGTCGGCGACACGACCATGGGCACGCTCGTCGCCAACCTCGGCTACGATAGCCTCAAGTTTCCGAACCCGGTCTTCGTCGGCGACACTTTGCGCAGCGAATCCGAATGCATTGCGGTCAGGGAGAGCAAGTCGCGGCCGAACGCAGGCATCGTCACCTGGGCGCACCGAAGCTTCAACCAGCGCGGCGAGCTCGTCTGTGAGTGCACGCGCACAGCTCTCCTTCTCAAGACGCCGCAATGAGGCGCGAGCCGAGAAGCTGGCTGTTCGTTCCGGCGGACAGCGAAAAGAAGATCGCAAAGGCGACAGGAAGTGATGCCGATGCTGTGATCTTCGACCTTGAGGACAGCGTCGTCCCGGCGAGGAAATCGCAAGCACGGGAGATCCTGAAAAACCTGCACGAGCGGAGCGGCGGACCCGACTGGTGGGTTCGGATCAATCCTCTGGCAAGCGAATATCACAAGGACGATCTCGAACTGATCTCGCGAGGCGACATCAGCGGTATCGTTCTCCCAAAGGCCGAAAGCGGCGCCGACGTCACCCAGCTTGCGCACCGCACCGGCAACATCCCGATTCATGCGATCGTCACGGAAACGGCTGCCAGCCTGTTCAACCTGCTCTCCTACCGCGACCCCAAATTGCCGCTGGTGGCGATGAGCTGGGGAGCCGAGGATCTGTCGGCGGCGCTTGGCGCGTCATCCAAATATGACGATACCGGCGAGCTCGCCTATACCTACAAGCTGGCGCGGTCGCTGTGCCTGGCCGGAGCAGTCGCTGCGGGGGTGCAGCCAGTCGATGGAGTGTTCGCCGATTTCCGCGACAGCGAAGGGCTGCGTGCCGAAGCCGAAGCCGCCCGGCGCGAAGGCTTCACCGGCAAGCTCGCGATCCACCCGGCGCAAGTGCCGGTCATCAACGCTGCATTCTCGCCGTCGGCTGAAGAGGTGGCGCATGCGCAGGCGGTGATCGACGCATTCGAGTCGGAGCCCGACGCCGGAACGCTCTCGGTCGGCGGAAAGATGGTCGACCGGCCGCATCTTGAGCAGGCCCGGCGCGTTGTCAGCCGGGCGGGAGGAAACGAGCAATGACCGAAGTGGTGCATCCGGTCCCGGAAGGGTTCGACGGAAAGATCGGACGCGAAGAGCTTGCCGAGCTGCGCGAACGCGCCGAGCGTGACACGGACGCCTTCTGGCTCGACCAGGCGCGGCGCCTCGAGTGGCACAAATTCCCGACCGAGGCCGGAGACTGGTCGTTCGACGAAGATAATTTCCACATCCGCTGGTACGCCGACGGGCAGCTCAACCTGTCCGTCAATTGCCTGGACCGCCACCTCGAGCACAACGGCGACCGAACAGCCGTCATTTTCGAAGCCGACGAGCCGGGCGAGGGGCGCACGGTCAGCTATCGCGAGCTGTACGAAGAGACCTGCCGCTTCGCCAATCTGCTGAAGTCGCGCGGGATCGGGCGCGGTGATCGGGTGATGATCTACATGCCGATGATCCCGGAAGCGGCGGCGGCGATGCTCGCCTGCGCGCGAATCGGGGCGGTCCACTCGGTCGTGTTCGGCGGCTTTTCGCCGGAAAGCCTCGCCGGCCGGATCTCCGATTGCGATGCATGTGCGGTGGTCACTGCCGACGAGGGCCTTCGCGGCGGCAAGCGGATCCCGCTCAAAAAGAATGTCGACGAAGCTCTGGCCCAGCGCGACGTCGCGACGGTAATCGTCGTCAGCCGAACCGGCGGCGATGTCGCGATGAAGGAGGGGCGCGACGTCTCTTATTCGCAAGCGCGCGACCGGCTTCCCACGACGTGCGAGCCCGAGGTGATGAACGCCGAGGACCCGCTTTTCATCCTCTACACGTCCGGCTCGACCGGAAAGCCCAAGGGCGTAGTCCACACGACCGGCGGCTATGCGGTCTGGGCCGCGACCACCTTCGACTGGATTTTCGACTATCGCCCGGAAGACATCTTCTGGTGCACCGCCGACGTCGGCTGGATCACCGGGCACAGCTATGTCGTCTATGGGCCGCTCGCGTGCGGAGCGACCAGCGTGATGTTCGACGGAGTTCCGAACTATCCCGACTTCGGTCGCTTCTGGGAAACCGTCGACCGGCTGGGCGTCACGATTTTCTACACTGCCCCGACCGCGATCCGGGCGCTGATGCGCGAAGGCGAGGAGCCGGTGCAGCGCCACAGCCGCAAGTCGCTTCGGCTGCTCGGAACCGTCGGCGAGCCGATCAACCCCGAAGCGTGGGAATGGTATTGGCGGGTCGTCGGGGACGAACGCTGCCCGGTGGTTGATACCTGGTGGCAGACAGAGACTGGCGGAATCATGATTTCGCCCTTCCCCGGCGCCACTTTGATGAAGCCGGGCTCCGCGTCCCGGCCGCTTCCCGGAATCAAGCCGCTGCTGGTCGATTCCGAGCACAGGGTCCTTGGCCTCGCCGCAAGCGGCAATTTGTGCCTCGCCTCGTCCTGGCCCGGCCAGATGCGCACCGTCTGGAACGATTCCGAGCGTTTCTTCCAGACCTATTTCACCACCTATCCCGGCCTCTATTTCACCGGCGACGGGTGCCGCCGCGACGAGGACGGCTATTATTGGATCACCGGCCGCGTCGATGACGTCATCAACGTCTCCGGTCACCGGATTGGCACCGCCGAAGTCGAAAGCGCGCTGGTCGCCCATTCGAAGGTCGCCGAGGCCGCGGTCGTCGGCTACCACCACGAGATCAAGGGCCAGGCAATCTACGCTTTCGTGACCCTCAATGCCGGCGAGGAAGGCGATGACGCCCTTCGCCGGGAGCTCCACCAGGCTGTGCGCAAGGAAATCGGAGCGTTCGCCGCGCCCGAGCAGATCCAGTTCGCGCCGGCGCTCCCAAAGACCCGCTCGGGCAAGATCATGCGGCGGATTCTGCGCAAGATCGCGGAGGGCGAGACGAGCGGCTTCGGCGACACCTCGACGCTAGCCGACCCCGGCGTCGTCGATTCGCTCGTAGCCGGCCGGCAATGAGGCTGCTCTTAGCGCTAGTCGCAGCAGCGCTCGGCGGTGCCGCCACGGCGGCCTCGGCTGAAAAACCGCAGCTCGACCTGATCGGCTTCTTCACCGGCCGGACCCATGCGGTCAGCGAGATCAAGGTCGCCTTCCGGCGGCCGCTTGGTCACGTGACGCACAGCGTCGGCCGCCGGGCGGCGAACGGCGATTTGATCCTGGTCGATACGATCAAGGAGGAGGGTGAGCCGAAGAAGGAACGGCGCTGGGTCATGCGCCGATCGGGCCCGAACAGCTTCACGGGGAGCATGTCGGAGGCGACCGGCCCGGTTAAAATCACGGTCGCTGGCAACCGGGCTACGATCCGCTACAAGATGAAAGGCGGGATCAGCATCGACCAGAGGCTCACGCAGCTGAACCCCCGGACCCTGTCCAACCACGTGTCGGCGCGCAAGCTCGGAATCCGCCTCGGCCGCCTCGAAGGAACGATCCGCAATCTGGACTGAAGGCGGCGGCCCTGCATCCACAGAGGCGGATTTCCGGCCGCGATCGGAGCTGAAGCTCCTCACGAGCAGAAACGGGTAACGGATTGCCTCGATACAGGCCCGACCGACCGCCGGACGCGAAACTTTCAATGCTGCCAATCAGTTAGGTTAACGAGGGGCTAAGCTCAAAGGCTAAGTCCCAAGCTGATTCCCGAAGGCTCAGTCAACGCCTGGCTGAGCCCGAGGCACCGCCCGCAAGTTTGGCGGCGGCCGCAAAACCGCAAACGATCAAAAGCAAAAGGAGGACAGCAATGGCGGAAATTCCCGTTGAAAAGAAATCAAACATGACGTGGCTCTGGGTGCTGTTGGCACTCCTGCTCGCCGCGCTGCTGTTGTGGTGGTTGCTCGCCGATGACGGCGAAGAGCAAGGCCTTGATGCGCTCCAAGGCGCTGATACGGTCGCAGTAGAAACGCTGGAGGTCGGCACTACACCAGTGGGCGGGCCGGTGACCGACATTTCGATGCTGATCCCTGCGATCGCCCCCGAGATGGTCGGCCGCGAGGTCAGGCTTAACGGTGTGCAGGTCCAGGAAGTGGTTAGCGATATCGGCTTCTGGATCGGCCCGAACAGCGACCAGCGCATCTTTGCGGTGCTGAGTCAGAAACCCACGCCGGCGACGCCCACCGAAGGCATGGTGGAAGTGAATGCGGGCGCGATGGCCGACATAGCCGGTACCATCAGGACTCGCGGCGAAGTGCTGCAGGGTCTCGCTCAAGGCGACGTGACGAATCTACCGCAGGGAGTCGACCGCTTCCTCGTCGTCGAAAACTATCAGGTTCAGGGCCAGAACCAATAACCCACTAAACCAGAAAGGAAATTGAACATGGAACGCAATGACAACTTTCCCAAACTCGAGAGCCTGGACAAGTACGAGCTCGAGCATTCCGACCAGGACCTGCGTGGACAGACGCTCTACACCAATGACGGAAAAGAGGTCGGTCGTGTCGATGACATGCTGGTCGATACCGACGGCGAACGTGTCGCAGCGCTTTGCCTCGAAGACGACCGCGTGATCGACATCGACCATGTCGACATCCGCGACGGAAAACCCGTGCTGCTCGTCCCGCAGGAGCGGATCCCGCGTCCTGCTGCGGACTTCGACCGCAACAACATCACCAGCAAGAACATCCCGATCATCGAGGAGAAGCTGGTGGTCGGCAAGCGGCCCGTCGAAACCGGAACGGTGCGCATTCGCACCCGCACCGAGAGCGAGCCCGTCTCAAAGACTGTCGAGTTGCGTGACGAGCGCATCGACGTCGACAGGCGCGCGGTGAATGAACGCGTCGGTGACAAGGAAGCCAATGTCATGTTCAAGGACAAGGACATCGAGCTGACCGAGCGTGGCGAAGAGGCCGTCGTCGGCAAGGAAGCGAGGGTCAAGGAAGAACTCGTCGTCAGCAAGGAAAGCGGCAGCCACCAGGAAACGGTCAAAGGCAACGTCCGCCACACCGAGGTGGATGTCGACCGCGATCGCAAGCCTGGAGACCGGCGCTAAGCGCCGACCGATCGCCGAATTTGGCAAAAATGCGGGGGCGCAGCGATGCGCCCCCGCTTCGTGTCGGAAGGAGACAGAAGATGGATCGATCGGAAGTCACGGACGAAACCCGCATTCCGCTGGTCGAGGAGCGGCTCAATGTTGAAAAGAAGACGGTCGAGACCGGCAAAGTTCAGATTCGCAGCCGGGTGGAAGAGGATGAACGGCGAATCCGCGAGACGCTAGCCCGCGAACGGGTGCGGGTCGAGCGCATCGCCGTCGATGTCCTGCTGGAGGAGCCGCCGGAGTTTCGCGAGGAGCCAGGGCGGCTGGTCGTACCCGTTTTCGAAGAAGTTATCGTGAGACGCTATCGGCTGACCGAGGAGGTGCACTTGATTATCGAGCGCAGCGAGCAGCAGCATGACGAGACGGTCACGCTACGTCGCAATCGAGTCGAGGTGGAGCGGACTTGAAAACCGGTGCTCGACTGATCGTTTGCAATGGCTCAGGTGGGAACTTCTCGGGGAACGATTGCTAAGATGTTGTACGGGTGGCCGGGCCAACCTCGCAAAGCTTCACCAGCAGCGGGAAATGGTCGGAGCCGACGTCAGGGAGCCTTTCCAGGCTAACCAGCCGGAATGACTCGGTGACGAAGACGTGATCCAACGGCCAGCGCAGTATCGGGTTATTGGTAGTGAACGTCGCGAGAAAAGCGCGACCGACCCGGGGGTCGAGCATTCCGCTTACCTGCTGGAAGCGCTGAGTAATCGCCGACCAGGGCACGTCATTGAGATCGCCGGCAACGACCGAAGGCTGTGCCGAACGCCTGACCTTTCGGCCGACCATCATGAGCTCTGTGTCGCCGGTTCGGCTGCTGTGCATCATCGGCGGCTTTGGGTGAACACCATGGAAAGCAAATCCGCTTCCCGACCCTAGCTCGACCCACGCCCGGATCGACGGGACATAACCGCGGACGAGATGGCTGACCCGCGCGTTCTTCAGCGGCAGTCGCGAAAACAACATCATCCCCCAGGGGCCCCCTCTGGGCTCTGCGACAATGTTCGGCATCTGAGACCTGAGTTGCCCAAGCGCGCGCGCCCATTCGAAGTTTGTTTCCATCGCGAGAAAAAGGTCGGGCCTGACTTGCCGAACAAGTTCGATCGTTGCGTCATACTGCGAGTTCGAATGCAGCACGTTGAAGACTATGATGCTGACCTGGCGGTCGGCGGGACAATCTTGAACCGCTGCTACCTGGGTCCTCGCCAGCGGTGTGTAGACAAGCAGATACTGAAGCTGGAAAATCGTCGCTGCGACGAGAGAGGCGACGAGAAGCTTCGGCCAGATCTTTCTTAAATCGAGGCTCAGCAGAGCTACAATGGCTACGATCACGAGCAGCGTCGTGATCTGGGCTTGGGGATAGGCAAAGATGCGGACCAGCCACCAGTTGGTGGAGATCAGCGGAACCACCGTCGCGATGATCAGAAGAATGGCGATCGTGGTGACTGCCACAGGCAGCCACGGCCGCCGGCTTTGTGCAGGTGTTTTGCTTTCGCTCAAGACTTAGTTGCAACATTCCGAATTCCAGAGATGTTCCAGCGGCTGCTGAAAGCCGGTGCTACGGTCTATATAGAGTCCTCCGATGGCGGCCGCGGAACGAACTCCGGTATCAACCGTATGACTTACAACTGAAAAATCGTACCGTGAGCCTTTCGATGCGCTTCGCTTTCATCACGGCCGCTCTTCTAATGGCCGCTTCGCCAGCGGCGTTGCCGGCGCAGGATGCAAAATCCCTATTACTGCCCGAAAGCGTCCCTTCGGAGGTCTTTTCCGGACAGCGCAGCAAGGATGTGCTGACCGCCCAGGTGCTGCTCGACCAGAGCCGCTTTTCGCCGGGAGTCATCGACGGCTACATGGGCGAGAACACGCGGCGCGCGATCCGGGCCTTTCAGCGCGAGCACGGAATGGAAGTGACTGGCGAAGTCAGCAGCGAGTTGCTGGAGAAACTGGGCGACGACAACGCAGACGCCATCGTTCAGACCTACACGATCAGTGAAGACGATGTGAAAGGTCCATTCGTCGACATCCCATCGAGCATGACGGAAATGGCGAAGCTGGAGAAGCTCGCTTACGAAACTCCGCTGGAGCTGCTCGCCGAGAAGTTCCACATGGACCGCGAGTTCCTGCAGGCGCTCAACCCGGGCGCGGACTTCGAAAAAGCCGGGACTGAAATCACCGTGATCGCGCCCGGCGACCAGGGACTGGCGGAGAAAGTCGCGCGGATCGAGATAGACAAGGCGAACGAGTCGGTGCGGGCCTATTCCGGAGGCGGCAAGCTGCTGGCACGCTATCCCGCCACGATCGGAAGCAAGAGCTTCCCGAGCCCGAGTGGAAAGGTGCAAGTGAAGGCCATCGCCATGGAGCCGAAATATTATTTCGATCCGGAAGGGCGAAGCTGGGGACCCGACGAGAAGCTGACGATCGCGGCCGGGCCGAACAACCCGATCGGAGGAACGTGGATCGACCTGTCGAAGGACGGCTATGGAATTCACGGCTCACCCGATCCGAAAATGGTCGGCAAGCGCGCCAGCCACGGTTGCGTGCGCCTGACCAACTGGGATGTCGACGAACTGGCTCGAGCCGTGAACACGGGCGCCACTGTCGAGTTCATCTAACCGGCCATCCACGACACGGGACGAATCTGCTGTCCTACAGCTTCACTTTTGTGATTGATCCTGCCGGATGGACCGGCAGCCGGATTCGCCTGCAATCAAAGCGACCCTGAATGTTTCCCGCGCGCCGGTAGTCTGCCCGAAGCTGATGAAGTTTGTGACGTCGCCCCCCACGCGCGCGTTGAGGAGCGAACTTAGTGAACTTTCGCGGTGGAGCGCCCGTCCCTGCGGCGGGTCCGGTTGCACCACATTTCTCCGCCGCTATTCGTTGCCCGGGGAGGGGCGGCGTTGATGGCGAGCGCAGCGGAGCAACAGCATAAACCCTGGTCGATGAAGCGGGTGGTCGCGGCCTCGTCCGCGGGCACCGCGTTCGAATGGTACGACTTCTTCGTCTTCGGCTCGCTCGCGCTCACCATCCAGAAGGTCTTCTTCGCCGGTCTCAACCCGACTGCCGGCCTCATCGCGGCGCTGGGCCTGTTCGCCGCCGGCTTCGCGTTCCGGCCGCTTGGCGCGATCATTTTCGGGGTGATCGGCGACCGGCTCGGCCGCAAGGGCGCGTTCCTGACGACCGTCAGCCTGATGGGCGCGGCGACCTTCCTGATCGGACTCCTTCCGACCTACGAAACGGCGGGGATCCTCTCGCCGGTGCTCCTGATCGTCCTGCGCATCCTCCAGGGCATCGCGCTCGGCGGCGAATATGGCGGGGCAGCGATCTACGTCGCCGAGCATTCGCGAAATGAGCGGCGCGGGTTCATGACCGGCTGGATCCAGATCACCGCCTCCATCGGCCTCGTCGCCGGACTGCTGGTGATCCTCGCCACCCGGACCGCGGTCGGTGAGGAGGCGTTCCTCGCCTGGGGCTGGCGAGTCCCGTTCCTAATTTCCTTCGTGCTTCTGGTCGTTTCGATCTGGCTTCGTTTCAAGCTGTCGGAGAGCCCGGCCTTCGCGAAGCTCAAGGCTTCGGGCGAGCTTAGCCACACGCCGATCCGCGAAGCATTCGGCCGGTGGAAGAATCTCAAGCGAGTCCTGATCGCCTTCTTCGGGATCATGCTGGCGCAGGGCGCGGTCTGGTACCTGACCTTCTTCTACGTGCAGGTGTTCCTCACCCGCTCGCTCGGGGTTCCCGAGCTGACCAAGGACGCGCTCATCCTGGGTGTTACCGTGCTGAGCGCACCGCTCTACGTCTTCTTTGGCTGGCTGTCGGACCATGTCGGGCGAAAACCGGTGATGCTTGGCGGAATGCTGCTCGCGCTGGCTGCTTATTATCCCGGCTTCCAGTCGATTGCCTCGGCGGCCAATCCGGCGCTCGTCGAGGCGCAACGGCAAACGCCCGTCATAGTCTATACGGACCCGGCGACCTGCTCGGTCCAGTTCGATCCTGTCGGAACGCGCAAGTTCAGATCCGCGTGCGACATTGCAAACAGCCTGCTCGCGTCGACGGGCATCTCCTATTCGCGCGAACGCTCGCCGGAAGGAGGCACGTTCATCGCCGTCGGAGAGCAGCGGCTGCAAGTCGCCGACGGGACCGCGCTCGGCGATGCCGAGCTCAAGCGCCTGAAGGACGAAACGGCCGCGAGGCTGCAGGCCGCACTGGCTGCCGAGGGATACCCCGAGGGTGCGGACCCGGAGAAGATCAACCTGCCGATCATTTTCCTGTGGCTGATGGTGTTCGCGGTCGCCGCGACCGCACTCTACGGACCGCAGGCGGCGGCGCTGGTCGAGATGTTCCCGACGCGGGTGCGTTACACCGCGATGTCGCTGCCCTATCATGTCGGCACCGGCTGGATCGGCGGGTTCCTTCCGGTGACAAGCTTCGCGCTGGTCGCCATTACCGGCAATATCTACGCCAGTCTCTGGTATCCGGCGGTGTTCACGATCATCCCGATCGTGGTCTCGCTTCTCTTCCTCAAGGAAACTCGCGGAAAGCCGCTTGAGGAGGTTTAGCTATTCGCACCAGTGGATGTCGATCGGCTGCTCGGCTTCGGCGAGGACCCGGCCGATCGGAAGCTTCGAGCTGTGTCCGTCGGCGATCGCCCCCTCGAGCATCTCGCGCTTCTTTGCCCCGCGGACCGTGATCAGAAGGGTCCGCGCAGCGAGGATCGACGCTCGCGTAAGGGTGACGCTTGGGGTTCGCTCGTCCGCAGGCATGGTGCCGACCGCTCGCCTTGCCTTCGGCGCCTCAAGGGCATCCTGGAGGTCGGGCCCGGACACGATTCCGGCCGCTTGTCCGTCATCGCCGACGCTCAGCCACACCAGGTCCGGCGGCCACGGCAGGTCCTGAAGCCGCGCGTCGGCAGCATTGCCCGCCTGCCGGTAATCGTCGAGGACGGTGGCTATCGGGACCACGCGCGCTCCGGTGGAGAGGAATTCCTGTGCGATCGCTCGGGCGTTGCTCTCCTCGCTGTCGACCGGGACCAGGCGATCGTCGGTCGGGATGATCGTCACCTGCCTCCACTGCAGCTCTGTTTCGGCGAGCCTCGGGAAGATCGCCTGGGCGATGTCGTCGCCGGGAAGAGCGATCAGTGCCGAGGCGCGCGCGTCGAGCGCGCTTCCGACGATAAAGCCGATATCTCCTGCGACCGCCTCGGCCATCTCGTCCGGCGTATCATAGTCCCACCATTCGGCTTCGATCATTCGAGTCCCTCTCTTGCGCTATCTTGGCGGCACTTGCCGGTATCCATGCCATCCGGCAACCGCCTGGCCGGCCCTGTTCAGCGCCGGCCGATACCGAAATCGCTGACGAACCAGGTTGCACACCGTCGAATCGATGGCTGCGTTCCCGGTCCCGCGGTCGACGATGCACTCGCTAACGCCGCCTTGCGCGTTCACCCGTACCCGAACGAACACCTGGGCGCCGCGCGGCCAGGCCCGGATCAGCTCGCGCGGAAAATCGCGCCCGGTGAGTGTCGGAGTCAGAAGGCGCGGAGGGGTTATTGCGTCGCCTGCACCTCCTCCGCCGGTCCCGCTTCCAGCCCCGCCGCTGCCGGTCCCTGTGCCGGTGCCCCCTGCGCCTGTTCCGGGCCCTGGCACGTCGGCCGCGCCCTGGGTCGCCTCCGTCCCCTCATTCGGCGTCTTTGTAGTCGCCATCGGCACCGGCAGCGGAAGCTCGATTCGCGGCTCCGGATCCACGATCGGGGTTGCCTCGCTGCGGATGTTCTCAGGGCTTGCAGCGCCTTCCTCTTCCCTCGGCCTTTCCGTCCGCTGCTCCTGCTGCTGCACGGGTTCGGGCGGCGGCGGCGGCGGCGCTTCAGTCACGTCGAACACGCGAATGGGGTTCTGGGGATCGGTCAGGTCGATCCGGCCTGTTGCCTGGAGGAGCAGGAAAAGCAGCGCCGCGTGTATCGCCACGACCGCAGCGATCGCCCCGCCTTTGTCGCGTGTATCGAGGTCAGACCTGTACATCCCGTCCGACCAACGCGGCGCACAGGCGGCAGGTTGCTGCGCTGCTTTACCGGGCCTGATGCGGATGGCCCGCTCCGAGGGACTCGAACCCCCAACCTCCGGGTTCGAAGCCCGGCGCTCTATCCGGTTGAGCTAGGAGCGGCCGCAGTTGAGCTGAGGGCCTGTAACCGACACGCCGGCGATCGGGAAGCGGGTAGCAAGTTGATGTCGGGCCGTGAGACGGGACGACAACGAATGGCGGTGGGGTCAGTCTGCTGCGAACTCGTCTCCGCGGTTGAATTCCCGTTCAGGCGGGAAAATAACGGGAAAACGGGTCAGTCTGGGCGAGTTGAAGCGCTCAATCGTATCGTCAATCCTCCGGAAATCCGCCACCGCCCCAAGATTCCCCTGTCCGACCTACGGGAAAAAATTCCACCAATGACGGGAAGCTCAATGCCGTTTTCAACCCCAACGCGGGATAAGTAAAATAGCGCTTGCGCGACCGAGCGCCTCATGATTTATTGATGAAGCGTGTCGAGAGGCACGCTCGACTGGACCATGGAAGGGACGGTGGTCGGCCTAGCTTCGTGCTGATGCGCGAGCGGGTTCCCGGTCCTTCCGCAAGCCCCCGCCGCGCCTCAGCGCAGGCGGGGGTTTTGCTTTTGGAGGGTCCGGTGGTCGAGAAAAAGAAGTTAAGAGGAAGTCAGCTCAAGGCGCAGAACCTGTCGAAAACACGGGGGCGCCGCCGCTCACTTGACGCGAAGAAACGGATTGCCGACGAGCGTGAGCGCCCTCGCCGAAACGATCTGCTGCCCAAGCTCGAGGTCGCGCTTCGTGCGATTGAAAGTCTCGAGCGCAGTCCGCACCGGACTAGGGACACGGAACCTGTACATGTTGAGCGCCTGATGAAATCGATCCGGCAACTCGGCTTCAACCAGCCTATTCTGGTTGCCGGAAACGAGATCATCGATGGCGACGTACGAGCCGAGGCTGCATCGCAACTCGGACTCACGAGCGTGCCAGTGATCGATTGCTCCCACCTCTCACCAACTGAGGTGCGCCAACTCCGCCTGGCGGCGAACCGCACCGCGGAACTGGGGACCTGGAACCTCGAGAAGCTGAAAGCCGAGTTCGAGACTTTGGTCGATCTCGGCGCAGACCTTGAGGTGACCGGTTTTACAAGCGAGGAGCGCGACATCGTCCTCCTGGATGAGATCGAACTCGGTGAGCTCGACGACGATGACGAGGATCCGGGCAGCGTTCCTGAAAATCCCGTCACACGCCAAGGCGACCTCTGGCTCATGGAGGGGCACCGCGTAATCTGCGGGAACGCACTGGAGGCGGAGGTCTATGAAGTCCTGCTCGCCGGAATTCAGGCCCATCTCCTGCTATGCGACCCTCCGTACAACGTGACCATCAACGGCAACGTCAGCAAGACACACGACGAGTTCGTCATGGCGTCCGGCGAGATGTCGGACGACGAATTCCAGGAGTTTCTCAACAGGTTTCTTCGCCTTGCCGCCGCCAATCTGGTCGCCGGCTCCGTCCTGTTCGTCTTCATGGACTGGCGGAGCATCCACAGGGTCTACCAGGCGGGGTTCGGCGCGGGCCTTCGCCTGATCAACATGGCGGTCTGGTATAAGGAGAGCGGCGCGATGGGCGCGCTGTACCGATCGGCCCATGAGCTGGTTGCTGTGTTCTGCAAGGGCGACAAGCCTCATACAAACAACGTCGAGCTTGGCCGCAATGGCCGAGATCGCCAGAATGTCTGGGTGGCACCCGGAGCCAATCGCCGTGGTTCATCGGCCAACGAGATGCTGGCACTGCATGCCACACCCAAGCCGGTTGAGCTTTGCGTCGACGCAATCCTCGACGTTACCAAGCCGGGGCAGACCGTCCTCGATCCGTTTCTCGGCAGCGGCACGACCCTGATCGCCGCCGAGAAGACTGGCCGACGATGCTGTGGGATCGAGCTCGATCCGAAGTTCGTCGACGTCTCGGTGCATCGATGGATGCGCCTGACCGACAAGGAGGCCGTCCTTGAGGCCTCCGGGGAGACATTTACGCAGGTTGCCGAGCGTCGAGCCGCTGAGGCGGCTGGCGAGCAGTCCTGAGGGTCAGGGAGGCAGGGTCATGTCAAATCCGACGAATCACGGCCAATCGTCCGGCAAGGACAACGAGGACGCCGCCAAGGCCTACAAGGTGGGCAAGGGCAAGCCGCCCCTCCACACGCAGTTCAAGAAGGGCAACAAGGCCGCGAAAGGCCGGCCAAAAGGTTCGAAGAACATCAAGACGATTGTCAACGAGGTGCTGGGCTCAAAGGTCAGAGCGAAAATCAATGGCAAGCCGGTCACCATCACCAACACCCAGTATGTGATGATGCAACTCGCCAGCCAAGCCCGTGCCGGCCAGTTCAAAGCCATGGACAAGGTGATCGCGCTCGAGGAGCGTTATGGGCCGCAGGAAGACCCCGCGGGTCCGGCACCGGAAGAAATCGAGCGCGACGTCGAGACGCTCCGCGACTTTCTGAGAGTCCATGACATGTTCGCTGCCGGCAACAGCGAGGCCGGCGATGACTGACCTCGATTACCGCAGCCTGCACCGGCAGATGCTGGCGCTTGCGCGTGAAGACTTTGCAGTGTTCGCAATAGCAGCCTTTCGGCGCCTTCACGACGAGTCATATCAGGATAACTGGCACATCTGGGCGATCGCTCACCAACTGACGCGGCTTCTCAACGGCGACATCCGACGGCTTGTTATCACCATGCCGCCACGCACGATGAAGAGCTTTCTAGCAAGCGTCTGCCTTCCAGCCTGGCTGCTGGGCCGAACGCCTGGCGTGAAGATTATCTGCGCCTCCTATGCGCAGCCCCTGTCCAGCGACTTCGCATTCCAGATGCGACGGCTCATGCAGACGCCCTGGTATCGGGAGCTATTTCCACACACTCACATCGATCCCAGGAAGTCCGGGGTAGAAGAGATCGCGACTACCCGAGGCGGATACCGGCTCTCAACTTCTGTCGGCGGCACTCTCACCGGTCGAGGTGCCGACTACATCATCATCGACGATCCGCTCAAAGCCGGCGACGCCTATTCGAAAGTCGCCCGGGAAGGCGCGATCAACTGGTACAGGAACACTGTTTCAAGTCGCTTCAACAACCCCAGCGAAGGCCGGGTCGTTGTCGTTGCCCAGCGCCTTCATCTGGAGGATCTGCCTGGTCAGCTGGCGGCGAGCGGGGGTTGGGAACATTTGGACCTACCGCTTGAAGCTTGGAGAGAGCAGGAGATCGAGCTTCTCCCAGACCAGTTCATCACGCGCCCACCCGGGAACATCTTGCATGAAGATCGCTTCGGCGAGGACGAGATTGCACGCCTGCGATGCGACATGGGCGAACGGGGCTTTGAGGCGCAATACAACCAGCGACCGCTCCCGGCAGGCGGCGCCCTGTTCAAGCTGCAGTGGCTGCAACGCTATGATGAGCCTCCAGCCCCCCGCCAGGTGCAGGGCATCTTCCAGAGTTGGGACACGGCCTACGAGATCGCCGACGACAATGATTACAGCGTCTGCACGACTTGGGCGTTGAGCGGGAAGCGCTGCTACCTGCTGGATGTGTACCGGGCCCGCTTAGCATTCCCTGATCTGCAGAAGGCAGTGTATCGGCTTCGCGAGGAGTGGAAGGCAAATCTGGTGATCGTCGAGCGGGCTGGCTCGGGCATTAGCCTCCACCAGAACATCTACGACCCCAGTACCCGGCCATGGATTCAAGCGATAAAGCCCGAAGGCAGTAAGCAGGACCGCGCATCCCAACAGTCACCGAAGTTTGAGCGGGGCGAGATATGGTTGCCCAAGAGCGCGGCTTGGCTGCAAGCGTTCGAGGATGAACTGGTAGCTTTCCCTCACTGCAAGTATGACGACCAGATCGACAGTGTCGTCCAGTTTCTAGCAGCAGTGGACACCGGGCGGCTTCTGATTGCAGCGGATCAGGCGAAATGCCGGTGAACGGGTTCGTCGACTACTTCGGCGCCCCCTAAATTCGCCACTGCCCACGGGTGCGCGGTTCGAAGCTATGCCGAAGCTAATGTCCGTTTTCGACCCATTGCGGACATTAGCCGTCGCTGACTGGAACCCGTAGCCTATCCAGCTTTGTTGCGCTCTTGGGAGGCGCTGCAATGGACTTCGATCTCGTTGTAATTGGAACCGGGACCGCGGCGATGGTCGCGTCCATGCGGGTCCGCAAGGCCGGCTGGAAAGTCGCCGTTGTCGATGAAAAGCCGTTTGGCGGCACCTGCGCGCTGCGCGGCTGCGATCCCAAGAAGATGCTCATTGCTGGCACTGAGCCCATCTACGCGCGTCAACGGATGCGTGACAACGGCGTGCACGGACAGGTGCACATCGACTGGCCGGAGCTCATCGGCTTCAAGCGCAGCTTCACGGACCCGATCCCGCAGAAGCACGAAGAGCGGTATGAAGAGGCTGGTATCGCTGCGTTCCACGGGACCGCGTGCTTCACCGGCCCGAACAGTCTTCGCGTCGGAAAAGACGAGCTGACGTCGCGCACGTTCCTGATCGCGTCCGGCGCAAAGCCGATCCACCTCGGGATTCCCGGCGAAGAGCATCTGATCCACAATGAAGGCTTCCTCTCCCTCGAAGCACTGCCGAAGCGGATCGCCTTCGTCGGCGGCGGCTACATTGCATCGGAGTTCTCGCACGTCGCTGCGCGAGCAGGGGCGCAGGTGACCATCGTCCAGCGCGGCCGGCGAATGCTCACGCACTTCGATCCGGAGCTGGTCTGCTGGCTGATGGAGGCGTTCGACCGCATCGGCATTCGCGTACTTACCGAGACAGAGGTCACCGCAATCGAACGCAACGAAGAGGGTTTCCGCGTCCGGGCACAAACAGGCGGCGGAGAAGTCGAGGTCGAAGCGGACCTGGTGGTCCATGCGGCCGGTCGCGTGCCAGCGCTCGACCGGCTGAACCTTGCTGCTGCGGACGTGGCGGTCGAAAACGGCAGGCTCAAGCTCAACGACCATCTTCAAAGCGTCAGCAACCCGGCCGTTTACGCGGCAGGCGATGCCGCGCAGAAGGGGCCGCCGCTCACTCCGGTCTCAAGTCACGACGCCAAAGTGATCGCGGCAAACCTGATCGAAGGCAATCAACGAACGCCCGACTATCGGGGCGTGCCGAGCGTTGCTTTCACCCTCCCGACGATCGCAGCAGTCGGGATGAGCGAAGCCGAGGCGCGGAAGTCCGGCCTGTTTGTTCAAATCAAATGCGAACGGGCGAGCGGCTGGTTCACGGCCCGGCAGGCGGCAGAGCCGGTCTACGGCTACAAGACTTTGGTCGAAGAAAAGAGCGGACGCATACTCGGTGCGCACCTGGTTGGGCCTCACGCGGACGAAGTCATCAACCTCTTTGCACTGGCAATCCGTCACGGCCTCACGGCGGACGATCTCAAGAGCACCATGTTCGCCTATCCGACCGGAGCGTCCGACATCGGCTACATGCTCTAGGTGGCGGAGGCGCCCTCAAGCATGTCGATGACGGGACATTCCGGGACATGGCCTCCCGAACAGCGCTCGACGGTCGAAGCGAGCAGCCGCTCAATCTTGGCGAGGTCCGCGATCTTGTTTCGAACCTGTTCAAGATGTTCGAGCGCAATCTCGCGAACCTCGTCGCAACAAGCGTCAGCCGGGCCGCCGAGGTTGAGCATCGCTCGCACCTCCTCCGGGGTGAAGCCAAGCTCCCGCGCCCGTTTGATGAACCGGAGCACCCGCTCGTGCCGGTCTGTGTAGACACGGTGCCCACCCGGCGTGCGACTGGGTGTGTCGAGGAACCCGACCTTTTCGAAATAGCGGATCGTTTCGATGTTGATCCCGGTGCGCCGGGCAAGCTCGCCGATGGACAGACCAGCCATGACAAGGCCCCTTGATTCTGTAGTGACTACAGGTGGCAAATAGGGGCGAATCGCATTGGAGGCGAGTGTTGACTGATCGAAGTGTCCCCATTGGCGCACCGACCGGCGGATCCGAAACCGGCGTGGCTGCGGTCGGTACGGGCGCCAGTCTCACTGCGCTGTTCTCGGCTGCCGCCTGCTGTGTCCTGCCCTTGGCTTTCGCGGCAGTTGGTCTGGGCGCGGGCGGTCTCGCTGCCTTCGTGCCCTATCACTGGCCGTTGACGATCGGTGCGATGCTTGCCGTAGCGGCCGGATGGGCGCTCTACTGGCGCAAGCGCCGCGCCTGTATCGGCGGTTCGGGTTGCGAGATTCCTCCGAGCCAAGCGACACTCTGGATGCTCAGCGTCGCGACCGTGTTCGTTGGGCTGTCGGCAATCTGGAAGCCGGCGCTCGAACAGCCGCTAATGAGGCTGCTCGGCGGCGCGTGATGCAGCCCGTTTCCACCCTGACGTGCCCCGACTGCGGCGGCATCTCGCAAGAGACGATGCCGACGGACGCGTGCCAGTTCTTCTATGACTGCCGGCACTGTGGGACGGTGCTGCGTCCGCTCAAGGGCGACTGCTGCGTATTCTGTTCCTACGGCGATGTGCCTTGCCCTCCCATTCAGGAAGCGAGGGCCGCGGGACGTGATTCATCCTGTTGCGGACCAGCCTGAGTGCGGGCACCCCCGCCTGCTAATGTCCGCTTTCCACCCATTGCGGACATTCGAATTGCGTGGGAAACGGTACCGATGCGGCTTTTTCTGATCTGGTTGGCGCAACGTGGCGTGCTCGGCTCTAGTGCCGAGAAGCTGCCACTGGAGGAGAGGCATTCAGCGAGAGCAAAAATCGGTAGGATTGCAGCCGTTGTTTTGGTTGGAGTGGTGATAGCTGGTTGCGAGGACAAGCACGCTGAGCGTTCACAGCAGCAGTCAGTCTCCTACGCTGTTCATGAGGCTGGTTCCCCCGCAACTGCGACGAATCCGGCGTCATTTGCACTGATATCCGCTGATGGGCCGGTCCGCTTCGCAAGTTTTCAGCAGTTGATCACTGAAGCGGGCAAGCAGTGCGATTCGGTTACTAGCGCGGTTTTGAAGGGCGGCTTAGATGGCGACGACGAGTGGCGGGTCAAATGCGCTAATTCCGGCGAGTGGAGCATTTGGTTCCAACGCGGGCGTCCCCACGATGTCGTTAGCTGCTCAACCACCGGGTGCCTGTGAGGAGCCTCGTCTCAAAGGTCCGCTTTCCACCCATTGCGGACATTTGGTGCAGTCGGCGTGGCTGTTGCCACGTTAGATTGCTCGACGTGCCAGTTCGGCTTCAAGTTCGATCACTAGTTCCTGGATCGATTGATCCGAACCCCTGGCGGTGAGTTCACGGCGCGCTTGGTGCACCAAATCAGCCCAGTGAATCAGCGTGTCGCTGTGGACTGGATGGTCGTGGAGCCGACGCGCACTCTGAACCGCAGCAGTGAGGCTAGCTGCGATACTGCCTTCCGTTCGATGGTCGTTCTGCACTGTCCATGGCCCAGCGTGCGGTTATCGATGCACGTAAAACCGACACCCCCTCGCGAGGTTCACTTGTTCTAGATCAAGCTCGCGGAGCTTCGAGGTTCGCTTAGCTGCAATCCTTGTTCCTCCTGCCCCGCCTTCTTGGTGAAGTCTCGCGCCAGCTTGTAATGCCAATCCCGGGCTTGCGGAGTGAGCGCTCGTGCAGCTCTTCTCAGCTCTTCCGCTGCTCGCCTCTCATAAAATCGTTGATCAGAAATCATTCAGCCAATTCTGCCTTCCGCCCCGCGAACGTGCGCAACACGACAGGGCCTAATTTTCCAACCCTCCAGCGCTCGCTTGGCGGGCCAAACTCCGACGCAGACTGGTTTGGACGCTCGTTCCACCACACCTACCACTTCAAAGCATGTCCGTTTTCGGCTCATTGCGGATCCATGACAGTTCCAATTCGTCAGTCGCTTCACCCATAGCATCAGGCGCGTTGTTTCTTCTCCGCATTGCTTCGGTCTCGGCCACACGGGCTGCCATGCCATTCCACACAACTTCGCAGCGTAGGTACTGCTCCCGGACATTAGCGAGTGGAGTCGCATCTGCCTCAGCGCGAGCGTCTGCTGCTCTCGCGAGATAGTATTCCACCGACACAGATACCTCCTGGCATTTGGAAGCCCCCCACGATCGGCGAGTCGCCCAAGCTATACCAGACTTGCGGAGGCCGCGGTGCGGAAGAAACGCCTCCGAACTATCCACAGCGGCAAGCTTCGACCGCTGAACCTTCCCCGTCAGCGGCGGGATGAATGATACAGCTCACGCTCGCGCCCTAGAATTGCGTTCGCGAGCTCTTCAAAGCGCTCAGCCATCTCAAGATGGGTATCCCGTTCAAGCAGCTGCGTGGCCTTCTTCGCCGCCGCTCTCTCTTCCGACGCCCGTCGCTTGAAATAGGTGAGATCGTCTTCCATCAGAGCGTGCCCTCGAGAGAAAATCCAACTTTCTGCTAGGCTGCTGGCCGAGCACATACGCAGTAGTCCTAGGGCTGGGACCCATAAACAGGATTCACAACGCGGTCGGAATGTGATTCAACCTCTCGATTGATCGGGAGGGTTTGATGGCTGGGGAATTTTGGTTGAGCGACGGGCAATGGGCGCGCTTGCAG
>JBPCOC010000014.1:0-26593 GCA_051000635.1 Sphingomicrobium sp. | reverse complement strand
GTGGTTGGCGTCTTCCATGAGCACCAAAGCCGCCACCGAGAGCAAAGTTTCCTCACCTCAACCGAATCATTTTCCATCCGGAACCAGATGCTCTGCTCTCCCGTTTCTGAACGAAACCGATGTCTTTGCTCCTCGATCAACATTCTGCCTTCGAACGGCGCGAAGAGCTGCTGACGGCCATCGCCGACGAGAGCTTCCCCTGCGTGGGTGCCAAGTCGGCAATGGCTCGCGGCACGCTAAGGATTCTTGTCTGCCGCTCACTCGAAAGCGCGTGGGACGACGTGCAGATTCACTCCGAGCTGCTCGACTGGGCGAGGGCGTATCGCGAGGACTCGCGCGGTCTGCGGAGCCTGGCGGTGGTGTTCGAGGGCCCCTGCGACCTTACCGAAGAGCCCTTCGAGCAGCTCATGTGGAAGCGGCTGCAATCGCTCGCCGACAAGGACGAGTGGCGCGGCCAGTCTTACGATCGGCGCGTGAGCCCCGACCCCGACGATCCGCACTTCGCGCTCAGCTTTGGCGGTGCGGCATTCTTCGTCGTGGGTTTGCATCCCGGTGCCTCGCGCCCCGGGCGGCGCGTACCGCGGCCGACACTTGTCTTCAATCTCCACGACCAGTTCGAGCGGCTACGCGAGGAGGGCCGCTACGAGAGCATGCGTGAGAAGATCGTCAGGCGCGACGTGGCCCTTGCTGGGAGCGTCAACCCGATGCTCGCCCGTTACGGCGAAGCGAGCGGCGCGCGGCAGTACAGCGGCCGTGCCGTGGGCGACCACTGGCGCTGCCCATTCCGGGATCCGCGCGCCCCCGGACCAGCCAAGTGACCGTCAGCGAAATCGCGCCGCGCAGCGGCGTCGCCTTTCGTTTGCGCGAAGGGCAGACGCTACGGGTGATCGACCCCCAAGGCGTGCAGGTGTCGGACCTGCTCGCCTACAACGCCGCCGACGTGCGCGAGGCGATCTCGAATGGACGGACGTTCGACTATGAGGAGACGATCGCGCTGACGACGGGCAATCATCTGTGGTCGAGTCGATCCCGGCCGATGCTGGCAATCGTCGACGACAAAGTCGGGCGGCATGATTTCCTGCTGACGCCGTGCAGCGAAGCGACCTTTCGTCACTTCTACCCCGACCAGCCGGTGCATCGCGGCTGCTTCGGCAACCTGGCCAAGGCGCTGGCTCCGTACGGCGTGGAACCGGACATGATTCCCTGCGCGTTCAACCTGTTCATGAACGTCCCCGTCGCTGGCGACGGCAGTCTCCAAGTAGACCCGCCCGTCAGCCGGCCTGGAGACTATGTCCGGCTGCGCGCGGAGATGGACCTGGTCGTCGGCCTGACCGCCTGTTCGGCCTATTCGTCTAACGGTGGGAGCTTCAAACCCATCCACTACCAGATCGAAGCTTAAGCCTCCGTGCGCTTTGTGGCTTTTTGAGAGTCCGCTTTCGACCCACTGCGGCCGTTGGGCCCATGTCCGTACTGCGCCCATCTCGGCCGTTCGCGGATGCGGACGAACTCGCCGGAAGCGGTCGTTCGTTCATACTTGGGCTGGATGTCCGCTATCGACCCAAAGCGGACATTAAACGGCGTCGTTGCAAAACGGCGCGTGATCCACAGCCCGGCTCACGGGGGCGGACCACATCCTAAAAGCTGGTGCGAAAAATGCGGTGGCGCCTCTATAGCGATGGTGCCCTCCCCTGTGGGGGGAGGGAGGGGGCTACAGGGGATGGCGTGAGAGCCTCTGCGCTGCCGGGCATGGGCCGCCTTCTGATCTGGTGGGGCAGGAAATGAGGGAACAGCGACGCAGTTGATCGGCCTTCCCCTCACAAGTTGGGCGGACTCCCGCTCCGCCACGCACCAGACTAACTGGTCTCTTTTGTTCGCCGGTTCCGCAAGTCCCCGAAGTGGCCGGCGTTAGCTGGCGCAAACCGACCCCGCTGCGGTTTACCCGAGCGGGGTGAAGAAGTGCTGGTCGGGATAGTGCTCGACAAACGGCCAGGCTGAATTACCTTGGCGCCGCTCAGCCGTCTGCGCTCCACTCGGTGACCAAGTCCGCGGCGCGAGATGGCCCGGAGACAGCGAGCACGTGGTAGCTCTGGCCACGGGCCTCTTTGTAGACTTTGAAAAAGCGGTTCAGCTCTGCGACGAATGGGTCGCCGAGTTGCTCAAGTCGATCGACGTGTGACCAGCTGCGGCTCTCTGAGAGCCGCGCAATCAGGCGATCGTTGCGTTCGAGCCTTCCGTCAGGACCTCGCTCAGACTGCTCGACTTCGATAGCCCCGAGTAGCCTGGCGGTTACCATACATCCGGGTGGAAGCTCAGCTTCGCTCAAGACCATTATGTCGAGTGGGTCGCCGTCTCCGGCGCAGGTGGACGGAATGAAACCAAAGTCCAGCGGCATCGCAAAGCCGAGCGGAAGCAGCTTCCCCAACGAAAAGAGACCCGAATCCGGATCGAACGCCAGCTTGGCTCTAGATCCCGCAGGGGTTTCGATTATCGCTCGGACGGTCAGCCCGTCGCGATTGAGGCAGTGCGGGATCTTGATCGGCGATGGCGGCATTAACCGGTCAATGCCGTTTGAACGGGCACGGTTTCACTGCGGACTATTTTTTCTTCTTTTTCTTCTTCGGATCCTTGCCCTTTTTCTTTTTTCTTTCAGAGTCCTGATCGCCAGCTTCGGTGGTCATAGCGTCAGTGCTTTGCTTCGCAACGTCGCGAGCGAGCTGCCACAGTGCGCCACCAGTGTCCGAAAGCTGCTTGCCCGCCGTGCCAATCTCATCGGCCGCAGCCTCGGCCAATTTGCGCGCTTTCTTGGGATCCCGGAGCGCGGCGGCAGCCGCTATCAAAGTCGCCGCGACGACTTCGGCGACGAGAGGGTTTGCAGCGAGTTTCACCGCCTTGTTCTTCACCCGAGCGACAGTCGATCCGCCGGAGCGGGGCGAAGACTTCCCTTCAACTTTCGCGGTAGATTTCACTTTTGCCACGGGCGCACCCCCAGTTCCTGCGTCGCGTCACACGTACGTAACACGCGTCTGTTTCAAATGCGCTACAACATCCCTGTGGTGAAAGCGAAACCCCGATTGGACAGCCCGCCCAAGACTGCTCCTCGTCCCGCCAAAACGGAATTCGCGAATCTCTCGCCCGACCAGCGCTACTTTAACCGCGAGCTAAGCTGGCTCGCGTTCAATCGGCGGGTCCTGGAAGAAGCGTGCAACACCGCACACCCACTGCTCGAAAGACTCCGCTTTCTATCCATCTCGGCAAGCAATCTCGATGAATTTTTCATGGTGCGCGTTGCCGGGTTAAAGGCCCATCAAGCACTCGGCGTCGAGAAGCGATCCGCCGATGGCCTAACACCTAGTCAACAGCTTGCGGCAGTCACTTCCGCCGCGGATCTCCTCGCTACACGCCAACATGAGGTTTGGCAGGACCTGAGGAACGCGCTCGCAGACGCAAGGATTGCGGTGGTCGATGTGGCCCCGCTCGATACCGACGCAGAGGCTTGGCTCAGCCAATATTTCCGCGAGCAGATTTTTCCACTCCTGACCCCACAGGCGATCGACGGCTCGCATCCGTTCCCGTTCATTCCCAACAAAGGCTTCTCCCTGATCTTCGAACTGAAGAGGGGGCGGTCGGCACCGATTCACGAGCTGGTGATGATGCCGTCTGCGCTTCCGCGCTTGGTCCGCGTTCCCGGTGCAGAGGGGCGATACATCACGCTCGAGACTCTGATATTACGGAACACGTCTTATCTATTCCCCAAGCACGATCTGCTGGGCGGCGGAGCTTTCCGGATCATCCGCGACAGCGACATAGAGATTGAAGAGGAGGCCGAAGACCTGGTCCGGTACTTCCGGACAGCGATAAAACGCCGGCGACGGGGCCGGGTCGTCCGGCTTGAGCTAGACCCTGACATGCCGGAAACCCTCGTGCGAATTGTGACCGAGGGCCTGGATGCCGGCGATGCCATTTTATCGAGAACGCGTGGGATGCTCGGCATGGCGGACCTCAATTGGCTCGTCGAAGAGGACAGACCCGATCTCAAGTTTCCGCCGTTTGACCCGCGCTTTCCTGAGCGCATCCGCGAGCATGGAGGCGACTGCTTCGCCGCCATTCGTGCAAAAGACATCCTTGTCCACCACCCGTACGAGAGTTTCGAAGTCGTCGTGGAGTTCGTCGAGCAAGCGGCCGCTGATCCCGACGTGGTGGCCATCAAGCAGACACTCTACCGCGCCGGGAAACAGTCACGGATCATCCGCGCTCTGATCGATGCGGCAGAGGCCGGAAAGTCGGTCACCGCCGTTGTTGAGCTAAAGGCCCGCTTCGACGAGGAGCAGAACCTACTTTGGGCGAGCGCCCTCGAACGCGCGGGCGTTCAGGTCGTCTACGGCTTCATCGACTGGAAGACTCATGCCAAGGTGTCGATGGTCGTTCGCCGCGAAGAAAAGGGCTATCGAACCTACTGCCACTTCGGGACAGGCAATTATCATCCCGTCACCGCGCGCATCTACACCGACCTCAGCTACTTCACTGCTGACCCGAAGCTTGGCCGAGATGCCGCAAAGCTGTTCAACTACATGACCGGCTACCTGGAGCCAAAAAATCTCAGGCAGTTGGCAATCTCTCCGAACGGCATGCGCAACGAATTAATACGTCTCCTCGACGTCGAGATTGAGGCGGCGGGCGACGGTCGACCGTGTGGAGTGTGGGCGAAGATGAACTCCCTCGTCGACCCTCGGATCATCGACAAGCTTTATGAGGCGAGCTGCGCCGGCGTCCCGATCGACCTCGTCGTCCGCGGCATTTGCTGTCTCCGCCCCGGCGTGGCGGGCCTGTCGGAAAACATCTTCGTCAAGTCGATCGTCGGACGCTTTCTGGAGCACTCGCGGCTGTGGTGTTTCGCGAATGGACACCAGCTCCCAAGCTCGCATGCGCGAGTCTACATCAGCTCGGCCGACTGGATGCCGCGGAACTTCGACCGTCGAATCGAATATATGCTACCGGTTGAGAATCCGACGGTGCACGCGCAGCTTATCGATCAGGTGATGTTGGCAAACCTGCTCGACAACGAACATAGCTGGCGGCTGAATCCGGACGGGGGATATGAGAGGATCCAGTCGAAGCGTGGACAAGACTTCAATCTGCACAAGTATTTCATGAACAATGTGTCACTGTCCGGCCGTGGCCAGGCACTAAAGAAGGGACGCCGGGTTCCGAAGCTCAGCTTTCAACGCGGCCGCTAAGCTACATGCGCCGCAAGCCGACCGCGATCATAGACATCGGATCGAACTCCGTCCGACTGGTGGTGTATGCCGGGCCACGACGAGTTCCCTACATTCTCTTCAATGAGAAAGTTATGGCAGGCCTCGGCGCTGGTTTGGCCGAAACTGGAGCGATCCGGTCGGACGCCGCAGATCGGGCCCTGGGTGCACTGCGCCGGTTCAAGCTCCTGATCGACCGGCTGGGCGGCGCGCGGACCAAAGTTGTTGCCACGGCCGCCGTGCGCGATGCCGGCAATGGTCCGGATTTTGTTGCACGTGTGAAAGATTTGGGACTGCCATGTAAGGTACTTGCGGCGGAGGAAGAAGCCACCTTGGCCGGACTCGGCGTCGTTTCGGCAATCCCAGCGGCGAATGGGATCGTAGGGGATCTGGGAGGCGGCAGTCTGGAATTGATAAGCGTCAACAAGGGATGCACCAGTCTTCCCCATTCAGTGCCAGTAGGAGTGCTGCGGCTAACCGAGGATAGCAGATCGGCACAGAAGGAACTGCGGCGCTCGATCGGTGTCTCGAGCCTACCAGACCTGGGCCACGGACGTTCGTTTTACATGGTTGGCGGGTCTTGGCGCGCATTGGCGAAGCTCGACATGATTGCGACCAACCACCCGCTGCCGATCATCCCCCAGTACCGGATTGAGCCGGGTCGTGTGGCATATCTCGGAAAACTCGCTCGGTCGGCCGGTCCTGAAGCTGAAAAGTTGATAGGCCGTGCTCGGCTCGCAACTCTGCCAGCAGCGGCGATGTTCCTTGAAGTAATCGTGGAAGAGCTGCGGCCTTCGGAGCTGATTGCCTCAAGCTTCGGAATTCGCGAAGGCCTGCTTTATTCTACCCTGTCTCCCGACGAGCGACGCCGCGATCCCCTTATCGAGGCCGTTCGCGAGCTGAGTTCAGCTGAAGCTGGCTCAAAAGGCCATGGCGATGCACTGCACGCATGGCTTCAGGAGGCGTTTGAAGACGCACCAGAACTTCGTCGGCTACGGCTAGCAGCGTGCCTCCTCATGGATGCGGCGCGGCGGACCGCGTCGCCATTCCAGGCTGACCGAACTGTCGAAATGGCGCTGCACGGGGCTTGGATGGGGGTGGATGCCGCAGACCGCGTAATGATGGCGCAGGCGCTCTCCACCAGCTTCGGCCGCAACAGCCTGCCGAACGCCGGACTTGCGCAGCTCGCGGAACCGTGCGCCCTGAAGCGGGCGAAGCAATGGGGGTTGGCAATGCGGGCCGGAGAACGCCTTTCTGCCGGGATCCCCGCAGTGCTGCGCCGCACAAAATTGACCGTCGCCGGACCCAAGCTTGAGCTACGAGTCCCACGGACAGACCAGGATCTCGTCAACGAAACCGTCCTCCGCCGCGTGGTGAAGCTGGCGAACTCCCTCGAATTGCAAGCGGAAATCGCTCTTACCTGAACAGCCGGTTCTCCCAGGCGACAACCACGAGTTCGTCGCCCCCACCGGCAAAGTCCGGTTGATCAGAGGACCGCGCAGGCAATCCTGTCACCGCTGTTCTCCGTCGGCGGATCGTCGGGGTTCATATGAAGCACGAGAGCCGAACCGTCGCTGTCACGCAGGTCGGCAAGTCGGGTGCCCGAGACGGTGACGGTCTGCTGGAGCAGGCCATCGCTGGAAATCGTGACGTTCGCCAAACTACGGGCACCGTCTGACATTGGCCCGGCGCTCTCGAAGTTCGGGCCCTGGCATTGGCCGACTTCGTGAATGCGGAGCCGATGAACTCCCGGTTGAATGCCGCGCGCGTCGATCGCCAGCTCGACTCCGCCCGAGCCCTCGCTCGCCTGAACCGAGCCGAGCTCGTTGCCGGCCGGGCTGATCAGGGTTCCGGCCGTCCCGCTCGGAAAAGCGCTGCCCGCCTCCTCATCGCTCTGGGTCGGCACCGCGTTCTGAGACTGCTCCTGCCCGCTGCAGGCTGCTGCTGCCAGAAGCAGCGCTACAACCGCGAATCGGGAAGTGAGATTCACTTTAATGCTCCTGTTTTGACAGTGGCGCTGTCGGCCGAACGGTCGCGCAGGCCTGCTTGTTGCAACACACCGCCGCCAACTCCGGTCCATAGGTAAGGGCGAAGGTTGAAACATCAAAAGGGCTCGGACGGATACAAGGTTCACGTCTCACAAGGCTCAGGAGAGGCAGCTACGGAACTCTCGCGCTGAACGCGTCCGATCACAGCAACGGTGGTTTCCAACTCGTCGGCTTCCCTTTCCAGCTTTTCAGCCAATGTCGAAAGGATGCGCCTTCCCTCGAGAGTGACAGAACTAGCTGCGAGATCGGCGCAATCACGGGACCGCTGGCGAAGCTTCAGGACTCCGGTGTGGACCTTAGCGCGCCGGCGCTCGAGGATGCTCTTCAACGGCGCAATCTCGATTTCACTCATCATAGCTTCTTCCTTGCGTAGGAATTGCCGATCCGCTGCTGCGAGATTAATGCGCCGACCTATGGGTGCGCAACGCCCAAGTCCCGTACGCTCCAACCGCTGGCCGCGCGAAGCACCCTGACTGTCGGAAATTCCGTCACACGGGCGTCACATCCAGATGCCAAAGCACAACCGACCGGCGGGGCCGATTGCCAACCTGCTGATTCGACTGGGCGGGGATGAACCGAGCGAAGATATCCTTTGCGACCGCAAACGGCACTGGGAGTGGCGCCATTTTGCTGCGGACAGTGGCGGCGCGACCCTTGCCGGCCGGAGCAGTGGTTCTCGGACTGGCCGCAATCGCAGCCCAGACGTTGCCGCCTTCCGCGGCATTAGCGACTGCGCCCGTCCAGCAGTCGGAGCGGCCGGCCAGAGTCGCACCTGCGCCACCGGCCGACGCCTTTGTCGAGCCGAGCGGTGCCACCGTGGAGCTGTTCGCATCGCTTTCAGATGGCAATGAGCTGAAGCAGCTTCTCGAGCGCACAGGGGCTGATGCAAAGGACTCGGCTCGGGCGAGCGAGCTCGTCGACGACGCCGTGCCCGCAGGCATTCCCGAAGGCACCGAAGTCGCTGTTCTCCTGGGGCAGAAAACCGGATCCGCCCGGCGGCTCGAACGAGTCTCGTTCAAGCCGAGCCTGGCGTTCAAGGTGACGATCGGCCGGATCCGCACCGGGGATTTCAAGCTCGCGCGCGACGGAGTCAACGTCGACACCAGGCCCCGCCGGTTCAAGGGTGCCGCCGGAAGCGACCTCTTCTGGTCGCTTCGAGCTTCGGGAGTTCCAGCGGAGGCTGCGAACGAGTTCCTTGAGGCCATGTCGAGCCGGATCAACGTCCGGCAGGTTGCGCCCGATGACCGTTTCGACCTGGTGATCGACCATGTCCGCGCAGAGACGGGTGAAAACCGCGGCGGTCCTCTTCTCTATGCGGCTCTCGACCGCCGCAATGCCAATGACCTCACCTTCGTCCGCTGGACCGTGGGCGGGCATACGGGCCTGTTTGACCCCACCATGCCCCCCCAGCGCACCGATGGCTTCCTCAGACCTGTGCCGGCGAAAGTGAGCTCCAGTTTAGGGCACCGGTTCCATCCGATCCTCCGGTTTGCGCGATTCCACCAGGGCGTGGACTTTGGCGCTCGCTGGGGCACTCCGGTGGCTGCGGCCGCCGACGGCATTGTGCGGGGCGCCGATTGGGCCGGGGGCTACGGCAGGCAGGTGCGGCTGGTGCACTCCAGCGGAGTTCTCACCAGCTATTCGCACCTCAGCAGCTTTGCCGTCGCACCCGGCACTTATGTCCGCCGGGGCCAGGTGATCGGATATGTTGGCTCAAGCGGTCTCTCGACCGGTCCGCACCTCCACTTCGAAGTGCGCAAGGACGGGCAGCCGGTCGATCCCCTGAGCTTTAGCTTCGCAAGAGCGCCGCTGGGAAGCGCGGAACTGGCTGTGCTTCGCGCCCGCGCCGAGCAGCTTCGCGGGGTCTAGAACGCGCCGCCCTGCCGGTAGACTTCAACTCCACTCCAGATTATCGCTCCGGCTGCCATCAGCGAACCGAATGGCATCCGGTCGCCCGCAGCGCGCCCCCGAGCTAGCGCCAGCGCCAGCCCCGCCACCGAGGCGATCACCAGAATGAACGGAAGGGGCATCCAGCCGGTCCACAAGCCGATCGCGCCGAACAGCTTGGGGTCGCCGGCACCCATTCCCTGCCGCCCGCGAAGCGCTGCATAAGCGGCTGCCACAAGCGCCAGGACCAGGAATCCGGCCGCCCCCCCGGCCAGGCGATCGGTCAGTGCCGCTCCGGTCGCCAGTCCGCCGAACAGCAGTCCCGGGAACGCCAATATCGCGGTCAGCGAATTTGGGAGCCACAGGTGCCTGGCGTCGAGGATCGCCGGACCGACGAGCAGCAGCCAGAACAGCGCCAGGGCGAGACCGCTGACGTTCGGCTGAAGCAGCAAGGCCACGGCCGCCAGTGAAGCTGCCCCAAGCTCGACTCCAAGGTGAAGCGGAGCGATTTTCCCGCCGCAGCTCCTGCACCGGCCGCGAGCCATCGCTGACGAAAGCACCGGGATTAGCTCGGCGGCGCCCAGCGTTCGCTTGCAATGATCGCAGCTCGACCGGCCGGTGAGTACCTGCCTCCCCTCCGGCCAGCGGATGCAAATCGTCGCCACGAAGCTTCCGACGATCGCTCCGCCGACAGCGCCGGCCGCGGCGATTGTCCAGGTCAAAGCCGGCCATCCACCGAGAGCGACAAGCCCTGCGCGGTGGGGCGGAAGCCGAACACGGCGAGAGTCGATCTGACGATCGGGTCCTCGCTCCGGATTGTCATTCGAGCGCGATACTGGCCGGTCTGCTGGACGTGGAAGTCGATTCGCTCAGCGCCCGACGGGCTGGTCAGCTCTACTCGCGCCCGCTCGCCATCGCACTCGACCGTGCCCGCCATCGCCGCATCGAACCGGACGCCGGGAAGCGGCACGGTGATAACGGGGGTAATCTGGCCACTGGCCTCCGAGCACTGACCGTCGCGGAACAGCACGGTCACGTCTTTCAGCTCGAGGGCACCGACCGGCACCGGCGCGAAAATTTCCGTCGCCGCAATGCGCCCGCTGGTTGATTTGATACCGCGCGAGAAGCCGGCAACGAGATTCCCCGTAAGTGGACCTTCCGGGCCGTCGATCCGGCCGAAGCGCATGTTGATCGTTCCAACCAGCAGCGCGGCGGGATCGACGGTCACCTCGAGCGTGCCGATTGGCTGTGAGCGCAATTGCAGGTCGCCGAGGCGGCCGTACCAGATCGTCCCCCCGACCTGGCGCGCGGCAAAGCCCATCTCGTCAAGATCCGACCAGGCGATGGCAAGCCGCAACGGAAACAGCGCCAGCATCGCTAGAAGCGCGATGCCGAGAGTCCAGACGATCCAGCGAACTCGCATCCTAGCGACGCGCAAGACGTGCGGAAACATTGACCCTCCCTTCTGCACTGGGGGCCAGCCGCAAGTCGTCGACGACAAGCCCGCGCGCTTCCAGGCTCCTTACCCACTCGCCCGCTGCTGCAGCGGTGGAGTTTGCAAGCGTGGCCGAGACTGCATCGGGGCCGGCCGGAGTCACCTCGCCGAGCGTGGCGCCTGCAAGATCGGCAGCCTCGCTGACGACGAGCTGCAGATCGACGTCAAGCGGAGCGGCGGCGCGGGCCGGGCGGTCCTTCATCGCCTCGCTAAGAGCGACGATCCGGCCGTTCCGGTCGACGGCCTCGAGATGGTCCTGGAGTGCCTTCTCATAGGCACTGATCACCGGCAGTACGACGAGCAGCCAGGCGAAGACCGGGAGCGCAACAGCCGCCATTGCGGCGACCAGGATTTGCTCACGCCTGGTGCGGCCGCCGTACCATTCGCGGACCCGGACAATCATGGGCGGCTCCGGATGGTGATATCCACCATCGAACGGCCGTCGGTAGCCTGCCGCGGCACCGCAGTGATCCGATAGCCGTTGCGCTGCACGGCGATGAGGACCCGGTTGTTCGCATCGACCGTCGGCGCTGCAAGGGTCGTAGAGAGGGTTCCGTCGGCCCGGTACGAAAGCTCCGTCGAGCTTACCGACTGCTCCGACTGAAGCGCCGAATAAAGACCGGTAAGCGGCGCCATCGCGCCCCCGTAAGCGGCGCCGCCGACCTGCTGGGACAGCTCCGACTCGGCAGCTTCCAGGGTGACCGGGCGGCCGACCGCCCTCTCCGCGACCACCAGTGTCTGGGCATTGAGACGATCGGTTGAGGTGTTCAGCTTGACGATGCTGATTATCGACCAGACCAGGACGATCAGCGGGATCATGGCGGCAATGAGCGCAAGCTCCCGGATCCGCGTGCGGTCGACGGCAATTCGGCGCCGACGTGCCATCTTGCCGGTGCGAAGGTCGAGCGGCGGCTGCTCGGCGGCCGCGACGAGGGCCGCCTCCATTTCCGTCTCGGTGAGCTCACGCGGCTCGGCGACGCCAACGAGGTGGCCGACGAGGGCAGGCTCGAACGGCATCACGGTCCCGCTTCGGCCAATCACCCGTTCCGATCCGAACTCGGCCACCGTCCACCCCTCTGCGAGTGGAACGAGCGCTGCGACCGGGACGATGTGGTGCGGGTCCGCTCCGGCTTCGCGCGCCCAACCGAGCCAGGCCAGCATCGCTCCGTTGTCGACTACCGCGGTGACTATGGAGTCGCCGGACAGAGCGCTTGCCGAATGGAGCGCTTCCGCCTCGCCGAGGCTGGCTTCGACCGCCGCCACCCGGGCGACCGATAGCGCCTGGCGTTCCGACGCCGCCGGAGCATGAGCTGCAAAAGCTATCCTGACCGCCGCCGCCGGGGCGAGAGCGACACGTTTGCGCTCGGCGGCCCGGCTGTCGGCAAGCGCGACCCATTCGGTGCCCGCACCAGAGTCTATGACCCTCCCGTCAGCGACAAGCCACCAGTGCGCCTCGAGCCGCTCCGAGTCCGGCACTTCCGGAAGCGTGAAGACAATTGCATCGACCATCGTCAGCCCTCCTCGCCGAAGCTGCGGCGAACGATCTGCGCCGGTGTCCGGCGAGCATCGATCAGCGCAGTTTCGCCGGCCGAAACCGTTGCCGCATCGACCCTTGCACGAAGCTTGAAAAAGGACGTTCGGACCTTCGTCTGCTGAGTGACTTCGGAGGGTGCCTCGATCGACGCCAGGGGCGGCTGCTGCCAGAAGGCGACGACACTTCCATATCCATCTGCCGGGCGCGTTGCGATCAACGCCCGCGCACCGGCAGTGTCGAGCCGCCCGGGAACCAGCATCGCAAGCAGCGGCGCCTGTTCCGGAAGGAGCGTGTTGACGTTGATCGGCGACAGTTCGGCAATCGGAAGCGCGCAGATCCACGGCTTCAGGAGCTTGTAGTGCCGATCCGACACGCCGGGCACCGCTCGAAGTTCGCTCGGATCGGCCATTTTCCGGTTTGCCGAAAGCGCCCCAGCCGGGCCGTCTTCCGCTCCCCCGGGGAGCGGGGCCGAATCGCTGTCGATATAGTCGGTCGCCGAGGCAGCGATCTGCGACGCCTCCCCCTCCCCTATGCCGAGCAGCTGCATCAACGCCGTGAACTGGCGCTGAGCCACGGGACGGGCAGCAAGTCCGCCTCCGGACGGCTGCTCGACGAGGCTGTTGAGGTTGAAGCAATTGCCGCCGTCCTCGACCCGCGCCTTGACCGTGGCTCCGTCAGGAAGCGAGATCGTCCGCTCGGCGCCAAGCCAGCCGCTGGCGAGAGTCTGCGCCTGGTCGGCGCCAAGCATGTCCTCGATGCGCGTTACGGCGAGCAGTTCGGCACTTCCGAGCCAGGCTCGTGCCTGCCCGACCGTTGCGACGTTGGCAGCGAGCCGGGTCCCGATCGAGAGGCGATCGAGGGCCGTTGCTGCGATCGTTGCCATGACGGCAACCAGGAGGAGCACGGTCAGCAGCGCACTGCCGGTCTCACGGGGCGGAACGGTCATGTCGCCGTCCCCGCATGAGGAACCGCAAAGACCATAACGACCGCAGCTCCGCGAAGCGGAGTCAGGGTCACTTCGACCGCGGCGGGGAACGGCGCCTGCACCGAGGAAACGAAGGACGGCGCCCAGCCGCCTTCGACGGTGCGATAGCGGATCCGAGCCGAGGCGAGCGCTCTGGCGAGCGGCGCAGCGGCGGTTCCGCCGCCGTCGCCGTCGAGGTTGCGGAAGCCGCTTCGTGTCAATCCCTGGCCGGAGAAGCGCCACTCGACCCGCTGGAGGTCGGAGCGAGCATCATCGTCGAGATTGGTCCAGCCGGCGCGAACGAAATCCATCCCGCGGTCATTGCCGGCAAAGGCGGGCCTTTCACCGGACGGGCCGCGGGTTGGCCGGTCGGCGAGCTGGGCGAGGTCGCTGCTAAGGACCGAGTGGAGGCGTCCAAGCCCGCCGATCTGGATCAGCCTGGTGTCGACCGCTGCCTGCGTTGCAACGCTGGAGCGCAGGATCACGACGCCGGCAGCCGACAGCAAGACGAAGATGACAAGCGCGACGAGCATCTCCACGAGAGTGAAGCCGCGCTCGGAAGGATTGGCAGCGGCAGTCATGCTACTCGCTTCACCATAGTCGCCGCCGCGCGCGCTCCCGACTCCTGGTCGAACGCGACGAAATCGATCCTCACGAGCCGCTTGTCGGCGGTCGGAGTGACGGTACGGCGCACTTGGAACCGGCGGCCGCCGTTGACGACGGTCGAGCTCGTCGAACCGCGGACGATCGCGGCCGGGCTGCTCGCTGCAAGCGCGGCTTCATTGCGAACCACAAGCATCGCCATGCTTCGCGAATCGAGGTCGGCAGTGCTCGAGAGAGCAAAGCCGTCGAGCCGCATTAGTGCGAGCGCCGCAATCGAGAAGACCGCGAGCGCCACAAGCATCTCGATCAGGGTAAAGCCGGTTTCGTCAGGTGCGACCTTCATCGCTCCTGCTCCATCGCCACGTCGCCGTTGGCGGCAACCTGCACCCGTGCGGTTCGGCCGTCGCGCGAAAGGCGAAGCTCGAAAGGCTGATCGGCCATTCCGAGGCCGTCGAACCGGACTCTCCCTCGGCCAGAGCCCGTGGAAGCCATTCCGACCTCCATCCCTTCGCCCCAATTGCCGCCGTCGAACGGCCTCTCGACCATTCGCTCCCAATGCCCCTGGCGAAGCTGGTCGAAACCATAGCCGGAGGGGCTCACCCACGCGCTGATCGGCTGGCCGGTAAGAACCGCCTGGTCGCGGGCGGCGGCGACTCGGCCGGCGAAGCGCGATGCCGACTCGCGCGGACCTCCACCGGGAGACCCGAGCGTCAGCACCACTGCACCGGCGAGCAGTCCCATGACGGCGACCACCACCATCAGCTCGACAAGAGTGAAGCCGTTGCGCGTCATGGGCTCCGCTTCAGCCCCCGCTGCCGTAGATGTCGGCGTTCTCGCCCTCTCCGCCTGGAGCTCCATCTGCCCCGAGCGAATAAACGTCGAACGGCCCGCTCCGTCCCGGGACAGCCAGCTGGTAGGCCCTGCCCCATGGGTCGTTGGGGAGCGATTTCACATAACCGCCGGGGCGAAAGCTGCCGCCCTGCGAACCCGCCGGAGGCCGCACCAGTGCGTTGAGGTCGTTGCCCTGCGGGTAAGTGAGATTGTCCAGCCGGTACATCTCCATCGCCTGCTCCAGCGTTGCGATGTCGGCGCGCGCCTTGGTGACCATCGCCCGGCCCTGGCTCGGCAGCACGTTGATCATCACCACCGTCGCAAGCAGGCCGATGATGACGATCACGACCATCAGCTCCACGAGCGTGAAGCCGTCCTCGCCGGCCTTAACGCGGCTGCGCCACCGTTCGGCCGGCCGGCCCGAGTCCAAGAACAGATTCAGTAATAGGCGGAGAAGCACATCAGCCTCCAACGAGCTTTTCGAGTTGCAGAATCGGCAGAAGAATGGCGAGGACGATGGTCGCGACGATCGCCCCCATGACGACGATGATCGCGGGCTCGAGCATCGACAGAGCCGTGGCCGTGAAAGTGTCGAACTCGCGCTCGAGATAGTCAGCGGCCTGCGCGAGCATTGCGTCGAGACGGCCGGCGCTCTCGCCGCTCGCCGCAAGGTACACGAGGATCGGAGGAAACACTCCGGCGCGGCCGAGCGCACCCGACAGACTGCCGCCGCCGCGGATCGCAACGACGAGGTCGCTCATCGCCTTCCGAAGCGCCCGGTTCTGAACCGTTGGTACAGTAAGCTTCAGACCGTCCACCAGCGGCAACCTGCTCTCGATCATTGTCGCCAGAGTCCGCGACATTCGCGCTGCGTGAAGGTCCCGAAGAAGGCGGCCGATCAACGGCAGGCGGATCAGCATCCGGTCGAATGAGAGGCGGATGCTCTCGTTCCTGAGCGCGCGTGCGCCGATTGCGGCCGCAACCGCTATAACCAGCAGCACCGCCCACCAGTAGCTGGCGAGAAAACTGCTGATGGCGACGACCACGCGGGTCAGCAGCGGAAGCTGCTGGCCGACGTCGTCGAACTGCTCGACGACCTTGGGGACCACGGCGATCATCAACGCCGCGACTACTCCGACCGCGACAAGCGTGAGAACGATCGGATAGGCGAGCGCCGAGATGATCTTCCCGCGCATCTGCGCCTGCCGCTCCAGCAGGTTCGACAGCCGCTCGAGAAGGTCCGGCAAGGCGCCGGAGCTTTCACCAGCGGAGACCATCGCGCGATAGAGCGGCGGAAAGCTCCCCGGCTCGCGGCCGAGAGCGTCGCCAAGCCTGCGGCCTTCGACCACCCCGTCCGCCACCCGCGCGACGATAGCGCGCACATGCTCCTGTTCGCTCTGCCGTGCGATCGTCCGGAGGGCTTCCTCGAGAGGGCTGACGGCGCTCAGGGTCGCAAGCTGCCGAGTGAACAGGGTCAGCTGCTTGGCCGACAGGCGCTCGCCACGGCCAAATCGGAAACTGCGCGTCGAAGTGTCTGCCGACCCGGGGAGAACCGCCTGGGCTTTGACCTTCACCACGTAGAGCTTGCGCGCCTCGAGGCCGGCGCGAGCGTCGGCGTCATTGGCTGCCTTGACGGTGCCGCGCTTCTCCTTCCCGCGCGGGTCGACAGCGATGTAGGCGAACTCAGGCACTGATCGAGCCCTCGTCGGCCCGCGACACCCGAACCGCTTCCTCAGGCGTCGTTTCCCCTGCAGCCACCAGTTCCCTTGCCGCGGCGGCGAGGTTTGGGGCCGCGGCGAAGGCATGGCGGGCGATGGCGGCCTCGTCGGCACCTTGGTTGATCAGGCGGCGAACCGTCGAGTCGATTCGGACGGCCTCAAACACTCCGGTGCGTCCCTTGAATCCCGAATGCCCGCACTGGACGCAGCCGACGCTTCGGTAGACGAGCGCGTCCGGCGAAAAACCGAGCAGCGCAGCCACTCCCCTCTCGGCGGGCTCCGCTTCCCGGCAATGCTTGCAGAGCCGGCGGACGAGGCGCTGAGCGACCACGGCGCGAAGGCTGGAGGCGAGCAGGAACGGCTCCACCTTCATGTCGCGGAGCCGGGTGATCGCCCCCACCGCATCGTTGGTATGCACGGTTGACAGAACCAGGTGGCCGGTCAGCGACGCTTGGACGGCGATCTCGGCAGTCTCGCGGTCGCGGATCTCCCCGACCATGACGACATCGGGGTCCTGGCGAAGGATCGCACGGAGGCCCGCAGCGAAGGTCATTCCGACCTTCGAGTTGACCTGGGTTTGGCCAACCCCATCGACCGCATATTCAACCGGGTCCTCCACGGTCAGGATGTTGCGGCTGCCGTCGTTCAGCTGCTGCAGGCACGCGTAGAGCGTTGTGGTTTTTCCCGAGCCCGTCGGCCCAGTCACCAGAACAATCCCGTTGGGTTCCCCCAGCGCTGCCCGGAGCACTGCTTCGGAAGGGCCGCTGACGCCAAGGTGGTCGAGGGTCAGCCCGGCAGATTCCTTGTCCAGGATCCTTAGGACGACGCGCTCGCCGGCGCGGCTCGGAAGCGTGGACACGCGAACGTCGAGGAGCTTGCCGCCCAGGGTCAGGCCAATCCGGCCGTCCTGCGGGACTCGGCGTTCGGCAATGTCCAAGCGCGCCATCACCTTGATTCGGCTGACCACGACCGAGGCCACGTGCGGCGGCATCCGCAGGCTTTCTTTGAGGATGCCATCGACTCGCATCCGGACCACGAGGCCGCTCTCGTACGGCTCCACGTGAATGTCGCTGACTCCGCGGCGCACCGCTTCGGCGATGATCCCGTTGATCAGCCGGATCGCAGGTGCGTCGTCGGCGCTGTCGAGCAGGTCTTCGGCAGTGGGAATTCCGGTCGCGAGCGCATTCAAACCGTCATTGCTGTCGATCGAGCCGACGAGGCCTGCGGCGCTCTGGTCAACCGCGTAGCGCGAGTGCAGGTAACGGTCGAATTCGGATGCTCCTGCCGGCCGGACCTCGAACGGCCGGCTCAAGTGGCGGCGAACCTCGATCAGGACCGAAGGGTCTGCGCCTTCCCGGATCGCAACCACCAGAGCGTCATCCTCGGTAGGCACGAGAACGACCCCATTTGCCTTGGCGAATGCATAAGGGATGTCGAGCACGGCAGAGACAATGAAGCGTTCGACTTCAACCGCCTGCGCCGCCTCCACCTCGGCCAAAGCGGATTCAGCCGCTGCCGATTCCTCGACGAGAATTGCGTCGCTCATTGTTGCGGGGCCTGCTGCGGCGGCGGCACGGCAGGAACCGGCGGAGCGGCGCCCATATAGTCGCGCACCAGGCTGTCGATCGACGGCTCCACCTCCGGATTGCGGCGGTATTGTTCCGCCCGGATGTAACCGTAGCGCTGGGCGCTGAGCTCCTGAGCCTCGGCCCGCGAACGGATGATCGTCGGCCGGATGAAGACCATCAGGTTCGTCTTCGCGCGCGAGCGAGAGCGCGACTTGAACAGCTCACCGATGATCGGAATGTCGCCCAGCAGCGGGATCTTCTCGAGCGTGCGCCGCTCGGCATCGTCGAGGAGGCCGCCGATGGCGAGAATGTCGCCGTCGTCAACGGTAAGCACGGTTTTAAACTCGCGCTTGTTGATGATGAGGTCGCTGGAGCGGGCGGAGACCGGGCCGGCTACGCTCGAGACCTCCTGGCGAAGGAACAGCTTGATTGAGCCGGACGAGTTCACCTGCGGTTTCACGTCGAGTTGGATGCCGACATTCTGCCGCTGCACCGTCCGGAAAGCATTTTCGAAGTTGGACCCCAGCGCTTCGCCGGTCGTCACCGGCACTTCCTGGCCTACGAGGAGCTTCGCTTCCTGGTTGTCGAGAGTCATGATCGACGGGGTCGAGAGGATGTTGGACATCGTGTCCGACTGCACCGCATTTATGATGGTCCCGAACCACGTGTCCTTGGCGATCTTCCAGAGACCGCCGCCAAAGCCGCCGGTGGCGTTTAGGACCGACTGAACGGCGGCGTCGGTGACGGCAGAGCCGAGCAGCGGATTGCGCGTGGTCGTGGTAACTCCGTCGTCCGTCGTGGTCGTTTGGCTGCCAAGTGCCTCGCTTGCGATCGCGCCGCCGACGGTGAGGATGTTCGGCTGCGCGTTAGACCAATTGCTCGCCGCGAACGGCGCATTCTTGCCGGCAAGCAGGAACTGGACTCCGAGCCGCCGCGCAGCGTCGTCGCCGATCTCGACGATGATAGCCTCGACCAGCACCTGCTGGCGCCGAGTGTCGAGCTGGCGGATGACCTCGCCGAGCTGCCGCTGCGCATCTGGGTTCGCAGCGATGATTACAGCGTTCGTTCCGGGGTAGCGCGTAACCACCGACGGGCCCCAGCGGACGATACCGGTGCCGGTGCTCGCCGCCTGCAGCGGCGGCGGCGCCTGCCCCCGTGCTGGCCCGGCGCCGGTGCCCTCGCCTTCCTGGGATCGAATGAACCCGGGCGCTTCCGTCTGCTGGGTTACCGGCTGTCCGACCAGTTGCTGCAACACCGGCAGCAATTGCTCGGCATCCGCATGCTCAAGCCAGTAAACGCGAATCTCCGTTCCCCCGGCTGCGCGCTGGTCGAGCTCACGCGCAAGGGCGGCCATTCGGGCAACCGTGGTCGCATCGCCGCGAATGGCGACGGCATTAGCGGAGTCGACTGCGCTAATCGAAACCGACGGAGCGGCTCCAGCGACACCGCTCGCAAGCAGGGGCTGGAGCGAGCTCGCGATCTCGCGCGGCCCCATGTTACGAAGGTAGACGAGCTCGGTGCGCGCTTGGTCCACCTGGCCGCCGTCGA
This sequence comes from Sphingomicrobium sp., assembly GCA_051000635.1. GTDB lineage: Bacteria > Pseudomonadota > Alphaproteobacteria > Sphingomonadales > Sphingomonadaceae > Sphingomicrobium. The sequence continues at coordinate 7,145 of JBPCOC010000014.1, read as the reverse complement.
TTTGCCGGAGAAGCCCGCGAATCCGCGCGACATTGTCGGCGAAGTCGGCAATGACGAGGCTGTTGGCGTTCTTGTTGGCGGTAACCGACCCTTGTGCGCTCACCAGGGGCCGGATCGTCTCCAGCGCGCCGGTCGCGTCGATCGATCGCAAGCGAACGATCTCGGTTACGAACTCGCTTCCCGTCGCCCGCTGGTTGTTGGTGCGGATCGGTTGCGTTGGAGCGCCTTCGACAGGTTGGATCCGATAGCCGCCGCGGATCGGGATTGCGACCAGCCCATTGGCCCGGAGGGTGGACAGGAAGACCTCGAAATATTCGGAGCGGCTGAGCGATCTCTGGGTCACTACGGAGACCTTCTGATTGACCCGACTGTCCACCACCAGCGTCAACCCAGTGACCCGCGATGCGTCCTGGACGAACGCCCGCACGTCCACATCGCGCATGTTCATCGTATATTGCGCGCCAACGGGGTTGGCGACGGCAAGCATCAGTGCTGCGATTAGAATTTTGTACTTCATCGGTTACTCGGCAGGTTGAGGGCGACCGGAATCTTATCGGCGCCGCGCTCGACGGTGAGGAGCAGGCGCGCGCCTGGCGCGATGCTCGATTGAAGCTGCTGAACGTCGATCATCGACGTTATCTGCGCCCCGTTCACGGCAACGATGACATCGCCGTCGCGAAAGCCCGCGGCGGCGAAGATCTGCGGGTTGCTCCCGGGCGTGACCAGCACTCCCGAGACTCGGTCGCCCTGCCTCCTGGGGTTGAGCCGGAAGGCATTGCCAACCGCGGTCGAAACGGCCGCCGCGGCGCCTGCGCCTTGCGCAGCGGCAGCGCCTTCCCCGGAGTCCGCGCCAGCAATGTAAATCGTCTGGCTGGATCCGCCGCGGCTCAAGATCACATGGTCGAAGGCGACCGCCGAAAGCGTTAACCCCGGCGCCACTTCCTCGCCGACGGCATAGCTGTTCTGTTCACCGTCGCTCGCGCCGAGGATCGCCGAGCCCGGCAGGCTGCCCTGGCTTGCGCGAGTGCCGAACAGCTGCAGGTCGAGCGACGGGCGCTGCGCCTGCGACTGCATGGCGCCGGCCCGGAAAAAGGGATTTACTGCTGCAATCACTGCGGTCTGGGCTTCGGGCGAGAGCAGTCGCGGCGCCGTCGGACGCCACTCGCCGAACGGCCCCACCGGAGTGACGACCACCCAGAACAGCTTTGCGGCATGGATCGCGACGAGCGCGAGCAGGATTGCCTTGAGCCAGAAATGCAGGTCGTTCGGCAGCAAGCGGCCAAAGGCGCCCAGCCGCGTCACGGTCAATGTTCTAATCACTGCGCGAGTCGTCCTTCCCCAACCGGCTTGGACGTGCAGAGCGACAGGAGAATGACACGTGTTTGACAAAAATATTACGGCACGAGTGCCGAGCAGCTATTCTCCGGTCAGAACTTCATCGTCGCTGACACGGCGAACGATCGGCCGATGTCATAGTCGTTGATGATCAGTTCGCTGTCGTTAAGCCGCTGTAGCTCGCTATAGCCGGTGCCAAGCAGGTTCCTTGCCTCCGCCTTCAGCTCCACTTCGTTGCCGACGTAAGGGAGCCGGATGCCCTGACGAAGCACGAGATCGAGCTGGACTCCTGGCCTCTCGACGAAGTCGGGGGTCAGGTTCGGGCCACGGGCGGTGGTGCGCGGGCTCGCATAGCTCAGCAGGAGTGTCTGCTGGGACAGGCGGTTGGGGTCCTCCAGGCCGACCTGCATGTTTACGATGTGCCGCGACTGGCCGCTGAGCCGGAGCTTCTGGCTGGTGTCGAACACGAAAGACGCGTCAATCGGGTTCGGCTGGCTGGTGAAGGTGATGGTCGTGTCGCCTTCGCGCACTTTTATCTCCGACTCGGTGATCGTGTAGTTGCCGATGGTGACCAGCCGTCGGCTGCCGAGCATCCCGCCGATTCCCCAGTTGGAAAGCGGCCAATATTTCCGGCCCTCGAACTCCAGCCCGTACAGCCGCGCTTTCGGAGCGTTGGCAAAGGACGTGATCAGCGAACTTCCGAGGTTCACCGCGACCGCCTCAATGGGTTTGTCGATGTCCTTGTAGAACGCCGCGGCCGAAAGGATCTGGTCGCGCGCGAAATACCATTCGTAGCGCGCATCCAGATTGATGAGCTGGCTGTCCACCAGAAACTGGTTGCCGAAGAAAGTGCGTTGCGAGTCGGTGTCGCGATAAGGCTGCGGCGCAAGTTCGCGGAACTGCGGCCGGGCGATCGTCTTCGACGCAGCAAAGCGAAGCTGCATGTCCTCGGCGAAGTTCCAGGTCGCCGTCCCCGCCGGCAGCCAGTAGGAGCGCCTGATCTGGGTGGCGTTCGCGGGCTCCTCTCCAAACAAGGTTTGCGGAGTAACGAACTGGTCGCCCTTTTCATAGCGGACACCGAGGTTCACGGTGACCGCCGAAGCGGGCTGAAGTTCGGCCATGACATAGCCTGCGTTGACCTTCAGTCCCGCATCATAAGCCGCCGAGCCGAGACCGCCGGTCGTCTCGCGAAGCAAAACGTTCCAGAGGAAAACGTTCGCGTCGCTCAGCAGAAAGTCTATCCGCTGCTGTGCCACCGGCAACGGAAGCGAGCTGGTCGGGAAATAGTCGAAGTCGCGCCTGATCGCCTGGCGAGTATTATCGGTATAGGCGTAGCCAGCTGACAATGTCGTCGGGACAGGCAGATTGCGCAACCGGTAGGCGATGTCCAACGCACCGAACCACAGCTCGTCGTCGAGGTTGCTGAACGACAGCGCCGCAAACTGTCCTGGCGAGCGCAGATCGTTGACATAGTCCTCGATCGCGTCGTTGAAAATGTAGCTGTAATTCCGCTCGTACGGGGCGTCGCGCTTTGTCTTCGCATAGCTGCCGCGCAAGTCGACCGACAGATCGCCAAATTTGAGCTCGCCGACGGCCTGGTGATCGATAAGCTGGCGCTCGTACCAGCTCGTCAGACCGTTGTTGATCGTGTCCTCGGGCCTAAGCGAACTCGGCGACACTGTATCAAAGCTGTTGCCTGAGCTGATCCGCGCTTCCTTGAGCGTATCGCGAATGAACAGGCTGGTAAGCCGCAGCTTGTGTCGGTCGAGGCCGAAAGTGAGGCTGCCCATCGCATTGGCGACGGCGCGGTTGACGGTGCTCAGAAAACGGAAGTCCGACGACGCCAGCAGTTCTGCATCGGGGTCGCCGAGCGCGCCGGTACGTGTCCCTGCCTGCTGCACTCCGCCGCGGGTGCGCCAGCTGTTCGACAGGCCGCCAACGCCGATTATGCCGACATCGATCGCTCCAAGCGAAAAGCGATGGCCAGCGCCGACGTCAAACGAGCCATTGGCCGGAATTGCCCTGTTGCGCTGGATGAGCGTTGTCGGGCTGTTGACGAGGCCTGCGGTAATGCCCTGGATTTCGGCCTCGGTGAAGTTTGCTCCGGCGACTACCCGGTTGCCCGACCGAATTGCCGAGGCAAGGGCTTGGGGGACGTCGCGAGTGCCGTCGTCGAACCCGGTCAGGTCGGAGCCGCCGCCGCCGTAATAAGTGTAGCCAAGATTGTCAGTCGTGATCGTGTCGCCGCCAATTCCGAAGCCAATGTCGAGGAAAGGCTCGTCCGGGGCGGATCGCGTCGTGATATTGATCACGCCGCCGCCGAACTCGCCGGGATAGTTCACCGAATAACTTTTCTGGACCACCGTCGATGCGATGATCGAGGTGGGAAACAGGTCGAGCGGAACCACACGCCGAAGCGGCTCAGGCGATGGCAGCGGTGACCCATTCAGAAGCGCCAGCGAATAGCGCTCGCCAAGCCCGCGGACGTAGACGAAGCGGCCGCCGACCACTGACAATCCGGTGACCCGCTGAAGCGCTCCGGCAATGTCGCCGTCACCGGAGCGGGCGATGTCCTGCGCAGAGAGGACCGAAACAACTTCCGGGGTAGCGCGGACGGGGTTCGGGATGTTTCTCCCGATCACCACAATTTCATCACCTTCGCCTGCTGCGGCGCCAGGACCGGAGATTTCCACTTCCTCCAGCGGCACTTCGCCAGCGTCGGCCGCTCCCGGCTGAAGAGCCTCCGCGTTAGTGTCATCCCCCCGCGTCTCGCCTTGGTCCGGCGGGGCTATAGTCGATGCCGATGGCGAAGATGGCGCTGTCGTGGAAGGCGCAGTCTGAGCGACCGCCGGAGCGCCGATGAGCGCAGTGGTTGCAAGCAGGCTTGCGGCTAGTTTGGTGATGGTCATTGGTCGAAGCTTCCCCGCCCGAGACAAGTCAGCGGGAGCGGCGACAGCGGCCGCCGCTCCCACGTTCAACTGGTTGATTAGCCCGCCGACGGAATTGCCAGACAACTCATCTGGCCCGGCAATCCGCACGTCCAGCCGGTCCACCACGCGTCGTTGGCATCACGCACGGCACCGATATAGTTCACGTTCGTGAAGAACGGGGACAACCCGGTGACACTGGTGAACGGCACTGCATTTTCATTGGCGCCGTTGATGAAGCCGCTCTGAAGCGTCGACGCGCCATTGGCCGTGTTATTCGATCCGGTGTTGAAGATCGCCGCAATCTGCGCCGCGGTCACGTCGCTGTCGTTGACGAACGGCGTCGTGCAGGCGAGATAGACCGAGTTGAACACCGGCGGGCCGTCCTCGTCAGGACCCGTCGTCTGGACCGTCGCCGCGGTGTCGATGTCGAGGCACTCGTCGCCAACGATCGTGCCGTTGTAGATGTCGGCATCCATTCCGCCGCGCAGGTGCATGTAGTGACCGGCACCGGGCCGCTGCACGAACGTGAAGTTGGAGATCATCCAGTCGGTGCGCGGAACAGCATCGACCGGCTTGTCGGTCGAGTCGCCTTCGACGATCTTGTCGCCGCCGCTTGCGCGCTGGGTGACAATCACGAACTGTGTCGCGCCCTTGTAGCCCGAGTCGATATCGAGCGAATCGTCGTCGTTGCCGGTGAGCACCAGATACTTCTGGTTCACCGTTCCGCCGAACCACTCGATTCCGTCGTCCGAGCTATTGTGGACCTGGACGTGGTCGATGATCGTTCCGGAGCCGACGCCCCCGAGGGTGATTCCGTTCAGCTCATTGTTGGTGTCGACCTTGAAGCCGGAGTAGCGAACCTGCAGGTACTGAAGCCGTCCGGAGCTGTCGTTGCCGCTTGCACCGCCGTAGATCGATCCCGACGTGCCTTCGACCGGCGCCTGGCACTGGACCGTTCCGCCGGTCGCGCCCGGATCGGCGCAGTCGGCGATCGGCGCCCGGCCGAGAATGACGAGGCCGCCCCACTGACCGATCGAATCCGCGTTGGCGTTGCCAGCGACATTGTCGCGGCTGGTCATGACAACCGGCTTGGACGCGTTACCGTCGACGATCAGCTGCGAACCGCGATTAACGATCAGAAAGTCGGCGCCCGATGCACCGAACAGCACCACGCCCGCATCCAGCGTAAGGACGCCTGACTGACTCGCATTCGGGTTGCTGGAATCGGGGCCAAGGTCGTTTCCAACTTGTACCTTCCCGGACAGCGAGTAGATCGTCCCCGGCCGGTTCTGGAGGCGGAGGCTTCCGGTAACCGTACCGGACAGCTGGCACACCCGGCGGATATCCGCAGAGTTGCCGCCGACAGTAATCGTTCCTACGTCAGCAATGCCCTGCGGGCAGTCCGGAGCAGGCCCCGGAGTCGGAGTCGGTGTTGGAGTGGGCGTTGGGGTCGGTGTTGGCGTCGGTGTCGGCGTCGGGACGACGATTATGCCCTCGCCAGGCGACGCCACGTCGGTGGCGCCACCATCACATGCAACCAGCGCCGCGCTCGCGACACTGACCAGCAACCACTTGTGCGTATTCCGGATCGTGATCATTTGTACCCTCACTCCGCTCTCGAGCTGATGCTAAAGAAGCGATGATGGCGGACGTTGAGTTCACCCCTCTCGCTCGGATCGGAAGTAGCCGCGTCGTGTGACAGTGCCGTGTGGAGCAGATTACGGTTTCGTGAACGGCGCAGCATGCGCGTCCGGCTCACCACCCGTTAGGGTACCTTCCTCGAAGGCGTAGCCGCCACCGCGAACCGTCCTGATGAGCACCGCGCCCCGCCCAAGAACCCGGCGCAAACGGACGATGCCTGCCCGGACCATTCGCTCGTCCCCGTCCGGATTGGACCAGACGTCGTCGAGGAGCTGCCGGTAGGAGAAGATAACTCCGGGCCTTCTCATTAGGAAGGCAAGCAGCTTCAACTGCATCGCGGTGAGTTGCGCCGTGCTCCCCCAGCAGGTAACTGTGTACCGCTCCGGATCGAGTGTGACACCGCCACACCTCAGCACGCGCGGAGGCTCGGGCGCTTGCATTGGGCGAGCGAGTTCCCTGGCTCGACGCTCAAGGTACCGGGCGTCCTCCACGAACGTCCAGCAATCGTCGACTCCCGCTTCGTAAAGCCGCAGCCGGGCTTCCGAGTCGCTCGACTCGGTCAATGCGACGACGTGAACAGCGCTCAGCCCTTCGACCGCCCGAAGGCTACTGCACAACCGGGCTGCGGCGCCGAGGTCCAGGCGCGCATCGAGAAATACTGCGGAAGGACTGGCCCCGAGCGCCTCGACAAGTGCCGCCGGCCCGAGTCGCAACCGATCGACCCTGATCCCCGCCTGCTCGAGAGCAGCCTGGACCTTTTCGCAGCCGTCTACCGACTGCGATAGCAACAAAGCGCTCTGTGTCGTCGAGGTCGCCAGTTTTGCGGCTTGAGAGATGGAAATGGTTTGCTTCATCCAAACAAGGAGGGTTTGGATTGAAGTTATTGACGCTCAAGGATTGCAGCGGCGTGTCGCGAACGTGACGCTTAGATTACTGGGGGCTGAAAGAGAGGCGCTCTAGTCGGAAAGCGGACATGAGGCCACGCGACTGCTAAGGCGGAGGCATGGTCTATCTCATCCTTAAGGCCGCGATTTCCGGCATCATCGTCGCCTTGGCGTCGGAGGTTGCACGACGTTGGCCAGGGGTAGGCGGACTCATCGTGTCTCTGCCGTTGGTGTCGTTGCTCACGTTTCTTTGGTTGTGGCGCGACACAGGTGACTCAGAGCGGGTAGCTCAGCTCGCGCAGAGTGCCTTTTGGTTCTTCTTACCCTCGATGCCGATGTTTTTGGTTCTCCCAGC
>JBPCOC010000004.1:0-9144 GCA_051000635.1 Sphingomicrobium sp. | reverse complement strand
CTCCAGTCCCACACCGCGCCGCTCGGCCTCGCTTTCTCGACGCCTGCAATTGGCGGCCGCTTTGGCGACGGAGCCTTCGTCGGGATGCACGGCAGCTGGAACCGCGACAAACCGGTCGGCTACAAGGTCGTCTTCGTGCCGTTCCGCGGCGGGCGCCCGGCAGGTCCCCCGATCGACTTCGCAACCGGCTTCCAGGTCGATGGAAAGACGATGGGCCGCCCGGTCGGAGTCACCGTCGATCCGCGTGGCGCATTGATCGTCGCCGACGATTTGTCGAATACGATCTGGCGGGTCGTGCCCAATTCCGCAACCGCGCAGAGCGCTCGGCCGGCGGGCGCCGGCTGATCGTGCGTGACGCGGGGCTGCGCCCCCGCTAATTGCCGCCCCATGGCAGCTAAAAGCGTCCGCACCGGCGGCCGGATCCTCGTCGATCAGCTCAGGATCCAGGGCTGCGACCGAATCTTCACGGTCCCCGGCGAAAGCTTCCTCGCGGTTCTCGACGCGCTCCACGACACGCCCGAGATAGACGTGACCGTCTGCCGCCAGGAAGGCGGGGTGGCCTACATGGCCGATGCCGACGGCAAGATGACCGGCCGGCCCGGAATCGCCTTCGTCACCCGCGGGCCCGGAGCGACCAATGCCAGCGGCGGAGTCCATGTCGCGTTCCAGGATTCGACCCCGATGATCCTGTTCATCGGCGATGTCGCTCGCGGCGACCGCGATCGCGAAGGATTCCAGGAAGTCGATTTCCCCGCCTTCTTCGCTCCTATTGCCAAATGGGCGGCGCGGATCGAGGACGCTCGGCGGATCCCCGAATATGTCGCCCGCGCCTGGCGCGTCGCGACTGCCGGCCGCCCCGGCCCGGTGGTCCTCGCGCTGCCCGAGGATATGCTTCGCGACGAGGTCGATGTCCCCGACAGGCCGCGAGTCCCGCCGCTGGTGGAGGCGCCCGACCCCGGCGCGATCCAGGCGATGTTCGAGCTTTTAAAGGAAGCCTGCGCTCCGGTCGCGATCGTCGGCGGAGCGGACTGGAGCCCGGCCGCCGGTCATCATTTCTCCAACTTCGCCTTCCGCTACGGAATTCCGGTCGCCGCATCATTCCGGCGGCAGGATTCGATCGACAACAAATGCGGCGTCTATGCGGGCCAGCTTGGCTACGGTCCCAATCCGGAGCTCCAGCAGCGAATCCGTGACGCCGACTTGATCCTCGCAGTCGGCACTCGGCTGGGCGAAGCGACCACCGACGGCTACACGTTGATCGCTCCCGACCATCCCGGCCAGACGCTCGTCCACGTGCATCCCGACCCGAACGAGCTTGGCCGGGTCTATCATGCCGACCTTCCGATTTGCGCGGACATGGCCGAATTTGCCGAAGTTGCCGATGGCTGGCTCGACCCCGACCTCGTCCGCTTCGCGTGCGGAGAGCAGGCGCACCGTCAATGGCTCGACTGGTCGGACCCCAAGCCGCGCGAGGAAGTCGCCCTCGACCTTGGTCCCTGCGTTGCGGCGATGCGCGAGAAGCTCCCCGGGGACACGATCATCTGCAACGGCGCCGGCAATTTTTCGGGCTGGTGGCACCGCTACTGGCGCTACGGGCCGATGCCGACCCAGCTTGCGCCCACTTCGGGGACGATGGGTTACGGAGTCCCCGCAGCCGTCGCCGCTGCGCTTCGCTTCAGGGACCGAACGGTGGTCGCAATCGCCGGCGACGGCGATTTCCTGATGAACGGCCAGGAGCTCGCGACAGCCGCCCAGCACGGCTGCGACCTGCTGGTGATCGTCGTCGACAATGGCTCCTACGGGACGATCCGGATGCACCAGGAGCGCGAATATCCCGAACGGGTCTCGGCAACCGAGCTGTCGAACCCCGACTTCGCGGCGCTCGCGCGCGCTTATGGCGGCTGGGCCGAGACGGTGGAGAAGACTCAAGATTTTGCGCCCTCGCTCGACCGTGCACTGGAGCGAGGCGGAATCCGGCTGATCCACTGCAAGACCGACGTCGAGCAGATCAGCAATGCGACGACGATCGCGAAGATTCGGGAGCGCGCTCGGACCTAGCCCGGGCGGGTCGCTTTCATCCTTCCATTTGCCCAGCGGCACCATTTCGGCTGCCAAACGTCTTTTGGTCATGAAGCTTTCGATGATACAGTTCTGGCAGGCAGTCCGGGCCAGCTACTGGTTCGTGCCGAGCATCATGGTGGTGCTTTCGATACTGCTGGGCGCTCTCATGGTCTGGCTCGATTCTGGACCGCTCGCGAATCTTTTCGAAGATATCACCTGGTACCAGAAGTCGAAGCCGGACGGTGCCCGCGAAGTGCTGTCCTCGATAGCCTCATCGGCGATAACCGTCGCCGGTGTCGCCTTTTCGATCACCATCGTCGCGATCTCCTTCGCCGCCAATCAGTATGGCCCGCGGATCCTGACCAACTTCATGACCGATCGCGTCAACCAGTTCACCCTCGGTACCTTCATCGCCACCTTCGTCTACTGCCTGATGGTGCTTCGCACGATCTACAGCGGAGACACGGAATTCGTTCCGCAGCTGGCGGTTGCGGTGGCGATGATGCTCGGCCTCGCATCGACCGGAATGCTGATCTTCTTCATTCACCATGTGCCCCAGAGCATCCACGTCAATACCGTGCTGGCGAGCATCGGCGATGAGCTGATTCATTCGATCGACAAGCAGTTTCCTGCCCGCATCGGCGAGGCGTCGGAGCAGTCGCAGAAGGATCGTGAGCGGTTCGCCCGGAACGCCGATGCCCTTTTCGCCAGCGGCGGTGACTCGGTCGAAATCGACTGCCAGAAAAACGGCTATCTGCAGGCGGTGGACGATGACAAAATCCTCGGCGTGGCGCGCGAGCACGACCTGGTCATCCGGCTCGAACACTCACCCGGAGACTTCCTCTATCGCGGGCAGGTGATTTTCCTCGCGTCCTCGGCCGACAAGGTGAGGAAAGACGTGCGGTCGCAGCTTCGAGCCGCCTGGAGCGTCGGGAGCAGGCGCACGCCGACTCAGGATCAAATGTTCCTGATCGACGAGCTGATTGAGATCGCCGCCCGCGCGCTGTCGCCCGGCGTGAACGATCCCTTTACGGCGATAACCTGCATGGACTGGCTGACAGCCGCGGTCGCCGAGCTGGCGCGAAGGCAGATTCCGTCGCCTTACCGTGTCGATAAGGAGGGGAAGCTCCGGGTGATTGCGCCCAGCGATAGTTTCGCTCTTTACATCCATCGCGGATTCGGTCGCCTTCGACCCTATGCCGCGCGGGATGTGATCGCGGCGACGCACATGTTCGGACAATTGCAAATCTTGTCCGGCGAGTGTTGCTCGGCTGAACAGGTTGAGGTGCTTGCGGAGCAATGCGAAGCGCTCTTCAGCCTTGCAAGGCAGAATAACGAAGGCCCCTCTCGGGATCAGATAGACGAAGCTGCGGCGTCGGCCCGTGCAGCATGCGTTAGGCGGCTTTCGGAACTGGGAAACCCCAACGAGGAGGTTATCGCTCCGGAGGCGCTGCGGAGAGGTTCATAGCCCGACCTCGCGGGCCCTGTCCGCCGGCAAGCGGCGTCAGCGGCTCGTCAGCGATTCACTCGTCGCTCCACGCCTCCTCGCCGATAAGCGGCACGAAGCGCACAGCGCCAAGGTCCTCGGTGATCGTGTTTCCGGCCGGCCCTTTGGTAACCTTGACCAATTTCTGGACCCAGTCGCGCTCGCCGACCGGCATCACGATCCGGCCGCCGTGGGCAAGCTGGTCGAGCCAGGGCTGCGGAACATGGCTTCCGGATGCGGCCGCGAGGATCGCATCGAACGGAGCTTCGCCGGGCCAGCCGCGAGTGCCGTCGCCCTCGCAAATCTCGACATTGTCGTAGCCCAGCCTGCGCATTCGCTCCGAAGCGACTTTCACCAGCTCCGGCTGGCGCTCGATAGCGATGACCCGGCTTGCGATCCGACTCATCAGCGCGGCCGCATATCCCGATCCGGCGCCGACCTCGAGCACAATGTCGCCCGGCTTGACCTCGGCGGCGCTGATCATCGTCGCGACAATGTAGGGCTGGGATATCGTCTGCCCCGCCTTGATCGGGAGCGGGTGATCGCCATAGGCAAGGTCGCGGTACTTCTCGGCGAGGAACTCTTCGCGAGGCACCGACCGGAACGCTTCGAGGATGTTCGGGTCGGTAATCCCGCGGCCGAGGATCTGCCGCTCGACCATCGCCTCGCGTTGGTCGGAGAAGCCTGAAACTATCCTGATCATGGTCCACCTCCGGACCAGCGACCAACATTTAGCGAAGCGAGCGGTTGCGCGCCCGGCGGCTAGATCAAGCCTGCCAGGGGACTGGACGGGTCGGCGTAGCGGCGCATCTGCATCCGCCCCGACAGATAGGCGAGGCGCCCGGCCTCGACCGCGCACTTCATCGCGCGGGCCATCATCACCGGATCCTTGGCCTCCGCGATGGCGGTGTTCATCAGGACTCCGTCACAGCCAAGCTCCATCGCAACCGCCGCGTCGCTCGCGGTGCCGACGCCCGCATCGACCAGGACCGGCACTTTCGCGCCCTCGACGATCAGGCGGATGGTGACCCGGTTCTGGATTCCGAGGCCCGACCCGATCGGCGCACCCAGCGGCATGACCGCCACCGCTCCGGCCTCTTCAAGCTGCTTCGCCGCGATCGGGTCGTCGGTGCAATAGACCATCGGCTCGAAGCCCTCCTTCACCAGCACCTCGGTGGCGCGAAGCGTTTCGCGCATGTCGGGGTAAAGGGTCTTCGCCTCGCCAAGCACTTCGAGCTTCACCAGGCTCCAGCCGCCTGCCTCGCGCGCAAGGCGAAGAGTCCGGATCGCGTCATCGGCGGTAAAACAGCCGGCGGTGTTGGGAAGATAAGTGATCGTCTTGGGGTCGATGAAATCGGTCAGCATCGGCTGGTCGGGATCGGCGATGTTCACCCGGCGAACCGCGACGGTGACGATCTCGGCGCCCGAAGCTTCGACCGCCGCCGCATTCTGAGCGAAATCCTTGTACTTGCCGGTGCCGACGATGAGACGCGACGTGAACGTCCGTCCGGCGACGGTCCAGCTGTCGGCGAGAGGCGATTGCGGAGCTTTCATCAGCCGCCTCCAACGAAATGAACGATTTCGAACGTATCGCCGTCGTTCACCTCGACTTCGCCAAGCGTCGATCTCGGGACGATCTCGCGATTGCGCTCAACCGCCACGCGCCGAGCGTCGATGCCGATCTCGCCGAGCATCCCGGCAATGCTGTTTCGCGCACCAACCAGCCTTTGCTCCCCGTTCAGCGTCACCGAGATTCTCTGTTGCCGGGCGGTGTCAGCCATTTGCCATTCATGCTTGGAGGTTTCGTCAGAGCGCCCATATAGGCGTCCGCAATGCCGGCGCCACCCGCCAATGGCGGACTGGACGCCGCGCCTCGGCTCTGCAAGGGGCTGCGGCCAGGGCGAAGCGGCAAATTCAACAGGGGACTTGCACATGGCCGGACCTTCCAAAGGCGACGGCTCCAAAGGCGGAGCGATGCGGATCGACACGGCGCTTGTCAGCGAGCTCGCCGAGCTTCTCAGCGAGAAGAACCTCACGGAGATCGAGGTCGAGGACGGCGACAGGAAGATCAAGGTCGTTCGCGACTTGAGGCCGGCAGCCGCTCCTGCTGCGGCGGGCACCTCGCCTCAGCCGATGACCGCTCCGCCGATGCACGCCGAAACGGCGGTCGGCGACCTGGACGGCGAAAGCGTCCGCTCGCCGATGGTCGGCACCTGTTATCTGACGTCCGAACCGGGAGCCGATCCGTTCGTGAAGTCCGGTGACGAGGTCAAGGCCGGCGACACATTGCTGATCATCGAGGCGATGAAGGTGATGAACCCGATCACAGTTCCGCGCGGCGGTGTCATCAAGCAGATACTGGTGGAGAACGGCCAGCCGGTGGAGTTCGACCAGCCGCTGGTCCTGCTCGACTGAACATGGCGATCAAGAAACTGCTGATTGCCAACCGCGGCGAAATCGCTCTTCGAATTCATCGCGCCTGTCATGAGATGGGCATCGCCACCGTCGCCGTCCATTCGACCGCCGACGCCGACGCAATGCACGTCCGGCTTGCCGACGAAACCGTCTGCATCGGACCTCCGCCGGCGACCGAATCCTACCTCAACATCCCCAACATCATTTCGGCGGCCGAGGTCGTCCACGCCGACGCAATCCACCCCGGCTACGGCTTCCTGTCGGAAAATGCGCATTTCGCGGAGATCGTCGAGAGCCACGACATCACCTGGGTCGGGCCCAAGCCCGAGCATATCCGGATCATGGGCGACAAGATCGAGGCCAAGCGAACCGCTGCCAAGCTCGGCCTTCCGCTGGTCCCCGGTTCCGACGGGCCGCTAGAGTCGATCGCCGACGTCAAGGCGCTCGCCGCTGAGGTCGGCTATCCGGTCTTGATCAAGGCGGCTTCGGGCGGCGGCGGACGGGGAATGAAGGTCGTTCCGTCGGAAGACCAGCTCGAAGGCCTGATGCGCCAGGCGGCGTCCGAGGCGCGGGCCGCGTTCGGCGACGACACCGTTTACCTGGAGAAATATCTCGACGACCCGCGCCACATCGAATTCCAGGTGTTCGGCGATGGCGAGGGCAACGCAATCCACCTTGGCGAGCGCGACTGCTCACTTCAGCGCCGCCACCAGAAGGTGCTTGAGGAAGCTCCCTCCCCGGTCATCACTCCGGAAGAACGCGAGCGAATGGGCGAGATCGTCCGCAAGGCGATGGCCGACATGGGCTACCGCGGCGCCGGCACCATCGAATTTTTGTACGAGAACAAAGAATTCTACTTCATCGAGATGAACACCCGGCTTCAGGTCGAGCATCCGGTGACCGAGATGATCAGCGGCATCGACCTGGTCCGCGAGCAGATCCGGATCGCCCAGGGCGAAGGCCTGTCCTGCCGCCAGGAAGAGATCCGCCTCCACGGCCATGCGATTGAGTGCCGGATTAATGCCGAGGACCCGCAGACCTTTATGCCCTCGCCGGGCCTGGTGAAAAATTACGTCGCTCCGGGCGGAATGCATGTCCGCGTCGATAGCGGCCTCTACACCGGCTATCGCGTGCCGCCTTATTACGACAGCATGATCGCCAAGCTCATCGTTTACGGCACTACCCGGGAGCGCTGCATCATGCGGCTGAAGCGAGCGCTCGAAGAGTTCATCGTCGAAGGGATGAAGACCACAATCCCGCTACACCGGCGGCTGGTCCGCGACCCCGAGTTCCTCGCCGGCGACTATACGATCAAGTGGCTCGAAGCCTGGCTCGATAAGAACCTTGAATAACATCGCTTATTGTCACGTCGCTTTGCCGGTGTCGCACTTGTGTGCCGCCTCGCGGAACAGCCAGGCCGACAGCAGCCACATGCCGGTAAAGACGGTGCCCAAAACGAACACTTCCGTTCGAAGCACCGCATCGACTGGATCGGCCAGCCCCGCATAAGCGATCGGCGGCACCAGCATTTCGGCAATTGCGACGATGACCATTACCCGCGCCAATGTTCGCGCACGTCCTAGCGAGGCGATCGACCCGAAGATCGCGAGCGCCACGACACCCAAATAAAGCACATTGCCGGGATTGCTCTCGTTGCCGATGATCCCGACGGCGCCGGTGAACCAGATGTGGAACACCGAAGCCGCAAGAGCGATCGCAACGCCCGCTCGATAGGCGAAGCTCGCCGTCTTGCGCACCGTCAGCTCGATGAGTCCGCCGACGGTACCGAATATCACCGCGACCAGGATGTAGTCGGAAACAGTCCAGGGCGCGCCCGTCACCAGCGGCAGAAGTAGAAGAAAGCCGGCGGTACCCCAGCCGACCATCCTCCAGGGGATAGAGCGCGGTTCGCCGTTTGTGGTTGCTGCCATGATCGTCTTGCCTCCATGCCTGATCGACCGGCACTATGCGCGCGTGACGCATGAGCGGCATGAGCAACTTCTGAGGTCTTGCTGAAAAGTGGCTACCGGCAGCTTTCGTTTCGACCGATTCACTCTCGACGCCGGGGATCGCCAGCTCCGCTGCGACGGTTCGCCGGTCGATCTCAACGGCCGCTACTTCGACGCTCTTGCGCTGCTTGTGAGCGAGCAGGGACGGCTGGTGTCCAAGCACCGCTTCCACGACGAAGTGTGGAAGGGCGTGCCGGTGACGGACGAGGCGCTGACCCAGTGCGTTCGAACGCTTCGCAAGCAGCTTGGTGACGACGCTTCGCGGCCGCGGTTCATCGAAACGGTGCCCAAGCACGGCTATCGCTTCATCGCTCCCGTCGAGGAGATCGAGCGCTCGCAACCTGCTCCTTCGCCCGCCGCTTTGGACCACCGCTCGCGCGACATGCTTGCGCTGGGCCTTTGGGGAACTGCCGGAGGCGCTCTTGCCGGCCTCATAGGCGGCATCTTCTACGGCTTTGCCGCCTCGCAGGCGCCCGAAGGCGGGATGGGTGCCATTTCGGCGATGCTCGTGCTCGTCTGCGTGACTTTTGCCGTGGCGCTGACCGGTGCCGCCGGAGTCGCGTTCGGGATCGCCGCGGCGGTTCGCGTGTTGGGCCCCCGCTCACCGTGGATGATCGTTGGCGGGGCAGTCGGCGGTCTCGTTGTCGGCGCCCTCGTCAAATTGGTCGCGGTCGATGCTTTCAGCCTGCTTTTGGGGCGTTCTCCTGGAGACATCACCGGCGCGGCCGAGGGTCTGGTCCTTGGCGGCGCAGTGGGGGGCGGAGCATGGCTTGCCGCCCGCGGCCCATCGCCGGGCTCGCTCCGGCACGGCGCAGCGGCGGCAGCACTTGCAGGAAAGATTGGCGGAATCTTGCTCACCATCGCTGGTGGACGCCTGATGGGCGGAAGCCTCGATTTGCTTGCGGGCAGCTTCCCGGCTTCACGGCTTCGCCTCGATCAGCTTGGCGCTTTGTTCGGCGAGACGAGCTTCGGAACGGTCAGCCAGGTGGTCACCGGCGGGCTCGAAGGCGCGCTGTTCAGCGGGTGCATTGTCGGAGCGATGATCTTCGCCCGGCGAAACGGCGGCACGGAGCGCTAGGCGAAAACTTTCCGCCGGAATGCGCGTTGGCAGGTCATACGGAGGGGCAGGTCATACGGAGGCGCGGCGATGGCCTATCGACATGCGGAGCGACG
>JBPCOC010000038.1:0-15615 GCA_051000635.1 Sphingomicrobium sp. | reverse complement strand
CGTGGTTGGGTGCCCCGGCCAGACCGGGCATGTCTCGCCAGCGGCATTGTCACAAACGGTAAAGATGAAGTCCATTTCGGGCGCTCCGGCCGTTGCGAACTCGTCCCAGCCCTTTGACCGGAGGCCTTCTGTCGGAAGACCGACCTTCTGAAGTAGGCGCAAAGCCTCGAGGTGACCTCGCCTTTTGGATAGCTCCCAGCAGAGTAGGCCTGGAATCGCCCTTTCCCCGCTTGATTGAGCAACGCCTCAGCAAGGATCGATCGGGCCGAGTTCCCGGTGCAGAGAAACAAGACATTGTGGCTTTTCATCGCCGAAAATTACTGCCCCCAGATGACACACACACGTGACAGGCCACGCATCAGGCTAGCGTCCAGAGTGGGTGGAAAGCGGGACATTAGCTCTGGCGAAATCCAGCCTTAGCCAAGAGGCCAACGGCGCCGGCACCACCTGCGCCTAGTAACTGGGCGAATGGTCGTCATCTTGCCATCGCACCAGAGGATGCTTGTTCCCACACAAGAATTTGGCGCAGCAGCTGTCCCGCCTGACGAACGCAACGATGCCGATTCGATTTCGCGCATTGTGTTGTAAGCCTTTCCGGCCTTGGAGTCGGCTGCTTACGGGACGCAGCGCCGGCTAGAAACTGGCCCGCACCGGATAGGCCGGTGCTATCCTACCAGACGTCAAACGCCGCGATGAGCCATTTGTAACGAAAGAGTCGGTTTACCTAGCTAACGCGTCGGGAAGTTTCCCATTCAAGGCCTACCGGCATGCCTTCCGATTTCGAGGATCTTGACGACAATCCCAGCAACCCCTCCGTCGGTCGTCGGCCAACAATAGGGGACGTCATCAATCGGCGCTATTCGCGGCGGAGCGCGGTCACGGGCATGTTCGGCACGCTTGCAATCGCCGGCATTGGCCCCGGCTTAGCAGCTTGCGCGACGGTTGAACCGGGCGAGTTCCGAGAGAAAGAGTTTCGTGAGCTCGATCGCGGGGTGGACACGACTCATCATGTCGCTCCGGGCCATCACGCCGAGGTGCTGATCCGCTGGGGCGATCCGCTGTTCGATGGTGTCGGCGCGTTCGATCCGATGCGGCAGAGCGCGGAGGATCAGGAGCGGCGCTTCGGCTATAATAACGACTATGTCGGCTTCGTGCCTTTGCCGGCCGAGGCGCGCGGCGAGCAGCGCGGCCTGTTGTGCGTCAATCACGAATATTCGATCGCGGACCTGATGCTGCCGGGAGTCGCCGGGCGCGAAACCACCGCCGCGGAATGTGAGATCGAGAAGGCCGCGCATGGCGGCTCTATCGTCGAGGTCGTCCGGCGGCGCGGCACATGGAGTTATATTCCTGGCTCGCGCTACAATCGACGGATCACCGCGCGCACGGGAATAGCGCTCACCGGCCCCGCCGCAGGCAGCTCGCGACTTGCGACGAGTGCCGACCCCACCGGCCGCACCGTCACCGGAACGCTTAACAATTGCGCCGGCGGAATCACGCCCTGGGGAGCCTATCTTCTCGCCGAAGAGAATTTCAACGGCTATTTCTTCGGCACCGTGACCGGGCCCGAGGCGGCCAACCACAAAAGGTACGGCGTCCCCGGCGGGTGGTACGTGTGGGGCAAATATGATGCGCGCTTCGACATCGGCCGCGAACCAAACGAACCCAACCGCTTCGGCTGGATCGTCGAGGTCGATCCCATGGACCCCGACTCCCCGCCGAAGAAGCGCACCGCGCTCGGCCGATTCAAGCATGAAGGCGCGGAGAGCGTGCACAATCGCGACGGTCGGGTAGTGGTCTACTCGGGCGACGATCAAGCGTTCGACTATGTGTACAAGTTCGTCACCGCTGGCCGGTTCGACCCGCGCAACCCCGATTCCGGCCGCGACCTGCTCGACGAAGGCACGCTATACGTCGCCCGCTTTGACGCGGACGGAGCGATGGAGTGGCTGCCCCTGGTCCATGGCCAGGGGCCACTGACCGCCGCCAACGGCTTTGCCGGGCAGGCCGACGTACTGATTGAAACCCGGCGCGCGGCCGACCTGCTCGGGGCGACGCCAATGGATCGGCCCGAGGATGTCGAGCCCGATCCGAACAGCGGCCGTGTTTACGTGATGCTGACCAACAATATAGCGCGCACGGCAGGCGACCTCAACGCCGCCAACCCTCGCGCAAACAGCGCATTCGGCCATATCATCGAGATCGTCGAAACGGATGGCGACTTCGCCTCGACGCGCTCGACTTGGTCGATCCTGGTGCGCTGCGGCGACCCGGCGGTGGCCGAGGTAGGCGCTTTATGGGGACCGGGGACGAGCGCGAACGGCTGGTTCGGATCGCCCGACACTGTCGCGATCGACGGCGAAGGGCGGCTTTGGGTTGCGACCGACGGTAGCGAAGTGCTCAACCGATGCGCCAACGGCATTTGGTCGGTCGAAACAAAAGGCGTGGTGCGCGGCTGCTCTAAGTTGTTTTTCCGTAACCCTACCGGCGCAGAGGTGTGCGGACCCCGCTTCACCCCCGACGGCGAAACTTTGTTCGTGGCGGTCCAGCATCCCGGCGACGATGGCGAGGGCTATCCGCCGCACGGCCGTCCGTCCACCTTCGCAGATCCATCGACCCGCTGGCCCGATTTCGATCCGCGCATGCCGCCGCGCCCCGCTGTACTTGCGGTGACGCGAACGGGCGGCGGCAGGATCGGCGACTGAACCGTGCGGATACTCAACAGTATTAGCGCCGCGATCCTCGAAAGCGCACATTGGCGTGCGCCGCCGCTCGGCCGCAGGCGGGCCCGGTTCCCACACCGGCGCTGCTGTGGCATCGGCAGGCGATGGCCCATTCAATGACTGTCGCCGAAGCACTTGACGAGCTGAGCACCATCTATCGATGCTCGGTCGAGAACCTGCGGGCGGCGCTGCAGGATTTCACCGAGCAAAGGCTCCCGCCATCGGCGGAAGCGCGGCGGGAAGGCTGCTTCGCCTATCCCGAGCTTCGACTCCGCTATGAGGGGCCGCCGCTCGACATCGCCCCCGCCCGGGCGTTCGCCCGACTCAACCAGCCGGGCACCTATGCATCGACGATCGCACAGCCCGACCTGTTCACGGGCTATCTGAAGGGCCAGCTCGACCAGCTCGTCGCCGACTATGATGTCGAAATATCCGTCACCCGCTCGAACAGCGAGATCCCCTACGCATACGTCGTCGACGACAGCGGGATCGACTTCCAGGACATCGGCCCGACCGAGCTGTCCCGCTGGTTCCCGTCCAATGAGCTTGCCGACATCGGCGATGAAGTGGTCGACGGGACCTGGGTGACTCCCCGCTCCGAGAGCCGGCCGCTGTCGCTGTTCGACGGCGCTCGCACCGACTTCAGCCTGGCCCGGCTCCAGCATTATACCGGGACTGCTCCCGCCGACTTCCAGCATTTCATCCTGTTCACCAACTATGTCCGCTACGTCGACGAGTTCGTCCGCTTCGCGATCGACAGCGTTCGCGACAAGTCAAGCGGCTACATTGCGCTGGCGACTCCCGGCGCCACGTTCCAGCGTGGCGACCTCACCGATGCGGAAGAGCAGATCGCCGCCGGTGGCTGGCGAAAGCACCAGATGCCGGCCTATCATCTAGTGCGCGCGGACGGCGACGGAATCACGCTCGTGAACATCGGTGTCGGGCCCTCGAACGCGAAGACTATCTGCGACCATATCGCCGTTCTCCGCCCGGAAGCGTGGCTGATGATCGGTCATTGCGGCGGCCTGCGGCCCAGCCAGTCGATCGGCGACTATGTGCTGGCGCACGCTTATTTGCGCGACGATCATGTGCTCGATGCGCAGCTTCCGGTCGAAATCCCAATTCCCGCGATCGCCGAGGTCCAGACGGCGCTGTTCGAATCGGCGCTGAAAGTGACCGGTGAAAACGAGGAGATGCTGAAACGGCGGCTTCGGACCGGCACCGTCGTCACCACCGACGACCGCAACTGGGAGCTTCAGTTCGCGCGCTCCGCGTTCCGCTTCAACCAGAGCCGGGCGGTCGCGATCGATATGGAGTCGGCGACGGTAGCGGCGCAGGGGTATCGCTTCCGGGTCCCCTACGGCACCTTGCTCTGCGTTTCGGACAAGCCGCTTCACGGTGAGCTCAAGCTGCCGGGGCAGGCAAATGCCTTTTACGGGCGAGCGATCGGCCAGCATCTTCGAATCGGGATCGAGGCGCTGGACCTGCTGAAGCGCGAAGGGCCAGCGCTTCACAGCCGCAAGCTGCGAAGCTTCGACGAGCCTCCGCTCCGCTAGGGGGTGCGGTTCTCCATTCGGCCCAGCTTCGGGGCCTCAGGGCCGGTTTTGAGCCAAGCTTCCAAAGCGTCGAGATCCTGCCCGGCGCCAACGGCGTAGCTGCCGCCCTGCAGCACTGTGAAATTGTCGCCGCCGCTGGCAATGAAGGTGTTCACGATGACCCGATACTCACGAGCCGGCTGGATAGTCGCCCCGTCCAGACGCATCTCGACGATCTTGTCGCCGGTGGGACGGCTGAGGTCGTAGGCGAAGAAAAAGCCACTCGAAGGCAGCAGCAGGTTGGGCAACTCGACGCTGTTGGCACCGCTTGCGAATTGCTGCTCGAGAAGCGCCCTGAGCTGCGCTCCGATGAGTGTCTTCACGACGAGGCTGTTGCCGAACGGCTGCATCGCGAAGACCTGGCCGAAGGTGACGCTTCCGTCCGCGGCGGGCACCAGGTCGGTGCGCACTCCGCCCGCATTCATGAAAGCGATCTGCGCGCCGTGCGCCCGGCCGGCGGCGAGCTGGGCGTCGGCGATCAGGTTTCCGGCACTTTGCTCGCGGTCTTTCGGAGCGCGGGTGACGGCACCGTTGAGCCGGCCGACGATCCGTGCCGCTTGCGGCGCCGCTGCCGCGGCGTAGCGGTCGACGATCGCCTTGGTTGCCGGGTCGGGGAGAAAGACGGGGAAGCCGGCGACGACCGGCACGTCGGCCGCCGTCGTCGAATAGCCTTCCCCCTGGACAATGACGTTGTTCGCCGCGGCCGTGCGTAAGGTGCCGTCGGGCCCGAATGTCAGGCGGATGTCGCTGACCAGGGTGCCGTAGCGGCCGGCACTGGTCAGGAGCAGCGGCCTGGCGCGGCCGGCTCCGTCTACCTCGCAGACATAGGCGTTGTGGGTATGGCCCGAGACCAGGACGTCGATTGCCGGGTCAAGCCTGTCGATTATCGGAACGATCTCGCCGGAAAGGCCGGGGCAGCTCTTGTCGTTGTAGCCGCCGGTGGTGCCGCCGCCCTGGTGAAGGACGACGACGATCGCGTCCACCCCGGCTGCCTTGAGAGCCGGCACAGCGGCGTTCGCGGCCGCGACCTCGTCGGTAAAGGTCAGACCTGCCACGGCGGAAGGGCTCACCAGGGTCGCCGTGTCCTTCAGGGTCATGCCGATGAAGCCGACCTGCAGCGGCCCGAAGTCCGTGATCCCCGTGGCGGGGAAGAGCGGACTGCCGTTGGCAGTCAGCACGTTCGCCGCGAGGAAAGTGAAGTTCGCGCCGTCGAACGGCTCGACGCTACACGGCTGCCGGCTGGTGTGCTTCGCACAACCGCCGCGAGCGACTCGCAAGAGTTCGTCGGCGCCCCTGTCGAATTCGTGGTTCCCGACCGCGTGATAATTGACTCCGACCTCCTCCATCGCCGCGATCGTTGGCTCGTCGAGGAACAGCGCGGAAATCAGCGGCGACGCGCCGATCATGTCGCCTGCTGAAACGGTCACCGTATGGGGCTTGCCGGCCCGCAACATCTTGGCGGCGGTAGCGAGGCTGGCGACTCCTCCCGCCGGGACCAGGACTGGGTTGCCGTCCGGAGCGGCCGCATCGATCGCGGTCTTCGGCGGTTCGAGATTGCCGTGGAAGTCGTTGATGGCGAGGATCTGCACCTCCACCGCTGAGGACGCCGCAACCGGCCGCGGCGCCGTCACGCAAGCGCCAAGCGGCGCGATGGCCGCGAACAGCAGGAGTAGGCTCCGGCCGGTCACGGTTGCCGTCCGGCCACGGGTCGGGGCTCTGCGAACAGCTCGTTCAGATAGGCTGCGAGCCGTACACCTGCCTGCTTGAGCCGAAGCTCGACCATCGGCGTGTGCTTGTAGACATATTCGTAGGAAAGCTCGGTCTCTTCGGGATAGATCGTCTCGCGCACCCGGGCGCTTTCGCTGATCCAGTCGCGCGGATTGGCAGTCCACCAGGCAATCACGTCGGCGCTGCTGGTGTGCCGGTTCAGCCGCGCCGCAAGTTCGGTGAACGAATATTGCATGTCGTCGATGAGCGCCGTGTCCCACACCGCGTGGAGATTGGTGTCGCGGCCGAACCACTTGACCTTGACGGTGTTGCCGCCGCGGTCGCCCGGCCTTCCAACGTGGAGCGGCTGGTGAAGGTCGCCGACGACGTGGACGATGAACCGAAGCGCAAGTTGCCGGTCTTCGCGGCTAACGTTCGGGTTGCGCAGCATCCGGCGGAAGAACTCCAGGGCCTCTAGCGCATCTCCCTCCGGCGGCGCCTTATCGTAAGCAAAGCCGCCGACCGTCACATAATGCCAGGGGCTTGCGGTCTTATGCCAGAAGGGATCGGGGTTGGAGCGCATTTCGTCCGGCCAGGTGGAGGCCTCCTCCAGCGTCTCTACACCGAGGATTGCACGGATCTGCGCGCGTGCTAGGCCGCTGAGATGGGTGTCGGCGACCGCTCCGACCGAACGGTGCCCGGTCTTGCCCCAGGCGAGCGTCGGGGAGGGAAGGCTTGCCGCGGCGATGGCAGCAATGGAAAACAGCAAAGGGATACGCATGGTCGACCAGAGCTCTTCAGATTCGGCAGGGAGTTAGGGAATGCCCTGTGAAGGCTGGTAAAGACAAGACGATGACAGACGAACAACTGATGGGGCTTGCCCGCAAGGCGGCGGCCAGGGCCTATGCGCCTTACTCGGACTTCCAGGTCGGCTGCGCAATCGAGTCGGTGGACGGCGAGTTGGTTACCGGAGCGAATATGGAGAACGCCTGCTATCGGCTGGGCATCTGCGCCGAGCAGAGCGCGCTCAGCGCGGCGCAGCATCGCTTCGGCCTCGACAGAATCGCCCGGATCGCGGTCGCTGGCGGCACTGGAGAGGTGGTCTGCACGCCCTGCGGCGGGTGTCGTCAGGCAATACTCGAGGCGGCTCAGCTCTCCGGCCGCGACATCCCCGTGCTGTGCGGAAGCGGCGACGGGGCCACTCTCGAACGCCACGGCATTTCCGACCTCATTCCCCACGGCTTCGGTCCCGCAAACCTGGATGATCCTAGGCCAGCTTGATCTCGCGAAGCCGCTGCTGGAGGTAATCGTTGGCCGTGATCGGAGGCCATTTCGGCTCCTCGCCTTCGGGCACCGTGTCCGGCAGCGCCTCAATCAGGAAGTCGGAGCGGAAGTGAAGGAAGAACGGCATCGAGTAGCGCGAGCGGCTCCGTCTTTCTGGTGGCGGATTCACCACTCGGTGCGAAGTCGAACGAAGCACGCCGTTGGTCAGCCGCTGGAGCATATCACCGATATTGACGACCAGCTCGCCCGGCTCGGGTGACACCGGTATCCAGCGGCCGTCCATCGTCAGTAGCTCGAGGCCGGCCTCCTCGGCGCCAAGCAGTAGCGTGATCGCGTTGATGTCCTCATGCGCTCCGGCGCGCACATGGCTTCCCGGCTCATTACCGATCGGCGGATAATGGAGCAGTCGGAGCACGCTATTGCCGTCGCTCACCGCACCGATGAAATAATTCTCGTCGATCTTCAGGTGCCGTGCGATTGCGCGAAGGATCGTCAGTCCGGTGCGGTCGAAGGCGGCGAACAGTTCCCGGAACGTGTCCCTGAAGCTATTGACCTCCTGCGGCCAGACATTGTCGGGCATGTGGTCGCGAAACCGGTGGCCGGGCGGAAGGTCGCGTCCGACGTGCCAGAACTCCTTCAGGTCGTGGACTTTCGCACCCTTGGCCGTTTCGATGCCGAACGGCGTGTAGCCCCGGGCGCCGCCGCCGCCGGGCAGATGGTACTTGCACTTCGTGTCGTCCGAAAGCGCGAAGTACGCCTTCGCCTTCTCCTCGGCGCGGTGAACCAGCTCGTCCGCGATGCCGTGGTCGGCGATGATCGCGAACCCGAAGTCCTCGAAGCTCCGGCCGATTCGCTCGGCAAACCTCTCCGGGTCGCTATCGGCCTCGCCGAGGGAAACGGAAGCGATCGAGTCAGCGGCGATACTGTCCATCGGGCATGTTTACCAGAATGGCTCAGGGAAGCATCAGGCTTGCGAGCGCCGCGCTCATCAAATTGGCGAGGCTTCCGGCGATCAGCGCGCGAACGCCCAGGCGAGCGATCACCGGACGCTGGTTTGGGGCGAGCCCGCCAGTCACTGCAAGCTGGATCGCGATCGAGCTGATATTGGCGAATCCGCATAGAGCGAAAGTGACGATCGCCCGGCTTCGCTCGCCGAGCGCCGCGGCGGGGCCGGCGGCATTGCCGAGATCGATAAAGGCGACGAACTCGTTAAGGATGACCTTCGTGCCGAACAGGCCGCCTGCAACTCCCGCTTCGCTCCACGGGATTCCGATCAGGAACATCACCGGAGCGAAAAGCCAGCCGACGATCCTCTGGAAGGTCAGCCCTTCGACGCCGAACCAGCCGCCAAGGCCGGACAGCAGGCCGTTGGCGAGCGCGACCAGGGCAACGAACGCAAGGACCATCGCGGCGACCGCGACGGCGAGCTTGACTCCGGTCAGTGCGCCCTGCGCTGCCGCCATAATGACGTTGGCTGGCTGCTCGCCTTCCTCGAAAGTCTCGGCAACGTCGACCTTCTCGTCCGCGACAGGGCCGATCAGCGGCGGCGAACCTTCTTCCTTCACCACCTCGTCGGGCATGATGATTTTGGCCATCAGGATACCGCCCGGTGCGGACATGAAAGCCGCGGCCAGCAGGTAAGGGAGATATTCGGAGCCGAGCAGCGCCGCATAAGCGGCGAGGATAGTGCCGGCGACCCCGGCCATTCCCACAACCATGATGGTGAACAGGCGCGACGGCGGCAAGGCGGCTAGATAGGGCCGAACCACGAGCGGCGATTCCGACTGGCCAACGAAGATGTTCGCCGCCGCGCCCAGTGACTCGACTCGGCTGATTCCCGTAACCCAGCCGATTGCTCCGCCCACCCAGCGGACGACCCGCTGCATGATCCCCAGATAGTAAAGGATCGCCACCAGGCTGGCGAAGAAGACGATCACCGGAAGGGCAGCGATCGCGAAGGTGTTGGCAAGCGGGTTCGTCTCGCTCGCGCCGAACAGGAATTCAGTGCCTTCGTTGGCATAACCGAGCAAGTTGGCGACGCCATTGGCGAGACCCTGGATGCCGGCTCGGCCCCAACTCGTCCAAAGCACAAGCCAGGCAATCCCGGCCTGAAGCGCGAAAGCGGCGCCGACCACTCGCAACCGAATCGCGCGCCTCTCCGCCGACAAGGCGAGAGCGGCGGCCAGGATCAGGGCGACACCGGCCAGTCTAAGCAAATAGTTTTCCAAGCCCGCGTTCCCCCGCGCCCTACCAGATCATGCCCTGTTGAGCGGTATCCGCCGCCCGGTCCAGCAGTTGGAGCGCCTCTTCCGGGGTTTGCGCGACCAGTAGCTGCTTCCGGCGGTGCGCTGAAAGAAAACCATTTTCCGTGGCTTCATCGATGAAGGTGATCAACCCATTCCAGAAACCGTCGACGTTGAGCAGGCAGAGGGGCTTCTTGTGATAGCCAAGCGCATTCCAGCTCCAGGCTTCGAACAGCTCGTCGAGCGTTCCGATGCCGCCAGGCAAAGCGACGAAGGCGTCGCACAGCTCGGTCATCTTCGCCTTGCGGTCGTGCATGGTGACAACCGTGTGAAGTTCGGTGACGCCGCCATGGGCGACCTCGAGATTGACCAGCGCTTCGGGAATGACTCCGTAGACCCGGCCGCCGCCGGCAAGCACCGAGTCGGCGATGACCCCCATCAGCCCGAGGCGCCCGCCGCCGTAGACAAGGTCGACGCCGCGTTCGACCATTGCTGCGGCCATTGCCTCGGCCGCGGCGGCGAAGCGGGGATGTTTGCCGCTTGCAGACCCGCAATAGACGGCGACTCGCCGAAGGTGGTTCACGGCGCGACCCTTTGACCGAGGTCGGCTCCCGGCCTTGCTCCGAATTGCGAAATGACCTCGGCGGCTGCCTGAGTGCCGGTCTCTAGGCACTGCTCTAGGCGACGCCCGCGGCACCGCGCGGCGAGAAACCCGGCTGCGAAGAGGTCGCCGGCGCCGGTGGTGTCGACGACATCGGCGACAGGAACCGCTGGCACTGCAACGCGCGCTTCGCCTTCAAGGCCGATGGCGCCGGCCGCGCCTTGGGTGACGATCAGCGTGGATACTTTCCGTGACAGGCCCGCGACCGCCTCGTCGAGGTTTGCAGAGGAGGCTAGCAGAACCACCTCGTCTTCATTGCCGAACAGGATGTCAACGAGGCCGGCATCTATCATCCCCATGACCCCTTGGCGGCGGCCGGGGATACACAGGCTTTCGGACAAGGTGAAGGCGATTGTCCTCCCGGCATCGCGGGCGATCCGAGCCGCGTGGAGCATCGTTTCACGAGGGGCCTCTGGTCCCCACAGATAGCCTTCGAGGAAGGTTATGGAGGCGGATCGGACCAGCTCCTCGTCGAGTGCGTCGACCGCGAGGTGGTGGCTCGCGCCGGGGTCGGTGTTCATCGTCCGCTGGGCGTCGGGAGTAACGAGGATCAGGCAGCGTCCGGTCGGGTCACCCCCGCTCAGCGCCGGAGTGTCGAACCGCACTCCGAGCGCTCGCAGGTCGTGCGTGAAGACGGCTCCGAACTGGTCGTCGGCAACCTGCCCAACGAAGGCCGATTCGCCGCCCAATGCCGCTATCCCCGCCATCGTGTTGGCTGCCGATCCACCACTCGTCTGCCGAGCAGCTCCCATCGCCTCGTAAAGAGCTTCGGCAGCGGGCATGTCGAGCAGCTGCATCACCCCCTTGCGGAGCCCGTGCTCCTCAAGAAATTCATCGTCACAGGGGGCGATTACATCGACAATGGCATCGCCGATCGCCACGACGTCAAGCTTGCGGCTGTTCACCCGCGCGTGGCTAGCGGTCGCCTGCAACGGCGGTCAACGCGCATTCTTGCGCTGGTGGCGCAAACCGCTACCCACGGTGCGATGTCCACCGCTGCCACCGATGCGCGGGAAACCAGCGCTACGCCCGGCCCGCTGTTCGTCTTCGCTCTCTTCTACGGGGGCATGGTTTGCATTGCCGGAGTGCTCGGCAACAAGCAGGTGGCCCTCGGGCCGCTTGCGGTCGAGGCCGGCATCTTCGCCTTCCTGATGCTCGTCGTGACCTCAAGCGCGGTCGCGGAACTGTACGGCCGCTCCACCGCCAACTGGCTGGTCATGTGCGGCTTCCTGCCGCTGCTCGCCTCGCTGGCGCTGACGCTGCTGGTCCTCGCCGCGCCAGCGTCGCCAGAGATGAGCGAAGAGCGGCTCACCGCTTTCGACACGATGATGGCGGCCACTCCGCGGATCTGGATCGGGGGGTTGATCGCCTACGGCACGTCGCAGCTACTCAACGTGACCATCTTTTCGTGGCTGAAGCACCGGCAGGGCGGCTTGCTGGCGCTCCGGTCAGCGATTGCAAGCGTACTCAGTCAGGCCGTCGACACCTTGATCTTCATCACGATCGCCTTCCATGGAGTCTTCCCGATCGCCGAGCTCCTGCTCGGCCAGCTGATTTCCAAGGTGGTTCTTTCGGTGATCATGGTGCCGCCGCTCGTTTATCTATTCGTGCGACTGGCCCGCGCTCGCGGCTCTTCCCTGACGACCTCCTGAAAGCTGTTGCGGATCGGCAACCGCCCGTTAAAAATATTCGCATCGAAGGGTCCCACCGACAGCATGTCATTGAACTGTCGCAGCCCATGTCTATCAGCGGCGCAGCGGCGGGGTTGATTCCCGCTTTCCATTCCAGATCAAGAACTTGAGGGGGTTCCCAGTGAAGAAATCGGTCCTGATGCGGTCCTGTGCTGCACTCGCAGTGGCGGTTGCCGGCAGCGTCATCCTGCCAGCCACGGTCCAAGCGCAGCAGATCACGACGTCAATCCAGGGCCAAGTGACCAATGAGGCGGGCGCGGCATTGCCCAACGCAACGGTTGTCATCACGGACACCCGGACCGGCGCGACTCAGACGATCGCTGCCGATTCGCAAGGCAACTTCACTGCCCCCAACCTGCTGACTGGGGGTCCCTACACGGTCACCGCGACTGCCGAAGGCTATCAGGGCCAGACGGTCAACGCGATCAACACGAGTCTTCAAGGCCCGACCCAGCTGACCTTCCTCCTCGCTGCCGGGACCGAGGCTGCAGAAACAGGCACGATCGTTGTCACCGCCCAGCGCGTTCGCGCGACGCAGCTGGAGGTGGGCCCCGGAACCTCGTTCACGACCGAGGTCATGGAAGCCGCTCCCAGCTTTAACCGCGACGTTCGCGACGTCATTAAGATGGATCCGCGAGTCAGCCTCGACCGCGAAGACGCCGCCACCGGCGGCTCCGGGCAGGACCGAATCTCGTGCCTTGGCGGCAACGACCGCGGCAATACGTTCACCGTCGACGGCATTCCGCAGAGCGACATCTATGGTTTGAACGACACCGGCTTCTCGTCCCGGAGCTCAACTCCGATCCCTTATGATGCAGTTCGCGAGACGCAAGTTCAGTTCGCCCCGTTCGATGTCGAATATGGTAACTTCACCGGCTGCGCGATCAACGTCGTCACCAAGTCCGGCTCCAACCGCTTCAGCGGCAGCGGCTTCTTCGAATATTCCGACGACGGCCTGCGCGGGAACACGGTCGACGGCGATCCCGTCGGCCCCGTCGAACCCGACAAGCGCTATGGAATCGTGTTTGGCGGCCCAATCATCAAGGATCGCCTGTTCTTCTTCCTCGGCTACGAGCACCAGGAGGGCGGCGCATCGCAGGATGACGGCCCCGTCGGCGGCGGTTATGCCAACGAGATCGCGGGTGTGACGGTCGAACAGTTCAACGAGATTTCCGACGTCCTACGTGACGTTTACGGTATCGACAGCGGACCGCTCGTCACCAACCGACCCTTCTACAACGACCGCTACTTCGGGCGCCTCGACTGGCAGAT
Source organism: Sphingomicrobium sp. (assembly GCA_051000635.1). Lineage (GTDB taxonomy): Bacteria > Pseudomonadota > Alphaproteobacteria > Sphingomonadales > Sphingomonadaceae > Sphingomicrobium. The sequence continues at coordinate 2,442 of JBPCOC010000038.1, read as the reverse complement.
CACCGACCAGCACCGTGTGGAAGCAACCTACCAGCGGCTTGACGAAGCCACGATGCGAAGCGACGACTTCTTCTCCGGTTCGTCGCCCCAGATCACAGGCGCCAATACCTTCCTCCTGAGCGGCACCCACTCGAAATATTATTCGGGCCGGTTCTACTCCAACTGGACCGACCAATTCTCGACGGAGCTTCGCTTCTCGCGATCGGACATCCAGGACGTTCAGGACCCCGTCGGCGGCGGCGAAGCGCAGTCCGACGACCCCATCCCGCGTATCATCGTCGGGATCGACAATCCGCCGCTGGGCACATCGCCGATCACACAGAGCCCGCCGGACGCAACTGTTCTCGCCGGACCGGGCAACTCGCGTTCCGCCAACGACCTCAAGACGAAGGTTACCATCGGCAAGGCAGTCGCCAATTACAACGCCGGCGATCACCGGCTGAAGCTCGGCGCCGAGTACAACAACGTCGATATCTTCAACCTGTTCGTGCAGAACGCGACCGGCACGCTGGTCTTTCGCAACATCGACGATCTCAGGGCCGGGCTGCTTTCGCCGGGCACTGGCAACCACCAGACCTCCACCCTGCCTTTCCGGATAGTCACCGGCCAGACCGAGGGCGCATTCGGAAACTTCTCGCGGACCGGCAACGTCATGGACGCAGCAGCGCAGTTTCAGCGCTCGATCTACAGCATTTACGCGCAGGACGACTGGACGGTGAACGACCAGCTCAGCCTAGTCCTTGGTCTGCGCACCGACTTTTTCGACGGCGACAATCCCGACGCCAACCCTAACTTCTTCCGCCGCTACGGGTTCGAGAACACGACGGGCTTCAGCGACATTGACCCGGTAATCCTCCCCAGGCTCGGCTTCACCTACAATCTCAACGATTGGCGAGGCCTCACTCGCGGAAAGCTGCAGGGCGGTTTCGGCGTGTTCTCAGGTGGCGATCCGCTGGTCTGGTTCGGCAATGCCTTCCAGAACAACGGTTTCGGATTCGCCGAGGGAACGACCCAATCATCCAACTGCCCGACCGGTCAGATCGATGTCGTCACGGGCGGCCAGTTCACAGGCATCCCCGAATGCTTCCGGCAGGACGGGATCGCCCGCGCCTCAGCCGGCCTCGGCGATACCCAGTCGATCAACCCGGATATCAAGATGCCGACGGTTTGGCGCGCCAACATCGGCTATCAGACGAACTTCGAGTTTGGCTCGAGCTCTTTTGGCCGCGGCTGGCGATTCCACGCCGACTATATCTACAGCCACTACAAGAACCCGTACACGATCGTCGACCTGTCGCAGGTTCCCGCCGCGACACAGGGCTTGAACGGTTTCACGATCGACGGGCGCCCGATCTATCGGGCGATCGATCCGAGCATCGCGGGATGCACCGCAAGGCTCGTCGGACTTAACCCGGGCCCGGTCTACGAGAATGTGAACGCGGTCTGCTTCAACACGTCACGCGACGACGAGCTGATGCTGACCAATGCGGGGACTTTCGACAGCCATGTTGCCTCGGCGATTGTTTCGAAGAACTTCGAAAATGGCGTCTTCACCCCCGGCGGATCGAGCTATTTCACGCTCGGCTACGCCTTCACCGCCGCCAACGATCGCCGCAACATGTTCAACTCCACCGCGGGCTCGAACTACGACCTCACGGCTGCCTTCGATCGGCAGAACCCAGAGGAGACTCGCGGTTTTTACGGGAGCCGGCACAACGTCGTCCTCTCCGGCAGCCTTCGCGAGAACTTCTTCTCGGACCTGGCGACGAGGTTCGGCTTCACCTTCGTCGCGCGATCGGGACGGCCGTACAGCCTCACCTTTGCCGGCGGCGGCGTGTTCAACGACACCGCATCGGGCAACAACAACGCGCTTCTGTACATCCCCTCCGGTGTCAACGATCCGAACGTGTCGCCGCAATCCGACCCCGACGCGGTCGCCGCACTCAGCAGCTTCGCTAGCGGTCTAGACTGCGCCAAGGATTATGTCGGCCGCACGATCCGCCGGAACAGTTGCTCGAACGACTGGTATTACGATCTCGACCTCAGGATCTCGCAGGAGATTCCGGGAGTCGGTCGGATGCTTGGCTCGCCCTACGGCGTTCGAGACAAGCTTACCGTCTATGCGATGTTCGACAACTTCCTGAATTTCCTCGACGATAGCTGGAACGTCCAGCGCCGGCGCAATTTCGCCGGGCTTCAGGAAGTAGCCGACATATCAGGCGTCGACACCCAGGGCCGGTACATTATTAGTGGCTTCGTCGGACAGGACGCCTACCGCGACGATAATTTCATCAACGTCTCGTCATCGGTGTGGAGGATCAAAGTCGGGCTCAGCTACGAATTCTAATCAGTTCAACCGTCCATCCCCAGGGCGTCCGCAGTGGGCGAAAGCGGACATTCGGCCATCGCCCGATTTGATGAAATGCGGACGTCAGGCGGGCA
>JBPCOC010000035.1:0-49883 GCA_051000635.1 Sphingomicrobium sp. | reverse complement strand
GTCGATGTTGACTGGCCGTTTGAGCATCTTGGCGTCCATTCAGAGCAGTTTCGCTTGCTCGCGAGCCATTTGGAGGAAATGGGCGCCCGAAAGCTCGGCCTCGCCGCGCGCGCGGCGCTGCGCGTTGACGCTCTCGCGAAGGAATTGCAGTGACGACACGCCGGGAATCTCGACCGGGTACTGGAAGCCGAGGAAGAAACCGGCAGCGGCGCGCTCGTGGGGCTCCATTTCGAGCAGGTTCTGCCCGTCAAACGTGGCGCTGCCTTCGGTCACCTCAAAATCGGGCCGTCCGGCGAGTACGTAAGCGAGCGTCGACTTGCCCGACCCGTTCGGCCCCATGATCGCATGCACCTCGCCCCTCGGCACCTCGAGCGAGACACCATTGAGGATCGAATGGCCGGCAACGGTCGCGTGGAGGTTGTCGATCTTGAGCATCATCCCACGCTCCCCTCGAGGCTGATGCCGAGCAGCTTCTGCGCCTCGACCGCGAACTCCATCGGCAGCTGCTTGAGAACCTCACGCGCGAAGCCGTTGACGATCAGCGCCACCGCCGCCTCGGCATCGAGCCCGCGGCTCATCGCGTAGAACAATTGGTCGTCGCTGATCTTGGAAGTCGTCGCCTCGTGCTCGATGTTCGCGGTCGGGTTCTTGACCTCGATATAGGGCACGGTGTGGGCGCCGCACTTGTCGCCCAGCAGCAGGGAATCGCACTGGGTGAAGTTGCGGACGTTCTCCGCGCGCGGCAGCACGCGAACCAGCCCGCGATAGGTGTTGTTCGACCGGCCGGCGCTGATGCCCTTGGAAATGATGGTCGAACGGGTGTTGGCGCCGATGTGTACCATCTTGGTGCCGGTATCGGCCTGCTGGCGATTGTTGGTCAAAGCGACCGAATAGAATTCGCCGACGCTGCCCTCGCCCTTCAGAATGCAGCTTGGATATTTCCAGGTGATCGCGCTGCCGGTCTCGACCTGGGTCCAGCTGATCTTCGACCGGTCGCCGCTGCAAAGGCCGCGCTTGGTGACGAAGTTGAGGATTCCGCCCTTGCCTTCGGCGTCGCCCGGATACCAGTTCTGGACGGTCGAATATTTTACCTCGGCATCCTCGTGCGCGAAGATCTCGACCACCGCCGCGTGCAACTGGTTCTCGTCGCGCATCGGTGCTGTGCAGCCTTCGAGGTAGGAAACGTAGCTGCCCTTTTCGGCCACTATGAGCGTGCGCTCGAACTGGCCGGTGTTCTCGGCATTGATCCTGAAATAGGTCGACAGCTCCATCGGGCAGCGGACGCCCTCGGGAATGTAGACGAAGGTGCCGTCGGAGAAGACCGCACTGTTCAAACAGGCGAAAACATTGTCGCGCTGCGGGACCACCGAGCCGAGATATTTGCGCACCAGTTCCGGGTGCTCGCGAATGGCTTCGGAAATGCTCAGGAAGATGACCCCGGCCTTCTTCAGCTCCTCGCGGAAGGTGGTTGCGACCGAGACGCTGTCGAACACCGCATCGACCGCGACCTTGGCCGCACCCTCGACCCCGGCGAGCACCTTCTGCTCCTCGATCGGGATTCCGAGCTTGGCGTAAACCCGCAGGATCTCGGGATCGACCTCGTCGAGCGAGGCAAGCTTCGGCTTCGACTTGGGCGCCGCGTAATAATAAGCGTCCTGGTAATCGATTTTCGGGATGTCGAGCTTCGCCCAGCTGACTTCCTCCATCTCCAGCCACGCGCGGTAGGCCTTCAGCCGCCACTCGAGCATCCACTCGGGCTCGCGCTTCTTGGCGGAGATGAAGCGCACCGTGTCCTCGTTGAGGCCCTTGGGCGCAAACTCCTGCTCGATGTCGCTGGAAAAACCCCACTCGTAATCGCGGGCGATCTTCTCCTTGATCTCGCGGTTCTTGACGGCTTCGTTCATCGCGCGAGCTCCGTCAGCGAAACCGCGCCCAAAGCGCCGCGAACCGCGTTTCCGACGACGCCCATATGCGGCTTGATGCGGCAGTGCGCGTCGAGCGCGCAGTCGGTTCGCCCTTCCGAGCAGATTGTCATCGCGATCGGGCCTTCGACCGCCTCGACTACGTCGGCGAGGCTGATCTCCGCCGCAGGCCGCGCTAGCGAGAAACCGCCGCTTGCGCCGCGGGCGCTGTGGAGAAGTCCGCAAGCGGCGAGCTGGCCCATCAGCTTCTGGGTCGTCGGAAGGGGGACGCCGGTGTCGGCCGAAAGCTCGGTCGCGCTAAGGCGCTCCCCCGCTGGCCTGCGGGCGGCCGCGGTCATCAGAACGACCGCATAATCGGCAAGGTGGCTCAGGCGCATATCAAATCGGAGCTTTCCAGTCCGATTTAGTGCGTTGCGGCGCGAAACTCAACCACAGCCGTCATTGCGAGCCGCGGAGCGGCGCGGCAATCCAGCTGCCTGTCTGGACTGCTTCGCTCCGCTCGCAGTGACGCCTAGGACGCTCGGCGGCTTGCAATCCAGGCGTCGACATTTTCCTCGAGGATGTCGAGCGGGACCGGCCCGGGCAGAAGCACCGCGTCGTGGAATCCGCGGATGTCGAACTTGTCGCCGAGCTCGGCCCGCGCCTTTTCGCGAAGCTCCATGATCTTGAGCTTGCCGATCATGTACGACGTCGCCTGGCCCGGATAGACGATGTAGCGTTCGATCGCCTTGACGATGTCGCCTTCCGGATTGGGCGTGTTTTCCTTCAGCCAGGCGATCGCCCGTTCGCGGCTCCAGCGCTTTCGGTGGATCCCGGTGTCGACGACGAGGCGCCCAGCGCGCCAAAGCTCCATCTGCAGCCTGCCGAAGTCGGAATAGGGATCGGTGTAGAAACCCATGTCCTTGCCCAGCTCCTCCGAATAGAGGCCCCAGCCTTCGGTGTAGGCGGTGACCCCTCCGAAGCGTCGGAACGCCGGAATATCGCCGAGGTTGGTCTGGATTCCCCGCTGGAGATGATGGCCCGGAAGCCCTTCGTGATAGGCGAGCGCCTCGAGCTCGTTCAGCGACATGGCTTCGAGGTCGTAGAGATTGACGTAATAGGTGCCGGGGCGCGAGCCGTCGGGTGCCGGACTCTGGTAGAAGGCCTTGCCAGCGGACTTCTCGCGGAACGCCTCGACCGGCTTCACGACCAGCGGGTCGGTGGGCAGCGTCGCGAAATATTCGGGAAGCTTCGCCTTCATGCCTTCATGACAGTGTCGACCTTCGCCAGATAGTCTTCCCGGCTCTTCGCGTAGAAGCGCGGGTCGGTGCGGGTGAACTCGAAGAATTCCTGAAGCGTGCCGTCGAAGCCGACCTGCATCATGATTGCGCGCATCTCGTCGTGGATTCGCGCCGTTTCCTTCAGGCCGAGCTCGTGGATCTGGTCGGCGGTGAGGTCGGCGGTCGTGTAATTGGCGAGAAGCGTGTCGTAATAGGCCTCGCCTTGCGGAAAGCGCCACACGCCGTCCTCGGTCCCGGCAAGAGCCTGTTGCCGGACCATCTCCGCTCGGAGCCGCCGGTAGGCCGGCGCGGCGCTCGTCTTCCAGGCAGCGACCGCTCGCTGCTCCAGCTCCGCTTTCTGCGCGGCCGGAATGTCGAGCTTGGCGACCTTCTCGCGGAAATCGTCGAGGATCGCATGACCCTTGAGCATCGGTCCGGTGCCGGAGGCCAGGAGGTTGTCGATGTCGGAGAGGACATAGGGATAGACCCATTTGGGCGGCATGACGCCGCTGTCGGCGCGCTGGCGCGCTTCGGCGATCAGCTGGTCGAGCGCGGGACCCAGGGTCAGGAGGCGCGAGACATATGCCTCCGCCTGCTGCGGATCGGTGACGCTGTGGATGTTGATCAGAAAGGCGGGCAGCTGGCTCTGCGAGCCGTTCATCTGGTCGAAGACGTAGCCCAAATTCCGATAGGGGAATATTGCCGCTGACCGCTGCGCCATCGAGTCGAAAAGCCGGTAGGAAAGCGAGTCCTGGGGCGACAGGCTCGCGGGGTCGAACAGCGCCCGAATGGTTCGCGCGGTCGCCTGCAGCCGCTGCTGGTAGGCGATATCGCCCGCATCGGTGAAATTGTCCCAGCTGCCGTAATCCTCATCGCGGATTCCGCGATAGGCTTCGGAAATGGGCGATTGCTCGAGATTGGCCTTGTCATAGGCTTCGAAGAGCCGCGCGAGCTCCTCGTTCCGCTCGGCCGCCGAGCTGGCTGCACCCTGGGCTCCGACCGCCGGCGCGGCCTGGGATGAAGCCGGCGCGGCGGCTCCGGCCGCGATCAGTGCCGAGCTTGCAAGCAATAGGATGCGCTTCACGAATATCTCTCCTTGTGAATTTGAAAGTGCCAGCTTTGCGGGCGGTGCGCCGGCAGGCAATGCGAACGCGAACCCAACGCGCGAGCCGAGGAGCGCAACCCGGATTCGATGAGTGATGACGTCCGGACTGCCGGCTGCCATATCGAAAGCCGCATGAACCTGTACCGAATGCTTCGCCCCCTGGTGTTCGCGCTCGACGCCGAAACGGCGCATCGCATGACGATCGCAGCGCTCAAATTCCTTCCTCTCCATTCCGCGCACCTGCCGAAATCGCTCAAGTCGACAATAGCCGGAGTCGATTTCCCGTCGCCCGTGGGCCTGGCCGCGGGCTTCGACAAGGACGCCGAGGTCCCCGCGGAGATGCTGACGCTCGGATTCGGCTTCGTCGAAGTTGGAACGCTGACTCCGCGGCCGCAGCCCGGCAACGAAAAGCCGCGCCTGTTCCGGCTTGCCGAGGACCGCGCAATCATCAATCGGATGGGGTTCAATAACGAAGGCCAGGCGGAGGCGTACGTTCGCCTCAAGCGGTGCAACCGAGCCGGCGGGCCGATCGGGGTTAACGTCGGTGCAAACAAGGACAGCGACGACCGGATCGCCGACTATGTATCGGGCGTGCAGGCGATGAGCGCGGTGGCCGATTATCTGACGGTCAACATCAGCTCGCCCAACACACCAGGTCTCCGGGCGCTCCAGGACCAGGGCGCTCTCGATGCCCTGCTCTCCGCCGTTGCTGAGGCGCGGGAGCCTGGCGGGCCGCCCATTTTTCTGAAGGTCGCGCCGGATCTTGAGCCGGGAGACGCCGGCCGAATCGCCCGCTCGGCGCTCAACCACCACATCGACGCGCTGATCATCTCCAATACGACGGTGTCGCACACGCCGCTCAGGTCGCGCCATGCAGGCGAGCAGGGCGGCCTCTCGGGCGAGCCGCTCAAAGCCCTTGCGCTTGATGCGCTTCGGCAGTTCCGGAGCGCAAGCGGCGGCGCGATCCCGCTGATCGGCTGCGGCGGGGTCGCCAGTACCGACGACGCATGGGAGCGGATTCGTGCCGGAGCGAGCCTGGTCCAGCTCTACACGGCGATGGTCTACCAAGGGCCGCACATCGGCCGGCGGATCGCCGCTGGACTCGCGCGCAAGCTCGAGCGCTCGGGCTATGCGACCATTGTCGAGGCGGTGGGGAGCGAGTAGCGCTTCGGCGCATGCGCCGCCAGTTGTTATCTCTTGCAGCCGCGCTTCTGCTGCTCGGCGGCTGCGCCACTCCCGCCCCAATTCGGACGAGCGTCGCTCCGCCGTCTGCTCCGGCCGGAATGGTCAGCGCCCCCGACCCCCGAGCGGCCGTGGCAGGCGCGGAAATGCTGCGCCAGGGCGGAAGCGCTGCCGACGCGGCGCTCGCGACGATCGTCGCGCTGACTGTCGTCGAGCCGCAGAGCTCCGGCATCGGCGGCGGCGGCTTCCTCGTCTATTCCGACGAGGGCGCTGCCCCGGTGACCTACGACGGCCGCGAAACGGCGCCGATGGCGGCAGGGCCATATTGGTTTCTTCGCGATGGAAAGCCGATGGAAACGCGCGAGGCGGTACCAAGCGGCAAGAGCGTCGGTGTCCCCGGCAACCTCGGGCTGATGGCGCTCGCACACCGTGACCAGGGGCGGCTCCCGTGGGCGGAATTGTTCCGCCCGGGGATCCAGCTCGCGCGCAACGGCTTTGCAATCACTCCGCGGCTCCACCGCTTCCTCATCCGCAACAAGAAAACGGGTGCGCTGTCGGAGCAGGGCCGCGCGCTGTTCTACGACGCCGCCGGAAACCCGCTGCCGGTCGGCACCATTGTCCGCAACGCGGAGCTCGCCGCCTTTCTCGAGCGACTGGCGGCGCAGGGGCCGGACGCCTTCTATGTCGGTCCGAACGCGCAGGCGATCGTCGCCACAGTCAACGGCACGCGCGAGAATCGGTCGCAGATGGCGCTCGGCGACCTTGCTTCGTACGAGGCGAAGCAGCGGCCGGCAGTCTGCGGCGAATATCGCCGCCACCGGATCTGCGGAATGGGCCCGCCGGCCTCCGGCGGCATCACCGTCTTCGCAATCGTAAAGCAGCTGGAGCGGTTCGATCTTGCGGCGCTGGGGCCGCAGTCGGCGACGGCTTGGCACCTGATTGCGGAATCGATGCGCCTCGCCTTCGCCGACCGGGGCCACTACCTCGCCGATCCCGACTTCGTGCCGGTGCCCGTCGCGGGTTTGACCGATCCAGGTTACCTCGCCAGCCGCTCTGCGCTGATTGCTCCCGACCGCACGCTCGCGAAGGTCGCCGCCGGCGTTCCGCCCGGCGCGCCAAGGGTCGTGTCCGGTGTCCAGCCCGCCGAAACGGGCACCTCGCACTTGGTTGTCGTCGACCGCTGGGGCGATGTGGCGTCCCTCACGTCGACCATCGAAAGCCTGTTCGGCTCTGGACTGGTCATCAACGGCTACTATCTCAACAACGAGCTGACCGACTTCAGCTTTGTGCCGTTTCGCGACGGCGTGCCAGTCGCGAACAGGGTGGAGCCGGGCAAAAGGCCGCGCAGCTCGATGTCTCCGACAATCGTCTACGGCCCAGACGGACGCGTCCGGCTCGCGGTCGGCGCCGGCGGCGGCGCAAACATCATCGCCCAGGTCGTCCGGTCCATCATCGCAGTGATCGACTGGAACCTGACCGCTCAGCAGGCGATCGAGCTTCCAGTGTTGTTCGCCCCCGCCGACACCGTCCAGGTCGAGGAAGGTTCGGCGCTCGAGACGATGGTGCCGCAGCTTCGCGCCCTCGGGCATGAGGTGCAAAGCCGCGAACTGCCCATCAAAGGCAACGCGATCGAGTGGCGCGACGGCCGCTGGGTGGGGGCGGCGGATCCGCGAACAGAGGGGGTCGTGGTTTCAGAATGAAAGCTCCGCGACAACTCGAACCGTTCCAGAATCTGGTCGAGATGTTCCTGGCGCGGGCGCGCGAGAAAGACGACGCACCGTTCCTGTGGGCGAAGCGCGACTGCGACTGGCGGCCGGTGAGCTGGGCCGACGCCCGGCGGCAGGTCATCGCGCTTGCCGCAAGCCTCAAGCGGATCGGTCTCGAGCGCGGCGACCGGGTGATGCTGGTAAGCGAAAACCGCCCCGAATGGCTGATCGCCGATCTCGGGATCATGGCCGCCGGCTGCGTCACGGTCCCGGCCTACACGACCAACACCACTCGCGACCACGCGCATATACTCGGCAATTCCGGAGCCAAGGCGGTGATCGTCTCGACCCAGAAATTGGCCGCCAGCCTCGTCCCGGCGGTGCTGTTCGAATCCAATTGCCGCCACATCATCGAGATCGAGGACATCCGGACCGGCCAGGCCAGCGACGCCGCCCAGGTCCACCACTGGAGCGACATGATATCGGGCGATGGCGACGAGTCCGAAGTCGAGAGGCTGGCGAGCAAGACCAAACGCGCCGACCTCGCCTGCATCATCTATACGAGCGGCACCGGCGGCGCTCCTCGCGGAGTGATGCAGCACCACGGCGCGATCCTCCACAATATCGCCGGTGCGACCGACATCATCTCGTCCGACTTCGGCTGGGGCGACGAGGTTTTCCTGTCGTTTCTCCCCGCCAGCCATGCGCTCGAGCATACCGGCGGCCAGCACTTTCCGATGGGGCTGGGCGCTCAGATCTATTATGCCGAAAGCCTCGAAAAGCTCGCCGCCAACATCGAGGAGACCCGGCCGACGATCATGATCGTCGTCCCGCGGCTGCTGGAGATGCTTCGGGCGCGGATCCTCAAAAGCACCGAGTCGAGCGGCGGGGTGGCGAAATATCTGCTCAAGCGCGCGCTCGAGATCGGCGAGGCGAAATATGAGAACAAGCTCAAGCCCTGGGACTTACCGCTGGACGGGCTGCTCGAACTTACCTTGCGCCGAAAGGTGCGCGCGAAGGTCGGCGGGCGAGTGAAGGCCTGGGTGTCGGGCGGAGCGCCGCTCAATCCCGAAGTGGGCCTGTTCTTCCAGTCGCTCGGAATCACGTTCCTCCAGGGCTACGGCCAGACGGAAGCAGGGCCGGTGATCAGCTGCAACCGGCCGAGCGCCGGAATCCGGCTCGAGAGCGTTGGACCGCCGGTAAAGGACACCGAAGTCAGGATCGCCGAGGATGGCGAGATTATCGTTCGCGGCGAGCTCGTCATGCACGGCTACTGGCACAACCCGGAAGAGACCCAGCGGGTGCTGAAGGACGGCTGGCTCTACACCGGCGACGTCGGCCATTTCGACGACAAGGGCCGGATCGTCATCACTGACCGCAAGAAGGACATCATCGTCAACGACAAGGGTGACAATGTCGCGCCGCAGCGGGTCGAGGGTATGCTGACACTGCAGCCCGAGGTCGCCCAGGCGATGGTCTATGGCGACCGCAAGCCGCACCTTGTCGCGCTGCTGGTTCCCGATCCAGAGATCGCCGACGAGCCCGACGTTCGCCAGAGGCTTGCCGAAGCGGTCGACCGGGTGAACTCGGATCTATCGGTGATCGAGCGGGTGCGGCGGTTCACCCTCGCCGACGAGCCGTTCACGGTCGAGAACGAGCAGCTGACGCCGTCGATGAAGATCCGACGCCACGTTATCAAGGCCGGCTACGGCGACCGGCTCGAGGCTCTCTATCGCCGTTAGGCACCCGGGCGCGTGTAGGGGACGAAGTCACCCATCACGCAACTGCCGGCCGTGATGTTGGTAGTAGGGTCGAGAACCTGACCGATATCGCCCCTGCAAAGCTGAGTCTGCGTGCTGCGGGTGACGAGCGCGTACGAGGGGCTGCTGAGCCGGTCGCACGGGCCTTGTGGCTTCTGGAGCCAGACTTTGTTGCTACTTTCGCGGAAGATGATCGTGCTGTCGTCGATGACCGTCATGTCCTGCGTGCGCCAGCTCGAAAGACATGACTGCGGCATTCCGGCGACCTTACCGCCAAGAAGCTGATCGAGACGCGTCTGCTGCCTGGCGTCCAGAGGCGTCGGAGGCTGGGGCGGCCCCATGGTGCATCCGGCTAGTGCGGCGATGAGGACGAGGGGGATGGTTTTATGCATTGCAAACCTCCTTGGGTCGCGACTGGCATAGCGGTTTATCGCATGCTTTCGATCACGAACGGAAGCGGTCTTTTTCGGCTCGAAGCCGGGCAAACTCCGGCCAGTCACTGGAGCGAACGAAGGGGTTGGTCGCGCGTTCCTCGGCAACCGTTGTCGGTAAAGTGACTTCTCCGTTCGAGCGCATCTGCTCGACCCGCGCGAGCCGGTCCGCGATCTGGGTGTTGCCGGGCTCGGCAAAAGCGGCGAACCTGCCGTTGGCGAGCGTGTATTCGTGACCGCAATAAAGGCGGGTGTCTTCCGGCAGCGCCATCAGCCGTTGCAGCGAATCGTACATCTGCTGCGCAGTGCCTTCGAACACTCGCCCGCAGCCCATCGCGAACAGGGTGTCGCCGACAAAGGCCACCCGCTCCTCGTCGAAGACAAGAGCGATGTGCCCGAGCGTATGCCCGGGAATGGCGATAGCGCGCCCGACGTGATTGCCGAGCCGGATCTCGTCCCCATCGCCAAGCGCCACATCGCGGCCGGGAGCCTCCTCGCCGGCCGGACCCGAAATCGAGCAGCCGGTCGCGGCCTTCACGGCGACATTCCCATCCGTGTGATCCCAATGCTTGTGCGTGTTCCACACCTGGGTGACTTTCCACCCGCGCCGCTCGGCCTCGGCGAGCACCGGTGTCGGATCGCCGGGGTCCACGACCGCCGTCTCGCCGCTGTCGGAATCGTGGACGAGCCAGATGTAATTGTCGGCGAACGCAGGGACGGGGACGATCTCGAGCATCACCATTCGCCCGTGTTCGGCATCGAGCTCCACGGCTCGGCGGGTTCCAGCGCATCGCCCTTCTGAAGCAGCTCGACAGAAATGTTGTCGGGGGTCCGGACGAACGCCATTCGGCCGTCGCGCGGCGGGCGGTTGATCGTCACTCCCGAATCCATCAGCCGCCGGCACGTGCCGTAAATGTCATCGACCGCGAAGGCGAGGTGACCGAAGTTGCGGCCGCCGTCATAGCCGCTCTCGCCCCAATTGTGGGTGAGCTCGATCTCCGGCTCGTCGCCGGGAACGCCGAGGAAGATCAGCGTGAAGCGGCCTTGCTCAACGTCCTTTCGCCGCCGCTCCTCGAGCCCGAGGAGCTCGAAGAAACGGACCGTTGCGTCGGGGTCGGAGACCCGAAGCATGGAATGGAGAAAGTGCATGGCTCCTATTTAGCGGGCGCGGGCTCGCTTTGCACATCAAGCCGCGCCGGAAGTAGCTTGAGCGCCTCGCGCGCGGCCTTTCCGGCCTCGCCTTTCGGATCGGCGGCGGACGCCCGCGTCCAATAGTCGCGCGCACCCACGATGTCGCCGGAGAACTGGGCGACATGGCCGGCCTCGAACAGCAGCACCGGGTCGTTGGGCGCCAAAGTCAGGGCCTTCCCGATGCTCGTTTTCGCAACTGCCGGATCGCCTTCGCGGATCGCAAGCGCCGCCGAGAAATACCACAGGAACGGATCGGCGGAGATGGTCGCTGCTGCTTCCGTGACCTTCGCTCGCGCCGTCTTCAGATCGTTCTGGGCCTCGGCCGCGCGGGCGCGGTCGAGAAGCGCCTGCCCGCGCTGCTCGGCCTGAAGACCGGTCCCGGCGAGCGCCTTGTCGAGCGCGAGCGCGGCCTTTCCGGCCTGTCCGGCGGCGATCCACATGTTGCCGGCCGCTGCCAGCAGACGCGACCTTTCGGCACTCGCGGAGTCCACCGTCAGCGCGGCCTGCTCGAACGCTTCGGCAGCAGCATCCGGCTTGGAGTCAGCGGTCGCCCGGATCGCGCGGCAAATGAATGCCTCGGCAGTGACCACATCCGGACATGGCGCGGGCTGTGCGGCGGCGATTGCGGCAGCAAGGGCAAGGATCATTGGGCAGGCTCCAGCAGGCTGGCGACCGAGCGCAGGATCGTTTCGATCTCATGCGGCTCCGACAGCCGGTGTCCGCCGCCCTTTACAATCGTCAGCTGGACATCGGCTGAACGCAGCTGCTGGAGCAGACGATAGGCGACCGGGAGCGGCACGTCCCCGTCGTTCTCGCCGTGAACCAGCCGCACCGGGCAGTCGATGGCGATGGGCTTTTCCAGCAGCAGCTCTCGCTGGCCCGACTGCCAGAAGCCTAGCGTCGTGACGTAAGGCTCGGGCCCGTAGGGGTTGGGCTCTTCCAGCCGTCCGTCTCTTTCGAGCTTCTCCCGCTGGTCATCGCTGAAGCCCCAGTCGGTGAAATCGGGCGCGGCGGCGATCCCGACCAGCGCCTTGACGCGCTCCGGCCTGCGAAGCGCCGCGTGGAGCGCGATCCAGCCGCCCATCGACGAGCCGATGAGGACAACCGGACCTTCGACGAGATGGTCGAGCATGTGCAGCGCCTGGTCGATCCAGCCGCCGAGCGTCCCATCTTCGAATGCCCCCTCCGCCGAGCCGGTGCCGGAATAATCGAAGCGCAGCATTGCAAGCCCGCGCGCCTCGGCGAAGGAGTCGAGCGCGAGAGCTTTCGAGCCCTCCATGTCCGATGCGTAGCCGGGCAGGAACATCAGCGTGGGCGAGCCGCCGGGCCGAAGCCGGTAGGCGAGGCGGGTGCCGTGGACGTCGAGATGCCGGATTTCCGCTGTCATGCCGCCCGAAACGTCACAACCGTCAACCCCCTGCGTGTGCGTGGGTGGCCCTCGCGGGGAGGCGAATTCAAATACCATCGAGTGAATGCCTGCGGAGAAGCCACGTCAGCCGGTTACTTCACGAGTCGGTCTGTGGGACAGGGTTTCTCATCTTCGTAAACCTTCCCTACTTACGGGTGAGTGGGACGAAACGGACGGGGACGATTTCCTCTTCCATCACCCTGCCGCGCGGATTCTTTTTGATCAGCTTGAGCTGCTGGATCGTTCCTGCCGCGCCGACGGGAATCACCATCCGTCCGCCGGGCTTGAGCTGATCCAGAAGCGGCTTTGGCACGTGCGGCGCTCCTGCCGTGACGATGATGCCGTCGAACGGGGCGTGCTCGGGCCAGCCGGCATAGCCGTCGCCGTGCCGGACGGTGACATTGGCATAGCCGAGGTCGGCCATCCGCCGCGCCGCCTGCCGGGCCAGCGGCTCGACGATCTCGATCGTGTAAACCCGGTCAACCAACCTCGCGAGGATCGCTGCCTGATAGCCGGAGCCGGTGCCGACCTCGAGCACCACGTCATCGTCTTCCGGCCGCAGCAGGTGGGTCATCAGCGCGACCAGGGACGGCTGGGAAATGGTCTGGTCTTCGCCGATCGGAAGCGCTTCGTTCCTGTAGGCGAAGGCGCGCTGCGATTCCGGGATCAACAGATGGCGCGGTACTTCGCCGATCACACGCAGGATTCGCGGATCGGGCCGCTCGCGGATTGGACCGGTATAGCCGCGAATGGAACGGACGAGCTGCCTTCGCGCGTCTGCGAACTTTCGCTCCGCGGCAGCGACTTCAGCCGGGCCTAAGCCGGGCTGCGAGGCCGGCACCGCCGTCACCAGTCCGAGGGCGAGTAGCGCCTGAATCGCGTTCACGGCTGCCGCACCTCCGCTGGATCAGCCGTCTTTCTTGCCGGCGAACATGTCCTGAAGCTCGGTCGGGAACGGGAAGACGATCGTGTTGCTCCGTTCGTTGGCGATGACGTTGAGAGTCGACAGGTATCGCAGCTGCATCGCCTCGGGACGCTGGGACAGGATGTCGGCCGCCTCGAGCAGCTTTTGCGCCGCCTGCTGCTCGCCTTCGGCGTTGATCACCTTGGCGCGCCGCTCGCGCTCGGCCTCGGCCTGGCGGGCGATCGCGCGCACCATCGATTCGTCGATGTCCACATGCTTGATCTCGACATTGGCAACCTTGATTCCCCACGCGTCGGTCGCGGCGTCGAGGATTTCCTGGATGTCGGCGTTGAGCTTGTCGCGTTCGGCCAGCATCTCGTCGAGCTCGTGCTTGCCGAGCACCGACCGAAGCGTGGTTTGGGCGAGCTGGCTTGTCGCCATCATGTAATCCTCGACCTGGATGGTCGCCTTCTCGGGATCGATGACGCGGAAATAGAGCACCGCATTGACCCGCACCGAGACGTTGTCGCGGCTGATCACGTCCTGGGTCGGGACATCGAGGACGAGTGTTCGAAGGTCCATCCGAACCATCTGCTGGATGATCGGGACGATGATGATCAGGCCGGGCCCCTTGACCGCGGTGAACCGGCCGAGCGTGAAGATGACCCCGCGCTCATATTCGCGGAGGATCTTGATCGCCGCGAACAGGACCATGACCGCGACGACAAGCAGCGGCACATAGAAGCTCAGGTTGGTGAAGAATTCCATTTGCCTCTCCATCGGTCAGGCAGGGAAATCGGGCGCGTCCGCCGGATCGGCAGGGCGCACGGTCAGCGTCAGGCCTTCAATAGCACGGACTTCCACCGCGTCCCCCGCCTTGAGCTTGTCAACGCCCTTGGCACGCCATCGTTCACCATGGACGAAGATGTGGCCGCGGCTGCCCTTCCAGTCGACCACCTCGCCGACCGACCCGATCATCTGCTCTCGTCCGCTGACGACCTTGGCTCGCCGCGAGCGAAGGGCGAAACGGGCGATCACGAGGACGATCGCAAGACTTGCGACAGCGAGCCCGGCGGCGATCGGCCATCCGATCTGGAACTGAGGAACGTCGGTGTCGATGAGGATCGTCGCTCCGAACGCGAGCGCGGCCGTACCGGCGATTCCGAGCACTCCGAAGGATGGTGAAAAGGCTTCCGCCGCAATCATTGCAAGCCCGAGCAGGATCAAGGCGATGCCGGCGAAGCTGACCGGCAGCGCGGCAAGCGCGTAGAGCCCGAGCAGAAGTGAGATCGCGCCGATCGTGCCGGGGTAAAGCGCGCCTGGGTTCATGAACTCGAAGATCAGGCCGTAGATTCCGATCATCATCAGGATCAGGGCGACGTTCGGATTGGTGATTACGTTGAGCATCCGGGTACGCCAGTTCGGCTCGACCTGGACCAGCTGCAGCCCCTCTGTCTCGATGGTCACCTGCTGGCCGGCCGCGGTGACAACGCGGTCGTTTATTCCGCTCAGGAGCTCGTTCATGCCGGGCGCAACCATGTCGATCACATCCTCGCGGAGCGCCGCGGTTGCCGACAGGCTGGCGCCGGTCCGCACCGCCTGCTCGCCCCATTCGGCGTTGCGGCCGCGAAGCTCGGCGAGCGAGCGGATGTAGGCGACCGCGTCGTTGACCGCCTTGCGCTCCATTGCGCTGCCGCCCTCCGGCGCCGTCTCGTTGCCGGCCTGGTTGCCGTCGTCGGGCGCGCTTCCGGGCTGCGGCCCGCCGCCACCGATCTGCACCGGCGTTGCAGCGCCCATGTTGGTGCCCGGCGCCATCGCCGCGACATGGCTTGCGTAAAGGATGTAGGTGCCGGCGCTCGCTGCACGGGCGCCGCTCGGGGCGACGTAGGTCACCACCGGAATCGGCGAGGCGAGGATGTCGCGGATGATCTCGCGCATCGACGTGTCCAGGCCGCCCGGAGTGTCCATTCGGACGATGAGAAGCGATGCGTTCGAATCCCGGGCATCGGCGAAGCTTCTGGAGATATAATCCGAGGTTGCCGGTCCGATCGCGCCTTCGATCTCCAGAACATGCGCGGTTCGGCCGCCTTGGGCTCCGCCGGAATCCGGCCAGCCGATCAGGATCCCCAGAGCCAAAGCGATCAGCCCGAGAACCTGCCTCGCGCGCGATCGCAAGGGGGGGCGGATGCGGGTCTGCAGCATTGGCTTCCCCTCTAGCCGTAAATAGGGGGGAGAGGAACGGCGGTTCCACAAGTGGAACAGTCGGCGGCGCTGCCGGTTCGTCATCTCGAGCGCCATGGCACCATCGCCGAAGCGCTACCTTACAGGATGGAGGAGGCCCAATGACGATCACTCGAACCGCGACCGCCCGCTACGAAGGCATGGGAAAAGAAGGCAAGGGCCGGCTCACCACCCAGTCCGGGGTCCTCGATGGCCAGGCTTATGGGTTCAACACGCGCTTCGGCGACGAGGAGGGGACAAATCCCGAAGAGCTGATCGCGGCGGCGCACGCCGGCTGCTTCACCATGGCCCTGTCGTTCGCGCTGGCCAAGCAAGGCGCGACCGACGGTACGCTCGAAACGACCGCTCGAGTGGAGCTCGAGAAGGACGGCGAGGGATTCAAGGTCAGCCGCTCCGATCTCGAGCTGACGGCAGACGTCCGCGGCATCGGTGAAGAGGAGCTTCGAAGCGCCGCCGAGGACGCCAAGGTGAATTGTCCGATCTCCAAGCTCCTCGACGCCAAAATGGACCTCATGGTCCGGACCAACGCCGGAGCAGGCTAGGCTCAGATCGCCTTCGAGCTGTGGCGGGCCGGCGAGACGAAGATCTCCTCGATCGGAAGCTCGAACAGCTCGGCGATCCGGAACGCCAGCGGCAGGGACGGGTCGTAGCGGCCGGTTTCGATCGCGTTGACGCTCTGACGCGACACCTCGAGCTTCTCCGCGAGATTGGCCTGGCTCCAGTCGCGTTCGGCGCGCAGGACTTTCAGCCGGTTCTTCATGCGCACCCTTTCCCATAAAGACAGGCGATTGGCAAGAAAGCTTTACATATTGACAAGAGAGCTTGATCTACCTTTTGGCCTCTGTACGGCTGGCCTCTTGCTTGAAGGCCATGCTGCGCTGCACTAGGTGCAGCTCGATGTCGAAGATGTTCAAGATTTCGCTGCCCGACGGGTCGGTGAAGGAGGTGCCGGAAGGCTCCACTCCGGCCGACGTCGCGGCCGCGATCGGGCCGGGGCTGGCCAAGGCCGCGCTTGCCGCCAGGGTCGACGGCGAGGTCCGCGACATCATGCGACCGTTCGAGGGCGATTCGAGCCTGGCGCTCATCACCTCGCGCGACGAGGCCGACGCGCTCGAGCTCATGCGTCACGATTTCGCGCACATCCTTGCCGAAGCCGTGCAGAACCTGTTCCCAAGAACCCAGATCACGTTCGGACCGGCGACCGACGACGGCTTCTATTACGACTTCGCGCCGCCGCCCGAGCACGGGCCGTTCACCGAAGAGGATTTGCCGGCGATCGAGGAGGAGATGCGGCGAGTCATCGCCGCCGACAAGCCGCTGATCCGCGAGGTCTGGGACCGCGAGAAGGTGCGGCAATTTTTCCTCGACCATGGTGAGACCTTCAAGGCCGAGTGGGTGATGGAGCTGCCCGAAGACGAGCCGATCACCATGTACAAGACGGGTCATGGCGAGGCCGACTGGATCGACCTGTGCCGCGGGCCCCATCTCGCCTCAACCGGCAAGCTCGACCCGAACGCCTTCAAGCTCACCCGGGTGTCGGGCGCCTATTGGCGAGGCGACCCCAAGAACCCGATGCTGAGCCGGATCTACGGCACCGCCTGGCTCAACAAGAAGCAGCTCGACGCCTACCTCGTCCGGCTCGAGGAGGCGGCCAAGCGAGACCACCGCAAGATCGCGCAGGAGATGGACCTGTTCCACCTCCAGGCCGAAGCGCACGGAAGCATCTTCTGGCACCCCAAGGGTTATTTGATCTGGCGCGAGCTCGAAGCCTATATGCGCCGCCGGCTGGATGCTGCCGGATATGCCGAAATCAAGACCCCGCAGCTGATCGATTCGAACCTGTGGGTGCTTTCCGGCCACTGGGGCAAGTTCCGCGAGAACATGTTCGTGGTTCCCGACGAGGTGCCGGGCACCGAGGAAGACCAGCCGGTCATCAGCGGCGACTCCGACCTCATGGCGCTGAAGCCGATGAACTGCCCGGCCCATGTCCAGGTCTTCAAACAGGGGATCACGAGCTATCGCGAGCTTCCGCTGAGGCTCGCCGAGTTCGGCTGCTGCCACCGCAACGAGCCGCACGGCGCGTTGCATGGAATCATGCGCGTCCGGCAGTTCACCCAGGATGACGCGCACATCTTCTGCACGCACGAGCAGCTAATCGATGAGACCAAGGCCTTTTGCAGCCTTCTCGACGCGGTGTACCGCGACCTCGGCTTTGCCGATTACAAGGTGAAGCTCGCGACCCGCCCCGAGCAGCGCATCGGAAGCGACGAGCAATGGGACCGGGCGGAGGCGGACCTGGAGACCGCGCTCAAGCAGACTTGGCTGGAGTATGAAACCCTGCCCGGCGAGGGCGCCTTCTACGGGCCGAAGCTGGAATTCCACCTGCAGGACGCGATCGGCCGCACATGGCAGTGCGGAACTCTCCAGCTCGACCCGCAGATGCCGCAGCGGCTCGATGCCACCTATGTCGGCGTCGACGGC
This sequence comes from Sphingomicrobium sp., assembly GCA_051000635.1. GTDB lineage: Bacteria > Pseudomonadota > Alphaproteobacteria > Sphingomonadales > Sphingomonadaceae > Sphingomicrobium. The sequence continues at coordinate 32,293 of JBPCOC010000035.1, read as the reverse complement.
GACAAGCACCATCCGCTGATGCTCCACCGCGCCATCCTCGGCACGTTCGAGCGCTTCATCGGCATTCTCATCGAGCATCATGCGGGCAAGTTCCCGCTGTGGCTGGCACCGGTGCAGGCGACGGTCGCGACGATCGTGTCCGATGCCGACGATTATGCGCGCGAGGTCGAAACGAAGCTTTCCGCCCGCGGGATCCGGGTCGAGACCGACCTGCGCAACGAGAAGATCAACTACAAGGTGCGCGAGCACAGCCTGGCCAAGGTCCCGCTGCTGCTCGTCGTCGGCAAGCGCGAGGCGGACGAACGCACGGTCGCCCTGCGGCGCCTCGGCTCCGAGGAGCGGCAGCTGGTGATGGGCCTCGACGAGGCCGTGGAGATGATCGCCGCCGAGATCGTCCCGCCGGACCTGAGGTCCGCCTAGCGGCCGCCTGGCCGCTGGTCGCTGTCGCCGACCATGCCGTCGAAGTAGCGATGCAGTACCTGTAGTCGCTGATCGTCCGCCTTTCGAACCTCTCGGCGCGCCCGCTCGGCCTCGCCGCCGATCTGGACCAACCTGTCGAGAGTCTCGTCGATATAGCGTTCTCGCTCCTGCAGGCTGGCGTTGCGGCACCGGTCGAGACACGTGTCGATCAATTCCGGAACCCGCTTCTCGCACGACAGGAGCAACGACCTGTGCTCGTGTGTCAGCGATGGCGAATCGCGCTCAGCGACGAATCCCTCGATCGCGCGTCGCGACCGGCGCGCCTGCTTGCGCGCCATCCAGTCCAGGGCGGTGTCGAAGCGCCAGTGCGAACCCGCCTCCGGGCTCGTCAGAGGCACGGGCTCGACCTCGTCCACGGGCTTGCTGAGTCGCGGCCGGCGCAGTGCCCAGGCCAAACGCAAGGCCACAACCAGCAACCCACCGCCGAGGATTGCCGCCCACCAGGCTTCGGTGATCAATCCGGTGATGCCGATCGCGAGTCCGCCGGTCACCAGCACCGCCACGAGGCCTCTTAGGACGACTCGCGTGAGACGAGCGAGCGGGCGCCGCATCGCATTCGCCAGTGCGAACAGCGTCCCCAGCGCCAGACCGGTGGCCAGCAAAAGCAGGAACCTCAGCATGCCTTAGACACCTTTCCCCCTTCCATGTAGGGTACCGGCTGACCCTTCGGGAGAGGGGGGAAGGATGACGCCGCTCCGCAACAGGCTGCGGCGAAAATGTCGCCGCTGCGCACGCGCGCACTTTTCAATGCCGGCGTGAGCGCCTAGCTAGCCGGTTGTTCGAAACACACCTTTGGAGATCGCGCTATACCACCGCCCTATCCGCGCCGTCCGCAGACGCCGCCGCAATTCACCGGCCCCCGCTACAATGAATTCATCCAGAGCCCGAAGGTGCGGGTCATCGATGATAACGGCGAGAATCTCGGCGTGATGTATACCAAAGAAGCGATCGAGCAGGCGGTCGAGGCCGGGCTCGACCTCGTCGAGGTCTCCCCCAACGTCGATCCGCCGGTTGCCAAGTTCCTCGACATCGGCCGCTACAAATATGAAACCCAGAAGAAGGCCAACGAGCAGCGCAAGAAGCAGAAGACGCAGGAGATCAAGGAGATCAAGATGCGTCCGAACATCGACGATCACGATTATGACGTGAAAATGCGCAAGGTGTTCGAGTTCCTGGAAGTGGGCGACAAGGTGAAGGTCACCATGCGCTTCCGCGGCCGCGAAATGGCACATGGTGAGCTCGGCATGGCGGTGCTTCGGCGAGTCCAGGACGAGACTTCGGAAAAAGCGAAGGTCGAGGCGCATCCACGCATGGAAGGCCGCCAGATGCTTATGGTGCTTGCACCGAAGTAAGCCCCGTCCCGGGTTTCTCCGTTGCGTTTCAACGTCCTGCCCGGCTTTTCACTGGCCCTGCTGTTGCAAAATTACAGCAATGCGCGGTCGATTGTTACGGCCCTGCCGTCTGCCGCTTTCCTTGTCATCGACACTTGAGTAGCTTTTAGAGATGCGCCGAGATGCGGCCGCTGGAGGAGGGGGAACAATGCGCAAATCCGTTTGGCTGCTTTCGGCCGGTCTGGCCGCCTTGTCGATGCCGGCGCACGGTCAAGTGACGAGCGACGAGGACACGCAATCTTCACCGACTGAGCAGGCTGCGGTCGACCCGCAAACCCAAGAAGTCGCAGACGCGCAGAGCGACGAGATCATCGTTACCGCGCAAGGGCGCCGACAGATTCTGCAGGACGTGCCGATCTCCGTGAACGTTGTGTCGGGTGAGGCCTTGCAGAACAGCGGCGCCACCGACATTCGCGAGCTTACTCAACTCGCTCCATCCCTGCTCGTTTCCTCCACCGGCAACGAGGCCAACGGATCTGCCCGAATCCGCGGCATTGGCACGGTCGGCGACAATCCGGGTCTGGAAAGCTCGGTCGCGGTGTTTGTCGATGGTGTCTATCGCCCGCGCAGCGGCGCGGCACTGAACGAACTTGGTCCAATCGAACGAGTCGAAGTGCTACGCGGTCCGCAGGGCACCCTGTTCGGCCGCAATACATCGGCCGGCCTGATCAACGTGCTCACCCTCGGGCCTAGTTACGAAACCGAGGCTTATGGCGCTTTCACCTACGGAAACTATGATGCCATCCGTTTTGAGGGCGGCGTCAATGTTCCCTTCGGGGCCACGGCCGCAGGGCGGATCGACGGCATCTATTTCAAACGCGACGGCTTTTACGACGACGTCATCAACGACGTGACGGTGAATAACCGCGACCGCTATCTTTTGCGCGGTCAGCTATTGTTCGAACCGAACGAGAATCTCAGCTTACGTCTCATCGCCGACTATTCGAACAAGGATGAGGCGTGCTGCGCAGCTGTCTTCGTGCAGCCGGATTTCGCACCCCTTGCCCGCATCAGTCCCGGACTCAACCCGTTCGCGAAACCGGACACTGGCTCGCCGGCACTCACCAGCACGGCGAACCCGATCATTCCGATCCTGCTTGCGTTGGGACAGGATCCGCGGGCGCTGAGCGCCGATATGTTCGACCGCAAAATCTATCCGACACCGGGCCGTTCCTACGACGGCGACACGGAAGATTACGGTATTTCTCTCGAGGCCGACTGGGACCTCGGCGGCGCCGAGCTGACGTCCATCACTGCCTATCGTCAGTTCTCAAATACTCAGGGCTCGGACACCGATTACACGACGGTCGATATTCTCTATCGTGAGCCGGGCCCTGCGGCTGGCGCGCGGAAATTCAAAACCTTCAGCCAGGAACTCCGTCTGCAGGGAGACGCGTTCGGAGGCGTTCTCGACTGGTTGGTTGGCGGCTATTTCGCGAGCGAAGATCTGACCGTTCGCGAGAATTTGCGATTCGGCAGTCAATATGGTGCATTTGCGCCGTGCCGTGTCGTGCTGGCGATCAATCCGGCACTCGTGTCGCCGCAGAGCACGGGCTGCCTGAGCGCCGGCGGACGCGCGGCGTTGCTGGCGGCCAACGGGGGCGCGGGCGCGTTCGGGCCGGCGACACCGCTGATTTTTTCCGGACTCGACCGGCTCGCAACGGTCAATGACGTAGGCGACGTCGACTCTCGTTACTTTCAGGACAGCACCAACTTCGCTCTCTTCACGCACAACATCATTCACGTCACCGACCGGCTGAATCTGACTCTGGGTCTGCGCTACACTCTCGAGGAGAAAAAGTTCTCGGCCGATTTCGACAACGACAACACGATCTGCCCGGCGCAGCGCGCGGCGCTTTCCCCACTTCTGGCGACCCCGCTTGCCGGCTTGGCGGGCGGTCTCATCTCGCTCACCTGCCAGGGCAATTCGTCGAGCGAGTTGAACAGCCTCCACATCAGCGACAAGCGCAAGGAAAATCAGCTCACGGGAACGGCTGTTCTTTCTTACAAGCCGAGCGACCCCCTCCTTCTCTACGCGAGCTATTCGCGCGGCTACAAGGCAGGAGGATTCAACCTCGACCGCTCGGCACTGACAGGTAGCTTTTTCAGCCCGACCGACACGATGGGCCTCAACAACATCTCGGTCATTGTCGGACCGGCCGTCCTCAACAACCCCGCCAATCTGCAGTTTCAAGAAGAGACGGTGGACGCCTTCGAACTTGGCGCCAAATACGGCTCGCGCGGGTTGAATCTCGCCTTCGCCCTGTTCCATCAGGAGTTCAGCAACTTTCAGCTCAACACCTTCAACGGAACGGTCTTCCTCGTTCAGAACATAAATTCCTGCAAGACCGATCTGGATGGCGCCGACAGGGATGCCGGTGCTCTTACCGGCCGCTGCGACCCAGACGACGTCCGTCCCGGCGTCGTTTCGAAGGGGGTCGAGGTTGAAGGTTCATATGTGCCAATGCGCGACCTGCTCCTCACCGCCGGAGCCACGTACGCCGACACGAAATATAAGAAGAATCTGGTTGGCGACGACAGCGGCACTCCGCTCGATCCCGCGTTGCGGCTGCTGCCGGGGGATAACGTCTCCAACGCCCCGAAGTTCGTCGCCACCGGCTCCGTCACCTGGACGCCGCGTATCGGCAACAGCGGCCTTTCCGGCCTCTTCTTCCTGAACACACGCTATTCGAGTTCTTACAATACCGGCTCCGATCTACTCTTCGGAAAGGAGCAGAAGAGCTTCGTCGTGGTGAACGGCCGCATCGGCGTTCGAGGCCCGGACGACCGCTGGTCGATCGAGGCCTGGGCGGCGAACTTGTTCGACGAAAATTATACGCAGGTAGCGTTCAATACGCCGTTTGTAGCGCCCCAGCAGACTTACTCCGCCTTCCTCGCTGAGCCGCGGACGTTCGGTCTCACCCTGCGCGCGAAGTTCTCGCCGCCTCCGCCAGCGCCGGTCTATGTGGCGCCGCCGGCACCGCCGCCACCGCCGCCGGCTCCGGCGACCCAGACGTGCCCGGACGGCACGGTGATCCTGGCGACCGAGATGTGCCCGGCACCGCCGCCACCGCCGCCGCCGCCACCGCCGGCGCCAGAGCGCGGCTGATCAGATAAAGGGGAGGGGGCCTCGCCCGGAAGCGGCGGGGCCCTTTCTTATTGCAGGAGAGGCCCCGCAAGCGCCGCCAGGTCGAGCTCGGGCCTGGCGCCGTAATGCTGGATCACCTCGGACGCGGCGATAGCGCCGAGGCGCAGCGACTGCTCGAGCGATTTGCCTCTGGCCTGTCCGGCAAGGAAGCCGGCGGCGAACAGGTCGCCGGCACCGGTCGTGTCGACCAGCCGCTCTATGGGCTCGGCTGCAACCCTGGCATGCTTTCCACCGGCACGGGCGATCGCGCCCTTTTCGCTGCGCGTGACCACCAGGGTCGGGACCATCGGCGCGATCTTCGCAATCGCAGGCTCAAGGTCAGTTTCATGCGCAAGGTGCAGGAACTCGATCTCATTAGCGAACAATATGTCGATTTTGCCGTCCTCAATCAGCCGCAGGAAATCGGCGCGATGGCGTTCGACGACGAATGAGTCGGACAAGGTGAAGGCCACCTTGGTCGCTTCCAACCGAGCCATTTCAATCGCCGCTTCGATCGCCGCGCGCGGCTCCGGCGGGTCCCACAAATAGCCTTCGAGGTACAAGATTCCGGCACGTGAGATCCGGTCGGCGCCGACCGAGCCCTTGTCGAGCCGCTGGGCGGCGCCGAGGAAGGTACTCATCGTCCGCTGCGCGTCGGGGGTGACGAGGATTAGACAGCGGCCGGTCGGACCGGATTCGCTTCTCGGAGGAGTATCGAAGTCCACGCCGAGCGAGCGCACGTCGTGAGCGAAGATCTCGCCGAGCTCGTCCTCGCCGAGCTGGCCGATGAAGCCGGTGGCGAGGCCCAGGGCCGCGAGGCCGGCGACCGTGTTGGCGGCGGACCCGCCGCTCAGCTCGCGCCCCGGACCCATGTCGGAGTAGAGCCGATCGGCTTCGGCGGCGTCGATCAGGCGCATCGAGCCCTTGGTCATTCCATGCCGCTCGAGGAACATGTCATCGGCGTCGGCGATCACGTCGACGATGGCATTGCCGATCGCCAGCACGTCCACAGGTTTTTCGCTCATTCGCGCCGACTAGCTGCGGCAAAGCGAAGGAGCAACTTGCGCGGCCGGGGCTGTCCGGCCATGCACAGGCGATGCGCCATGCCGTTGCTCTTTCGATCACCTTGCTTCTCAGCGCCTGCGCGACCGCTCCGAGGCCCGGAGCGCCGAGTGAGCCTCCGCCCTCGGAGCACACGCGCGGTCCGATCATCGGGCTGACCGCCGACGAGCTGGTTCGGCGGTTCGGCACTCCGGCACTCCAGATCCGCGAGGGCCAGAGCCTCAAGCTGCAGTTCCGAAGCGCGCGGTGCGTGCTCGACGCCTATCTCTATCCGACCGGCCAGGCGCCGCACCGGGTCACCTATGTCGACACCCGCAACCGGGCGCTCGCCGACGTCGATCAGGCGTCGTGCATCGACTCGCTCGAGGCGCCCTGAAGCTCGCCCAGCGCCCACCGGGCGGCTTCGGCGATGACGGGATCGCCGTTCGCAAGATGCGGCCGAACAGCGGCGATAAGGTCGGGATCGCGGCTGTTGCCGGCGGCAATCAGGCAGTTGCGGATCATCCGGTTCACTCCGATGCGCTTGATCGGAGAGCCGGCGAAGAGCGCCCGGAACGAAGCGTCGTCGAGTCCAAGCATGTCCTGAATCTTCGGCGCCTTCAGCTCCTCGCGCGGGAGGAACGCGCGGTTCGCCGACGCGGCCGTTGCGAAGCGGTTCCACGGGCACACGGCCAGGCAGTCGTCGCACCCGTAGATCCGGTTGCCGATCGCGCGTCTATATTGGTTCGGTATCGGACCCGAATGCTCGATGGTGAGATAGGAGATGCATTTGCGCGCATCGATCCTGCCCGGCCCGTCGAACGCCTGCGTCGGGCAGACGTCGAGGCACCGCGTACAGCTTCCGCACGTGTCGCGGGCCGGCTCGTCGGGCTCCAGCTCGAGGCTGGTGAGAATGATCCCGAGAAACAGCCAGCTTCCGTGCTCGCGCGAGACGAGGTTCGTATGCTTTCCCTGCCAGCCGATCCCTGAGGCAGCCGAAAGCGGCTTTTCCATCACCGGCGCGGTATCGACGAACACCTTGAGCTCGCCGCCGGCACGCTCCACCAGCCAGCGGGCGAGCGCTTTCAGCGCCTTCTTGACCGTCTTGTGATAGTCGCCGCCCTGGGCATAGACCGAGACCCGTCCAACCAACCCGTCGCCGGCGACCTCGAGCGGATCGCCCTCGGGCGCATAGCTCATCCCGAGGGCTATGACCGATTGGGCGTCGGGCCACAGCGCGCTGGGCGCGATTCGCTGGTGCGCCCTCGTCTCCATCCACTCCATGGTTCCGTGGCGGCCGTCGCCGAGCCAGCGCATCAAATCGGCGCCGGCCTCGGCCGTGGAGCCGGCGCGCGCGAAGCCGCAGGCGACGAAGCCAAGCTGTTCGGCTTGCGCTCTTATTGCTTCTTTCAGGCCTTCGATTCTATCCACGCCTAGCGCCAATACTCTCTTGCGTCGCTTTCTTTAAGGAATTCCCGTGCTTCGACAGGCAGCCAGCCAAGCACAATTTGGTGAATGGGCGGTCGAAACCAAGGATCTGGTGAAGGATTTCGGCGACACGCGCGCGGTCGAGGGAGTCAGCCTCGCCGTCCCGGCCGGGACGATCTACGGCCTTCTTGGGCCGAACGGGGCGGGCAAGACGACGATTCTTCGGATGCTCCTGGGAATCATCGATCCGTCGAGCGGGACCCGATATGTGCTCGGCCGCGACCGGCCGCTCGATGCCGCGCCATTGATCGGCTATTTGCCGGAGGAGCGCGGGCTCTATCCTGCGATGCACGCGCGCGACGCAATCGCCTTCATGGGGGCGCTTCGCGGCCTGTCGCTCGGCGAAGGCCGCCGCCGCGCCGACACGCTGCTTGCCGAGCACGATCTGGGTGACTGGGCGCGAAAGCCGATCCGCAACCTGTCCAAGGGAATGGCCCAGACCGTCCAGCTGCTCGGGACAATCGTCCACGACCCGCGGCTGATCGTTCTTGACGAGCCGTTCGCCGGCCTCGACGCAATGAACCAGGCCCGGCTGGAAGAGCTGATCCGCAGCGAGGCGCGGAGCGGAGCAACGATTATCTTCTCGACTCACGTGATCGCGCACGCCGAGCGGCTGTGCGAGCGGATCGCGATCATCGCCAAGGGACGGGTCGCGTTCGAAGGCGCGGTCGACGAAGCCCGGGCCACCTTGAGGCCGATCGTTCGGCTGCGGACTCGAAACGAGGACGGACAGTGGCGGAGCGCGATTCCGGATAGCGCCCGGCGCGAAGGTTCCGAATGGGTGTTCGAGCTTCCGGAAAGCGGACCAGAGCCGTTGCTCAAGGCCCTGATCGACGGCGGCGCCGGCATCGAGACCCTGGCGATCGAGCGGCCGGGGCTTCACGATGCCTTCGTCGCAATCGCGGGCGACGCCGCCGCAGCGGCAATGGACGAGGCGCCGGCGCAATGACCCGATTGCTTCGCTCGGCTTATGTGGTCGGCCGCCGCGACTTCACCGCGACGGTCTTTTCGAAAACTTTCATCTTCTTTCTGCTCGGGCCGCTGTTCCCGGTGCTGATGGCTGCGCTGTTCGGCGGAATCGGAGCGCGGGTGGCCACACAGGCCGAGCCGCCACGGGTGGCGGTCGTCGCTTCGAATGCCGAATATGCGCGGCTCGCCGAGGCGCGAGAGCAGCTGACCGAAGGCTTGGGCGACCGAACGATCATCGAGCTCGTCCATGTGCCGCCGGCAGCCGATGCGGAGCGGCAGAGGCGCGAATTGCTCGCCTCCAGGCAGCCGCCGGTGATCGCGGTGCTGGCCGGCGGGCTCGACGAGCCGCACCTCACCGGCTCGATCAGTTCCGACGGCACCATCGCTGGTCAGGTCGGAATCCTGCTCAATGCGGCGCGTGCTCCACAGGGGGAAGCGCAACCGCTCCAGGTGACCAAGATCAAGGCCTCGACAGGTTCGACGACGCGGTCGAGGGCGATCACCGCCCAGGCGGGACAGATCATCCTGTTCTTCCTGACGATCATTCTCGCAACCATGATCATGTCGCAGCTGATCGAGGAGAAATCGAACAAGATTATAGAAGTACTCGCCGCCGCGGTGCCGATCGAGGCGATTTTCCTTGGCAAGCTGTTCGCGATGCTCGCCACCTCGGTCATCGGCATTGCCGTCTGGGTGACTGCGGGCGCCGCCGCGATTGCGCTTCTTACGGAAGGCGGCACGTCGGCGCTGCAGACTCCGGCGGTCGGGTGGCCAATGTTCCTGACGCTGTCGGTCGTCTATTTCGCGATGAACTATCTGCTGATCGGATCGGTGTTCCTGAGCATCGGCGCGCAGGCGTCGACCGCACGCGAGGTGCAGATCCTGTCGATGCCGGCAACGATCGCGCAGGTGTTGATCTTCGGCTTCGCCGCGCTCGCGGTCGGATCGCCGGATTCGACAGTGGCGATGGCCGGCGCGGCCTTCCCGCTCTCCTCGCCGCTGGTGATGCTGGCGAGGGCGGCCGAACTGCCGGAGCTTTGGCCGCACCTGCTGGCGATTGCCTGGCAGGCACTGGGGGTCGCGCTGATCGTCGTCGTCGCGGCGCGGCTGTTCCGCCGCACGGTGCTCAAGTCAGGACCGGTGCGCCGGCGCTGGTGGAGACGTGCGAGCGCCTAGACCGTCGAAATGTCCGGCGCGTCCTCGGCCTTCATTCCGACGACATTGTAGCCGCCGTCGACGTGGTGGATCTCACCGGTCACCCCGCTCGCGAGGTCGGAGAGAAGGTAGAGCGCGCCTCCGCCGACATCTTCGATGGTGACGTTGCGACGAAGCGGCGAATTATATTCGTTCCACTTCATGATGTAGCGGAAATCGCCGATCCCGCTCGCCGCGAGAGTCTTGATCGGGCCGGCGGAAATGGCGTTGACCCGAATGCCTTCCGGCCCGAGGTCCATGGCCAGATATCTGACGCTCGCTTCCAGGCCCGCCTTGGCGACGCCCATTACGTTATAATGCGGGATCACTTTCTCGGCGCCGTAATAGGTGAGGGTGAGCAGCGATCCGCCCGGCTTCATCATCGCCCGGGCGCGCTGGGTCACCGCGATGAAACTGTAGACCGAGATGTTCATGGTCATCAGGAAATTGTCGAGGCTGGTGTCGAAGAACTTGCCCCGAAGCTCGTTCTTGTCAGAAAAGCCTATCGCGTGGACCACGAAGTCGAGGGCTCCCCACTGCTTCTTGAGCTCGGCGAACGCGCCATCGAGCGCCTCCATGCTGCTGACGTCGCAGTCGATGAGCAGGCTGGAGCCGAGCTGCTCGGCGAGCGGGCGAACCCGCTTCTCGAGGGTCTCGCCCTGGTAGGAGAAAGCGAGCTCGGCGCCGGCGTCGGCGAGCGACTTGGCAATCCCCCACGCAAGTGAGCGGTCGTTCGCAAGACCCATGATCAGCCCGCGCTTGCCCTTCATCAATCCAGTCAAAGCTCCGGTTCCCCTTGTTTCGCGGCGAGCTCCACATCCTCACCAGGCTGCGGCTCCTCGACATCGAGCTGGTCCTTGAACGGCCCGCTGTAGACTTCGCCCTTTAGCGCCGTCGGCTTCACTTCCGCCAGCGCCGCATTGAGCTCCGCTCCCGTCACCACCCCGAGCCCGACAATGAAAAAGAAGATCAGAACGATCATCACGCCCGCCAGGCTACCGTAGGTTAGGTCGTAGCCGCCGAACATCGACAGCGCCCACGGGAGCACTTCAACGGTCGCCATCCACCACAAGGTGATCAGCAGCGCGCCCGGCCATTTGAGGCATTCCGGCCGGCGATAGCGCGACGGCGTCAGCGCGTAGAAGAGCGCATAGACCGTCCCGAACAGCGCCAGCCCGGGAATCATTTTGAAATAGGCGACCATCGTCGCGACATTCTGGGCAAACGGGAACCAGGCCTCGATCGCTGACTGGACGGACCTGAGCATGAGAGTCAGCGCGAACGCGAACATCATCAGGATCACGGAGCCTATGATGAGCGCGATCGAGGCGAGGCGGTATTCCCAGAACGGAGCGGAATATTTCACGCCATAGGCTCGGCGCAAAATGTCGCGGACGGTTTCGATGAAGCTGCCTGCGGTCCACAGGCCGATGATTGCCCCCAGCCACAGCAGTGCACCGGTCCGCGCGGTCAGGGCCTCGAGCACCGGCTCCCTCAGCGTCCGGGCGACCTGGGGAGGAAGCTGCGCGAGAATTGTCGCGACTGTCATGGATCCGGTTTCGGTCTGGCCGAGAAGCGTCGCCAGCGCGGTCGCGACGATGAAGAACGGGAATAGTGCAAGCAGCGCCAGGAAGGCCAGGTTCCCGGCGTGGATGAAGCCGTCGTTATAGACTCCGACCGACACGCGCTTGAGCACCTCGAACGGATAGGCGCCGGGCTTCAGCTTCTTCGTGACTTCGGTGCCGAAGGCGGCGGCGAGGCTGGCCTTCTGCTTCCTTCGCTCTTCGGGCGCTAGCGGAGAATGGTCCTGCATCTATTCGCTGCGCTAAACCCCAAGCGAAGCGCGCGGGTTGCCGCCGCAGTCCCACTTGTCGGCGAAGGCTTCGAGCTCCGCGTCTCCCGACGGAATCTGTATCTCGATGGTGACCAGCTCGTCTCCCCTGGCTCCGTTTTTTGCGGTAAAGCCGCGGCCCTTCAGGCGAAGCACCCGGCCCGACGAGCTTCCCTTCGGGATCGCCATCATCACCGGCCCTTCGGGCGTCGGCACCTTCACCTTCGCTCCCAACACGGCCTCCTTGAGCGTTACCGGCAGCCGCAGCCGGATGTGGTTTCCCTCGCGCGTATAGAAGGGATGAGGAGCGATCGACACAGTGACGATCGCATCGCCGTGTCCGGCCGGCCCGGGCTCGCCCTTGCCCGCCAGCCGGATTCGAGTTCCGTCCTCAAGGCCCTTCGGAAGCTTGAGGTCGATCGTCTTTCCGTCGGCGAGCGTGATCCGCTGCGGGGCCAGCGTCGCCGCATCGACGAACGGTATTTTGAGCCGATAGGCCACATCCGCGCCTTTTTGGGGCTGCCGCGCCCGCTGGCGGAACCCGCCGGGACCTGTGCGCCCGCGCGCTGCATTGGCGCCGAACAGCCCCTCGAACAGATCGCTGATATCGGCGGCCTCGCCGAAATTGCCGGAGAAGCCTTCAAAACCTGCACCGCCGGGACCGGCACCGGGGCCGCCGCCGCCCGGGCGTCCACCGACCCCGCCCCCGAACGGCATCTTGGGATTGCCTTCCTCATCGATCTCGCCGCGGTCGTACTGGGCGCGCTTGTTCTTGTCCGACAGCAGGTCATAGGCCTGAGTCACCTTGCCGAAGCGCTTGGCCGCCTCCGGATTGTCCTTGTTACGGTCAGGGTGAAGCTGCTTGGCAAGGCTTCGATACGCTTTCTTGATCTCGGCTTCGCTCGCGCCGCGCTTCAGCCCCAGCCTCTGATACAAGTCCAATGCCATCGCTGCTCCCGTTCACCTACCGCAACGGAAATGTCCATGGGCGGCCCCCGCCAGTGCCATGCACATGGGCGAGGCCTGGATTCGGTGCAAGCGGGGTCTTGTAGCGAATCCAGGCCTCCGACTGGCTGCAACCCGCGGTTGTGCCGGCGGTTGTGAAGCAGCGCGGCGGTGCTAAGCGGACGCAATGCACGTTACCCATCTCGAATGTTCGGCGACCGGCGAACGCTATTCGGCGGATGAGCTTCAGGGCCTGAGCAGCGCTGGAAAGCCGCTGCTCGTCCATTACGACTTGGCGGCGGGGCAAGAACCGTCACTCGCGAAAGCCTTTCCGCGCGCGAACCCGACATGTGGAAGTGGAGCGAATTTCGTGGATCCGCTCAGGACGAACGGTTTTGTTTGATCACGACAGAGCCTAAGAGCCCGCGCATGGAAACGACGCACCTTGGCAAGGCCAGCACCCTTCCCGCTTCGCCCGACGAGGCGGTGCTCGACTATGTGCCGAACCCGCGGCCGGGCGCTTTATATCTGGTGCGGTTCGCAGCCCCTGAGTTCACCTCGCTGTGCCCGGTGACCGGCCAGCCCGATTTTGCACATCTGGTGATCGACTATGCTCCGGCCGAGACGATCGTCGAGAGCAAGAGCCTCAAGCTATTCCTCGGCTCGTTCCGCAGCCATTGCGGCTTTCACGAGGACGTGACCGTCGGGATCGGCCAGCGCCTGAACGAAGAGATGAAGCCTAAATGGCTTAGGATCGGCGGCTATTGGTACCCGCGCGGAGGAATGCCGATCGACGTTTTCTGGCAGAGCGGGCCGCCACCCGAGGGGCTGTGGGTTCCCGGCCAGGGAGTGGCCGCCTATCGAGGGCGAGGCTAGGCGACGGCGCTCGCCGGCTGGCCGCTCGGGTCGATGGGGTCAGCAATCGTTGGTTTCGGTGCCGGTCGGCACCGGGCTCGAATGCCGCCGAACGACTTGCCAGCGGCCGTCCTCGCAGATCCACACGTCGGTCAGAAGGACTCGGTCCTCGACCGGCCGGCCCAGATAGGACACGCGCCAGTTCGCCTCGACGGTTCCGACCAGCACATCATCGAACACGGAGGAGTCCCGAATGTCGAGATCGATGCTGATCAGCTCACGCTTCTGGATCGCTTCGAGCCATTCCTCGCGCGAGAGGGTGAAGGGCCCCGTCGACCTCGTGCCGATCAGCCGGAATTCCGGGTGGATCAGCGAACGCAGCTTGTCGAGGTCCTTGGCGCACAGCGCGTCACGCCATTCCTGCTCGAGTGAGTGGATCAGCTCGCAATGTTCAGCGGCCACGGCCGGGCCTCCGCGCCCTGGCACGGCCAGCCGATCGCAATCGGATAGTCTCCTCCGCCACGCCGCTACACTTGCGAAACAATGCGCGTGGCGCAAGCGCTAGATACGAGTCGCCTACCGGTCGGTGATGTCGAGTCCGACGAACGCCTCGGGCGCCGTTCCGCGCTTCACCAGAAGCAGAACACTGCTGCGGCCGGCTTTGCGCGCCGCATCGACGGCAGCAAGGACTTGCGCCGGAGTGGTCACCGGCTGGCGGTTCACCGATAGGATCACGTCGCCGCGCTGAAGCCCCTTCTCGGCCGCATCGCTCGACCGGCTGACCGCGGTGATCACCACGCCCCCGGTTCCTGCCGGGAGGTTTAGCGCTCGCGCAATCTGCGGGGTGATCGGTTGCAGCGACAGCCCCAGCAGCTGGCTCGCCGGAGCGGTGGGGCTGCTTTCCTGCCCCGCCGGCTCGTCGCCTTGGCCGGCCTGACGAGCGAGCTCCTCTTCGGTAGGCCGCTGCTCGACCGCCACCTGGATCGTCATCCTGCGCCCGTTGCGGATCACTTCGACCGGAATCCGAGTCCCGACCGGAGTATTGGCGATCAGATAGGAGACGGTCTCGTCGGGATTCACGTCCTGGCCGTTCACCGAGACGATGACGTCGCCCTGCTGGATTCCGGCCTTGGCCGCCGGGGTTGCCGGCTGGACCGTGCGGACGATCTCGCCGCGATCCTTCGGCAGTCCCAGAGACCCGGCGATGTCGTCATCGACCGGCTGGAGCCCAACTCCCAGATAGCCGCGCTGCGGCCGTTCGCCGCGACGCAAAGCGTCGACAACGGGTTTTGCGAGCTCGGCCGGAATCGCAAGGCCGATGCCGACGTTGGTCCCAGTCGGGGAGATCAGGGCAGTGTTGATCCCGATGACGTTGCCCTGGAGATCGAACATCGGGCCGCCCGAGTTGCCCATGTTGATGGCAGCATCGGTCTGGATGTAGCGGTCGTAGGCGCCGACGCCGGTAATTCCGCGGTGAAGCGCTGAGATGATCCCGGCCGTGACGCTTCCTCCGAGCCCATAGGGATTGCCGATCGCAAGCACCCAGTCGCCGACCCGGGCGCGAGTGCTGTCGCCCCACCGGACGAAAGGCAGGTCACGTCCATCGATCTTGAGAAGCGCCAGGTCGGCCAGTTGATCCCGGCCGATGATGCGCGCCGTATATTCTTTCCGGTTGATCAGCGTGACGGTGACCGTATCGACGGTGCCTGTGCCGTTCGCGCTCTGGATCAAATGGTTGTTGGTGACGATGTAGCCGTCTGGCGAAATGATGAAGCCGGAGCCCAGCGATCCCGTCTCACGGGTCCGCGGGCCGCCCTGCTCGGGGGCCGGGACCGGTGCTCCGAACTGCCGGAAAAGCTCCTCGAGCGGATCGGCCTGTCGGCGGACCGCAACGCGCTGCTTGGTGGAGATGTTGACCACCGCCGGCTGCAATCGGGCGGAAAGATCGGCAAAGGACATCGGGGCGCCTTGCGGCGAGAGCGCGGACGGCGCGTTCTGCGCTGTCTGGGCGCCGACCGGACCGGACGCGATTGAAAATGCCGTTCCACCGACGAGCAGGGCCGCCGCGACCCCATAGGCATAGCGCACTGTTCCGGACTCCTTCGATCTCATCAACTTCCCTCGGTCTGGATTCTTCACCGCCGCATATGGCGCTCGAGTGAACGCAATTTGAACATGCTTTCGACTAGCGGCCTGTGAATTCTTTCAGATACTCGTTTTGCGGCGAAAGAATGATGGAGCTTGCTGCCGGAGGCTCCTCGCCGTCACCGATAAACGTGGTCCGGTAGGACTGCATCGCACGGTAGAAATCGTAGAAGGCAGGATCCCTTCCGAAGCTTGCGGCATAGGTGCGCGATGCATTGGCGTCGGCCTCGGCGCGGACGATCTGCGCCTGCTTTGCACCTTCGGCCCGAATCGAGCGAGCTTCCTGCTCGCGAGCCGTGCGCATCCGCTCGAACGCCGACTGAAGCGGCGTTCCGTCCGGCAGCTCCGCCTTCTTGATCCGAACGTCGATGACCTCGGCTCCGTACTGGCGTGCGACGGTGTTGAGGCCGATCCGGACATTCTCCATCACGCCCCGGCGCTCGGGGGAAAGGAGCGCAGAAAACGGCACCTTGCCGAGCTCGTTGCGGATTTCCGATCCTAGGATCGGTCGAAGCGCCTCGCTGAGCCGCTCTTCGCTGCGGGTAGTGATGTACATCCGCAGCGGATCGACGATCCGGTAGCGGGCAAACGCGTCGACCTCGAGTCGGCGCTGGTCGGTCGAAAGCACCGGCTGGCGGTCCATGTCCACATCGAGGATTCGCTTGTCGATCCACACGATGCTCTCCGCGAACGGGATCCGCCAGGCAAGGCCCGCTCCGTCGCCGCCGAACGGGGCGTCGGCTCGGTACGGGTTCAGGATTCGCTCCGGCTTTCCCAGGCGGACCACGACCGCCTGCTGGGTTACCGGAACGATCGGGAAGGCCGCAATCAGGAGGAACAGAAGCGCGAGAAAAGCGACTCCGCTGGCGACCGGATGGCGGCGAATAAAGCTCGTCACTGTCCCGCTCCCGGCTGCGCCTGGGGCTGCTGCTGCTGGCGCCTGTTCACTTCTGGAAGCGCCAGATAGGGTGTCACTCCGGGTGCCTCGATGATCGTCTTGTCCACCTTCGAAAGGACCTCTTCCATCGTCTCGTAATACATTCGGCGGCGAGTGACCTCCGGGGCGAGCCTGTACTCCTCGTACACCTTGTCGAAGGCCGTCGCTTCGCCCTGCGCTCTTTGCCCGAGCTGCTGCGAATAGGCGCGCGCTGCGTTGATGTAGCGTTGCGCGTCCTGCTGAGCGGCGGACACGTCCTTGAACGCGTCGTTCACCGCCTGCGGCGGATCGGCTTTCCTGATCGCCACGCCCTGAACCGTCACGCCCGCCCTGTAGCCGTTGAGGATGCGCTGCATCATCTGCGCGACTTCGGTTTCGATGTCGCCGCGCCTGTCGCCGATCGCATCGTCGAGAGTGACCTGGCTCATCACCGCACGCATCGAGCTTTCCGCAACCTCGCGGATCGTCTCGTCCGGCCGAGCGAGCTCGAACAAATAGCGCTCCGGGTCGAGGATATTCCACCGCACCGAATAGGCGATATCGATGATGTTCTGGTCGCCGGTCAGCATCAGGTCCTCGGTTGTCGGCGAACCCAGCTCGGTGATTCGAATGTTCTGAACGTCGATTTTCTGAACGCGGTCGATCGGCGAAGGGAGCGTCATCCCGATGCCGGGTCCGAGCGTGTGACTGTAGGCGCCTAAGCGCGTGACGACTCCGCGCTCCTCCGGGGCGATGCTGTGGAAGCTCGTGAACACGAGCCACAGCGTCACGAACCCGATGATCCCCCACATAACCAACGATGCGCTCGGGCGGCCGCCGGGAAATCCCCCACCGCCGCCGCCGCCGGGCGACCAGCGCGCACGGCTCTTGCGAAGGAATTCGTCAAGCGAGGAGATATTGCTGCCACTGGGCGCAGGCCCGCCCGGCCGCCGCTTCTGCCCATCGCCCCACGGGCTACGTGACGGCTCCACCGGCTCGTCGCCGTCGTCTTTCGGGCCCCATGGGCCCTTGGTGTCGCTGAAAAGGCCGCGAGCGCGTCCGCCCAACCCCGAAAAGATGCTCATGCATCTATTTATAGGGAGCGCTCGCACCGAAAAACAGTGGCAAGCCATGATGGAACGCCTATCTCGCCCAACGATGGGCGATACAGCCGACCCGCTAGCTATTCTTGGTGATCTTCCTGATGCCGGCCGCATTCGCTCGCGCCGCCTGTCGAATGGAGTTGCGACGATCGTCGCCGACGCCACCGGCCTGAGCCCGGCCGAGCGCGCAGAGCTCGAGCGGAAGCTAAAGACGGCGGCATCGAAAATGCCCGAAGTGATCGAGGTCCGAGTCGCGCTCACCGCGAGCGAACCTCGTCGCAAGCTCATTGCCGTCGCCAGCGGCAAGGGCGGAGTGGGCAAGTCGACCCTTTCCGCCAATTTGGCAATCGCGATTGCGCGGACTGGAAAGAAAGTCGGCCTGGTCGACGCCGACGTCTATGGCCCTTCGCAGACCAAGCTGCTCGGCACCGAAGAGCGGCCGACCGCACACAACAAGCGCCTCAATCCGGTCGAGGCGCACGGGATCAAATTCCTTTCGCTCGGGCAGCTGGTGTCGCCGGGCCACGCCCTCGCCTGGCGGGGACCGATGGCGTCGGGAGCGCTCGCCCAGCTGATCGAAGCGGACTGGGGCGAAGCGGAAATCCTGATCGTCGACCTGCCGCCCGGCACCGGCGACGTGCAATTGTCGCTGGTCCAGAAGTCGCGGCCCGACGGCGCGGTCATCGTGTCGACTCCGCAGGCGCTGTCGCTGATAGACGCGACCCGCGCGATCGACCTGTTCGGCAAGGTGTCGGTGCCGGTCCTCGGCCTCATCGAGAACATGGCGGGCTACATCTGCCCGCATTGCGGCGAGCAGTCCGACCCGTTCGGAAGCGGAGGCGCCGAAGAGGCGGCGAACGCAATGGGCATCAAGTTCCTCGGCCGTATTCCGCTCGACCCGTCGCTTCGCGAAGCCTCAGATGCCGGCACGCCGCCGGCGGCGACCGGAGGAGCGCAGTCGGATGCCTTTGCTGCAATCGCGCGCGAACTTCTCAAGGCTGTGGAAACAGCTGCCGCCTGAAACATTCCTCTCGCCAGGGAGAGAAGAGATGCCGATTCAAGACGACGAAGAGATTGCCGAGCTGCTGACCAACGCTCGGACGATTGCGATGGTAGGCGCATCTGTCCGGCCCGAGCGTCCGTCCTACGGAGTCATGAAATTCCTTCAAGGACACGGCTATCGCGTGTTTCCGGTCAACCCGACGATCACCGGCGAGCATGTGCACGGCGAATATGTGTGGCGCGACCTGTCGCAGATCGGAGAGCCGATCGACATCGTCGACATCTTCCGCAAGTCCGAGGAGGCCGGCGAGGCGGTCGACGAGGCGATCCAAGTCGGAGCAAAGGCGGTTTGGATGCAGCTTGGAGTCATCAACCGCGAAGCGGCCGAGCGGGCCGAGGCGGCGGGCCTCAAAGTGGTGATGAACCGCTGCCCGAAGATTGAAATATCGAGGCTTGGGCTGTCGGCCATAGGCGAATCCGGCGACGCCTAGGCCGTCCCGACGGTCATCTGCGGGATTAGCAGCGTCGGGGCGTCGATCCCGTGGCGCAATTCCAGGTCGGAGGCCGGTTCGAGGGTCGCGAACATGTCGAGGAGATTGGACGCGATCGTGATCTCCTGGACCGCCGGGCCGATCTCGCCGTTGCGAACCAGGAACCCGGCCGCGCCGCGGCTGTAGTCGCCGGTCACGGGATTGGCCCCCTGCCCGATCAGCTCGGTGACGAGCAGGGCCTCGGGAAATGCGGCGAGCAGCTCGGGGCGGCTGCGCTTTCCGGCAGCCATGTAGAAATTGCTCGGGCTCACGCCGGGAGCGCTTCCGGCCCCGCGAGCGGAGTGGCCGGTCGGATCGATTCCCAGTTGCCGGGCCGAGGCGCTGTCCGCCATCCAGGTGTGAAGCACGCCGTCAGCGACGATTTCGGTGCGCTGTACTCGCAACCCCTCGCCGTCGAACGGTCGCGAGCGAAGGCCGCGAAGACGCAGCGGGTCGTCGATGATCGCGACCCCCGCGGCGAAGATCCGGCTGCCGAGCTTGTCCTGGAGAAAGCTCGATTTGCGGGCCACCGACGAGCCACTGATCGCGCCGGCCAGATGGCCGAGCAACGTGTGCGACACCCGCGGATCGAACAGCACCGGCATCGGCCCCGACTTCGGCCGGGCCGGCTCCAGCCGAGACACCGCCCGCTCGCCCGCGAGCCTGCCGATCCTTTCCGCGGGATCGAGGTCGGACAAATGCCGCGCACCGTGCCAGGCGTGGTCGCGCTGCATCTGCCCGCCCTCGCCTGCCACCACCGCCACCGAGCAGCTGAAGCCGGTCGCCGAACGGGCCCCGACGAAACCAGCCGATGTTGCAAGCGCGACTGTCGAACCCGAAGCATCGGCCGATCCGCCACTGGAATTGGTCACTCCGTCGACGGCGAGCGCGGCTCTCTCCGCCGCCAACGCACGTCGCCGAAGCTCCTCAAGATCGGGCTCGACCGGATCGACCGAGTCGATATCCGGAAACGGCGGCCCCCCGAGCAGCTCGGGCGGCGCGAGGCCCGCGAACGGATCTTCCGGCGTTTGCCCTGCCATCGCCAGCGCCCGCTTCACAAGCTCGCCGAGCGCCTCTTTTGACAAATCCGAGGAAGCGACCGAAGCCGATCTCGCCCCGACGAACACGCGCAGCCCGATCTCTTCGTCTTCGGAGCGGCCGACGTGCTCGAGATCGCCAAGCCGGACCTCGACGCTGGTCGAGCGCTGGCCGGCGTAGAGCGCGTCGGCGGCATCGGCTCCGGCCCGGATCGCGCGCTCGACCACTCCTTCGGCCGCGGCCTGTGCATTGCGTGGCGAAAGCATCGTCGCCGACTAGCGGCTCGTCAGCCCGACGACCAGCATTGCGAGGAAGACGAGCAAGCCGCAGGTGCGGTTGGAGCGGAACAGCGCAAGCGCAAGCTCGCCGTCGGCGGGATCGGCCCTGAGCGACTGATTGGCGAGATGAAGCGCCGCCGGCGCAAGCGCCAGCAGCGCCAGCCAGTCCGGCCGCACAGACCACAATGCCGCGCCCCAAAGCAGCACGGCGACCGAATAGAGGATGCCTACTCCGAGCGGGGCCTTGTCGCCGAGGCGGCGAGCCGAGCTCTTCACACCGACCAGCGCGTCATCCTCCACGTCCTGGATTGCGTAGAGCGTGTCGTAGCCGACCACCCAGGCGACGGTCCCCAACCACAGCAGGATTGCCGGCCAGCCGAGCGAGTCCGTCACCGCCGGCCAGCCGACCAGCGCTCCCCACGAAAAAACCAGCCCAAGCCAGACTTGCGGCCACCAAATGATCCGCTTCATGAACGGATAGGCGGCCACCAGTGCAACGCTGGCAAGCGCAGTGATCTGCGCGGTCCGATTGAGCTGCACGAGCACGACGAGTGCAATTCCAAGCAGAATCGCGATCAGCACCCACGCGCTAATTAACGACACGCGCTTGCTCGCAAGCGGCCGAAGCCGGGTGCGCTCGACCCGGGCGTCGAGGTCCTTGTCGACGATGTCGTTGTAGACGCAGCCGGCGCTGCGCATGGCGAAGGCGCCGAGGAATAGCCAAAGGAACAGCTCCCAGCGCCCGCCAATCCCGGCCAGCGCCATGCCCCAGGCGCACGGCCAGTAGAGCAGCCAGGTGCCGATCGGCCGGTCGAGCCGCATCAGCGAGGCAAACGGCTGGAGGCGCGGCGGCAGGGCGCCGATCAGCCCGCGCCGCTCGCTGTCGGGGACGATGTCGGTCGCGCTCACTGCCCTCCCCTAGCCGGTCGCTTCGAAAAAAGTCGATATTGATCGGGGGCGCAAGCAGGCTAAGCTCGCGAACATGTGGCTACTCGACAAGATGCTCCGCCGGCTGATCCGCCGCGGTGAGCTGACCATCATCGATCATACCGGCAAGGAATATCGCTACGGCGTCCCGGACCCCGCGATCGCGCCGGTCACGGTGCGGCTCAAGGACGGCAAAGCAGCGTTCAAGATCGCCTCCGATCCCCGGGTCGGCGCCGGCGAGGCCTATATGGACGGCCGGTTCGTCGTCGAGCAGGGCGACATTCGCGACCTCATCCTGCTCATCCGCTACAACACGCCGTTCGAGCGGCCGGGCCAGCTCAACCCCAAGGGGCCGGTGCGCAAGGCAGCGATGGCGATCGCCGGGCGGCTCGACCAGATTAACTGGAAAAGCCGGTCGCGGCGCAACGCTGAGCACACCTACAATTTGACCCGGCGGCTGTACGAGCTGTTCCTCGACGAGGACCGGCAATATACCTGTGCTTATTACCGCGACCCGGCCAACAGCCTCGAGGCTGCGCAGCTCGACAAGAAAGCGCACATCGCCGCCAAATTGAACCTCAAGCCCGGCATGCGGGTGCTCGACATCGGCTGCGGCTGGGGCGGCCTGGCCCTCTATCTGCACCGCCATTACGACGTCGACGTGCTCGGGGTTGCGCTGGCCCCCGACCAGATCGAATTTTCCCGTGAACGGGCGGCCGAGGCCGGCGTGTCCGATCGGGTCAAGTTCGAGGTGATGGATTATCGCGACGTGCCCGGCACCTTCGACCGAATCACCAACATCGGCCTGATCGAGCATTTGGGGACGCCGCATTATCCGGGCTTCTTCGCCAAGTGCCGCGAGTTGCTGACGCCCGACGGGATGATGCTGTCCCACTGCTGCGGCCGGATGGGCCGGCCCGGCCTGACCGACAAATGGACCCGCAAATACATCTTTCCCGGAGGCTACATCCCGGCGCTGTCCGAGATCGTCAGCGAGGCCGAGCGGCACCGGCTGATCGTCTCCGACGTCGAGACACTGCGCTATCATTACGCTTTCACGCTCAAGGAATGGTACCGGCGCACGGTCGCCGCCCGCGACGACATCGTCGAGCTTTACGACGAGCGCTTCTACCGCATGTGGCAATTCTACCTGGCCGGGGCCGAGGCAGCGTTCCGCTACGGCGGCATGTCCAATTTCCAGATCCAGTATCTGAAGAACCGCCAGTCGGCGCCGATCGTCCGCGACTATATGTTCGAGGAGGAAGCACGACTGCGGAGCCTCGAACAGCCGCCTAAATGGCATCTCGACGTGGCCGCCGAATAGCCCTCGGCTCGCAAGCGGCCGAAGCCGCGCGCTCGACCCGGGAGTCGAGGCGTCGAAATGTCGTTGATGGCTGCTTTCGCTTGTGCCTGCTACTATTCTCAACTGGGCGGCAAGCCGGTTAAGTGTGCCGATGAACCGTCCGACAGCAGCCGAAATCGTCGATCTGCTTGGCCTTGAGCCGAATGCCACCTGCGGGTCGGTTCGGGTCACCTACTCGAGCAAGATGTCGGTCGCGCCCAACAGCCTGCCCGCGCCGTTCGCCGATGGACGGCCTTTGGGATCGGGCCTCTACTTTCTAGTGACCCCGAACGCGCCCGTGCGGCCCCACCGGATCCGCAACGACCAGCTCTATCATTATTATCTTGGCGACCCGTTGGAGCTGTTCCTGCTGCACGCGGATGGGACTGCCGAACATGTGATTGTCGGGCACGACATCCGAAGCGGCCATCGCGTCCAGCTGCTTATTCCCGGAAACACATTCCACACCGCGCGGCTGCTTGGGCATGGCGAATGGTTCCTGGGCGGAAGCACCGAGTGGCCGGGCGTCGTGCCGGCCGAAGATGTGGAGATCGGCGACATCGAAAAGCTGGCCAGCGAGCACCCCGGCGTCGCTGACGAGCTTCGGTCGATCGCCGCCTTAGTCCGGCCCGAGACGAAAAGCAGCGGTCCGCGCTAGGATTCTACCGAAATCCTTCGTCGAGGAGCTGTGGGCACGCCTTCGCGCCGGCGTAAGTTAGGATTTGCTACCGTCATTCTCTCGTTGCGCTTCCTGCTCTCTACGTCGTTCGCTCCACAGGAATGCCGGAGGCTTTCCGTCGCGTCTCCAGGCGGAAGCGGTCCCCTGG
This sequence comes from Sphingomicrobium sp., assembly GCA_051000635.1. GTDB lineage: Bacteria > Pseudomonadota > Alphaproteobacteria > Sphingomonadales > Sphingomonadaceae > Sphingomicrobium. Next base: position 8,864 of record JBPCOC010000035.1, on the reverse strand, counting down.
TTCGAGTGTCTTTGCTGCCACAACATGTCATTCTCCAAAGTCTTTGGCATTCAAACGGACAGAGGCGCGTGATGTTTCTGAAGGCCGTGCAGTCCAACCGGCAAACGGCCCCCGTTATCGCAGATGTCCGGCAGGGCTGTGCTCCATGCCTTCAGGAAGCACCTACCCGTGCTGGCGGAGGTCGCGCCGTGCGGTTAAGCCGGGTCATGCCCGCGACCCCTACCTGGCCGCCGAAGAGCTTGCCGCGTCTTTATGTGCGCGAGGCGCTTGGCGAGGGCGCTCGAATCGAGCTTAGTCGGGCGCAGGCGAACTATCTGGGCAACGTGCTTCGGCTGCGCGAGGGCGCCGCGTTGCTGGTTTTCGACGGACGTTCGGGCGAGTGGCTCGCGCGCATCGCCGAAGCGGGCAAGAAGCAAATGGCGCTTAGAATCGGTGAGCGCACGCGCGAGCCCGAGGCCATCCCCGACATTTGGCTGGCGTTCGCTCCGGTGAAGCGAGCGCAGACCGACTGGCTGGTCGAGAAAGCGACCGAGCTCGGCGTCGCGCGCCTGGTTCCGATCGTCACCAACCGCACCATCGTCGAGCGGGTGAAGCTCGAGCGCCTGGAGGCGATTGCCATCGAAGCGGCCGAGCAATGCGGCCGAACCCGCCTTCCGGACATGTCCGAGCCCTTGCCGCTCGCGCATTTCCTCGAGCATCGCGAGCCGGCGCGGATTCTCTATTTCGCCGACGAAGCCGGAGGCGAGCCTGCGGCGGGGGCCTTCACCGAAGGGCCGGCGGCGATCCTGACCGGCCCGGAAGGCGGCTTTACCGACGAGGAGCGCTCAACGATCCGGGCGGCTCCAAACGCGGTGGCGATCTCGCTCGGGCCGCGGATCCTGCGGGCAGAAACCGCCGCGCTCGCCGCGCTTGCAATCCATATGTCGCAGGCGGGGGACTGGCGCTGATCAGCGGGGCTTTTGGAGCCATAAGCCGGAAGTGCTGGCGAAGCGGCTCGAGCGCGTCTAATCGCCGCGCCTCATGACCACCCGGACCGACGACAGCGAAAGCGCGCCGATCGCGAGCCGCGACGATCTGTTGGCGGTCTTCTCCGGCGGCGAGAAGCGGCCCGACGACTGGCAGATCGGGACCGAGCACGAGAAGTTCGTCTATCGGACGTCCGACCATCGCGCCCCGTCCTACGACGAGCCCGGCGGCATTCGCGACCTGCTGCTGGGGCTGACCGAATTCAGCTGGAATCCGGTGGTCGAGAACGGAAACGTGATCGCGCTGTCCGGTCCCGACGGGACAATCAGCCTCGAGCCCGCCGGCCAGTTCGAGCTTTCGGGCGCAATGCTCGAAAACCTGCACGAAACCTGCGCCGAGGCGGACCGCCACCTCAAGCAGTGCAAGACCGTCGGCGAAAAGCTCGGTGTGGGGTTCCTCGGCCTCGGAATGTGGCCGGACAAGGCGCGCCTGGACCTGCCGGTCATGCCCAAGGGCCGCTATTCGATCATGCTGAACTACATGCCGAAGGTCGGAAACCTGGGCCTCGACATGATGCTTCGCACCTGCACGATCCAGACCAACCTCGATTATTCGTCGGAAGCCGACATGGTGAGAAAATTCCGGGTCGGCCTCGCGCTCCAGCCGGTCGCCACCGCGCTGTTCGCAAACTCCCCGTTCACCGAAGGAAAGCCCAACGGATATCTAAGCTACCGGAGCCACATCTGGGAGGACACCGACCCCGGCCGAACCGGAATGCTCCCGTTCGTATTCGAGGACGGGTTTGGCTACGAGCGCTACCTCGATTATGCGCTCGACGTCCCGATGTATTTCGTCTTCCGCGAGGGCAAATACATCGACGTTGCCGGCGAGAGCTTCCGAGATTTCCTGGAAGGCAGGCTTCCGCAGCTTGCCGGAGAGACGCCCAAGCTCGCGGACTTCACCGACCATCTGTCGACGATCTTTCCCGAGGTGCGGCTCAAGAGCTTTCTTGAAATGCGCGGCGCCGACGGCGGTCCGTGGAACCGGATCTGCGCGCTTCCGGCGCTTTGGGTCGGGCTGCTGTACGACAGCGGCGCACTCGAAGCCGCCTGGGAACTGGTCAAGGACTGGACGATCGAGGAGCATGAGGCGCTTCGCCGCGAGGTTCCGAAAATGGCGCTCCGGGCACCTCTGCCCGGCGCGGGCACCGTCCACGACCTCGCGCGCATTGTCCTCGACATTGCCGCCAAAGGCCTTTCGCGGCGAGCGCGCCTCAATTCAGCCGGCGACAGCGAGGCCGGTTTCCTCGACCCGCTCAACGAAATCGTCGCCAGCGGTAAGACTCCCGCCGAACGGCTGCTGGACAAATATCACGGCGACTGGAACGGTGACGTCAGTCGGGTCTATTCCGAGATGAGTTTCTAAAAGGTGGCCGCGTAAAATGGTCCAACAAGGTGACGACAAGCTTGCGACGCTCGGCCGCGGCCCTTTGCACGCCGGGCTGCAGTCGGTTCTGCAGACAGCTCTGGACGCGGTGGTCGTGATGGACCGCCAGGGCCATGTGATCGGCTGGAACGGCCGCGCCGAGCAATGCTTCGGCTGGACGCCCGATGAAGCGATCGGCTCCCGCCTCAGCGAGCTGGTCATTCCCGAACGGCACCGCGCTGCGCACGAGGCCGGGCTCACCCGTTTTCTGAAAACCGGCCAGGGACCGGTGATCGATCAGCACATCGAAATCGAGGGGCTGCACAAGGATGGGCGTGAAGTCCCGGTCGAGCTGTCGATTACCGCCAGCGAACAGTTCGGCGGCCAGCTGTTCATCGGCTTCATTCGCAACATCAGCGAGCGGCGCGAACAGGCCGAGCGCCAGCAGCGGCTGCTTCAGGAATCGGACCACCGGGTGAAGAACATGCTGACGGTCGTCTCGGCCATCGCCCAGCAGACGGCGCGCAGTTCCGGCGACCTGGAGACCTTCGAAAAGTCCTTCCTTGCACGGCTTGAGTCGTTCGCTCGCGCGCATCGGCTGCTGGCCGGTCGTGCCGGCAGCGATCTGTCGATGACCGATCTTGCGGAGCAGGTCCTAGGCGTCGACGTTGCCAGGGGGCGAGCCCGCTTCGACGGTCCCGAGCTTCGGCTCGCGCCGCGTCAGGTACTCGGATTGTCGATGATATTGCACGAGCTCTATACCAATTCGGTCAAATACGGCGCGCTGTGCCGCGACTCCGGCGACATCGCCCTCACATGGTCGGAGCGGGACAATATCGTCGAGCTGATCTGGGCCGAGGCCGGCGAGAAGTGCGAGCGCGAAGGCCACAGCAGTGGATTTGGCGAGCAGATGATTGCAATGAGTGTGCGTGCCGACCTGCAGGGCACGGTCGAGCGGGACTGGCGGCCGCAAGGCCTGCGCGCCACCGTTCGCTTCCCGCTGGAAACCGAGCCCAGCTGAGCCCTTCCGGGGCCGCTACCTGAAGGAGGTTGAACTTTGCCGGACAGCCACACGCCGCAACGCCGACCCCTCTTCCCTCCGATCGAGCCCTACAAAAGGGGGAATCTCGACGTCGGCGACGGCCACAGCCTTTATTGGGAATATTGCGGCAACACGGACGGCAAGCCGGCCGTCTTTCTTCACGGCGGTCCAGGCGCCGGGATCAGCCCGGACCACCGGCGCCAGTTCAATCCCGAGAAGTACAACATCCTGCTGTTCGACCAGCGCGGCTGCGGGCGCTCGACCCCGCACGCGAGCCTGGAGGCGAACACTACGTGGGATCTGGTCGAGGATATCCAGAAGCTTCGGCAGATGGCCGGGTTCGAGAAGTGGCTGGTGTTCGGAGGCTCGTGGGGTTCGACCCTGTCGCTCACCTACGCGGTCACTCATCCTGACCGGGTGACGGAGCTAATCCTTCGCGGGATCTTCCTGTTCGACCGCTACGAGCTCGACTGGATGTACAGGAAGGGCGGCGCCTCCCAGCTCTATCCCGACAAGTGGGAGGAATTCGTCGCTCCGATCCCCGAAGGTGAGCGCGACGATATCGTCGAGGCTTATCGCAAGCGGCTGACCGGCGAGGATCGTGATGAGCAGCTGAGATGCGCGAAAGCGTGGAGCAAGTGGGAAGCACAGATCGTCACCCTTCTCCCGAACGCGCATGTCGTCGAGGAATTCACCGAGGACGAGAAAGCCATCGCGATCGCGCGCATCGAGAACCATTATATGGCCAACGGCGGCTGGCTCGACGAAGGCCAGCTTCTGCGCGAAGCGGGCAAGCTCAAGGGCATCCCCTCGGTGATCGTCCAGGGTCGACACGACTGCTGCACTCCGCCGGCGGCCGCGTGGGAATTGCACAAGTGCTGGCCCGAGGCCGAGCTCGAGATTGTCCCTGACGGCGGTCACCTGTTCAACGAGCCGGGCGTGCTCGACGCGCTGATCCGCGCGACCGAGCGATTCGCCGGCTAGACTTTGCCGTCATTGCGAGGAGGGGAGCGACGACGCAATCCAGCTAGGCAAGAACTGGATTGCTTCGCTACGCTCGCAATCACGGACAGGGGATTTGTGTGATGCCTCGGAGTGAAGAACAACGCACGCCGCTTCGCCGCGTGGTCGGCGCGAGCCTGATCGGCACCACCATCGAATGGTACGATTTCTTCCTCTACGGCTCGGCAGCCGCGCTGGTCTTCAACCGGCTGTTCTTTCCCGAATACGACCCGCTCGTCGGAACGATGCTCGCCTTCGCCACCTATGCGCTCGGCTTCGTCGCCCGTCCCATCGGTGGGATCGTGTTCGGGCATTTCGGAGACAAGATCGGCCGCAAGAAATTGCTGATGTGGAGCCTGATCCTGATGGGCATTGCAACCGTCCTCATCGGCCTCCTGCCCACCTACCACCAGATCGGAATCTGGGCGCCGCTCGCCCTGATCGTGCTTCGCCTCGTCCAGGGCTTCGCAGTCGGCGGCGAATGGGGCGGAGCGGTCCTGATGGCGGCCGAGCATGGCGATGCCAAACGCCGCGGCTTCTGGGCGAGCTGGCCGCAGGCAGGCGTCCCGGCCGGCAATTTGCTCGCCGCCGGAGTGCTTGCGCTGATGGCCGGAATCCAGCCGGAGGAGGATTTCCTCGAATGGGGCTGGCGAGTGCCGTTCGTCCTCTCCGCCTTCCTGGTCGTCGTCGGCTGGTACATCCGCAACAAGGTGTCGGAGAGCCCGATGTTCGAGAAAGCGATCGTCGAGGCCGAGATCCCGCCCAAGGTGCCGGCGCTGGAGGTGTTCCGCGAGCGGCCGAAGGCGCTGGTGCTCGGCGCCGGCCTGCGCGTCGGCGAGAACATCTCTTATTACATCCTCACCGTATTCTCGCTGACCTATCTGGTCGACGTGGCCGCCGAGACCCGGAGCCTGGCGCTCAACGCGCTGCTGGCCGGAGCGGCGGTGCAGTTCTTCGCCATCCCGTTTTTCGCCTGGATCTCCGACAAGATCGGACGGCGGCCGGTCTATGCGTTCGGCGGGCTTGGGCTCGCTGTCTGGTCGTTCCTTCTGTTCCCGCTCCTGGGAAGCGGCGACAATGCGCAGATCGTTCTTGCCCTGGTCGTCGGACTGGTACTCCACGGCGCGATGTACGGTCCTCAGGCAGCCTTCATTACCGAGCTGTTCCCGACCCGGATCCGCTATTCCGGAGTGAGCCTCGCCTATCAGCTGACCGCGATCTTCGCCGGCTCGCTTGCGCCGATCATCGCTCTGTGGCTGTACACGGAGACCGGCTCGGCGCTGCCGGTCGCCATCTATGTCGGCGTCGCCTGCGCGATCAGCGGCCTGACCGCTCTCGCCGCCCGCGAGACGAAGGGCGTGGAGCTGGCCGACATCCGCTAGAATTGCTGCTGGGGGAAGACTGCAAGTCCGGCCCCACGCTTGCCCGCTTGGCTTGCTGTTCCTGCTTGGCTACCCGCCGCCAAAAGGGAGCCAAAAGAGGATAGTTTCAGATGGATAGCTTGATCATCTTGTTTTCGGACCCGGGAGTCTGGGCCGCCCTGGTGGCGCTCATCGTCATGGAGGTGGTGCTTGGGATCGACAATCTGATTTTCATTTCGATCCTGTCGAACAAGCTCCCCGAACAACAGCGCCAGAAGGCCCGCAGGATCGGCATCGGACTTGCGCTGTTCATGCGGCTCGCGCTGCTTTCCGCGATTGCCTGGCTGGTCGGGCTGACTGCGCCTGTTTTCGACCTGGGCATCGAAGGCTCGCGGGGCCCTTACGGAGCGCCGACCTTCGAGACCGAGTTCTCGTGGCGCGATCTGATTTTGATCGCAGGCGGCTTGTTTCTCTTCTGGAAGGCAACGAAGGAAATCCACCATGCTGTCGACCCTCGCCCGACAGATGACGTGTTCGACGTTGGCAGAAAGGCGCTGACGTTCGGGGCCGTCATCGGCCAGATTCTTCTTCTCGACCTGGTCTTTTCGGTGGATTCGATCCTGACGGCCGTCGGCATGACCGAGCATTTGCCGGTCATGGTCATCGCCGTCGTCTTCGCCGTCATCGTCATGCTGATCGCCGCCGACCCGCTCGCAAACTTCATTCACGAAAATCCGACCGTGGTGATGCTGGCGCTGGGCTTCTTGCTGATGATCGGCGTCGTGCTGGTCGCCGATGGCTTTGGAGTTCATGTTCCCAAAGGCTATATCTACACCGCCATGGCATTTTCCGCCGGAGTCGAGGCCCTGAACATGTGGTCGCGGAAGAGACAGGCGGCGCGGGCAGCCAGTGCGGAAAACTGACGCCCCCGCTCGGCCGCGCAAGGAAGTCCACTGGATGGGATGTCGTCAGGCCTTCGGCAGCGCCTGTTTGGCCTGGCCCCAGCCTGCAAGCAGTGTCGATTCGGCGCGGTCGAACAGAAGGTCGATCTCGCGGATGGTGAAGGCGTTGCCGCCCTCGTAATCGTCGAGTTCGTCCCAGGCGACCGGCGCTGCAACCGGAGCGCTTTCGCGGGCGCGGGCGGAATAAGGCAGCACCGCGGTCGAGCCGCGCTGGTTCCTCAGCCAGTCGAGGAAAATTCGCCCCTTGCGCTGGACCTTGCGCATGTTGGCGGTGAAAGCGTCGGATTCGGCTTCCGCGACCGCCCGGGCGAAACGCTCGGCGAAGGATGTGACCGCGTCCCAGTCGGCGGACTGGTCGAGCGGAGCGACCACGTGGACGCCCTTGCCGCCGGTCAGCAACGGGAAGGTTTCCAGGCCGATATCACCGAGCAAGTCGCGGATTCGGCGCGCTGCATCGCGAACGGCGGAGAAGTCGAGGCCCTCGTCGGGGTCGAGGTCAAACACTAGGCGATCGGGATATTCCAGTCTGTCGATCCTGCTTCCCCAGCCGTGGAACTCGATCGTGCCCATCTGGACGCAGGCGAGGAGGCCGCGCACGTCCTCCAGGTAGAGATAATCCTTTTTTCCCCCCTTCTTCTCCTTGATCGGCACGTGCTTGACGTGCTCGCCCATCGATCCGGTGTCGTGCTTCTGGAAAAAGCATTTCTTGGCCCGGCCCTGCGGGCAGCGGATCAGGGTGATCGGGCGGTTCGCGGCATCGACCATGATCAGCGGATCGATCGCCGCATAATATTCGGCGAGGTCGTATTTGGTCAGCTTCTCGGTCGGGTAGATCGCCCGGTCCGGACTGCTGATCTTGACGCCCAAGCTTTCGGGGCTCGGGTAGTCGCCCTTCCTCGCGGTTTTGGGAAGCGGCTCGGGAGTCTCGACGACCACCTCGCTCGCCGGCTTGTCCTCGCGAAGAGCGATGAAGCTCGGGTGGCGCAGAATGCCCTCGGACGTGAACTCGGCGAAAGCGATTTCGGCGACCAGCTCGGGCTCGATATAGTGCGCGCCTTTGCGATCGGCGCGCGGCACCTCGACCGGCGCCTTGTCGACCTCGAGCGGCTTCATCCGGTCCATCAAATCATGGAGCATTTGCGTGTTGAAGCCGGTGCCGACCTTGCCGACGTAGGTGAGCTTCCCCTTCTCCTTCGCCGCCAGCAGAAGCGAGCGGAAGCCGGCGCGCTTGTCGCTTTTGGTCCAGCCGACGATCACGAATTCTTGGCGCTCGATGCACTTGATCTTGAGCCAGTTCCTGGTGCGCTTGCCGCGATAGGCGGCCTTGGCTTTCTTGGCGATGACGCCCTCGCCGCCCTCCTTGCAAATCTGGTTGAACAAAGCCTCGCCCTTGCCGATCACATGGTCGCCGTAAATGAGGGTGGAGGGCGCGTCCTCGAGCAGCGCCGCAAGCCGCTGCTTGCGCTCGATGTTGGGCAGCTTGGCGATGTCCTCGCCGCGGTCGACCAGAAGGTCGAAAGCGTAGAACGCAAGGTTCTTTCCCTTGTGCTCCTTGAGCGTCGACTGAAGCAGCTGGAAGTCGGGCTTGCCCTTCTTGTTGAGGGCGACAGCCTCGCCGTCGATCAAGCAGCCGGGCGGCAGCTTTTCCGCCGCCTTCACCAGCGCCCGGAACTTGTCACTCCAGTCCTTGCCGTTGCGGGTCCAGGCCGTCGCCGCGCCGTCGCCAGTGGCGATCAGCAGCCGGTAGCAGTCATATTTATACTCGAACATCCAGTCGGAGCCGGTTGGGATTGCATCGACCAGGGTCGCCAGCTGGGGCGGCCGGAATTCGGGCGGCGCCGCGCTTGATTTCTGCTTGCCTCGCCCGCCCCTCCGCCCGCCGCGGTTGGAGCGCCACACGTCTTCGCCCGACGCAATCTGCGCCATCGTCCGGCTTGTCGTCACGCTCGTCACGCAGTCCTCGACCAGCGTGTCGCCTTTGTCCGGCCGCGCATAGTCGTCAGTCACCTTTTTCCGCATCCACGGCTCGGCTTTCTGGCCGGGCCTCCCCTTCCGCCGGCACATCACCCCCTCTCCCTTCATCCGGTGTCCTTCGCGCATGACGTG
>JBPCOC010000011.1:0-60649 GCA_051000635.1 Sphingomicrobium sp. | reverse complement strand
CGCCTCGAGCTCCTGTCGCTCGCGGGCAAGGAAATACGCTTCTGACTCACGGTCAACCATCTCGCCTCCCCAGACAAACAGTCGATTCGTGCGTGTAAGATACAGCGAGTCACAGACACGATGCAATTGCCCCGCGATCCGCCCTAAGGCGTAAGAGAGAGCTGCTTTCCGGGCGGCGCGAAACCTTGGGTGGGCTTCGCCGAGCTTAGCCAGCTAGTCGATCTTGGCGCATTTTGACGGTCACGACGAGGCCGCTCTCCTGCCAGTCGTATACGAGTTCTCCGCCGAGTTGCCCGGAGACGCGCGCGATGAGCCGGCTTCCGAAGCCTTTCAAGACCGGCTCCGCGGTGATCGGAGGGCCACCGGTCTCGGCCCAAATCACGCAGATGTGGTCCCCGTCGGTTTTGCTGGACACATCGAGAAAACCTGAAGCACAGGACAGCGAGCCATACTTAACGGAGTTGGTCGCTAATTCGTGAATCACCATTGCAAGCGCAGTCGCTGTCCGCTCCCCCACGCCCATCCGTGCGACCGCCACGCGAATGCGACCCGAAAAGGCCGCTGTTTCATCGTAGGGTGCAAGCAGGACTGACAAGAGGTCTCCCAAAAGCGCGGCCTTGCCCTGCTCACCTGGTAGTGGGCGGACGATGTCGTGGGCTCGGCCTAAAGCCGTTAGTCGCAGCGTTAGCTCGCCGGTCATGTCTCCCACTGATTTAGCCGAGCGACCAGTTAGCTGCGTTAGTCCGGTAGCGATGGCCAAGAGGTTCTTGACCCGGTGACTCATCTCACCGGCGAGTAGCTCGCTTCCCTCCTCGGCTTGCTTGCGGCCGGTAACGTCGAGAAAGATGCCGAACATGACACGGTCGACGATCCCGGCGTCGGCACCCTGCCCCCGGGCTGAGATCCAGCGAACCTCGTCGCCAAGACAGATGCGAAAGTCGATTTCGTACGATCCGGCGACTGAGCGGGTGGCGGAGAAAGCCGCTCGTACCTTGTCTCGATCGGCAGGATGAATATGAGTGGACAGTTCTTCGAAGCTAACCTTGTCCGCCCACGGCAAGCCCCAAAGGTCGAAGGCGCGCTCATCCATAGCGAACCGATCGTCATCGATGTGCCATGACCAAAGGGTAACGCACGCGGCCTCGATCGCTAGCCGAAGATGCTTCTCCCGCCAGACGGGAGCTAGCGGCTTCTCGACAACCAATCGCTCATCCTCTCATTTCCGATTACGGCGCTCTTTACGTCCCCACATACACGCAAGTCTTGCCGACGTATCGGAAGACGCGAGGCTCAGGTCCCAATGTCCTGTGTGGATGGCTCCCGCATTGCAAGTGTCGATTTGATGCTTGGCGTTGGTCGGGTGCAGTCTTGTGTCCGGCCTGTTGATGCGGTCACTTAACCGCTGGCCCTGATGGTATCCGCGAGCTGGGTTCCATTCTGCTTTGCTGGCTTGATTGCCACGGACATTGGGCGGATTGAGCCAGCTCCCGGTCTGACCGGTTTGCCATCCCATCACATCGTCCTCACAACCTCGTGAAGCTGTATTCCTCCTCAGCTGATCATGCTGCCAGTGCCATGATAGCTGGCTTTCGGTAGGTCTCGCCCCGCGCCATGACGGCCCAGACGATCCTTGCCGTGCGGTTCGCCATGAAGTGTGCGTCGTCAGATCATTTGGGACAGTTGGCGGCGCTCAGCAAGCCGCTGCACTTCGGTCGAAGGTGAAAACCCGAACTTTCGGACTTCATATTCGAAGAACGGATGACGGCGCTGCGGGAAGAGGCGTCGTTAGACTGTTTGTGCCGCTCACAGCTCATGATAAACCTCTGTGCGGAGGGGATTTATGCGGTTTACCAAACCTAACGCCACGATGGCGCTGCTTTCACGCAAGCTGACGTCGAGTGCATCAGCGTTCACCAACATCCTACTGCTGTCGGTCTTGTTCGCGACACCACTTCAGGCGCGCCAATGGGCGAGCGCTGGCGGCTGGGACGTTGCCGAGATCGGCAGCGATATGTGCGGGATGGCTTTGGAGTACGAGGGGGAAGGTGAAACGATCCTGGTTCTAGGTCTATCGACCAGCGGTTCGGTGGTTATGACCCTTTCGAATTACAGATGGAGCATAGTACCGGACCGCACCTACAAGCTGGTCTACCTGCTGAATGGTGCGGCCTACACCGGTGGTGAATCCGTTGGCTTCTCGAGCGGCATTCGCAAGGGATTCGTCACCAATTTCGAGCCTGATTTTCTCAAGCACTTCGCTGCGTCAAGCTATCTGACGGTCGAGAGCGAAGATGGCGTCCTTATCGACGATCTGAAGCTGAATGGTAGCGCGGCGGGTTTAGCCCAAGTCAGCCGCTGCGTTGCTCATCGTAAGGCACTCGCCGCAGCAGAGGCGCGGAAGAAAGCGAAGTTCGCGCACATTCCGTCTGACCCTTTCGCAGAGTTGACTGGGGAGCCAGTGAAGGAACTGACACCGAAAACCTCGGACACTCCTGTACCTTCTGGGAGCCAACCGATTTCTCAAGGTCGACGCATTTGGTTGCAGCTAGCGAGCAGCGCCGATGAGGAGTCGCTACAAAGTCAGTACGCCAGAATCACTGCACGACAGCCCGCTCTCTTTGAGAGCATCACTGCGCACGTCTCAAGCGCGGGTCTCCGCTCCCGACTTCTAATCGGCCCCTTTTACACCGAAGAAGCCGCGCGTCTGTTCGCCGACGCGCTGCAGACGGCGCGGATCGACTCGTTCCGGTGGATCAGTCCGCCAGGAACAGTAGTCAGGAAGTTAGAACCCATCTCTCAACGGTGACGTGCCGCCGCCGAGAAGGCCGCGGCTTCAGCCCTTGTAGAACGCCCGCAGCCACTGGATTTTGTGCAAGCGAACCGAAGCGCGCTTTGTCAAATCCGGGGACATAGTTTTCATCCCCAGCGCCTTGTTCAGAGCGATCTCCGCTTCCTTCAAGGCTTTCTCTGACCCTATCCGCTGCACCTTAATGACGCTCTCAATACGCTGCGGGCTGGAGCAATGGCCAGAGGCGCACAAACAGCGCGGCAAGCGGCCTCTGACGCGCCGGGAATGCCTCGGTGTCGGCTACGGTTGGTGCGTTAGCGGCTTGCGCGGCCCTTGCGCCACACAGTGACCTCTCCCCTGAGACGATTGACTATCAGGGTCATGTCAGGACCGGCGAAGTAGTAGGCATCGTGCAGGCGCGACAGAGTTGCCGGGCTTTTCTGATATTCGCCAAGCTTCGCGACAAAGGCGGCTTCATCCCAGGGTGTGCGGCTAACCACATTCTCCATCACCCATCGTTGCTGCTCGAGCCTCCGTTTAGCGTCGTCCGCACTCAGAGATTTGTTGGCTAGCTGAAAGGTTGAGCTCGCACCGTGGGTCTCAGGCACGCCCTTGGCTGCTTCGTTCTTGACGCCCCAGCGCGGATAGAATGAAACCTCCGCCACGTATTCGCCTTCAGGCAGCCGCTCCCGATGGACATTCACGGTTGGCAGGTCGAACTCGGTGGTGGGCTTCTCGAGCGTAATTCTCTTATCGGTTCCGATGTAGGTGTCCTCGTCCTCCTGGCCGGTGAGCGAAACTCCAGCCATCACCTCGATAGGCAAGGGGATGTTGGTGTTCACTACGAAGTGGACGTTGTCGGCACTCGGTGAGGCGTCCACCGCTATCTGGTAATTTTCGGGGGGCCCGGGCTCTGTCCGATCTTCGGTAGGGGTTTTACTCGGACAGCCACATAACGCCGCGGCCGCAATGAGGACTAAACCGACACGCATACGATCCCCTCGCTTCTGGTCGACAGAACAGTAATCCCGTTCAGACTCCCGCTACGCTTCCACGTCCATGCTTCCTGCAGACATAGTAAGAGACGAGGGTCGAAATTGAGCCTTCAGTGAGGGCGCTCATCTGCGCATCGGCATTGTCCGACATGCTCTCCAGGCTGTCGCCCTCTTGCAGGTAGCGGTACGTGCCCGACGCGCAGTTTATCTCGCGCTTGGCGAAGCTGACGCCTGATGGTCCGTCCCTACGAGTGGTTAGCCAGAGATTTCCATTAGAAAGCTCTCCACTGCCCTCATCCGTGTAGCGGGCATTCGAATCCGACCAGACTGAGATCACAGGGCCAGTGCTTTCGCTTGCCGCAGGCTCAGCCGCGTCCGTGTCGACAGCGTTCGCCTCAGTTGCCACAAGCGGATCAGATCCTTCATCCGCCGGCTGCTCTGGCCCAGCGTCACAGGCGGACGATGCCAGTACTAACGGCAGCAGGATTTTCTTCAGCATTGGTGATCCCCCCAGTAGCGAGCCCAGCGGACGGCGCCGCCAGAGCGCACGACCGCGCATGAAAGATCGCCGAGTGCTGGCGACGTGCACCAGGCGGCGGTGCGCGATCCGCGGGCCGAGCCGTCCGAGCGACAAGTCATGGTCGCGGAGCGCACGACAATGTGGCCGGTCGAAAGCCTGCCCCTGGCGCCGCCGAGCAGCTGCACAAGCCGATCCCGCGCGTCGGCGCCACTGACGGACGGGCAGGGGTGATTTGTTCGGCACGCCCCGTCCATCTCGCGAGCTGCTACGCCGGCGATGCGGATCTTCGGCCCTTCGGCGCACCAAACGGGCCCGTCACCATCCCAGACGGCCGTGGGAGTGCATGCGAAATTGCTCCCGGCCGCGACCACCTGCGCAAAGAAAGACAGCATCATCGGCCGTCGTCCGTAACGTTGTCGAACGCGTCATATGGAAGCGCGTTGGTGACGGGCTCTAACGCTTCAGAATTGGTAACAATTGGGTCCGGCTGCCGGCCAGAGCTGGCGCCCTCACCGTAGCCCCCGCCGGGCGGACCTGAACCCAAACTCCCGAATATGCCTGCGAGAAGCAGGCTCCACAAAATTAGTGCCGCCACTCCTGTTAGCAAATTCCCTAGAACGATGGCTGCGACTAGCTTCCAAAAGCTCATGGCGAGTTCCCACTCTTTAGTTGCTGCCTTGCTTGCGTCGCACGCTGTTCTTCTCGACCCGAGCCGGAAGCGGGCTTCCTCGCGACCTCAGACTAATTGCGTTGGCTTCGTTGCATGCCCCACCGCGGACGCTATCAGAAGCGACGCTCGCCGCAACAGTGGATAAATGTTCCCGAACTGTTCCGCCGCGCCTATGCAGCGGCAATGCCTAAGCCTCCGATTCCACCAGACCTGAAACACTGCGCCGACTGTGGCAAGGTGATCGGGCCGCATAAGGGCTGGTTCGGTCCAGAATGCCAGTGCGGGCGGGAGCCGGGAGACGCGCTACGGGGCGCACATAGCGCCGGCACTCGGTGTGGGTGACCGATCGTGCTGCTGTAGGCCCGCCAGATGCCGCACAGCGGCGATCCGCCCGTACCGGCGCCGAACACTACCTCGACCGCTGCCGCGCGCTGTAGGCGGCTCCTGTAACCTAGAACGTAACCTAGAACGACCATTGGCCCGATCGTTCGTCTGCTAAGTCATTGAAAAGATGGTCGGGGAGACAGGATTCGAACCTGCGACCCTCTGCTCCCAAAGCAGATGCGCTACCAGGCTGCGCCACTCCCCGACTGGCCTGCGCTTACGCGTGCGAACTTTCCCGCACAAGCAAGCCGCCTGAGACTTGGGGATTTGCGGCTGTAAATGCCATCCCCGTCGCGGGCTTTTCAGGGGCAGTCGAATGACCGAATCGACGAGCAAGCCGAGCCCCTGACCGGCCCTCGTGGAACACCGGATTGCCGGCGCGCCGGCGGGCCCGGAAGATGCTGGTGGGCCCGGAGGGACTCGAACCCCCAACCTAGCCGTTATGAGCGGCCGGCTCTACCATTGAGCTACAGGCCCCGCCGGCTTCGAGGTAAGTCGCTCGAGGGCCCGGCGCAACCTAAGCTTTTGGCACGCGCAGGATCAGGTGATCTCCGCTGGCTTCGAGGTCGCCTCCGGCGGCGCGCGCCAGTCCCATCACCAGCCGCAGCGGGAGCGCCGAATAATCGCTTGCTCGGCGATTGCGATCGGGCCGAAGGTCCGCCCCCTCCAGGCTCGCCGGGCGGTTGACTTCAAGCGCGCAGAATTCGCCTTCCGGCCGAATCCGGAACGTCAGCGCTTCGCCCTCGCCGGCGCAGCCGATTACGGCCAGGCCGAGCCTTTCGACCAGCCGCTGAGTCAGCTGCGGGCTCAGGGCGCAACGGGCCGGCTCCTCTCCCCCGGTGATACTCACCGACACACCCCGGCCGCGCGCCTCTCGTTCGATCTCGTCCCAGGCGAGAGCGACGCAATCGGAGAGCTCGGCTGCCGACGAACCTTCGTGCGTCCGCACTTTCGCGGCAAAATCCAAGTCCTCGACGGCCGTGAGCAAGAGCCGCGCCTGGTCGACGATGTCGCGCGCGCGTTCGCGATAGCGACTCTCGGCCGGGCCGAGATATTCGCCGGCGATGATCTCCGCAAAGCCGATGATCGCGTTGAGTGGAGTCTTGATCTCGTGCGCCAGCTCGCGAAGCGAATCCGCGTCCGCGGCGGGTGCCTGCGCGGATTGCGGCGAAGCACCCGGCCGCTTGGCGACTCCGCCATATCCGGCGAAGCGCCCGCTTGCCGGTTCGAAGGCTGGCACCCCGGTGATTGTCCAGGTGCCGCCGATCGCTCCGCCGCCAGTCAGCTCGAGAACGCCTTCATGAAACGGTGCCCGTGCGGCGAATGCGCGCTCGACGCTTCGATCGACTTCGCTCTCAAGCCCCCCATGGGCGATCGACTGGCCGACCAGAGCGCCGCGCGGAGCGCCGTCGACCCACTCGATCTCCCCCGATTCATTGCACTCCCATCGAAACAGCGCCGGGGCCTCATCCGATTGCTGCTCGGGTAGGGCGGCGGAGGGCTCCTCGTCGCGCGATTGCCGAAGCCGCTCGATCCGGGCGACGACATCGCTGATCGTCGGGATCGGCCGTTCCTGCTCGCGCCGTTCCTCGGCAGCCGGCGCCTCCTGTTCCGAGCGCATGCTGGCGATGAAATCGCGGCATTCGTCGCTTGCCGCAGCCGAGACTCGCTTCCATTCGGAGGCGGTGAGCCGGGCGCCGGCGAGGACCGGTGCCGCTATCGCTATCCGGTCGGCGGCAAAGGTGGCGACAAGATCGACCGGAATTGCGTGCGCCGCGACGGCAAGGGCGGCAGCGGTTCGCACACGCTGGTCCACGTGCCGGGAGTCGCCGCGGATCTGGGCGATCGCCTGATCGACCAGATCGCCATCGGCGTCCCCTCGCGCTCGGGCAACGAGCTCGACCAGCTGCCTCCAGCGGATGGCGCGGTCGTGCGGATCCGATGCCGCCTGGGCCAGCACAGTCCTCAATCGATCGTCGAACCGCACCAGCTGCAACTCTCACCTGTTAACCCGAAACCTTCCCGCCCTATCCGCCGAGGGGCGAGTGGGAAGCTATCAGTGGTTAACTATCCCGAAACGGGACAGGAGGCGCGGGGGAATTTAACGGCCTGCGGGGCGCCGCGCGGTGCAGTGCAGCGCCCCTTCGACGATCAGGCCTGGGCAGAGACGTAAAGCAACCAGTATTTGGCGAGTTGGGCATAGGTTCCGCCGACGCTGTTCAATGCCGCCGTCGCGCCTGCTTTGTCGCCCTGGCGAGCCAGCGCCATTCCGATGTGCAGGTTGATCAGGTCGGCTTCTGCGCCACCCTTGGCGAGCGCCGCACGATAGAATTCCACAGCCTTCGCGTAATCACCGTAGCCGAAATAGGCATCGCCGGTGTTGAGGATTTGCCGAGCGGTTGCGCCCGCGGGGGGGCTGGCCGGCAAACTCTCCCGGTCGCCTTTCGTCCGCTGTGTTGCGAGGGTGTAGAGCTGGCTGAAACTGGGGTCACTGCGCTTGACCTCGCTGCTCGCCGCGAAACCCTCGTCGAGCACCGACTTGGCTTCCCCGGCGAAGCCCTTTCGAATGGCGATGTCGCCAAAGTCGAAGTAATCGCCGGGCGTGAGTGCGCCAGTGGCGCGCTTAAGCCGTAGCAGGTCGAGTTTCTGCGCCTCGTCGAGCCGACCGAGATTTTGGTAGATCGCGAGCGAATTCTGCCAGGCTTCTGTGGTCGGATAGGCAGCAATCCAGCTGCGGCTGAGTTCGACGGCCCTTGGCATCTTCGCCTTGTAAGCAATCGCCACCGCCCGCTTGTAGAGATTTTCCGGCGGCTTCGCGCCGGCCGCCCGGCTCGCCGCCATCAACTTTTCGACCGACGCAATGGCCTCTGCATGGCGTCCCTGCCGACTGTAGAGCGCCGAGAGTGCGCTCAGGGCTTCGGTATTGTTGGGGTCCAGTTCAATCACTCGCTGGATCTTAGCCGCCGCCTGCTGATGCTGGTTCGCCTCCAGGTAAGCGTTGGCGAGGTTCTGGTTCAGGATGAGAGCTTCCTGGCGGGAGGCAAGCCCGGTACTGAGCACCTCCTCCATCGCAACTCTAAGCGCCTCCTGGTTTTTGCTCGCAAGTGCTGCCTGCAACTGAAGCTTGGCAACGATGTAACGCTCGTCCGGAGTGGTCGCCGAGGTCTTGGCAGCCGCCAGCTTCCCTGGAATGTTCGCCGTGTCGTTCGCGGAGACGGCGGCCTGCAGCTCCTGGATCTGCGGTAAAGCGTCCGGCGTGACGGTGAACGTGCGATCACCGACGGTGATCGTAGCGGCCGCCTGCGGCTGCTGCTCAACGTTCGTCTCTCTTTCCTGAGCCTTCCGCGTTTGCGCATCCGCTGATGTTGCGCCGAGCGCCAGCGCGAGGCCGACCGCCGTAACCGCGTAATTCATTCCAGTCTCCACTTCGCCGATCGTTTTGGCCAGTTCATTCAGGGGGAAGGCCGGGCGCCATAGACTCGCGCGGCCGTAGCGCCAACCCCGCAGGTCGGCAGATGAACATGTTTTGAACCCGCCGTTTTGTTCAGTGGTCTCACGCGCGCGTATGCGCGTGCGCGGGGTGGTGCGCGGTCCCACAATAGGATAGACGAACTCCGTGGGGGGTGGCGCTGTTTCCGGCGCATCTCTCCCGCATATACATGACCTCAATTGATAGGACAGGCTTTTGGCCACCGAACCGCCGGCCGACGAGCGCCGCGACCCGACCGATCCAAGCGAAATCGCCCCGATCTCAATCGTCGACGAGATGAAGGCCAGCTATCTCGATTACGCAATGAGCGTGATCGTGAGCAGGGCTTTGCCCGACGTTCGCGACGGCCTGAAGCCGGTTCACCGCCGGATCCTCTACGCGTGCCAGGAGGCCGGTTACGTGGCCGGCCGGCAGTATCGCAAATGCAGCCGAATCGTCGGCGACGTCATGGGTAAGTACCACCCGCACGGCGATCAGGCGATCTACGATGCGCTTGCCCGGATGGTGCAGCCATGGTCGCTGCGCGTCCCGCTGGTCGACGGCCAGGGCAATTTCGGATCGATGGACCCGGACCCGCCGGCGGCGATGCGCTATACCGAAGCGCGGCTTGCGAAGGTCGCGAATTTCCTCCTTGCCGATTTCGACAAGGACACTGTCGACTTCCAGCCCAATTATGACGCCAGCGAGCGCGAGCCGCAGGTGCTTCCGGCGCGCTTCCCCAACCTCCTGGTCAATGGCGCGGGCGGAATCGCGGTCGGGATGGCGACGAACATCCCGCCGCACAATCTGGGCGAAGTGCTCGCTGCATGCCGCGCCTACATGGGCGACCCGGCGATCAGCTCGGAAGGGCTGATGGAGCATGTGAAGGGACCCGACTTCCCGACCGGCGCCTTCATCCTCGGCCAGTCCGGAATCCACAGCGCCTACACCACCGGGCGCGGCTCGGTGATGATGCGCTCGCGCTACAAGATCGAGGAGGGCAGGGGCGACCGCCAATCGATCGTTCTTACCGAAATCCCCTACCAGGTCGGCAAGAACGGGCTGGTCGAGAAGATCGCCGAAGCGGCGAAGGACAAAAGAATCGAGGGCGTCGCCGACATCCGCGACGAATCCAACCGCGAGGGAGTCCGGGTCGTCATCGACCTGAAGCGCGACGCGACCCCCGAAGTCGTCCTCAACCAGCTGTGGCGGCACACGCCCGCGCAATGCTCGTTCCCGGCCAACATGCTCGCGATACGCGGCGGCCGCCCGGAAACGCTGACCCTTCGGGACATTATCGAAAGCTTCGTGAAGTTCCGCGAGGAAGTGATCACCAGGCGCTCGAAGTTCGAGCTTCTGAAGGCTCGCGAGCGCGCCCACATCCTGCTCGGACTCGTCGTCGCGGTCACCAACCTCGACGAAGTGGTGAAGCTGATCCGGGGGTCGGCGAGCCCGGTCCAGGCCCGTGAAAAGCTCCTCGCCCGTACCTGGCCCGGCGAGGAAATCCGGCCCTACATCGCTCTTGTCGAAGCGGTCGAGCCGCAGAGCCGGAAGAAGACGTACCAGCTCTCCGAAACCCAGGTGAAAGCCATACTCGAGCTTCGCCTGCACCGGCTCACCGCTCTGGGCCGGGACGAAATCGCCGGCGAGCTCAAGCAGCTGGCGGAGTCGATCAGCGACCTGCTCGAAATCCTCGCCGATCGGGCCCGCCTCTACGAGGTCATGCGGCAGGAGTTCGACGAGGTCGAAGCCGAGTTCGCCACTCCCCGTGTCACCGAACTCGCGGCCGCCGCCGACGGGATCGAGGACGAGGATCTGATCGAACGCGAGGAGATGGTCGTGACAGTGACCATGTCCGGCTACATCAAGAGAACGCCCTTGTCGGTGTTCCGCGAGCAGAAGCGCGGAGGCAAGGGCCGCTCGGGCATGACAACCAAGGAAGAGGACGCGGTCACCAACCTGTTCGTTACCTCGACCCACAATCCGGTGCTGTTCTTCTCCAATCTGGGCCGGGTCTATCGAATGAAGGTTTGGCGCCTGCCCGAAGGCGGCCCGCACGCAAAGGGCCGTCCGATGGTCAACCTTCTGCCGCTGGCCGAAGGCGAGGTCATTTCCGCGGTTCTCCCGCTTCCCGAGGACGAGACGGAATGGGGTGGCCTGCACATCATGTTCGCAACCGCCCACGGCACCGTCCGCCGGAACAGCATGGACGCGTTCACCAACGTGCCGAGCAACGGCAAGATCGCGATGCGCTTCGGCACCGACGACGACGGCGACCCTAACGACCGGCTGATCGGCGTCAGGCTCCTGACCGAAGACGACGACGTGCTGCTCGCCACCCGCAACGGCAAGGCGATCCGGTTCATGTCGACCGACGTTCGCGAGTTCCAGGGACGCACCGCGACCGGCGTTCGCGGAATCCGTCTGGTCGGCGGAGACCAGGTGATCTCCATGTCGATCCTGCATCGCCTCGGCACGACTCACGAAGAGCGCGAGGCCTATTTGAGGTGCCCGCCATGGCGCGACCGGGAGGACGTCGAGTGCACTCTGTCGCCGGAGCGCTACGAGCAAATGGCCGAGGCTGAGCAGTTCATTCTCACCGTGACCGAGAACGGCTTCGGAAAGCGCAGCTCGGCGTACGAGTACCGGCGCACCAAGCGCGGCGGCCAGGGAATCATCAACATCGTCACGTCGGAGCGGAACGGCGCCGTTATCGCCAGCTTCCCGGTCACTCAGGGCGAGCAGCTGATGCTCGTCACCGACCAGGCGAAGATGATCCGGACAACCGTCGGCGACATCCGGATCGCCGGGCGCAACACGCAAGGAGTGACCATCTTCAACGTCGCTGACGGGGAGAAGGTCGTCAGCGTCGCCAAGATCGACGAGAGCGACGAGGAAGAGCTAGAATCGGGCGACGAGGAAATCGCGCCGGTTCCCGATGCCGTCGTTGGAGACGATCTTGCCGCCGGCGAGGAGGAATGAAGGGAACGGCGGCTCGGCCGGGGGCGTTGGCCAGCTGAAGACAAGGAGACATTCTGATGGCCATTCCGCACGGAGCTCTCGTTCTGGTCGCCGACGGCAAGAAGGCGCTGTTCCTTCGCAACCACGGGGATTCGGGAATGATCGATCTGAGAACCGAATCCCACGATGAGCGCTCCGACCGGATGGACCGTGAGCTGAAGACCGACGCGCCCGGCATGCAGTCGCCGCGGGTCGGGATCGGCCGCGACACGATGGAGGAGACCGACTTCCACCAGCAGGAAGAGGATCAGTGGGTGAAGGATGCCGCCGGCGAGCTTAAGCGGCGGGCTCTCAAGAACGACTTCGATGCCCTGGTCGTCGTCGCCCCTCCCAAGGCACTCGGGGTGCTTCGCAAGGCTCTTCATAAGGAAGTCGAGAGGCGAATCGTTCTGACCGTCAACAAGGAAATGACCGACCGGCCGATCCCCGACATCGAGGAGCTGCTGGTAGGCGAAGGCGCGTCGCCGGCCTGATGGCTCGCTCGAGCGGGAACGATCGCGCGAGCGGCTCGAAGCGCATCGTAACCCTGACGCTCAACCCGGTGATCGACGTCTCGAGCCAGGCGGAGACCGTCCGCCACACCCACAAGGTGCGCACCTCGGACGAGCAGATGGAGCCCGGAGGAGGCGGGATCAACGTCTCCCGGGTGCTGAGCCGGCTCGGCGCCGACGTTCGAGCGATCTTCCTCGGTGGCGGAGCGACTGGCCAAGCGCTCGACGATCTGCTCGCCCGGAGCGGCATCGACCGGACCATGATCGAAATTTCCGGCGACACCCGGTTGAGCCTGACGGTCGTCGAGCGCTCGACCGGCCACGAATACCGCTTTGTCCCCGAAGGTCCCGAAGTGAGCGGCGTCGAAGCCTCGGCGGCGCTGGAGGCGGCGGGCTCGGCGACCTGCGACTATTTCGTCGCCAGCGGGTCGCTGCCGCGCGGGGTCCCGGACGATTTCTACGTCAGGCTCCGCAACCGGGTTTGCGAGCGAGGCGCCCGCTTCGTTCTGGACACGTCGGGCGCACCGCTTCGAGCTTCGCTCGACGCCGGCGGAATTTTCCTGGTGAAGCCGAGCCGCGGCGAATTCGAGCGCCTTGCCGGCCGCGAGCTTGGGACGGACGAGCTCGTTTCCGAAGCCGAGGGACTGGTGAGCGGCGGCAAGGCCGCCAATGTCGCGATCACGCTGGGCGGCGAGGGCGCGATTTTCGTCAATGCCGACGGGGCGCACGTCCTTCCGGCCCTTCCGGTTGAGTCGTGCAGCACGGTCGGCGCCGGCGACAGCTTCCTCGCCGGGATGGTGTACGGATTCGCGACCGGGCGGAGCGCCGATCAGGCGTTGCGGATCGGCCTTGCCGGCGGCGCGGCGGCGGTGCTCAGCTGCGGAAGCGAGCTCGCGGGACTCGAGGATCTCAAGCGCCTGGTCGGCGAAGCTTTAGCCGGCGAACAGGTCGACGATGTCGGCGTCGGGAGCGACGGCGCCTGACAGCAACGGTCGGTGGCAGCCGGCGGGATCGCGCTCGTAGCACAGCAGCGCGCTCGGCTTTTCGCGCGCGAGACCGAGCATCTGCGCGCTTTGGGCGATGGCTTCGGGAAGCTCGAGCTGACCGGCATAGATGCGCTTCAGGTCTTCGTGGCGGCCGGCGCGGGCAGCGGCTCGGCCGTCGGCCGGGGTTCCGAGCGCACGCAGGTCGACATAGTCGATACCTTCTTCGGAAAGCGCGTTCCTGAGCGGGGTCTTGGAGAAACCGGGGCGGCGCGAGTTGGGCACTGCCAGGACGTCGATCACCCGCTCGACGCCGGCCCCCTTCAGCGCGTACAGGAACTCGGCCAGAGTTGCGCCTTCATATCCGATGGTGAAGATCCGCACCCGTCAGTTCCGCTCCCCAGCCTTCCTGGCATCGAGCGATCTCCTGATCCGAAGCCCCACCATCAGCACGAACGGCCAGAACAGCGTGTTCAAAAGATCCAGGCCCGTGTCGAGAGGCCGCCAAATACCGTGATTGATCCGGTCGATCACTTCGTTGGCCACAGCAGCAACGCAAACGACCAGGAACGGAATCGGAGTTGCCAGGGACTTGCCCGTCACCACCCGTGCCAGCAGCAGAACCGCCATACCGGCGTGAACGTGCAGCAAGCTATCGGACGCACCGGTCTCGTCGCTGATTGCGCGAGTGATCGTCTCATAGAGTCCGAAAATAGTCATGGCGCTCGAATTAGAGGATTAGCCGAAGGGACGCCCCTCTACCGTATCGGCCACTGCCAGGCGAGCACCAGCTGTTTCCGATTTGGAGTGCAGGACTGTCGCCGCTAGGGCCCTTCGAGATGCCATTCGATATCCACATCGTCGGGGGCGGCCTCGCTGGATCGGAAGCCGCCTGGCAGCTCGCCAATGCCGGCCTGGCGGTCCGCCTGTCCGAAATGCGGGGCGGCGGCGATACCACCCCGGCTCACGAGACCGACCGGCTCGCCGAGATGGTCTGCTCGAACAGCTTTCGTTCCGACGACGCCGAGCACAATGCCGTCGGCCTCCTCCACCAGGAGATGCGGGCGCTCGATTCGCTGATCATTCGGGCGGCGGACGCGCACCGGGTCCCCGCCGGCTCAGCACTTGCCGTGGACCGCGACCGGTTCGCGGCCGAGGTCACGCAAGCGATCGCCGGTCATCCGAATATCAGCGTTGTCCGCGAGCGCATCGACGCTCTGCCCACGCACCCGGCGATTATCGCCACCGGGCCGTTGACCGGCTCGGCGCTCGCCGAGGCCATCGCCGCCGAGACGGGCGAGGACGCTCTCGCCTTTTTCGATGCGATCGCGCCGATCGTTCCAGGCGTGGCGTTTTGAGCATCGACCGTAGCTCTGGCGCGCTGCCTGACCAGCCACCGCTTGCCAGCAAGGCCACGACCGAGGCAGAGCAAACGATGGGTTACTGCGGCGTGGACGGCGCGATAATGATTGACCGGGTGGTTTATATTGCCAATTCACGCGTGCCGTCGCGCGCAGCGAACACCGTTGGCGTGCTTAATATGTGCGCGGGCTTTGCTGCGGCGGGAGTAGAGGTAGAGCTGATCGCAAGGGGCGAATCTTCGGACCCACAGATTATCTTTGACGACTTCGGTATTTCCGAGCGGTACGCGCTGTCTCTGCATCCGCTTTCCAGTGGCATCAGCGATAAGCTTGGGCTCGTGCAGTTCATCCGATCACGGCTGGCCACCGCCGACTCGCACCGAACGCTCGTTTTCGGCCGCAGCAGCTACGGCCTACTGTTTGGGCTGCCGGCCCGACTGCCGTTCGTCTTCGACGTCCACTCTTGGCCCGGGAGCGTAAAGGAGAAGCTCGTCGAAGAATTCCTCTTCAGGCGCCGCAATTTGCTGTTCCTCACAGCGACAACCGGCAAACTTGGAGAGGATTACCAGGCGAATTATCCGACGCTTCGTGGCCGGGTGCTCGTCTGCGCTAATGGCGCGCCGACGCCGCGCCTCACCCGAGAGCAAGTCGAAAGGGTTACGCAGCGAGCCGGGCGGCTTCAGGTCTATTACATCGGCCACCTCTATCCAGGGCGGGGCGTCGAGCTTCTGCTAGAGCTTGCGCGTCGCGAGCCGGGCATGGACTTCCACTTGGTTGGGGGGGGAGGACGAAGATGTAGCACGCTGCCGCGAGGCCGCGCCCGCCAACGCGCATTTCCACGGATATGTCGTACCCGCGATGCTTCGGCAGCACTACGATAAGGCGGACGTGTGCGTTGCGCCGTATCAGGCAACGGTCAGTGTCGCTGGAGGAACGGGAGACAACGCGCGCTGGATGTCGCCGCTGAAGCTCTTCGAATATATGTCGCAGGCGAGGCCGATCGTCGCTTCGGACATACCAGTGATCCGCGAAGTGCTGACGCCCGGCGAGGACGCGCTTCTTTGTGATCCGAACGACTTTGCCGCTTGGCAGGCAGCACTGGTGCGCCTTCGCGACAACTCCTTGCTTCGAACAAAGCTCGCACTGGCATCACTCGAGAATGCGACGAACCGATTCAGTTGGAGCGATCGCGCGACCCGTATTCTTAAACTCGCCAACGAACGTATGGCCAAGGCTGGCGGAGCGCGATGACTGGGGACACTTCTGCGGACATTCGGCCGTTTCACCTGATTACTAATTGGTCGGCGCGCGGCGGAACGGAGGGGATGCTTGCCCGCTATCTCAGCGAGTCGGCCATCCCGCATCGCCGTGTCGTCGCGCTGATGGACGCCAAACCTGAGCTCTGGCCGGTAGGCGGATTGGTGGAGGCCGGCGCACTTCACCTCGGCGGGGTAACCAGCGCACTGCGCACGCTGCTCCAGCTCCAGCAAGCGATCCGCGTGGAGCGGCCGACGGTGCTCGTCTGCTGGCTATATCATGCTCAATTCTTCGGCTCGCTCGCGGCAAGGTTGGCTGGGTACACAGGACCAATCGTCTGGAACATCCGCGGCAGCATTAGGGACGCGGCTGGACGCCCAGTTTGCTCGCGCGCGACTCGTGCCTTGATGCGGGTGACACGCGTCATTGGGCTGAAGCCCGACTTGGCCATCAGCAATTCGAAGCGGGCGCTAGTGCAGCACGTCGACGCGGGCTATGTGGCGGCCGGAGTGGTAATCTCCAATGTCGTGGATGTATCAGGGCCGCCGCCCGAGCCGCGGAGCACGCCGCGAGTGATCGGTATCGCGGGGCGTTTTCACTCCGACAAGGATTATCCGAATTTCTTCAAGGCAGCCGCCATTGTCGCTGCCGGCCGTCCGCAGATCCGCTTCGTAGCGGCCGGGAGTGGCCTTGATCCGGCCAACCCCGCACTGAAACCGCTTATCGAGCGTTCGGGACTGCCTCCCGACAGGCTTACGCTCTTGGGCGAGCAACCTGATCTCTCGAGCTTCTACCGGTCAATCGATCTGTTCGTGTTGTCGTCGCGGACGGAAGGCTTCCCGAATGTGCTTGCTCTTCGATGCGCTCTGGATAGGAAACATCATCAGCGTCCATTCGCGCTACGATCGGAGTGGAAGCTGCGCACGCCACATACTCGGAACTGAGTGCCGGGCCCAGGTTCTTCGTCACCTCCAGCAGCCGGATACGACTATCCTTTGACGCCCATTCACGAAGGCGCTCGGTGGAACCGTCAGTTGATGCATCATCGAGAATAATGAATTCGAAGTTCGCAAATGATTGCCTGAGGATGCTTTCCACCGCGGCGTCGAGGTGCGGGAGCGCGTTGTGGACGGGCATGACGACGCTGATTCGAGGGTCGCCGGTGCTCGCCGCACGCTTCGGCGGCACGGCCGGATTACTCATCGATCACCCGTGCGGCTTGCCGTCCTCTCGTAGCAGAGTGCTGGGGCAGTCACATCAATTGGCTAGCCGAAGTCAGCACAAAGGCAAAGAAGTCGGATGACGCAGCTTACGCACTGCACAATGTCGTTCCGACTCCTTTCGTTCCAAACACCTGCCGCTTTCGCTGAATCAGTGCCAGATTGGATAACCTGGGGCTGCCAGTGAGCAGTGCCAGGTCCTTTTCGGTGATCGTTTTGGTAAACAATGCGGATTGGCTAACCTTGGGTTCGTCGTAATACACGCTGTTAGAGTTACAGCCCCGGTCAGCGAATGACGTCGAGAGCAGCCTGTCAGGTCGCCCACGGGTTTTAGGGGCAAGAGCGTGCGGGGAGTGGGACAGTTTGAAGCCAGCATATAAAGTCGCGATCGGCGCCGCTGCACTGCTTCTCGGAACGGCTCTCGTTGCGACCCGGCCCGCGGGCGATCGGGAGGAGGCTCGCCCCGCTAGAGCGCAGCTTGCCGAGGTGACCCCCGCCGCCCATCACGAAATCGATTATGCTCGGATCGATTCACGGCTGAAGCGGCTGTTGGAGCGGCCCGCGATGGTCGGTCTGGCTGTCGGAATCGTCGAGAACGGGCGGATCACGTTTCTCAAGGGCTATGGCGAAACGCTCGCGAATTCGGACGATCCGGTCACACCGGAGACGGTGTTCCGCTGGGCATCCGTCTCAAAAGGCGTCGCCGGGACGATCGTCGCCAAACAGGCCGAGGAGGGCAGGGTCGACCTTTCGGCTCCCGTGGCGCGCTACAGCAAGACACTCAGACTGCCCGACGGGGCCGAGCACAGAGCAACGGTTGGCGATGTCCTGAGCCACCGGCTGGGGATCTACCGCAACGCCTACGACAATAAGCTGGAGGAGGGGCAGGACCCGCGCCTGCTTCGAATGCAACTCGCCAAGCTCGACTTGATCTGCCAGCCTGGCACGTGCTGGAGCTACGGGAATGTTGCCTACGACGCGGCGACTGAAATCGTTCAGCGGGAGACCGGCACGCCGTTTCGGGAGGCGTTGGACCGCAGGCTGTTCGAACCGCTGGGGATGACGAGCGCAAGCATCACGCGCGAGGGGCTGATGAGTTCGCCGAGCTGGGCTCGCCCGCACAATAACGGCAGGCGCGAGGTCGAGCTCACCGACATCTATTACAAGGTCCCGTCAGCCGGAGGCGTGAACAGCGACATCAAGGACCTAACGCTGTGGATGCTCGCACAGATGGGGCAAATGCCGGATGTGATTTCGCCCAACGTCCTTCAGGCGATCCACGCGCCTCTGGTGGAAACGCCTACCGAGCGGCGCCGGCTTCGCAAGTTCCTCGAGCGGCTGGGCACCGCCTGGTACGGCTACGGGTGGCGGAGCTACGATTATGCGGGGCATCGGATCGTCGGTCACCGCGGCGGCCTCAACGGCTACCGTTCATTGATCTTGTTCGATCCGAAGAAGAAGAGCGGTGTCGTGGCTTTGTGGAACAGCAACACGAGCCAGCCGAACGGGCTCCAGTTCGAGGTGATGGACATGGTCCATAACCTGCCGTTCCGCGACTGGCTGCAAATCGAGCGCTCGGCATCACCCGCGGAAAGCGCTGCGGAGGATGAAGAGACGAGCGACACCGGCGGCGGCGCTTCCTGAGCGCCGGAATGGCCGGGCGGCGGCTTGGAGGCCGCCGCCCGTGCGCACCTAGCTTTGGGCTTCCATCCCGTGCTTGAGCTGGCTCATCTGGTCATGGCCCGAACGGACCGACTGATAGACACGCTCGACCACTTGCCGAGATTCGCCGGTCAGGCCGCCGCTATCTAGGGCCGTCTCGAACTTCTCCTTGAGATAATCCTCGCCCGATTCGACCGTGTTGATGATGTTCTTGTCGTCACGGCCGGTGACAGCGGCCTTCAGGTCGAGCCACGTCTGGTGGGTCTTCCCCATGATCGAGCCATCGTCCGGCGGCTCGCCTCCGAGGCGGCGGATCTCGGACCGCAGATCATCCAACACCTGCCGGCGCTCGCTGGCGCGCTCGCGGAAGATCTGCTGGAAGCGCGGGTTGTCGCTCTCCTTCGCCGCCTCCTCATAACCGTTGATGCTGTCGATGAGCGTCGTGGTCAGCGTCTGTAGAGTGCTAACTTCGGTGTCCCTGTCCATTTCGTCTCTCCATTACAATTGTTGCGTAGAGAGAACGCCCGAGCGGCGAAGGCGATGCGAAGCAGCCGGAGAATCGCGCGAAGCGACCTGATCCCGCGACAATTCGCGGGAGGAAGCGGGATTCTTCGGCAGGTGCTGGCGCAAGTTTGGGAGCCGCGATAAGCCAGCGCCAAGAGCAGGGAGACAAGTGATGCGATATCTCGTCTTCGCCTTGGTTGGCGCCTTCCGGTTTCGGAAGCCCGCTTGAGCACAAGCGCCGAGAGAGCGGCGCTTTGGCCCGTGCGCGGGGCGCGTCCCTGGTGGATGCTCGGCGCGTTGGTACTTGGCCTTGCCGCCGGGTCCGCAATCGCGTTTCTGGATGACGGCATTCGCGAGACCGGGTTGAGGACCGCCGCGATCGTCGGCGGGCTTTGGCTCAACTCTCTCAAGATGACGGTTGTCCCGCTCATCGTCGCGCTCCTTATCCTGGGCATCGCTCAGGGCGCCGAGGCGGCCCGGGCGGGCCGGCTCGCGGCGCGCACGATGGGCTGGTTCGTTGTCATCTATTTCTGCTCCGCCGTCTTCGGAGCGCTAACGATCAATGTTTTGCTGGGGGCCTTTCCGCTGCCGGACCCGGCAATCCAGGCGCTTAGGAGCGGACTTGCAACCTTCGGCCCCACTACGACCGCTTCCGGGGCTCCGCCGGTTTCCGATTTCTTCGGCAGCATCATCCCCGCAAATGCAATTGAGGCAGCAGCTGAGGGCGACGTGCTGCAGCTCGTGGTATTCACATTTCTCTTCGCACTGGCTGCAACGAAGATTCCTGCACGGAGCCGCGACTCGCTCCTCTCTTTTTTCGAAGCTGTTCGCGACGCGCTGCTGGTGTTGATTGGCTGGGTGCTATGGATCGCGCCGATCGGCGTTTTCGCGCTGGCTTTCGCTCTCGCCACCGGTGCCGGAGGGGCAGCGGTCGCTGCGCTGGCCCATTACATTTTCTTGCTCTGCACCATCGGCGCGTTCGTGGGCCTGTCAGGCTACGCACTCGCAGTGATCGCAGGGCGCCGCCCGCTGTCGGCCTTCGCCAAGGCCATGCTTCTCCCGCAAAGCGTGGCGATTTCCACACGTTCGTCGCTCGCATCGATTCCCGCAATGCTCATCGCCGCGCGCAGGCTTGGCGTCCGGGAACGGGTCGCTGACGTGACCTTTCCGATGATTGGGGCGCTGTTCCGCCCGACGGGGCCGGCAATGAACGTGGCGGTCGCCTTCTACGTCGCGCACTGGCTGGGACTGGAGCCCTCGGCGGCGCAGATCGCCGCGGCGATCGCAGTCGCGACAGTCATCAGTTTCGGTGCAATAAGCGTGCCTGGCGAGGCCAGCTTCATAACGTCGATAGCCCCTATCGGCATGGCGCTTGGAGTTCCTATCGCGCCTCTTGCCCTGCTCGTGGCAGTTGAGATGATCCCAGACATTTTCCGAACGGTCGGCAACGTCACGATCGACGTTGGGGTTACCACCGCCGTCGACCGCTCGACTGGTAACGAGCCCGAAAGCTGAACGCCCGCTGACCACCGTTCGTCGATTGAGCGTCCCACCAGCGGTCTTTGTCGGAATGACGACGAGCGCTGAACGTCCGTCGACTTGCGCGCGACTTGCGATTTGGCCGGGCGCATTCTTCTATGCGCGACGCGGGGTTATCCCCTTCAGTCCCGGCCCCGCGTCGCCACTCAAGGAGACGCGACATGTTCAAGGCCATTCCAGCTTTCGCAGCCTTGCTGGTCTCTTCGGTGCTTTTAGTGCCGACAGTCACCCAGGCCGCGGAATCGCATTCGATCCGTACAATCGCGGTCACCGCTGAATGAGCGCGAAGAGCCGCCGCGCGTCGTCGACGGCGCGCGGCGCGCTTAGCCTCTAGCGCCCGGCGATCGCACGGACGCGATCGGAATAGAGTCGTCCGACCGGTTGTTCGGTGCCGTCGGCGAGCCGGGCGATCCAGCGCCCCGACGGATTGCGGGAGAAGCCCGCAATGAAGTCCTTTCGAACGATTGCCGATCGATGGAGCCGAACGAAAAGCGCCGGGTCGAGCCCTTCCTCGAGCGCCGTCATCGAATGGTGGATCAGCCTGCTTCGCCGACCGACGTGAAGCCGCATATAGTCGCGCTCGGCCGACACACGGTCGATGTCGCGGGCAGCGATCCGAACGAGGCCGCTCAGGTCCGACGCCCAGAATTCCTCGATCCACTCGGACCGTGCGGCAGCCTCGCCCGATGGTGCGCGGCGGTGCTCAAGATAGTCTCGCGCCCGGTCCAGCGCCTTCTGCAGCCGCGCCGGCTCGACCGGCTTCATCAGATAATCGACCGCGGCGACTTCGAACGCCGCCACAGCGAACTGATCGAACGCCGTCACGAACACGACCGCGGGCGAAGGATTCTGGCCGGCAAGCGACCGGGCGACGTCGATTCCGTCGAGCCCCGGCATTGCGATATCGAGAAGTAGGAGGTCGGGCGACAACGCTTCCGCCATGCTGATCGCCGACTCGCCGTCGCTCGCGGTGCCCACTAGCGACGCGCCTTCGGTGCGCGCCAGAAGCACTTGCAGCCGCTCCGCCGCGAGCGGCTCGTCGTCAGCGATCAGGACTCGAATCGGTTTGTCGTCAGCCATTGTCCTGCACCGGCATCGTCATCGTGACCTTGTACCCGCCGGCCGGCATTGGTCCGAACCGGCATTCGGCCTTGCTCCCGAAGCGCGTCTCCAGCCGCTCGATCACGTTGGCGAGACCGAGCCCGGTCCCCTCGTGCGTAGCGGCGGGAAGCTCGTTTTTCTTGCCGTTCACCAGCTGATTGCTGACTCTGATCGCCATTCGTCCGTTCGCCAGGGCCTCGGCGGTGATCCGGATCAGCACCTTGTGGCGCGTCTTGGACACTCCGTACTTGATCGCATTCTCGACGATCGGCTGGAGGATGAGCGCCGGCAGCCGCGCCGACTGAAGTTGGTCGGGAACTTCGATTTCAACCTGGAGCCGATCAGGAAAACGGGTTTTTTCGATCTCCAGATAGAGCCGCTGCAGGTCGATCTCCTGCGCCAGGCTGATGTCGGCGGCGGGATCGAGCGACAGGCTGCTCCGGAAAAAGGTCGACAGGGCCAGGAGCATGGCTTCGGCCCGATCGCTCCGTCCGGTCATGACCAGCGACGAGAGCGAATTGAGGGTGTTGAAAAGGAAGTGCGGATTGACCTGATAGCGGAGCGCCCGAAGCTGCGCCGCCTGGGCCGCGCTCTCCGCCTCGGCAGCTCGCCGTTGCGCGGTCAGCGCCTGGGCCTGCGCCTGGATCGCCAGGTAAAAGGCGCTCCATGCCATGAAGAAGAACAGCCAGATGACCATCGAGTCGGCGGCGATCCGGAACTGCAAATACGGGTCGAGCGCACCCACTCGCGGCCAGGTGACGGTGAGCGGCGGGCCGTCGTCACGCTCGATGAGCATCGCGTTTCCGGATTCGGTAATCCGATAGCCCTCGGCGGAAACGAGACGGACCTGGTCCTGAGGCTTGTCCTGATATTTGTCGGCGAAGATCAGGACCCCCGACATCGCCGCCGCTGCGACCAGTGATGCGACGGCCGCGACAATCACCCGGCGTTTCAGGCTGGACCTGCGTGCAAGCAGGACAAGCGCGGCATAGATTCCGAAGGTCAGGAGGACCCCGACGGTGATTGTCAGGGCCCTGTTCTGAAGGATGGTGACCGGGTCGCGGCCGAGGAACGCACGAGCGACGACCGTAAGCGCATACACCAGCCAGAAAGCGAGAATCGACTTCACTGCCAGAGGCCAGTCCGAGAAGACCCCCTCGCGGAGCGGATGCTTGAGCGCTTTCACCGCGGCGCTTCTACTCTCGCTGCGCGCCAGCGGCTATCGCCCGGAAGCATGTTCGCAGAAGCATCGCAGCAGCCGGTCGAATGGGCGGGCCCTCGGAACGTGCAATCGCGGCCGCTCGTTGGGGCGGCACAACGATAAAGTGGAGTATCGGGCCTTGAGTCAGCCGAAAAGCAAGAAAGACAGGCCGCCGCCTGCCGTTTTCTCGGATAATCCGGAAGCCGAGCTCGAGGAGCGTCTTCGCGAGCACCCGGAGAATAGGGACGCGAAAATCGACATTGGGAGCGACGAATCCATGGATGCGTCGGACCCCTCCTCGGTGGTGCAGCCGGAGCACAACGAGCCCGTTCCTTCTTCCAGCTTCGAAGACGAGGACGACGAGTCGCAAACGTGACGGACCCGTTTCAAACGCGTTGCAGATAATCCACACTGACATTCGTTGTGACGAACCGTGAGCATTTAACATTGCTACCCGGCTCCCCCTCTGATTCAATGCTTAACGGGGGTGGGATACGTGGTTAAGCAATACGAAACTAAAAAAGCCGCATGATCCCGCTTGGGCAAAAGGAGTCGGGATCATGATAACGAGGACCAGCCAGCCAGCTAACGGCACGTTGCTGCTCTCGGAAATGAAAGAGTTCGCCGCCTTCTCCAAAGCGACGCAGCGGTACATCCGCCGTTCGCTCGATGTCGCTTACGGTCGGCGGGATCCGATCGAGTGCTGGGCCCGTGACGAGGGCGAAGCGGCGTCGATCCGAGCTCAGGCCCGTCTATACAAGCAGCTCGATCACCTGCGCCTGCAGGTCCCCGATGACAGCGGCCTCGACATGATCGAGCCGTTCATGGGAATGGTGATCACCCTGTCTGCCTTCGACCTCGGCCAGGACCGGCTGCCCAACTTCGCCGCCTACCGTTTCCTTTACGAGCGACTGATCGGAGCATCATCGCGCCCGTGGCTTCCGGCGGCATTCTGCTCGGCTGCTGCCCTCCCGCACCTGCATCCGGATCGCCGACGCACGTTGCTCCAGTCGATCAGCGAGAGTGCCGCGACTGCTCCCGGCTGGTCGAGCCGCGAGCCGGCGTTCTGGCCCGAGTGGGTCGAGAAGGTCGACGTCCGCACCGCTGCCTGACGGCTAGCCCTCAAGCTTCACCGACGGATAGATTTCCGCCAGCTGGCGCAGCGTGTCCTTCGCATTCTTGTGGTGAACGAATATTCCGCCGGCATTTTCCCACAGGTGCCGGTGGTTCTCGCGGTCGTCGACGAGGACGTCGCCGCGTTCCATGTGCAGATGCTTCTGGCGCGCCATCGTCGTGATGATCGGCACTCCCGGGAAATGCTCCGCCGCCCACCGCTCCTTTTGCGGAGCCGCCCATTTGCCCAGCGGAAGCCCGGTCAGGATTGTCGGTTTGAGATGCTTGACCGCACCGAACAGCCGCTGCGCGTCCGGCAACGGGGGGAGGTCGCCGTAGAAATTGTGCGCCCGCGCGAGCCGCTTCCAGAATTCGCCCCTACCGTGCCGCTCCTCGAAGGCCGCGGGAGACATTCCAAGAATCTTTTTCGCACCCGCGTCAAAGTCCGCAAGCACTCCGTCGCAGTCGAGAAACAGGTGCGGTTGTGTGGTCATGGCCATCGGGCCGGATCGAGCCGGATCGGGATCGGCCGTTCGATCCGCTCCCAGCCCTGGTCTCGAAGAACGTCGTTGCTTTCCTTCGCCTTCCTGTCGCGTCCGAGCGACCAGGTAATGTGATAGATCGACCCGTCGGGCCTGTCTGCCGTCCCGTCGATCTCGACGACGAGGCACTCGAGGCTCTTGCAGTCGTCGGCGCGTCCGACGATTTGCGATTCGACCTCTCTTGGCGGAGGAGTTTCGGCAGCGGCTCCCGCCTGCAGAGTCACGTGATCGGCGACGGTTCGCTCATATTCTGGCGGAAACCGCTCGAGCAGCCGCTCACGCTCGTCCCTCGGAAGCTTCCAGCCGGTGGCAGTGAATTGCGTCATGTCCCGCTCAACCGCTCATCCGGCCCCGGGTTTCAGCGCGAGACGCTCGACCAGCTCGCGGGCGAACTCGGCGAGCGTATCGTCGCGAGCGCCCATGATCAGGATACGGTCGCCCGGCCGGGCTTCTGACACGAGCTCGTCGCCGATCGCTGATCGCTCGGGGATATGCTCGGCCTTGGCGCCTTTTGCGCGCACCTGCTCGGCGAGCCAGTCCGACCCTCGGTTCCGGTCGACCGTCCCCCCCTGGTAGACCGGATCGGTAAGGTAAAGCCGGTCGTCGCGACCCATTCCGTGCGCGAAGCTTTCGGCCAGCTGCTCACCCATTTTGGAGATCGGGCCATAGCCATGAGGCTGGAACAGGATCAGCGAGCGGCCGGGATGCGCGCCCAGAGTCGCGAGTGAGGCGTCGATCTTGTCGGGATTGTGTGCGAAGTCGTCGATAACGATCACTCCGCCCGCTTCGCCGACCGTCTCCAGCCTGCGCCTCAGGCCCTCGAACCGCTCCAGCGCCGCGGCCGCGTCGGCGACCGGGATTCCGAGCTGGCGGACGACGCCAAGCGCGGCGAGGGCATTCGACGCATTGTGGCGCCCTGGGAGCTGAAGCCGCACGCAGGTGCGATCGCCGGAATGATCGACGTCGAAGCGGACTCCGCCCGCCAAGAGCTCGAGATTGCGGCCGGCCAGATCGGCCGCGGGCGAGTCGAAACCGTAGCCGACGAGCCTGTCGGCCGGCAGCGATTCGGCAAGCGCTCTGGTTTCCGGGTCGTCGAGGTTGAGAACGGCCTTCCGGGCTGCGGCGACAAAGCGGGCAAACAGGCCGCGCAGCTCAACCATCTCCTTATGGTCGAGGCTGATGTTGGTCAGGACCGCTATCTCAGGTTCGTAGAGCGCTATCGAGCCGTCGCTTTCGTCGACCTCGCTAACGAACAGCTCGGGGTCGCCGACTAGAGCACTTGCGAATGGCGCCGACGGAGTAACGAAGTTCTTCATCACCGCGCCGTTCATGACCGTCGGCTGGCGGTGGCAGGCATGAAGCACCCAGCCAATCATGCCGGTCACCGTCGACTTGCCGCTGGTTCCCCCGACCGCGACGCTGCGGTGGGCGCGGTTGAGGAGCTTGGCGAGGAGCTCGGGTCGGCGAAGGTGGGGGAGCCCCAGTTCGTCGCCCCGAACGACGTCGGAGACGCTGTCCTCGACCGCGGCCGAAGTGACCAGAGTCATTCCCTGCTGGAGACCCGATCCGTCCTGAGGGAACAGCTGGATTCCAAGCGCGCGAAGATAGTCGAATTTGGGCGCGGTGCGGCCAGCGTCCAGCGACCGGTCCGAACCCGCAACTCGAGCTCCCGATGCGCGCAGGATCGAAGCGAGCGGAAGCATCCCGCTGCCGCCGATCCCGCAAAAGAAATAGGCTGAATTGTCCATTGCCCGCGCCCTATTGGGCGCGAGCGGCCATTGCTAGTGGCAGGAGCCGCCGCCGGGCCAATGACTGGGACTGGGTTGCGCATGACGCGAGAACGAGCGCTGCGGCGGAGAAGGCGAGGCGGAATTGGCTTTTCATCGCCAACGAGTGCCGTATTTGCTTTCGGTTCGCTAGCGGCAAGTCGGGGGAATCGATGCGAATCGCGGTCGTCGCGCCAAGCAATGCACTGAAGCGCGACGTGCCCGGGCGCGTCGACGCGGTCGTTCGCGGTCGCGGCGATTGCGAGGTCCTCTTCCACCCGCAATGCTTCCTGTCGGACGGTCATTTCGCGGGATCGGATTCAAAGCGGCTTGGTGCCCTTCTCGAGGTCATGGGCGATCCCGCGGTCGACGCGGTCTGGTTCGCGCGCGGCGGCTACGGGTCGAACCGGATCGCCGAGGAGGCGGCCAAGGACCTGCCGGAGGCCGCCCGATCGAAGCTGTTCATGGGCTACAGCGACACGGGCTTCTTGCTCGCCGCATTGCACAAGGTGGGTTTGCAGGTCGCGCATGGGCCGATGCCGCAGGACGTTCTTCGGGACGGCGGCGATGCGGCGATCAATCGCGCCCTCGACTGGCTCGTCCGCCGCGAACAGGCGGCTGTCGAGCCGAAGCTTCGACCGCCGGCGATGGCGTTCAATTTGACGGTTTTGTCGAAGCTGCTCGGGACCGTGCTCGAGCCGGACTTCACCGGAATCGAGCTGCTCGTCGAGGAGGTCAGCGAGCACCACTACCGGATCGACCGGCTGATGTTCCACGTCACCGCCAATCCGAACATTCGCAAGGCCGCTCGAATCCGTCTCGGCCGGGCATCGGACATTCCGGAGAACGATCCCCAGTTCGGCCATGACGATCAGGCGATCGCCGCCGATTGGTGCCGCCGATCGGGCATCGAACTGGGCAATCCGGCCGATATCGGCCACGACAGCGATAACAAGGTGGTGCCGTTCGGGCGCCCCGTCTCATAATTCCCGTCGTGATCGCCATTGCAAACACCTGCGCTTTGCGCTCTACCAAGGGGGAAACAACAGGAGGGCCTGATGGCACAAGGGACTGGTCGTAAAGCAGGGGGCGGGCTGGCCCGTCCGGTTCAACCTTCACCGGAACTCGCGAAAATCACCGGCAATGACCCGCTGCCGCGCAGCCAGGTCGTGTCGAAAATGTGGGACCACATCCGCAAGAACAACCTGCAAAACCCGCAAAACAAACGGGAAATCATTGCTGATGACAAGCTGAAACCCATTTTTGGGGGCAAAGATCGGGTCAGCATGTTCGAGATGAACAAGCACCTTTCGAACCATTTGAAATAGACTTTCTCGTCTTGGCGAAAGAAGGGGATCCGCTCCGGCGGGTCCCCTTTTCTTTGGCGAATCGCCCGACTCGGTGCCTCAGCGGCACATCGTCCACACTCCTCCGCCGCGGCTCGCGACGTCGAAATGCAGGTGATCTCGGTGCGCCTCGTTGTAATCCGGCGATAAAACTGTGGAAAAAACTTCGCACGCACCGTCCCGCACCTCGCTCAGGAATCGTGACCTTGCGTCCCATCCCTTCCAGTCCTGCAACACGCGCACCAGTTCACCGTCATCAAGCTGGAAGCCGGTCACGTCGATAGCGTCGGCAGTCGCATGTTCGCTGAAAGCGCCGGTTTCGCGTCCATAGAGGCGTCGGCAGCTGTAGCTTCCTCCGTGGTCGATGCGCGTCACCTTGCTGCCGAAATGCCGTTGCGCTGCCGGTTGAACGACCCGATTTTCCCACAAGAACAGGGCTGCGGCGACCGGGCAGCTCGTTACCAGCCCGTCCGGGTTGTAGGAGACCGAGCGGCCATCGAGCCGCATTCCGTTTTCATATCCGCAATAGGGAGGTGAACGTCGTGGCGGTACCGCACTGTCGCCGACGGGCGCGTCGGAAAGCAAATCCCGACAACGCGCCGTCTCGTCGTCGAGTCCGGCAATCTTGCTCGCGGTAAAGCGGCCGACGGGATCGTCGAGATCGAGCGCAGTCCACGGTACATCCTGTGGATGGCGGCGCACATAATCGCGGCCTGTGAAGAACAATGCTGCCGCGACAACCGAAAGTGTGATCAGGCAACCCAGGCCTCGGGGCATCAGCCGCGCCAGAGCCCGTCGAGCTTTTCGCGGGTCACCGGGTAACCGATCCCGTCCGGAATCGTGATGAAATTCTCGCCGTCGATCTCTTCGACTCGCGGGGTGATCGGCTCGACCGGGTGGGCGTCGGCGTCTGCCCGCATCGCGTCGAAACTGAAGTGAAGCGCCAGTCTTTCGAGATTGCGGCGAGTCGGGAAGATCAGCCGAGCCTCGCCGCGACGCTCGCGATCGAGCGTATCGGCGGCCGTTATCCACAACGCGCCGCTGCATTCGCCGACTGAAACGTTGGGCTGCCAGTCAGGACCGGGGGCGCGAGCGAGAAAGAAGCGAGTGTCGAATCGACGCGTCGCGTGGAATTTGGGCACCCATCGAGCGAGTGGGGTCAGCGCGTCCAGGTCGAGCGCGAGCCCGTTCCGGTCGAGCAGGCCGGCGAAGTCGCGCTCCGCGAGAATCTCACTTTGCATATCAAGCGCTGCCTCGACCGGCGGAACGGGCGTCAGGCCGACCGGGATTGCCGTTTCTTCGAGTGTCTCCCTGATCGCTGATACGCGCGCCGCTGAGTCTGGGTCGCTGGCGAGCGCACGATCGCCATCGTCGATCCGTCCGCCGGGGAAGACCAGCGCCCCGCCTGCGAAGGCCATGCCTTCGGCGCGCTCCACCATCAGAAGCTCGGGCGGCCCGTTCGGTCGCTCGCGCACGGTGACCAGCGTTGCCGCCGGAATTGCGGTGCTGCTCTCCATTGGCCGCGAATTAGGCGATGCGAGGCGCAAGAAAAAGGCCGCCGGTTTGCAGCGCGGCGGCCTTTCGACGAACCGGGACTTACATCCCCTCGATATTCTCGTCCGCCGGCGTTTCCGGACCGGTGCCTTCGATCGATTGCGCTTCCTGCTCGAGCTGGGCGGCCTGGTTCTCGAGCGCCTGTGCTTCGGCGGCTACATTCGCTGCATCATTCGACAGCTCGTCAAGCGATTCTATCTCGTTCGCGTCAGTGGTGTTGAGCTGGTCCTGATCGCTTCGACCGCATGCGGCGAGCGCGAGGAGGCCGAAACTGGCGGCTGCCAGGGTGGTTTTTTTCATCTTTTACCCTCGTTTGGAAGTTGGTTCCGAGCCAATAACAGCACCGGCCTGCCAATTGCCAGCACAAGGGCCCGAGACTGCGGAATCCTTGCGATTTTGGCTGCGAATCCCTATCTTGCTCGGTGCCGGGGCAACCCGGCTATGTCGGTAGAGTGTCAGGTGGAATAAGCATTTCGGACCCGGGGGGCAGTACCCCGGCGCCTCCACCACCAGGAGCGGATAAGGACGTTGTCCGCTGCTGCTGATGGGGGCGAAATAGGATCGACGAGTGCGGTAAAGACCTGGTTGCCGATCGGTATGAGACCACCGTGACGGCTCAATCACACAAGTGCCAACGATAATGAGGCGCTCGCAATTGCTGCGTAACTGACGGCCTAACGGCCTGAAGTTACACTGACAAAAGCGCGGTCGGACCCCACCGGGCAACAGAAGGGGATTCCAGCGGCCTCCGAGGGAGCCGGGCAACAGAATCCCTCGGACTTCTTCAAAAACTCAGGGCAGCAGGCAACAGAAGCCCTCCACCTCCTTTTTGCCTTCGGCGAAACATGGTGCCACACACCCGCCCCGTCTCTTGGAAGGGTTTTTTCATGCGCAGTCCGATTCTCGCCGTTCTTCTCGCTGCCGCCGCGCCAGTCGCCGTTCATGCGCATGAGGCACCGACAGCAGCGCCCGCCGCAAAGCCGGTGCCGAAGGAGCAGCTGCTCGTCCCTCCCGCCGATGCCGACCATTACGTGATCGTTTCGGACAGCAACACCCACGGCGACGAATGGCGTTGGACGACGCCTCAAGGTGAAATCGCCTTCCGCAAGTCGCAGAGTCTGCGCGGCTGGATTACCGAAACGGACGCCCGGGTGAAGCTCGACTCGAGAGGCAATCCGACCGTGGTTGAGATTCGCGGCGTGACCCCGGCTGGAAACGCTGCCGAGACCCTATCTGTCGATGGGCAGACGCTCCGCTGGGACAGTGGCGCTGATGCCGGAAGCGCGCCGCATGGCGACGTCTTTTACTTGAGCAGGGGCGGGCCGCCGAGCATGGCTGGCCTGTTGGCGGAGCGAATCGTCGCCGACGAGGACGGTACGCTCAACCTGCTTCCAAGCGGAACGGCAACCCTCCGTAAGGGCGAGACCGTTACGCTCGACGGCAAGAGCGCACCCATTCAGGCGCAGCTCCTGTTCGTCGACGGTCTGGAGACGACCCCGACGCCCATCTGGGTTGACGGTGACGGCAAGTTCCTTGCCAGCGTGAGCTGGCTAGGCGTCGTCCGCGAAGGATATGAGCAGCACTTCGCCCGGATGCGCGACATCCAGGACAAGGCGATGATCGCGGCGACCGACGAAATCGGCCGTCAGTTCCTGACCGAGGCTGCACGTGCGCCGGTGCTGATCCAGAACGTCCGCCTGTTCGACGCCGACAACGGCCGCTTCCTCGACAATCAGTCGGTCCTGACCCGCGATGGCAAGATTGCTGCGGTAGGCGTTTCGGGAAGTTTCCAGGTGCCGGCCGGGGTGCGCATCATCGACGGTCGGGGCAAGTCGCTCGTCCCGGGCCTGTGGGACGCTCATAAGCATTTCGGCAACGCCTACGACCTGCTGGCCAATGTCGCGACAGGAATGACCTCCATCCGCAGCCCGGGCAATCTGATCGAGGATTTCGAGCGGGAGAAGGCCCGGTGGCAGAAGGGAGAGATCGTCGCTCCCGAAATGTTCGGTGCCGCGATCGTCGACCAGAAGCACCCCTTGTCCGCGCAGGGCGCGATGCTGGTATCGAGCGAAGCCGAGACGATCGAGGCAGTTCGCAAGATCCATCAATCGGGCTTGGCTGGCGTCAAATTCTACACCTCCATGAATCCGGCCTGGATCGCGCCGGCGGCAGCCGAAGCGCACCGGCTGGGCCTCCACGTGTCCGGCCATGTGCCGGCCGGGATGCGGCCGCTCGAAGCCGTTCGCGCCGGCTATGACGAGGTCACGCACCTCAACTTCATCATGATGCAGGCCATGCCGCAGTCGGTGGTCGACAAGTCGAACACCGCCGCGCGGTTCGAAGGGCCGGCGCAGTATGGGAAAGATGTCAACCTCGAGAGTCCCGAGATGCAGGCGTTCATCGCCGAGCTGGTGCAGCGGGGCACCTGGGTCGATCCAACCATCATGATCTTCGAGGGTAACTTCCTTGGCGGCGAAAAGCCGGCGCTGTCGCCGGCTTTCCAGCCTTATGCGGGAACCCTGCCGGCGGTGACCGAACGCGCTCTTGCACAGGGCGGTTATCCGCTGTTCGGCACGGTCACGCGCGACGACTTCCGTGCCAGTTATGTGAAGATGCTTGCGCTGATCGACGAGCTTCACGAAGCGGGCGTTCCGATCGTCGCGGGAACCGACGGCTGGGGCAGCTGGTGCGAGAGATCGAACTGTATGAGCAGGCCGGCCTTTCCAAGGCCGAAGCGCTGAAGACTGCAACGATCAACCCAGCGAAGCTGGTTGGCATCGACGATCGCACCGGGTCGATCGTGGTCGGCAAGGAAGCTGACCTTCTTCTCGTCGACGGCGACGTATCCAGCGATCTCGGTGCGCTCCGCAGGACGGAGGTCGTGATCAGCAACGGTTATGTCATGGATGCGGACGCGCTTCGGAAGGCCGCCGGCTTCACCGGCCGCCCGAAATAGCCGGCCCAGCCGACTTCAGGCCTGTTGCGCTTCCAGCTCGGCGGCAATCGGCCCGCAGTCGGCGAGCGCAACCTGGATCTTGAAGCTTGCGAACTGACGGCAGCCTGATGTGTCGACCACCTCCAGCACCCTGGCTGGAAGGCGGGCGACCGCTTCGCAGATCACCTGATCGGCCAGACGGTCGAACGTTTCGGTCTCCCGCCCGAGCGACCATCGCGTGAGCTCGTCGAGATCCCGGGTGCCGGTCCGCCGGAACATCTCGACGAAGACCCAGTCGAACATCTCGACAAACGGGCGCTCGTCGACGATCGGGTCGAGCTGCGGAAAGCTGGCGACCAGCCGCTGGCGCGCGGCTTTCGGAAAGCGCTCGCGCATCGTCTTCATCGCGGCGCGCTGGCTGGCGCCACGGCCGATGACCGCGGCCAAAGAGACAAGGCCGGCGCCGGCGAGAATTGTCCAGATACGCATCGTACCGAAGCTAGGGACGATTGCCGCGGAATTCAAAGCGTCACGTGCATGAAGCAGCGGCGTTGAATGCGTCCCGTTCGCTCTCTACCTAATCGCGACCTTCGTTGTTCAGGGGAAACGCTATGAATGGGTTTCGTCGCCTCGGCCTGCTCGCACCGCTCGCCGCTCTCGCTCTTGCCGGCTGCGGCCTCAACTCGGTTCCGACCGCCGAGGAGCGGGTCAATGCCGAGTTCGCCAACCTCGAGGCGGAATATCAGCGGCGCAACGATTTGATCGGCAACCTCGTCGAAACGGTGAAGGGCGCCGCCGGCAGCGAGGAAGAAATCCTGACCCAGGTGACCGAGGCTCGCAGCCGCGCCACGTCGGCCAGCCTGTCGCCCGAGCAGCTCGACGATCCCCAGGCGGTACGCGCCTACAGCGAAGCGCAGGCCGGCCTGTCCGGCGCGCGCAGCCTGCTCGGAACGGTGATCATGGAGCGCTACCCGCAGCTCCAGAGCCAGCAGCGCTTCGCCGATTTGATGGTCGCCCTGGAGGGCACCGAAAACCGCATCCGAACCCAGCGGCGCGACTACAACGAGGCGGTCCGGCAGTTCAACACGACCATTCGCACCTTCCCCGACGCGATCGGAGCGAAGATCTTCTACGGCGCCGAGCCCAAGGTCCCGTTCGAAGCCGCGGAAGGAGCCGAAGAGGTGCCGACGGTCGATTTCAACACCGCCGGGTGATTCGACTCCCACACCGTCATCGCGAGGAGCGCAGCGACGTGGCGATCCATAGGCAGGTGCTGGATTGCTTCGCTGCGCTCGCAATGACGGTGCTGCTATTCGCCGCGCCGGCTTCGGCCCAGACCTTCCCGGAGCTGACCGGGCGGGTGGTCGACCAGGCGAACCTGTTGTCCCCACAGCAGGAGGCGGAGCTTGCCGCCCGAAGCGAAGCGCTGGAGCAGCAGACCGGTGCTCAATTCGTGGTCGCGACGGTGGGCAGCCTCGAGGACCGGACGATCGAGGATTATGGCTACCGGCTCGGCAGGCACTGGGGAATCGGCCGCGAAGCGGAGGACGACGGAGTCATCCTGCTGGTGGCGCCCAGCGAGAAAAAGGTTCGAATAGAAACCGGCTACGGCGCCGAGGGAGCCCTTCCCGATATCCTCGCCGGGCGAATAATCCGAAACGACATCCTGCCGCGCTTTCGCGAGGGCGACATGGCGGCGGGAATCATGGCCGGGTCCGACGCCATTCTCCAGCAAATGAGCCTGTCTCCCGAGGAAGCGCGCGAGAATGTCGCGCAGGCCGAGGCTCGCGAGGCGGCGCGCAACGAGGGTCCGAACTTTGTGCCGATGGTCTTCTGGGGAATGGTCATGCTGTTCGTGTTTCTGGCGATGGCGAGGCGCGCCGGCGGCCAGCGCTATCAGCACCACGGCAAGCGTCATGGCAAGGGAAGGCGACGCGGACGCGGCCTCGACGCCGGCGACGCCGCGATCATCCTGTGGGGCCTCAGCACGCTTGGTGGCTCGCGCGGCAGCCGCGGTCGGGGCGGCTGGGGAGGCGGAGGTGGCTTCGGCGGCTTCGGCGGCGGTGGCGGCGGCTTCGGGGCCTTTAGCGGCGGCGGCGGCGGGTTCGGCGGCGGCGGAGCTTCGGGGGGATGGTGATGCAGCTGAGCGAAGCCGACCACGCCAGAGTCAGTGCGGCCATCGCCGCGGCGGAATCGACGTCCGACGGCGAGATCGTCGCCGTCGCGACGCCGCTCAGCGATTCCTATCACGACGTCGCGCTTCACTGGGCGTTGCTGGTGCTGATCGGGACCCTTGCGATTTTTGCCGCCTGGCCGCCATTGCTCCATTTCTGGTTCGACCTTTTCTTCGGCGGCTGGCGGCCCGAGCCTAGCCTTCGCGAATTGCTTACCCTGCTGATGGTGCTTGCGGTTGCCAAGTTCACCGCGGTTCTTTTGATCCTGCGCTACATGCCGCTTCGGCTGGCGCTCACTCCGAGCGCCACCAAGGCGCGCCGGGTCCGCCGGCGGGCGATCGAGATTTTCAAGGCGGCGGCCGAGCGCCGGACCGAAGGGCGGACCGGGATACTGATCTATCTGTCGATGGGCGAGCACCGCGCCGAGATCGTCGCCGACCAGGCAATCACGAGAGTCACCAGTCCCGAGACCTGGGGCGAGGCGATGGAGGCGCTTCTCGTCGACGTGAAGGCCGGCCGGATCGCCGACGGGATAATCGCGGCGATCGAGGAGGTTGGGTTGGTGCTGGCGGAACATGTGCCAAA
The DNA here is from genome assembly GCA_051000635.1 of Sphingomicrobium sp. GTDB lineage: Bacteria > Pseudomonadota > Alphaproteobacteria > Sphingomonadales > Sphingomonadaceae > Sphingomicrobium. The sequence goes on along the minus strand of JBPCOC010000011.1, from coordinate 25,468 downwards.
GAGCGCCGGCAATCCCAACGAGATTCCGGACAAGCTGATCGAGCTGTGACTGTTCGACGAGCTCAGGATGATCGAACGGACCGCGACGCACCCGTCGAGACCATGTGGCGGGGCAAATATATCGCCGCCGTCAAGCGCGGGCGATGGGAATATGTGTCGCGCACCGGGACCACCAGTGCAGTGGTCGTCATCGCCGAGCATGAGGGCAAGATCATTCTCGTCGAACAATATCGCGTTCCGGTGGGTGCGCGGTGCCTGGAGCTTCCCGCCGGCCTGGTCGGCGACGAGGACGAAAATGCGACGGTCGAGGAAACGGCGGTCAAGGAGCTGGAAGAGGAAGCCGGCTTCACCGCCGAGCGGATCGAGATCCTGGGCGAGTTTCACAGCTCTCCGGGAATGGTCGCGGAGTGCTTCACCCTCGTCCGCGCGCACGGCGTTCGGGAGATCGGCGAGGGCGGCGGCACAGAGGATGAGGATATCGCCGTTCACCTTGTCGCTCGCGCCGACATTCCCGAGTTCGTCGAAAGCCGCCGCCGCGACGGCTCGACGATAGACGTCAAGCTTCTGCTTTTCCTGGATTTTTGAGCGGCATCGTAAAAGTCAGGTTCAGGAGGCGAGCGGTATTGCCGTTCGTCGAGCAGGGCTTGCCACCCGCGCCGCCAAAGCCTTAGGCAGCGCGCGAGGTTCCAATAGGTCGGGAGAGTATTTGATGAAGCGGATGATGTTGGCCGGAACCGCGCTCGCGGTTCTCGCAGGGTGCGCCACGCAGGGCGCCGAGCCGGTGATGGTTGCGCCTCCCATGACTGCCACGAAGGGGCCGGTGGAGCCAGTCCAGCAACCGGTGCCCGACAACATCCTCCTGAAGGAATGGACCGGCCCGTATGACGGGGTTCCGCCGTGGGACCAGGTCAAGCCGGACCTGTTTCCGCAGGCGCTTCAGTTCGGAATCGACGAGCAGCTTCGCGAAGCCCGGGCAATCGCCAACAACCCGGCGCCGCCGACGTTCGAGAACACCATCGAGGCAATGGAAAAGTCGGGCCAGCGGCTCGACCGGGTGCTGTCTGTGTTCGGAGTGATGACCAGCAACACGACCACTCCGGCCTATCAGGCGCTGGAAAAGGAATGGTCGCCGAAGCTTTCGGCCGCGTACGACGAGATCATCCTCGACCCGAAGCTCTTCCAGCGGGTGAAGACCCTCTATGACAACAAGGCCGCGCTCGGGATCGATGCCAAGCAGGACCGCTTGCTGACCCGCACCTACGACAGCTTCGTTCGCCGCGGCGCCAATCTGAACCCGCAGCAGAAGGAGCAGCTTTCGGCCTACAACCAGGAGCTCGCCGAGCTGTTCGCGACCTTCTCCGAGCGCGTGCTGGCCGACGAGAGCACCTACATCCAGGCGACCGAGGCGGAGCTTCAGGGTGTGCCGGCGGACATGAAGGCGACGCTTGCCGCAGCCGCCAAGGAGCAGGGCATGCCGGCCGGCACCTACGCGATCAAGAACACGCGTTCGGCGGTCGACCCGGTCCTGACGTTCGCCGACAACCGCGCGCTTCGCGAGAAAGTGTGGCGGGCGTTCGTCAACCGCGGCGACAACCCCGGCCCCAACAACACCAACGACCTTATTGCGAAGATCGTCAAGATCAGGGCCGACCGCGCCAGGCTGCTCGGCTTCAAGCATCATGCCGAGTGGCGGATGCAGGACACGATGGCGAAGACCCCCGAGCGGGCCATGGAGCTGATGAACCGGGTCTGGCCCGCGGCCGTCGCGCGGGTGAACGAGGAGGTCGCCGACCAGCAGGCGATGGCCAACAAGCTCGGCCGCGACATCACCATCGAGCCTTGGGACTATCGCTATTACCAGGAGAAGGTCCGCAAGGAGCGCTACGACCTCAGCCAGGACGAGATCAAACCTTATTTCGCCCTCGACAACATGGTCGATGCGATGTTCTGGTCGGCAGGCCAGCTCTACGACCTGGGCTTCAAGGAAAACACCGGCACCGTCCCGGTTTTCCACCCGGACGTGCGCACCTTCGAGGTCACCGATCAGCGCAACGGCGAAGTCGTCGGACTGTTCTACCTCGACAATTTCGCCCGCGAAGGGAAGCGCTCGGGCGCGTGGATGACGACCTACCGGAGCCGCGCGGGATTGCTCGGCGACGACATCGTGCTCGCTTCGAACAATAACAATTTCAACAAGGGCGAGGCCGGAAAGCCAGTGCTGATCAGCCTCGACGACGCCGAGACCCTGTTTCACGAGTTCGGGCACGGGATCCACTACCTGCTGGTCGAAGTCGAGTATCCCAGCCTCGGCGGGTCGCAGCGCGACTTCGTCGAATATCCCAGCCAGGTGAACGAGAATTGGCTCCTGACTCCGCCGGTCCTGAACCGCTTCGCAAAGCATTATCAGACCGGCCAGCCGATGCCGCAGAGCCTGGTCGACAAGATCCAGAAGGCGCAGACGTTCAACCAGGGCTTCGCGACGGTTGAGTATCTATCCTTGGCGCTGGTCGACATGATGCTCCACATGGATCCCAACGGAGTGATCGACCCCAAAGCATTCGAAAAGACGGCGCTCGCACAGATCGGAATGCCGCGAGAGATCGTGCTTCGCCACCGGCTTCCGCAATCCGGCCATTTATTCTCGTCGGACGCTTATTCGGCCGGCTATTATTCCTACCTGTGGTCGGAGACGATGGACGCCGACACCTGGGCGGCGTTCGAGGAAGCGGGCGATCCGTTCCACAAGCCGACCGCGGACCGGTTTCGGCGCTACCTGCTGTCGACCGGCAACGAGACCGACCGGGCGGAAGCCTATCGCCAGTTCCGCGGCCGCGATCCGGACGTCAACGCGCTGCTCAGGAAGCGGGGCTTCCCGGTTCCGGGCGATGACGAAGGCGGCAACAACTAAGCCGCGAAGCGTTTGAAGAAGCCCTCTCCGCGCGATCGGGGAGGGCTTTTTAGCGTATCCGCCAAAGCGCGGCCCAACCCAGCGGAGGTGTAAGCATTTCGAATAAGTTCGAAGAGGCTGCGCAGACCGGCAAGGATATTGTCACAAGCCCCGCCGCGCGAATGTTCGGACGCAACACGGTCGCAAGCACGTTCACGTTTCTGCTAGACCTGCTGATCCTGTGGGGCCTGGTCGAGTTCGCGGGGCTGCCGCACATGCCCGCCGCAATCGTCGCTTTCTTGATACCGATGATCGTCTTCTACATCCTGTCGCGCGAATGGGTTTTTGCGGGCACCGAACGCGGGGTGGCGATGGGCTTCTTCTACTTTACAGTGAACATCGGTATCGGGTTCGTCGTGATGCTCGGCGTTTTCTGGGCGCTGCTCGAGCTCACCGAAATCCACTATCTGATCGCCCGGGTAGGAGCGTCGGTAGTCTATGGTATCGTCCTTTTCCTCCTCAACGGCATTTTCAACTTCAAACAGCTGTGAGCGCGGCGCCCGATCGCATTCGGCGGAAACCGGTCAGGAAACCTGACGTGACAGCGACCGTTGCCCGTCACTGAAAAAGAGGGGATCGGCATGAGGCTGCCACTAAACGTATCGCTTCTGCCGCTGCTGCTGTTTGCCTGCACCGTTGAGAGCGGCAACCAGGCAGAAAATATCGAAGGTGCCGACGGCAACGAATTCACCGGCGCGCCGCCAGGGACTGCGCCCCCAGTCACTTCGCCGCCGCAACAGCCGGAAAACGACGCTAAGGCTCCGAAACCGTCGGGCGATGTCACCCTCAGCGCCACGCCGGCGAGCACCACCGAGGGGGCGACGATAACGCTGACTCTGAGCAACGGTGCGAAGGAGCAGATCGGCTATAACCTTTGCACCAGCAATCTCGAGACGAGCGGAGGCCGAGATGTCCCGACCAGCCGGGTCTGCACCATGGAGCTGCGAACGCTCGAGCCCGGCCGAACCGCGGATTACCGATATGAGCTGCCCGTCAACATGGTGCACGGAAGCTACCGTATAGCAACGCAGGCCGAGTGGATGAATTCGCGCCGCCGAAGCACAGTTCGAAGCAACAGTTTCGAAGTTCGCTGAGGCACGGACGCCTTGCAGGTCTGCGAGCCAAGTGTCGTAGCGGCCTGCGTTCTGTTATTAACCAGCAATGCGATTGCTGGCGTTAGTCTTCGCGGCGCTTCTTGTCGGCTGCGCGGGAGGGGAACGCACTGCGTCCCTCAAGATCGGCGAGGCCGTTTACTGGATCCCCCATAAGCATATTCTATCGCTGACCGGAGAGCCGCATCAGTTCGTCCGAGTCAAAGACCCTGAGCGAAGGTTCGAGCTCGTCTACGACAGCCGCACGCAGGGCAAAGACGATGCGCGGGGCTGGCCCGTGCTGTTCTCGCTCAACGACGGCCGAGCGCCCCAGATCGAGCGTCATTCGAACAAGGATCTGGAGGTCGTCTGCCGGAGGGCGGTGAACCCGCGCGGCGGGTGCGGCGTCAGGATCTCGCACCAGGGAGCGGATTGGGCGGTTCTTTTTCCTCGCGCCCACTTCGGAGCTGCACAGGCGATCCGGGACCAGGCGCTCGAAGATCTGAAAGCCTATGAAACCTGAAATCTGCCGGGTTCAGGAAGACATCTTCGCTTTCTGCGCCTCAGCCCAGGCGAGCTCGGCCAGAGGCTCGAGCTTGCTTGCCGTCTCGACCGCATGGCTCGACGAGGCGGTGCCGCGAACAATCCGGCCCCTGATTCCATGCAGGATCGCCGCCAGCCGGAACAGGTTGAAAACGACCAGATAATCCTTGTTGCGCAGGGACTCGCGGCCGGTTCGGCGGCAATAGGCGGCGACATATTTTTCTTCCGACGGGATTCCGAGCTTGTCGAGGTCCATGCCGGCCAGCCCCGCGAATAGATCGCTGGGCATACGGTACATCAGCAGGTGATAGGTGAAGTCCGCCGCCGGATCGCCGAGCGTTGACAGCTCCCAGTCGAGCACCGCACGGATCGCCGGCCGGTCCGAATCGAAGATCATGTTGTCGCAGCGAAAATCACCGTGGACGATGCTCGATCGGTCGCTGTCGGGCGGCAAATGCTTTTGCAGCCAGTCGACCACCCGGTCCATCGCCTCGATCCGCCCTGCTTCGACGTCGCCGAGATACTGCTTCGACCACCGCGCCACCTGGCGCTCGACGAAGCTGCCCGGCCTTCCGTAATCGGCAAGCCCGAGCTCTTCGGGCTCGAAATTGTGAAGCCTGGCGATGGTCGCATTCATCGAATCGAAGCAGTCGAAGCGCTGTTCCGGGCTCAGCCCCGGAAGTTGCGCCTCCCAGAAGATCCGCCCTCCGACCATGTCCATCACGAAGAAGGCCGTGCCGATAATGCTGTCGTCCTCGCACAGGCCGCGCACCCGCGGGACCGGAAAGCCCTCGCGCCCGAGCGCGGCCATCACCCGGTACTCGCGAACGACCGCGTGAGCTCCAGGAAGCAATTTGCCGGGCGGCTTGCGGCGCAGGACGTAGCAGCCGCTCGGGCTGTCGATCCGGTACGTCGGGTTCGACTGGCCGCCGTTGAACTGGCTGACCGTGACCGGTCCGCTAAAGTTCCGCACGTTCTCGCCCATCCACTCTGCGAGCGCCGCTTCGTCGAAGCGCAGAGCATCGCTGACGGGCCGGGTGCCGGTATTCGCTTCGGTACGGTCCATTCGGGCCCTTCTACCAGTGAACTCGCGCCTGTCACGAGCGTTGGCGAGACATGACTCGCCTGATCCATTTATCCGACCTCCACTTCGGCGCGCACGATCCGAGACTTGTCGAAGCCGTCGAGAATCGTGTGCACGAGACCGAGCCCGACCTCGTCATCGTCAGCGGGGACCTAACCCAGCGCGCCCGGACCGAGCAATTCCAGGAGGCCTGCCGCTTCCTCGAGCGTCTGCGAGAGGCCGGGCACGACGTGCTTGCCGTTCCGGGCAACCACGACGTTCCGCTCTATGACGTGCTTCGGCGCTTCCTGTCGCCGCTGACGCGCTACATGCGCTATATCGACGAGACATTGTGCCCGCTCCAGGAAATTCCCGGGGCGACGGTGCTGGGGATCAACACGGCCCGTTCGCTGACGTTCAAGGACGGGCGGATCAGCCGCGAGCAGATGGACTTCATCCGCCAAAGCTTCGGCCGGACCGATCCCGATTCGATGCGGATCGTCGTCACCCACCATCCCCTGTTCGCGCTTCCGGTCGGCGAAGGCGTTGCGCGCGCGGTCGGGCGGAGCGAGCTGGCGCTCGACGCGATCGGCGAGGCGGGGGTAGACATGCTGCTTGCAGGGCATCATCACCAATCGTCGACACACGACGCCCGGGACCTCGTGACGAGGGCCGGCCCGGCGCTCGTCGTGCAGGCGGGGACCGCAACATCGACTCGCGTTCGCGAGCAGGACCAGAGCTTCAACCGAATCGAAATCGATGGGCCGAGCGTCACCGTTACCGTCGAATGCTGGACCGGCTCGCAGTTCGCCGCTCAGGATTCGCAGCGTTACGTGCGGCGGGAAGATCGCTGGCGGCTTGCCGAGGCCGGGAACCGGCTCGACGAGCCGGCGCACTAGCTTGTCTCATTTCGTCCGGCTCGCGTAGAGGCCGCGAATGATTTTCGGCTTCGACATCAACGATTTCGTAAAGCGGGTGCTCGACGAGGACCTCGGCACAGGCGGGGACGTCACTTCGAAGGCGACGATTTCCGCCGAGGCCCGCTTCACCGCCGGGCTGGTGGCCCGTGAGCCGCTCGTCGTCGCAGGCCTCGACATCGGCGCGGCCTTCTTCCGTTCGCTCGACCCCGAAGTGGAATTTGACGAGTTGGCAAGCGACGGCGACCGGCTGAACGCCGGTGAAATGCTGGTTCGGCTGGCCGGCAACGCCCGGGCGATCCTCGCTGCCGAGCGGTCCGCGCTCAACACGCTTCAGCACCTGTCGGGGATCGCCACTCTGACCCGGCGCTACGCCGATGCGATCGAAGGTACGGGCGCGATCCTGCTCGACACTCGCAAGACCATCCCGGGCCTCCGGGCGCTCGACAAATATGCGGCGCGCATGGGCGGCGCGCAAAACCACCGAATGCGGCTCGACGATGGAATTCTCATCAAGGACAACCATGTCGCTCTCGCCGGCGGAGTCGGGCCGGCGGTGAGCGCCGCGAAGGCCGCCGACACAGACCTTCAGGTGCAGGTCGAGGTAGACAAGATCGAGCAGATTGAAGAGGCGCTCGATGCCGGGGCCGACCGGCTGCTCCTCGACAACATGGATGTGGCGACGCTCCGCAAGGCTGTCGACCTGGTTGCCGGGCGAGTCCCGCTCGAAGCGTCTGGCGGGGTCACTCTGGAGACGATCCGGTCGATTGCCGGAACCGGCGTCGATTACGTCTCGGTCGGCCGGATCACGCAATCGGCGCGCGCGGTGGATATCGGCATGGATTACGCGGTGCAGCCGTCACCCGGATGAGCGCGGCCCGGAACGCAGTTCCGGACCGTTGTTTGTAACAATAGATTTTTGGCGCAATCGCGGGGCGCGCCCTATATAGGCGGCGCCAAGCTTCAGGAGAGCGTTTCGTGTTCAAGGGCTTGCAGCCCATCCTCTACGCCGGTCGCGAGGTCTGGCCACTGGTCGAAGGCGGCAAGGGCGTCAGCGCGACCAACCATGCAAGCTCCGGCGCCTGGGCGGCGGCGGGCGGCATCGGGACCGTGTCGGCGGTCAACGCCGACAGCTACGACCCCGAGGGGCGGGTCATTCCGCAGGGCTATGAAAGGTTGACCCGGCGCGAGCGGCACGAAGAGCTGGTCCAATTTGCGATCGACGGTGCAGTCGCGCAGGTCGAGCGCGCCTACGAGATCGCCGACGGCAAGGGCACGATCAACATCAACGTGCTGTGGGAGATGGGCGGAGCGCAGCGCGTCCTGCACGGAGTCCTCGAGCGCACCAAGGGCATGGTTGCCGGTGTCACTTGCGGTGCCGGAATGCCGTACAAGCTCTCCGAGATCGCGGCGTCCTACGGGGTCAATTACCTGCCTATCATCAGCTCGGGGCGAGCATTCCGGGCACTGTGGAAGCGCGCCTACCACAAGGCCTCCGAATGGCTAGCCGCCGTAGTGTACGAAGATCCGTGGCTCGCGGGCGGCCATAATGGCCTGTCCAATGCTGAGGACCCGCGTCAGCCCCAGCCGCCTTATCCGCGAGTCAAGGAGCTTCGCGACATGATGCGCGCCGAAGGGATTGCCGATAGCGTCCCTATCGTGATGGCAGGCGGAGTGTGGCGCCTCGACGAGTGGGAAGACTGGATCGACAATCCCGAGCTCGGGCAGATCGTTTTCCAGTTCGGAACCCGCCCGCTGCTCACCCAGGAAAGCCCGATTCCGCCCGAGTGGAAGGCGCGCCTGATGACGCTCGACGAAGGCGACATCCTGCTTCACCGGTTCAGTCCCACCGGCTTCTATTCCTCGGCGGTTCACAACCCCTTCCTTCGCAACCTCGAGGCGCGCTCGGACAGGCAGATTGCCTTTACCAAGGAGCCGATCGGCGACCATGCGTTCGAGCTCGACGTCGGCATCGGCAGGAAGAAGAATTTCTGGGTCACCAAGGGCGACCTTCAGCATGCGCGCGAATGGTACGCGCAGGGCTTCACCCAGGCGATGAAGACTCCCGACGACACCTTGGTGTTCGTCGATCCCGACGAGGAGAAGATCATCCGCCGCGACCAGGCCGAGTGCATGGGCTGCCTGTCGCAATGCGCTTTTTCGTCCTGGGCCGACACCGAGAAGAACACGACCGGGCGGCTGGCTGACCCGCGAAGCTTTTGCATCCAGAAGACGCTCCAGGACATCGCCCACGGCGGGCCGGTCGACCAGAATCTGATGTTCGCCGGCCACGGGGCCTATCGCTTCAGGACCGACCCTTTCTATTCCAACGGCTTCGTCCCGACGGTGAAGCAGCTCGTCGACCGCATTCTGACGGGGGCTTAGTGTTTCACAGGTTCGTCATCGCCGCGAAAGCGGGGGCCCAGCGGAAAGCAAAGAAAAACTGGATTCCCGCTTTCGCGGGAATGACGATGATGTTGTGTGCTGCGCCCGCTGCCGCGCAGGACAAGGCGCCGCCTTATTGGGCCTCGATCGCTAGCGGCGAGGCGATGATGCGCACCGGCCCGGCGCGGACCTATCCCGGGATATGGCTCTATCAGCGCCGCGACCTGCCGGTGCGGGTGCTCCAGCGCTACGAAAGCTGGCGGCTGATCCAGGATCCGGACGGGGCGCGGGGGTGGATTCTCTCGACCATGCTGTCCGACCGGAGGACGGCGATGGTGAGGCCCGGCAATCCGCGGCCGATCCGCGTCCAGCCGGATGAGGCCAGCCCGGCGCGCTACCTCGCCGAGCCGGGCGTGGTCGGCCAGATTTCGCGGTGCCGCGACGGCTGGTGCCGGATCACTGTCGGCAAGCGCCGGGGCTTCATCCGCACGTCCGACATCTGGGGCGTGGGTGAGGGAGATGCGGTAGACTAGTTCACCGCTTCCCTGGCCCTGCCGTCGACCGTCCGATCAGGACGGCATCGTCATCGGCACATATTCCTGCCGGGTGACGGTCAGCTTTTCGCCCTTGTCGCTGGTGATCTCGATGCTTTCGCCGACTTCGACGTTCGCAGGCGCTGTCCAGCATTCCTGGCCTTCGTCGGTCATCGCGCTGGTGAAGCACTGCTTGCCGTCCACCAATGCATAGGTTCCGTGGTCGACATGCTCGTCGCCCGAATTAGCGATGTAATTGCCGCTTGCGTCGATTGATTCCTGGATGTCCTTGCCGTCCCTGGTGAAGGTCCAGGTGGTTTCGTGCAGCGACATGGCCTCGGTCGGAGCTTCAGCCCCGGCGGCTGCGACGTTCGCGTCCTCACCCTCGGGCGCTGTTGCCTGCTGACCGCCGCACGCCGCAAGCATTGCGGCTCCGGCAAAGAAAATTAGCTTTTTCATCGGACCACTCCCCGTTGGAGGCGGGGGCCTAGCACGAATGCGGAAACGACTCGAATCGTTTCGCCTCCTATCCGTCAGGCGGGGTCAACCAGCTCCACCGCAACGGCCGTCGCTTCGCCGCCGCCGATGCACAAAGATGCGACCCCGCGCTTGCCGCCGGTTTCCTGAAGCGCCGCGACCAGCGTCGTCAAGAGCCTTGCGCCCGACGCTCCGATCGGGTGGCCGAGCGCGGTCGCGCCGCCGTGGACGTTGATCTTGTCGCGCGGAATCCCGAGGTCCCGCATGGCGATCATGGCGACGCAGGCAAACGCCTCATTGACTTCGAAAAGGTCGACGTCATCGACGCTCCACCCGGCTTTTTCGAGAACCTTCTGGACCGCTGGAACAGGCGCCGAAGTGAACTTCGCCGGTTCCTGGGCGTGGGCGGCATGGGCGATCACCCGGGCGATCGGTTTGGCGCCGAGCTTTTCGGCGACGCTCTGGCGGGTCAGCACCAGCGCGGCCGCGCCGTCGCTGATCGAAGACGAGGTCGCGGCGGTGATCGTCCCGTCCTTGGCGAAGGCGGCCTTGAGCTGCGGGATCTTCTCAGGGTTTCCCTTGCCCGGCTGCTCGTCGGTATCGACCGTGACTTCGCCCTTGCGGGTGGTGACGGTGACGGGAGTTACCTCGCGGTCGAACTTGCCGGTTTTGATTGCGTCAGTGGCGCGGCGAAGGCTTTCGATCGCATATTCGTCCTGGGCTTCGCGGGTGAACTGGTATTCGCGAGCCGCATCCTCGGCGAAAGTGCCCATTGCCCGGCCGGCGTCATAGGCGTCCTCGAGCCCGTCGAGCATCATATGGTCGTAGGCCGTGTCGTGCCCGATTCGCGCGCCCGAGCGGTGCTTCTTCATCAGATAGGGCGCGTTCGACATGCTCTCCATTCCGCCTGCGACGATGACGTCGGCCGAACCGACCTTGAGCATGTCGTGGGCGAAGATCGCCGCCTGCATTCCCGATCCGCACACCTTGTTGACGGTGACCGCCTCGGTCGAGAGCGGGAGCCCGGCGCCGAGCGCCGCCTGGCGGGCAGGGGCCTGGCCGAGGCCGGCCGGAAGCACGTTGCCCATGAACACCTTGTCGACCTGGTCGCCGGAAACCCCGGCGCGCTCGATCGCCGCCTTGACTGCGGTCGCGCCGAGCTCCGTCGCGGAGGCACCGGCAAGAGCGCCCTGGAAGCTGCCCATCGGCGTGCGCGCGTAGGATAGGATGACGATCGGATCGGACATGCTGTCGGTCATTATATGCTCCAGGGGCGAATTGTTGCAGTGCACATAAGACTGCACGCTCGCTTGTTCAAATGCTCGGGCCGGTGCTAGGCGGCGGGCCGCAGGAGAGACGCGACGCATGGAACAGGGCCTCGACTTCGACCTCGGTGAGATGGCCGACACGATTCGCGAGACGACCCACCGGTTCGCGACGGACAAGATCGCCCCGATCGCCGCCGAGATCGACGAGACCGACGAGTTCCCGGCGCACCTGTGGCCGCTGATGGGCGAGCTCGGCCTTCACGGGATCACCGTCGAAGAGGAATATGGCGGGCTCGGGCTCGGATACCTCGAGCACGTCGTCGCCCAGGAAGAGGTGGCGCGGGCGTCGGCGTCGGTCGGCCTTAGCTACGGCGCGCATTCCAACCTGTGTGTCAACCAGATACGCCGCTGGGGCAGTGAGGAGCAGAAGAAGAAATATTTGCCCAGGCTGATCAGCGGCGATCATGTCGGCGCCCTGGCGATGAGCGAGGCCAGCGCCGGAAGCGATGTCGTCGGAATGAAGCTCAAGGCCGAGAAGTCGGGCAACGGCTATCGCCTCAACGGCACCAAATTCTGGATTACCAACGGCCATCAGGCCGATACCCTTGTCGTCTATGCCAGGACCGGCGAGGGCAGCCGCGGGATCACCGCCTTCCTGATCGAAAAGGGGATGGAGGGATTTTCACCCGGGCAGAAAATCGACAAGCTGGGAATGCGCGGGTCACCGACCAGCGAGCTGGTGTTCGACGACTGCTTCGTTCCGCCCGAAAACGTGCTGGGCGAAGAGAACAAGGGCGTCGAGGTGCTGATGAGCGGTCTCGACTACGAGCGCACCGTGCTCGCCGGAATCCAGATCGGAATCATGCAGGCGTGCCTCGACGTGGTCCTGCCCTATGTGCGCGAGCGCAAGCAGTTCGGCCAGCCGATCGGAAGCTTCCAGCTGATGCAGGCGAAGATCGCCGACATGTATGTCGCGCTCAACAGCGCACGCGCTTATGCCTATCAGGTCGCCAAGGCGTGCGACGCCGGCAAGACGACCCGCTTCGATGCGGCGGGAGCGATCCTGCTTGCCTCGGAAAATGCGTTCCGGGTCGCCGGTGAGGCGGTGCAGGCGCTGGGCGGGGCCGGCTACACCAAGGACTGGCCGGTCGAGCGCTACCTGCGCGACGCCAAGCTGCTCGACATCGGCGCCGGCACCAACGAGATCCGCCGAATGCTGATCGGCCGGGAGTTGATCGGCGAATGAGTGCGCCCAGGATAAAGTCCAAGATCGACACCGGCAGCGACGACTATCGCGTTCGTTTCGAGCACAATCGCGCTCTCGCCGAAAAGCTTCGCTCCGACGTCGCCGAAGCGGCGAAGGGTGGGACAGAAAAGCACCGCGAGCGTCACTTATCGCGCGGCAAGCTGCTGCCGAGAGACCGCGTCGGACGGCTGCTCGATCCCGGCTCGCCGTTCCTGGAGATCGGCCAGCTCGCCGCCTGCGACATGTACGAGGGCGAGGTTCCGGGCGCCGGGATGATCGCCGGGATCGGCCGGGTGTCGGGCCGGCAGGTGATGATCGTCTGCAACGATGCAACGGTGAAGGGCGGGACCTATTATCCGCTGACGGTGAAGAAGCATCTGCGAGCGCAGGAGATTGCGCTCGAGAACCGGCTGCCCTGCGTCTATCTGGTGGATTCAGGCGGAGCAAACCTCCCGCACCAGGCCGACGTGTTTCCGGACCGCGATCATTTCGGGAGGATCTTCTACAATCAGGCGAACATGAGCGCTCTCGGCATCGCCCAGATTGGCTGCGTGATGGGCAGCTCGGCGGCGGGCGGGGCCTACGTGCCGGCGATGAGCGACGAGACGGTAATCGTCAAAGAGCAGGGGACCATTTTCCTGGGCGGTCCACCTTTGGTCAAAGCCGCGACCGGCGAGGAGATCAGCGCCGAGGAGCTCGGCGGGGGCGACCTCCACGCACGCACGTCGGGAGTGGTCGATCATCTCGCCGAAAATGACGAACATGCACTGACAATCGTGCGCGATATCGTGAGCACTTTGCAGCCCCAGCACGGCGCAAGGCTGGAGCTGAGGGAGCCGCGGCCGCCGGCGTTTGACGCCGAAGAGCTGTACGGAATTATCCCGCGCGACGTGCGCTCGCCCTATGACGTTCACGAGCTGATCGCCCGGATCGTCGATGCTTCCGAGTTCCACGAGTTCAAGCCGCTGTACGGAACCACCCTGGTGTGCGGCTTCGCCCACATCTGGGGAATTCCGGTGGCGATCCTCGCCAACAACGGGATCCTGTTCTCCGAAAGTGCGATGAAGGGGGCGCATTTCATCGAGCTTGCGGCGCAGCGGCGAACGCCCTTGTTGTTCCTGCAGAACATCTCGGGCTTCATGGTCGGCGGCAAATATGAGGCGGAGGGGATCGCCAAGCACGGCGCCAAGCTGGTGACTGCCGTGGCCACCGCTCAGGTGCCGAAGGTTACGGTGCTGATCGGCGGAAGCTTCGGCGCCGGCAATTACGGTATGGCCGGCCGCGCCTATTCTCCGCGCTTCCTGTTCACCTGGCCCAATTCGCGGATCAGCGTGATGGGCGGCGAGCAGGCCGCATCCGTGCTCGCGACCGTCCACCGCGATGCCGATAAATGGAGCGAGAAGCAGGCGGAGGAATTCAAGGCGCCGATCCGCCAGAAGTACGAGGAAGAAGGCAATCCCTGGCACGCGACCGCGCGGCTGTGGGACGACGGGATCATCGACCCGGCGCAGACCCGCGACGTACTTGGCCTCGCTTATGCTGCCTGCCTCAACGCGCCGATCCCGGTTCGGCCCCGCTTCGGCGTGTTCAGGATGTGATGAGGCGCGGCCGATGCTGAAGTCGCTGCTCATCGCCAACCGCGGGGAAATTGCGTGCCGGGTGATCCGCACGGCGCGCGGGCTCGAGATTCGAACCATAGCCGTCTATTCGGACGCGGACCGGGACGCGATGCACGTGCGGCTGGCGGACGAAGCGGTGCATATTGGGCCTAGCCCGGCGCGGGAGTCCTACCTGGACGGCAACAGGATCATCGACGCGGCGAAGGAGACGGGAGCGGAGGCGATCCACCCCGGCTATGGTTTCCTCAGCGAGAACGCCGACTTCGCGCAGGCCGTTCTCGACGCCGGGCTGATCTGGGTCGGGCCGAAGCCCGACAGCATCCGCGCGATGGGTCTGAAGGATGCGGCGAAAACAATCATGATTGAGGCCGGTGTGCCGGTGACGCCGGGCTATCTCGGCGAGATCCAGGAGCCCAAAAGGCTGAAAAAGGAAGCGGACCGGATCGACTATCCGGTGCTGATCAAGGCTGTGGCAGGCGGCGGCGGCAAGGGCATGCGGCGGGTCGACAAGTCCGGTGATTTCGCCAATGCGCTGGACAGCGCGAAACGCGAAGGGGCCTCATCCTTCGGCGATGATCGTGTGATCATCGAGAAATTCATCGAACGCCCGCGCCATATCGAAGTGCAGATTTTCGGCGATGCCCACGGCAATGTCGTCCATCTGTTCGAGCGCGACTGCTCGCTCCAGCGCCGCCACCAGAAGGTGATCGAGGAAGCGCCGGCGCCGGGCATGGACCAGGAGACTCGCGAAGCGGTGTGCTCGGCTGCAGTCCGCGCCGCGAAAGCGGTGAATTACGAAAATGCCGGAACGGTCGAGTTCATTGCTGACGTGTCCGAGGGGCTTCGCTCCGACCGAATCTGGTTCATGGAGATGAACACCCGGCTCCAGGTCGAGCATCCGGTGACCGAGGAGATCACCGGCGAGGATCTCGTTGAATGGCAGCTTCTGGTCGCCAGCGGCGAGCCGCTTCCGAAGAAGCAGGACGAGCTCAGGATCAAGGGTCACGCGATCGAGGCGCGGCTCTACGCCGAGGACCCGGCGAAGAATTTCCTTCCGAGCGTGGGGAGGCTCGAGCATTTCGACCTCGGCGAAGAAGGCCGCATCGAAACCGGAGTCGAAGAGGGCGACGCGATCTCGCCTTTCTACGACCCGATGATCGCCAAGCTGATCGGCCGCGGCGACACGCGCGAGGAGGCAATCGACGAGCTCGCCATTGTCCTCGACAGCGTCGAGGTGTGGCCTGTGCGCACCAACGCCGGCTTCCTGTTCAATGCGCTGACCTCCGACGAGTTTTGCGGCGTCGAGATCGACACCGGCTTCATCGAGCGGCACCTCGACGAGCTGGTGCCGGACAGCGAGCCGGACGACGAGATCTGGAAGGGCGCGGCGGCGGTCGCCTGGCTGGCCGACGAAGCGCAAGCGCCGCTCCCCGGGCTGGCGGGCTTTCGGCTCAACGCGCAGCCCAGCAACCGAGTGACGCTCGCTCGCGACGGAAGCTTTAAAACGGTCGATCTCGGCGGCGAGCTCGCCCCCGTCTCCGGCTTCGCCGAGGACGGCCGAGTGGTCGTGTTCCGCGCAGGCCGAACATACGCTTTCGACCTGTCGGCGCGCGGCACCGGCGGTGGCCTTGGAATCGCCGATGGCGCTATCACCGCGCCGATGCCGGGGAAGGTCGCATCGATCGACGTTTCACATGGGCAAAAGGTTTCGCTAGGACAACGTTTGCTTACACTCGAGGCGATGAAGATGGAGCATGCTCTGGTCTCACCGTTCGACGGCGTCGTGTCGGAATTGAATGCAAAAGCGGGAGCGCAGGTCGTCGAGGGAGCCGTGCTCGCGCGCGTGGATCCAGAGGAGAAAGCATGAATATCGACGGCATTTCGGCGGTTGTGACGGGCGCCGCATCGGGTCTTGGCGAGGCAACGGCGCGCGAGCTTGCGCGGCGCGGTGCAAAGGTCGCGGTGTTCGACCGCGACACCGACAAGGGCGAAAAGGTCGCGTCCGACATCGGCGGCCTGTTCTGCGAAGTCGACGTCACGTCCGACGAGAAAGTCGCCGCCGCCTTCGCAAAAGCCCGTGGAGCGCACGGGCAGGAACGCGTGCTGGTCAATTGCGCGGGCGTCGCCAATGCCGCCAAGACCGTCGCTCGAGACAAGGAAACCAAGGAGCCGAAATTCTATCCGATGGTCCAGTTCGAGCTGGCGATACAGATCAATTTGATCGGCACCTTCCGCTGCATCGCCCATTCCGCCTTCGGCATGGTCGGGCTGGATCCGCTCGACGATGGCGAGCGCGGCTGCATCGTCAACACCGCCTCGGTCGCGGCCCAGGACGGCCAGATCGGACAAGTTGCCTATTCCGCTTCGAAAGGCGGCGTGCTGGCGATGGCGCTTCCGATCGCCCGCGACCTGATGAACGACGGCGTGCGGGTGAACACCATCCTTCCCGGCGTGTTCAAGACCCCGATGGTGGCGATGATGCCGCCTAAGGTTCAGGAGGCGCTGGGCGAGCAGGTCCCGTTCCCGAAGAGGCTGGGGCAGCCGGAGGAATATGCGCGGCTCGCCTGCTTCGTGGTCGAGAACCCGTATATCAATGCCGAGGCCGTGCGCCTGGACGGCGGCATCCGGATGGCGCCGAGATAATCCCATTCCGTTCGTCCCGAGCGAAGTCGAGGGACGTCGCGGCAACGTGTCTCGACTGCGCTCGACACGAACGGAGAAGTAAGTGACCCATTACAAGCAGCTTCTTGAGGACATTGCGGTTGCCACCGCCGAGGCGGGCGAGGCAATCCTCAAGATCGTCGAGGGCGGCTTCGAAGTCGAATCGAAGGATGACAAGTCGCCGGTGACGATCGCCGACAGGGCGGCCGAGCTGATCATCCTTGCAGCGCTCGCCAAGGCCGCTCCAGGGGTGCCGGTGATCGCCGAGGAGGAAGTCGCGGCGGGCCGGATCCCCGACTTCGGCGACTGCTATTTCCTCGTCGACCCGCTCGACGGGACCAAGGAGTTCATCCGCGGCGGCGACGACTACACCGTCAACATCGGCCTTATCTCCGGCACCACGCCGTTGCTCGGAGTCGTCTTCGCCCCGGCGCGCGGAGCTGTTTACGGCGGGATTGTCGGCGAGGGCGCCTGGATGGAAGATTCGGACGGCCGCCGCCCGATCCGGGCCCGCCAGCGCGGAGAGAAGACCACTGCCGTCGCCTCCAAGTCGCACTTCAACCAGCCGACGGCCGATTATCTCGCCGAGGCGGTCGGCGAGTGCGATTATGTCGGAATCGGATCAAGCCTGAAATTTTGCATCGTGGCGCAAGGCTCGGCCGACATTTACCCTCGTCTTTCGCCGACCAGCGAGTGGGACACGGCTGCCGGCCACGCGGTCCTTCTCGCTGCCGGCGGAAGCGTCGACGGGCCGGACGGCGAGCCGCTGGCCTATGGGAAACGGGCCTTCATCAACCGGGGGTTCGTCGCCACCGCGGGCTGGAAGGCCCCGCCGATCGGGCCGTTCCTGAAACCGTTCTCGGGCGGCGGTGAGGTTCCGAAGGGAGTCTAGTCGGACGGGTCCGAGCGCGAGCTGATCCATCCGAGCTTCTCCAACAAATCCCGATCAATGGCCTCGCTCGGCCGGGTGGCGATGCCGCGAAGCGATTCGAGCTCGAGCCGGACCGCTTCCAGTTTGCTGTACAGTTCGCGAGCTTCTGTTGACGCGCCTTCGCAGGTACGGAGTTGCCAGGCGACGCGCTGCGCACTTTCTATGGCTTCGGCCAGGCGCGCGAGCCACTCCACGCGCAACGCAATCTCTTCCATTCTGCTATCCTGAAGGTCGGCGCATTTCTTCGCCGGCCCTTTTCATAGCGATCCAAAACCTTACGCGCGGTGAAGGATTGATCCGTTCTGGAGCCGAAATCGTCTGACTTTTCTCCAAATTGCGCGTTAACTGGGAATGCTCGGCATTGCTTATCATGGGGTAGGTGCGATGAACTCGCTCAGAGCCGAGAATTCTCTTTCTTATTCGGATGCACCGCCGCTGCTGATTGCGGCTAGCAGCGATTCGGCCTTGCGCCGGGCCAGGGAAACCGCCGACATCTCCGGACTGCGAGTGGGCGCGCAGCTCGGAATCGATGAAGCACGCGAGCGCCTTCGGCAGCAAGCATCCGCCTCGGCGATCTGGATCGAGGTCGACCGCGATTGCGGGCCCGAACTCGAATTGCTCCTCGACGATGTCGATGAGGCGGTTGCGAGCCGCCGGTTCGGAGCGGTGCTTTCGTTGACTTCGGACCTTATCGATAGCCTCGGGCAGCGGTTGTTCGATGGCGCCTCCCACATCGTCATCGACGCCGATCCCGTCGAGCGCGCCGCTTCGCTGGCGACTGCGACGGCGCTGGCCTGCGCACCGGACCGGGCCAACGACGTTTCCAAGGATCCAGGCGCCGAGAGGCTCCGCTAGCTCAGCGACGAGGTAAGCCGTATCGCTGCCACTCTCGCGCGTCTTTCCACCGGCCCCGCCGCCCCTGAGTCAGAGTTGCGCAAGCCTAGCGAAGAAAATGTTCCCGACGTGCCGGTCGAGACGATTCGCTCGGTCATACGTGCGCGCCGGTTGCGCGGCCGCTTCTTTTCCGAGGACCTGTTCGCCGACCCTGCCTGGGACATGCTGCTGGACCTGCTGCAGGCCGAAATCGCGCAGCTGCGCGTGCCGGTCTCCAGCTTGTGCATCGCCGCCGCAGTGCCGGCCACGACGGCGCTCCGCTGGCTCAAGACGATGACAGACAAGGGGATCTTCGAGCGTCGCGCCGACCCTCACGACGGCCGCCGGGTGTTTGTCGAGATTTCGCGCGATGCCAGCATCTCAATGCGACGCTATTTCGCCGAAATCGGCAAGGCGGCGGTGGTCTGATCTGGTGCTCGGCCATGTTCCCAGCATGGCCTGCCCTCTCGATGGTGGGCGGTGACGGGCTCGAACCGCCGACCCTCTCGGTGTAAACGAGATGCTCTACCAGCTGAGCTAACCGCCCGTCCCTGAGCAAACATCACGCTTGGGCGCGTGCCGGCGCAGGCTCCCAGCAGTGGGCAAGCACGCTCGGACCGTCAAGCGTTCTCAGCCGAAGTTGATCCAACCGAGCAGCGCCAGCAGGATCAGCGTGCCTATCGCGGTGACCAGCAGCGAGTCGGCGCAGCCGGTCCGGTTGGAGAAGAAAAAGAACATCGCAGCGGTGAACGGTGGAACTGGTCAGAGGCTCCGCACCAATTTCACCGCCATCGCGAGCCATGGCGCATTGGTGACGACCTGCTGGCGCATACCGGCACCGAGCGGGAGCAGGTGGAGCTTGCCGCTCGTTTCGCCTTCATCCGGGGCTTCGCGGCCGATCAGGCGACCGAACAGGAAGCGACCTGCCGGGCGCGGTACCAGCACGTCGCGGTTGAGCGCACGGCCAAACTCTTCCGGTTCCAGCGTCACACACCAGACTTCATCGCCGGCCCGATAGTCGCCGAGGCTCGCTGAGACCGTGACCGCGACCTCGCCGGGCTTGGGCCGCGGCGGGACCACGAGCGCGGTGCGCTTCGGTGCGTTTGCTCCGCCCGCGCCGACCACCGCAGCCACCGGCAGCTCCGGCTTCATTTCACCGCTTTCGACGAGGTCCGCCCCCTCGACTCCGAGAGCGTCTGCAATTCGGTTGAGCCAGCCGACCGAAACCGTCCGTGTCCCGGTCTCGAGCCTTCCGATTGTCTGCGGAGTCGTTGGCGGTTCGCAGGCGCGCGCGACCTCGTCGAGAGTCATTCCGCGCGCCCGTCGAACTTCTCGAATTCTGGTTATCATGGACCGAGCTCCTGAACCAATCCGGTTTTTTGTCTGTCCTACAGTTTCGCCGATGTGGCAATACCTGGGCACTTATATACTTGACTTAGCAGCCCCTGATTCGTTTAACCGTAGAGGCGATGTCAGCACAGTAATTGCCTCATCTTAGGACGAGTGATTGCCACAAGAAAAACCAGGGCAGACGGGAGGCTCGCTCCGACTTCGGTTGGAGCGAGTGCTTCATGATGCAATCGAAGAGTTCAGCCCTGTCGGTTCTGACGATCTAGCTCTGCTCTCAATGCAGGTTCCGAGCATAGCTGGGCGAATAATGGATTTGTCTCGGATCCTCAGCCGGTGGATCAATAAGCATCTGAAGCTTGATGTAGAGACCGGCGAGGTGATGATAGCTAGTCACTTCCTCAGCTAATTCTGAAAGCTCATAAACAAGGGCGTCGGATCGATCCGTTCTCTCTTTGGCAAAGGCGCGCGGGTCTGTGATGACCAATTTTCCTTGGACATCGGAACTGTAGCTCCAGGTCCAATGTGCGATCCTGTCGCGCAGCTTCGACTTTGATATTGCAAGCAACGCCTTCAGTAGAGCCTGTTTGTCCGGGTGGAGTTCGGACGCCACAGCATTAATTGCAGCGATCCTAGTGCCCCGTGAATTTAGGGCGAGGAACACCTTAACGGCCCTATCGCCGGGCCCGCCCATTAGTTTGATGAAAAGCCGCATCTGGGCCGTTTCCACGTCGGCCCAGTGGACAATGACGGCCATGGCCTGCCTAACGACCTCATGCTGGTCGAGGTAGTAAGGTGCGCCGGAGCCTATAAAAGTGCAGTTGGGCGCAATTCTGGAGAGGCGTTGAGGCATGTCAAAGACCGATCCTAAAGACGAAACCTACTCCGAAGAGGAGACGGTCAAGCGGCGCGAGGCGGTATTAAAGCGGATGCTGGCAACGCCACACAAGCCACAGAGCGAAAGCAAAAAGGGCCGCCACCCCCAAAAAGGAAAGTGACGGCCCCAACCTTAGAAGCGACCCATCTGATTAGGATAGCCTGACGACTACGATGGCGTATGTTATGTCGGCTGCCCGACTCGGGGAGGTGTCATGGTCTACGGATGGCTGGCAGTCGCAGCTCTATCGGCGGTAGCGGTCGTTTGCTTCCTTAAAGCTGGCCGCAAAGCCAAGTGGTTTTAGCGACGACTCTCTATGTGGCGCCAGACTGAAAAGGCGATGACCAAGAGGGCGGCCGCGAGCAACGCATACATCAACATCTGGAATTACCTCATGTGGACCCGCCTCAACGAGTCCAACGCTTGCGGCGTTCCCCAATCTGTCGTGGAGCCTCGAAATACTTAGGCGGCGAGCAAATCAGTCCGCCGATAGGTCAGGCGGCGGCCCTCCATCCCCTTGAGGATGAGGGCGGCGCGCTCACCGTCGCTGTTGGTCTTGGTCGAATAGCGAAGGTCGAACTCGGCAAGGTAGCGGTGAATGTGCTGCGCCGACCAGTGATGGTAGGTGCCGACAACGCCGCGCTTTAGGATGGAGAAAAAGTTTTCCGCCGTGTTGCTGTGGTTGCCGTTGCCGCGTGAGAACTCACGGTTGCTGTGCAGCGTGGTTTCATGGCTGGCAAACTCTTCGCCAATGCGATTGTAGAAACGGGCATCATCGGTGCGCAGATGCGATGAGCGGTGAGCGTTCGTCACCAGCGCAGCGCGAATGTTCGTGTGATCGATGTGCGTGATGTGGAACGAGCGGGCGCGACCGCCGCGCTCGACGAGGGTAACGACTTTCTTCTTCGGCGCGACCTTGCCTGACAGGCGCTTCTTCTTGAAGCCGCCGACAAAGGCTTCGTCGCTTTCGATAACCTTACCCGGGCCACCTAGCGGATCGTGCGGGTTGTTGGCTTCGTCCATTGCCTCGCGGATGCGGTGGCAGAGGAACCAAGCCGTTTTGTAGGTCACGCCAAGCATACGCTCCATTTGCTTCGCGCTCATGCCCTTCTTGGAAGCGGCCATGAGGTGCGTTGCCAGGAGCCACTTATGGAGGGGCACATGGCTACGCTCCATCACCGTTCCGGTTCGGCAAGTGAACTTGCGGCGGCACACATTACAGAGGAACATTCCGGCCTGGGTTTTGCCGCCCATTTTGGTGACGCCTGTGGACTCGCAATGCGGGCAGTCAGGCTCACCGTCCGGCCAACGCGACTGCTCAATGTGCGCGGTGGCTTTCGCTTCGTCATGGAAGATTGGGTCGGTGATGTTCATTGGCTCGCTCCTAAGGATCTTATGCCTGAAACGATCTGCTAAGTAAAGTATATAATTGCCAATACCTGTTCGCGAATCGAATGGAAGGATCAGCGATGAGTCGGGTGCAGGATGGCCGCATCTTGGTAGAGCGTGCGTTTGCTCGCGGAAGGTTGAGCCGCCGCCAGTTCGACGCCGGGGAGCAGCTCCGATCTGACTGGGAGCGTGGTGGCCTGTCGCCGCAAATCACGATGACGTGGGACGCTACCCCTGTCGGGCGGCAGCGTGGCGGCTCGCCATCGGGGCCAGAACTGGCAGCTGCTCAATTCGATGCCCGCCGGAGGTTCGACGCCGCCGTGCAAGCCGCGGGACCAGGCTTGTCCGACATTCTCTGGCGCGTCGTCTGCTCCGGTGAGGGCATGCGCGAGGCGGAAACAGCGCTCGGCTGGCCGGCGCGAGCTGGCAAGCTGGTCCTGTCGCTGGCGCTCGACCGAATTGCCGACTTTTACAGGATTCGTTAGCCGCCATGAGCGGAACCGGACTGCTCCCACAATCCGGAAGGCCGCTTCGCCCTTAGCGGGACTTGCGCGCGTTCGAGCCCATTTCCGTCGTCCTCTGCCCGCGGTTATCCTTGACCTCGCCCTTGTTCGCATCACGGTCGAGGACTGCAGCACCACTCTTTCCGCGTTCGCGCTCACGCTCCTTAGTGGTCGGGTCCAGGTGACGGTTGCGGCTCTCGTCGTCTCCGCTGTTCCTGCGCATTGCAGCTTCTCCTTTTCTTTGGCCCTTCCCGGACCGGTATCGAAAGACGCCGCGTTCACCCGCCGGGATCCTGGCGCGGCCAAGCTTCCTCACTGGTTCGAGCGGGAAGCCGCCTTCCTCGCCAGGCAGGCGGCGTAAAGACAGGCGCCGCGCTCTTGATCGGGCGCGGCGCCTGGTTTGCGACAAATCAGCGGTCTTCGCTGCTGCCTTCGATGTCGCCTCGATCGGTGTCGCGGCCTTCGTCGGGAGCGCCGCGGCCCTGCTCGGCAAAGCCGGCCTGTTTGGTCTCGTCTTCCTGCAGATATTCGCCCGAGTCCTCGCCTTGCGAACCGACGAAGCCGGAGCCCTGCTGACCGGTTTGGCCCTGCTGGCCGGCGCGCTCGGAAGTGCCGGCGCCGGCCTGCCCTTGCTGGCTGGTTTGGGCCTGTCCCTGCTGGCTGGTTTGGGTCTGTCTCTGCTGGCCGAATTCGCTCTGCTGGCCCTGCTGTCCACCGGTCGAGCCTTGCTGCCCGGATTGCGGCTGCTTCGACTGCTGGCCGGTTAAGCCTTGCTTGCCCTGGCCGAACTCATCCTTCTCGCGATCGAACTCGCTCTTGCCGCCTTCGCTGCCGCCCTGATTCTCTCTTTCGTTCGCCATGATTGAACTCCTCCGTGTTGCCCTCGCTCTTCAACGAGACAAACCCTATCGCCGGGCAGCCGTTCCGAACGCTGGTTGCACAATGCGATGAACCGACAAGAAAAGGGCCGCCGATCCTCGCAAGATCGGCGGCCCTTGTGATAGCTCAGGCTGGAGTTGCTTACTTCTGCTCCTGCTCGCCTTCGGCTTCGGCGGCGGGCCCCTCGTTCGCCGGCTGGTCTTCGGCGGCCGGAGCTTCGGTTGCTTCCGCCTCGCTGGCTTCGGCTCCGGCTTCATTCGGCTCGGCGTCAGCCGCCTCGGGCTCGGCAGCTTGCGGCTGCAGCTCTTCGGCCGCGATCGGAGCCGCCTGTTCCTCGAACATCTGGGCGATAACGTCGATGCCCTGGGCCTGAAGCTCGGCTTCCTCGGGCGAGCGCGCGACATTGACGTGCACCGTCACCGAAACCTCGGGGTGAAGCGCGATTTTCACGTCGTGCATTCCGATCGACTTGATCGGCCGGGCCAGCACCACCTGGCTCCTGGTGACGCTGGCGCCCTCGGGTTCGAGCGCCTCGACGATGTCGCGGGCCGACACGGAGCCGTAAAGCTGGCCGCTGTTCGACGCCTGGCGGATCAGCTTGACGGTCTTGCCGTCGACGCTCTTCGACTCCTTTTGGGCAGCCGAGCGCTTGTCGGCATTCTCGGCTTCGATCCGAGCGCGATTGGCCTCGAAAACCTTGCGGTTGGCCTCGTTGGCTCGAAGCGCCTTCTTGTTCGGCAGCAGATAATTGCGGGCGAAGCCGTTCTTAACGTGGACGACATCGCCGATGCCGCCGAGCTTCTCGACCCGCTCAAGCAGGATGACTTCCATTGCTCTCAAGCCTCCTATTTCACGAGGTAGGGAAGAAGGCCGAGATGGCGCGCGCGCTTGATTGCACGCGCAAGCTCGCGTTGCTTCTTCGACGAGACGGCGGTGATCCGGGAGGGCACGATCTTGCCGCGCTCGGAAACGAACCCCTGAAGCAGGCGCACGTCCTTGTAATCGATGCTGGGCGCGTCCTTGCCGGAGAATGGGCAGCTCTTGCGGCGGCGGAAAAATGGTCGGGCCATGGATTTACTCCCTGTCCTCGCGGCTTCGGCCGCCGCGGTCGCCGCCGCCTCCCCGATCGCTGCCGCGGTCGCCGCGACCGCTGCGCTCGCGCCGCATCATCGCCGACGGGCCGTCTTCATGCTCGTCGACCCGGATCGTGATGTAGCGGATCACGTCCTCGTTGATGTTGGTCTGGCGCTCGAGCTCGGCGATCGCCGGCGCCGGAGCGTCGACGTCGAGCATCACGTAATGGGCCTTGCGGTTCTTGGCGATCTTGTAGGCGAGGGACTTCAGTCCCCAGGTCTCGGTCTTCACGACCTTCCCGCCATTGTCCTCGAGGATCTTGGTTGCGCTTTCCGCGAGTGTATCGACCTGGGCCTGGGCCAGGTCCTGACGCGCGAGGAAAACATGCTCGTAGAGCGGCATGCCTGTCTTCTCTTCTGTTGGCCGATCGCTGACCTGCCCCATTGGCAAGCCCCTCCGGCTGTCGTTCAAAAATGCAAGCGGCGCGAAGGACGAGCCCCGCGCCAGCGGGGGGCACATAGTCGAAAGGCCGCCCGGACGCAATGCGGGCGTTGCCAAGCCTGGACCTGGTCGAAAGGGACTTCGCTGCCTCTCGCAGCGGGGGTTTGCGAGCGTCGGTGCTGGCTGGTACAGGTTGAACCCCGTAGAACCAAGGGAATCGGTCGAGCCAGCAGACAAATCTCTAAACTCAAGCTGCTCTGCTGCCTCAGTGCCAAGTCGAAGGAGGGCGTCCTAATGATTAAGTCACGTTTGTTGAGAGCCGCGTTCGTGGGAGCAGCCATGCTTGCGCCGCTAAGCGCCGCGGTTGCGCAAGTTCCGGGTTCGGAAATCGTCGGCCAGACCCT